>NZ_JBVIJE010000001.1:0-614379 GCF_055581585.1 Streptomyces sp. NPDC031426
GTGCCGTGCGGCTGCTCGGCCGTGCCCTCCGAGCGCGGGAAGAACTCGTACCAGGAGCCGTACAGGGCCCGCTCCCGCTCCACCAGCAGCGGCATCGGGTCGGAGGCGGTGACCAGCTCCCGCAGCGGATAGCGGGTCAGCAGCGCGTCCACCTCGGGCGACAGGGCGGACTTCAGGCGCTCGTGCACCGACAGGGTGTCGTCGCCGAGGGCCTGTGCGGCGGCGAGGACAACGTTTCGCTCCGGCCCCTTCGGCACTCCGGCGGCCGCCCGCTCGTACAGCTCGGCGCCCTCCTCCAGCACCAGCCCGATGTCCATCCCGGCCGGCACCTTGACGGAGGCGGTGTGCCGCCAGGTCGCCAACGGATGACTCCAGGCCTCCACCCGGAAGGTCCAGAGGCCCGTCGCGTCCGGGGTGACGTCCGCGCCCCACAGGTCACTGCCGGGGGACAGCTCCCGCATCGGCGTCCACGGGCCACGGCGGCCCTTCGGATCGCGCAGGACCACATTGGCACCCACGGCATCGTGCCCTTCACGGAACACGGTGGCCGTGACCTGGAAGGTCTCCCCGGCCACCGCTTTCGCCGGGCGCCTGCCGCACTCCACGGCCGGCCGGACGTCGCGTACCGGTACACGGCCGATGGCCGGGGTCCTGCGCATGTATCTCACCTCCGCCGTGCGCGAAGCCGGGCACCCGGCCCGGCTTCGCGATCCGAGAGGGGCCGACTCACGCCGGCCCCGGGGGAACGCCTTGTACGGTGCCAGCTCAGGGGCTTGGCGCCGTGGAACGCCGCTCCGATGGCGGCGCTCTTCTGGCCGATCGGCGCGGCCGTGGCCGTCCGTCCTGCTCGCGCAGGTAGGTGACCAGACTCGTGCGCAGATAGCGTTCGGCGGCGTCCGCGGCCTCGCGGGCGCAGCGTTTGCCCATCAGTACGCACAGCGTGTAGCCCGAGTCCTCGAAGGTGGCCCGGACCGTGCGGTCGTGGGGCGAGGCGAGCATGACGCGCTCCCACGCCCGGTAACGCCGCAACGCCCGGGCCACTTCGGCCTTGGCGGGTAGCAGCATTGCCCTCTTCACCTTCCACGCTCTCGACTGGGCGCGTTCCCGACGGTCGGGTGGTGTCCGCGCACGGAAGGGCACGGCACCGTTACGGCGATCGAGGCTTTCACTTATGGTGCACGGATGACGACGCAGCGTCTTGTTGGATCTTCAACGACGATGTGTGTCGGGCCCTCGTGTTGCACGAATGGCGTAGTGCGGTCAACGTAGAGGTGACTCAGAAGCGATCAGCGCTCACGCTGTGTGTCCGGGATCCCTCCCGGACGGGCATCCGGGACCTCTCCCGGACGGGCGAGGGGAGCGAGAGCTTCGCCGGTGAGGAGCAAGCGACGATGAAGACCGCAGTGCCCTGCTACTACCACCTCGACGTGGAAGTCAGCCCTGAACGGGTGGGACAGGTCAGCCGCATCCTGGCCGCCCACCTCCGCTACTGGGACCTCGAGAACCTCGCGGTCCCCGTCTGCCGCGGCGCCGAACTGCTGCTGCGGGCGATCGACGAGCATGCGAAGGACAAGCACACCTCCATCGAGATGTGGTGGAACGGCCAGCACCTCATCACCGCCTTCGGCGACGACGACCCGGACCTGCGCCCCGACCTGGACCTGCGGTCCTGCCTGGCGGACATCGCCGCCATGAGTGACGGCTGGGGCTGCTGCGCCTCGGACACCGGCAGCAAGATCATCTGGTTCTCGCAGCGGGCCCGTGCCGGTCAGCGCGTCCCGCTGGTGCCGACAGCCCCCGCGCCGACCCTGCGGCAGGGGCTGCAGGTGCCGCGCGAGACGCCGGTGGTGGTGCTGGCCGCGCCGGCCGGAGCCATGGACGACATGCTCGCGGCGCCGGCCGCCGTGGCGGCTGCTTCGGACGGCGCCCTGGAGGGCAGCCGGTGACCGCCCGCAGAACCAGGAAAGGGCTGCCCGTGTGGAGCGGGCAGCCCTACCCGTTGGGTGCCGCGTTCGACGGACAGGGCACCAACTTCGCGCTGTTCAGTGAGGTGGCCGAGCGGGTCGAGCTGATCCTCGTCGACGACGCCGGCACCGGGACCCCGGTCCGGCTGCACGAGGTCGACGGATTCGTCTGGCATGCCTATCTGCCCGGCATCGCGCCGGGCCAGCGCTACGGTTACCGGGTGCACGGCCCCTGGCAGCCCTCGCTCGGCCACCGGTGCAATCCCGCGAAGCTGCTGCTCGACCCGTACGCCCGCGCCGTGGACGGCCAGATCGACAACCACGCCTCGCTGTACGAACGCAACCCGGACGGCCCCGCCCCCGCCGACAGCGCCGGGCACTCCATGCTGGGCGTGGTCACCGACCCGTACTTCGACTGGGGCGACGACCGGCCGCCCCGGACGCCGTACTCGGACTCGGTGATCTACGAGGCCCATGTGCGCGGCATGACCCGCACCCACCCCGACGTCCCGGAGCGGCTGCGCGGCACCTACGCCGGCCTCGCCCACCCCGCCGTCATCGAGCACCTGACCTCGCTCGGCGTGACCGCGGTGGAACTGATGCCGGTGCACCAGTTCGTGCAGGACGGCGTGCTCCAGGACCGCGGCCTGTCCAACTACTGGGGCTACAACACCATCGGCTTCTTCGCGCCGCACAACGCCTACGCCGCCTTCGGCACCCTCGGCCAGCAGGTCAACGAGTTCAAGGCCATGGTGAAGGCGCTGCACGCGGCCGGCCTCGAAGTCATCCTCGACGTGGTCTACAACCACACCGCCGAGGGCAACGAGATGGGCCCCACGCTGTCCTTCCGGGGCATCGACAACGCCTCCTACTACCGCCTGGTCGACGGCGACTGGGCGCACTACTACGACACCACCGGCACCGGCAACAGCCTGCTGATGCGGCACCCTTACGTGCTCCAGCTGATCATGGACTCGCTGCGGTACTGGGTCACCGAGATGCGTGTCGACGGCTTCCGCTTCGACCTCGCGGCCACGCTGGCCCGACAGTTCCACGAGGTGGACCGGCTCTCGGCGTTCTTCGACCTCATCCAGCAGGACCCGGTGATCAGCCGCGTCAAGCTCATCGCCGAGCCCTGGGACGTGGGGGAGGGCGGCTACCAGGTGGGCAACTTCCCGCCGCTGTGGTCGGAGTGGAACGGCAAGTACCGGGACGCCGTACGGGACTTCTGGCGGGGCGAGCCGGGTTCGCTCGGCGAGTTCGCCTCCCGGCTGACCGGCTCCTCCGACCTGTACCAGCACAGCAGACGACGGCCGCGCGCGAGCGTCAACTTCGTCACCGCGCACGACGGTTTCACCCTGCGCGACCTGGTGTCGTACAACGACAAGCACAACGAGGCCAACGGCGAGGACAACCGGGACGGCGAGAGCCACAACCGGTCCTGGAACTGCGGCGTCGAGGGCACCACCAGGGACCCGGCCGTCCTCGAACTGCGCGCCCGGCAGCAGCGCAATCTGCTGGCCACGCTGCTGCTCTCGCAGGGCATCCCGATGCTCTGCCACGGCGACGAGTTCGGCCGCACCCAGCAGGGCAACAACAACGCCTACTGCCAGGACAACGAGATCTCCTGGGTCGACTGGGAACTGGCGGGGGAGCAGCGCGGCCTCGCGGAGTTCACCCGGCGCCTGATCGCCCTGCGCGCCGCGCATCCCGTGCTGCGGCGCCGCCGCTTCTTCCGCGGTGAGACCGCGACCCATGCCAGGCAACCGCTGCCCGACCTGATGTGGCTCAGGCCCGACGCCCGCGAGATGACCGGCCGGGACTGGCAGCGCGACGACGCGCACTCGGTGGGAGTGTTCCTCAACGGCGACGCCATCGCCGAACGCGACGCCCATGGTCGCCGGATGGTCGACGACTCCTTTCTGCTGCTCGTCAACGGCTACTGGGAACCGGTCGACTTCCGGCTGCCCGACGACGCGTTCGGCGAGCGCTGGACAACCCTGATCGACACAGCCGACCCGGAGGGCATCCCCGACGAGCGCGAACGCAAGGCCGGCACGCGGCTTCGCGTGGAGGCCCGCAGTCTGATCCTGCTGTCGCGTCCGTCGCGGGTCGCGAACTGAGCGGCTGTCCGGGTTCAGCGCATTCGGCCTGACGTCACCGTGAACTGGGCGCCGTCCGCGTCCCGCAGGATCGCCTCGTTCTCGTCCTCGCTCAGCACGCTGCCGCCGTGCTTCTCCGCCGCCCGGGCGCAGTCCGTGACGTCCGCGACGGCGAAGTGGATCTGCCAGTGCGGCCGGACGGAGGGATCCGGTGCCGACTCCACCGCGCCCGAGTCGATGCGCGCCACGATGTCGCCCTGGCTGCGCAGCACCACCTCGCCGCCCTCGTACTCCACCTCGCAGCAGCCCGGCAGCCCGGACGCCCAGTCGAGGACCTCGCCGTAGAACATCGCGGCGTCGAAGGCGTCGCGGGTGTGCAGCCGGATGAACGTCGGTGACGCCCGCCGCCACGCCTCCCAGTTGGCGACCAGTTCCCCCTGCCAGATGCCGAAGGTGGCCCCGTCCCGGTCGGCGAGCAGCGCGGCCCGGCCCGGCGGGAAGGACAGCGGCCCGACGGCCGCCGTACCGCCGCGCTCGCGGACCCGGGACACCGCCACGTCGGCGTCCGGCACCGCGAAGTACGGCGTCCAGGCCACGGCCATCTGCCACATGGCGGCGACGGCGGCGATCCCCGCCACCGGCACTCCGTCCGCCAGCGCGATCCGGAAGTGCTCGCCGAGTTTCGCGCCGCGCCACCGCCAGCCCAGGACGGCCGTGTAGAAGTCCTGGGTGGCCTCCAGGTCACGGCTGGTCAGGCTCACCCAGCACGGGGCGCCGAAAACGGAGTGGGTGGAGACGACGTCTCGCCTGCGCGGTCCACCACTGACGGGGTTGTTGTGGTTCATGTCCGTCGCGTCCTGCTCTCGGGGCCGGGCGGCCACCGCTCTCGCACCAGTGTCCAACCGGAAGGGGGTCGGCTGCCTGTCGAGTACCCCCGGTGGCAGCGGTCCAGGCCGGCGAGCACGATGGGGACATGGGAGCGAACGAGCCCGACAGGCTCTCCGCGCTGCAGGCCGAGGTCGACCAGATGAAGGAGGCCGTGGCCTCCCACGCGGTCGTCGACCAGGCGATCGGGATGGTGGTGGCCCTGGGCAGGGTGACCCCGGACGAGGGCTGGGAGGTGCTGCGGGACGTCTCCCAGCACACCAACATCAAGCTGCGCAACATCGCGGAGCTGATCCTCATCTGGGGGCGCCGGGGCGACATCCCGCCCGATGTCCGCGCCGAACTGGAGGACGCCCTGGACCGGTACGGCCCGACGCAGGTGCCCGGGTCCTCGGAGGAATGAGCGGCAGGGGGCTTCGCCGGCCGTGCCAGGGACCGGCGGATTCAGCGGATTCAGCGGGCTTCCCGGCGGATTCAGCGGGCTTCGGCGAGCAGTTCCTCGCGCAGCCGCTCGAAGCAGCTGCTGAGCAGCCGGGAGACATGCATCTGCGAGATGCCCAGCTGCTGGGCGATCCGGCTCTGGGTCATCCCGCGGAAGAACCGCAGATAGAGGATGACGCGCTCGCGTTCCGGCAGTGCCGCTAGACAGGGCTTGACGGCGGCCCGGTCGACCACGAGGTCGTAGCCGGGGTCGGGGCCGCCGAGGGAGTCCCCGAGGGCGTAGCCGTCGGTGCCGGCCACCTCGGCGTCCAGGGACAGCGCGGAGAAGCACTCCAGCGCCTCCATGCCGGTGCGCACCTCGTCCTCGCTGAGCCGCGTGTGGGCGGCGATCTCCGCCACGGTGGGCGGGCGTCCCGAGGTGCTCTGGGCCAGTTCCTTGCCGGCGGAGCGGACCCGGTTGCGCAGGTCCTGCACCCGGCGCGGCACGTGCAGGGTCCACATGTGGTCGCGGAAGTGGCGCTTGATCTCACCTGTGATGGTGGGCACGGCATACGCCTCGAAGGCGCGGCCACGCTCGGGGTCGTAGTGGTCGACGGCCTTCACCAGACCCAGCGCGGCGACCTGGTACAGGTCTTCCAGGGTCTCCCCGCGGCCACGGAACCGCACGGCGATCCGCTCGGCCATGGGCAGCCACAAGCGGACCAGTTCATCACGCAGCGCCCGCCGCTCGGGGCCGTCGGACAGCTTCGCGAGCCGTTCGAAGGACTCCACCGTGTCGGGGGCGTCGTCGTGGGGGTGTGAGGTCGTACTGCCGGTGACGGACATGGTGCGCACCTCTCTCAGCAGGTGCTGGAAGTACAGACACCGTGGGAGGCGCGCTCGGACCGGGGAAGGGGAAAGCGGGGCGGCGGCAAGGAGCCGACTCCCACGGACGTGCCTCCGGTCCGAAGCACTGTCCACCCTTTTCCCGCTCCCGGACATCGCAAAACAATTAAGTGCAAATGGGACGCAACCAGGTCGATCCTTGACCTTTCCTTGGCGCGCATTACCTCTGTAACAGGGGTGATCTTCTGGTGTGGAAACCGAGACGGCGCGGTGAGCGGCAAGGGATTCCGAGACCTTCCCGGAGGAGTTGGCGGACGCGCTGGTGCGCATCCAGCGGCTGATCCGGCGGCGGTTGCGCGGCGCCGAGGTGGAACTGCTCCGGCTGGTCGAGTCCCGGCCCGCCATCGGCAGCTCGGACGCGGCGTGGGCGCTGTACCTGGCGGGCAACTTCGTGTCGCCCCTGGTCAACCAGCTCGTCCGGGACGGATACCTGCTCCGCGAGACCGACCCCGCCGACCGGCGCGCGGCCCGGCTGCCGCTGGCCGCTGCCGCCGGGAAGCGGCTGGACGACTGGAAGCGGCGCCGGACCGAACTGGTCGGCCGGCACGTGTCCCGGCTCGACGACACCGACCGGGGAGGCCCTGCGCGCGGCCCTGCCGGCGCTGCGCAGGCCGGCGGCCGGCCTGCACGAAGAGGCCGAGGAGTCATGACGCAGACCGACGACCATGACGAGGCCCAGAGGCCATGAGGAGGGACGGCACCGAGCACCCGGGTAACGCCGCCGGCACGGCCGCCGGCTCCGCCGATTCCGCGGACATCCCTGGCGACGCCGCCGGCACCGCTGACCGGCCTGGTGACGGCGTGGACGTCGCCGACGGTCTCGGCGACGCAGCGGTCACCATCGACACTGCCGGCGGCGCCGTGAACACCGCCGGCAGGCCTGGCGCTGCGCGGACACCGCTGACTGTCCCGGCGACGCAGCGGCCACCACCGAGACTGCCGGCGGCGCCGTGAACACTGCCGGCAGCCCCGGCGACTCCGCTGCCGCCGCAGCCGCCGACGCACCCGCCGCAGCCGTCGAGGCCGACGCGAAACCCGGTGGTCCCACCACAGCCGGCGGCACCACCGGGACCGTCAGCGCTGCCCGCGAACCCGCCGATGCCGTGGGCGCAGCCGCCGAACCCGCGCGTCCTGGGATCGCCCCCGCCGCGGACGCCGACGTCGTCGGTTCAGGTGCCGAGGCCGTAGGTCGCGGGGTTGCCCCCGCCCCGGACGCGGACGCCGTTGGTTCGGTGGCCGGAGCTGTGCGACGCGCGCCCGGCCTCGCCTCGGACACCGACGCCGTCGGTACGGCTGCCGAAGCCGCGCGCAGCGTGCCCGGCCCCGCCCCGGTCGTCGACGCCGTCAGTCGTGACCGGCTCGTCTACGCCTTCGGTGAGACCAATGCCGTCGACGGGCTCGATCTGGGTGTCCGGGAGGGGAAGGTGTTCGGATTGCTCGGGCCCAATGGCGCCGGGAAGACCACCGCCATCCGCTGCATCACCACCCTGCTGCCCGTCCCCGCCGGCATGGTCGGCGTCTTCGGGCACGACGCCGCCAACGAGCGGATGGCGGTGCGCCGGCTGCTCGGCTACGTCCCGCAGCAGCTGTCCGCCGACAGTGGGCTGACCGGCCGGGAGAATGTCGCCCTGTTCGCCCGTGTCTTCGACATGCCCCGCCGCGAGCGTGCCGAACGGGTCAGCCAGGCGCTGGCCGCCGTCGGCCTCGCGGACGCCGCCGACCGGCTCGCCGGGACCTACTCCGGCGGCATGGTCCGCCGCCTGGAACTGGCCCAGGTGTATGTCAGCGCGCCCCGGCTGCTGACCCTCGACGAGCCGACCACCGGCCTCGACCCGATCGCCCGCACCGGCGTCTGGGAGCACATCAACGCCGTCCGCGCGGCGACCGGGACGACCGCCCTCGTCACCACCCACTAGGCCGACCAGTACTGCGACCGGTCGGCCTGATGCACCGCGGCCGCATCCGCGCCCTCGGCACCCCGGCCGAGCTGCGCCGCGGCCTCGCCGAACGCCTGGGCACCGACACCCTGCCCACGCTGGAGGACGTCTTCCGCGACGTCGCCGGCAGCGGCCTCGACGACCACTCCGGAGGAGGTTGCCGCGATGTCCGCAGCACCCGCCGCACCGCGCGCCGAGTCGGCTGACCGCACCTCCCGCAGCGACACCGCCCTGCTGCTCAGCCCGCCCGTGCCGCGCCGGTTGCTGCCCGCGCGGGTCGTCGCCATGTGCGCCGTGGAGCTGCAGAAGCTGCGCCACGACCGCACCGAGTTGTACACCCGCGCGGTCCAGCCCGCCCTGCGGCTGCTGATCTTCGGTCAGACCTTCACCAGGATCCGGGCGATACCCACCGGCGGCGTGCCGTACATCGACTGCATGGCGCCCGGCATCATCGCCCAGTCGGCGATGTTCATCGCGATCTTCCACGGCATCCAGATCATCTGGGAACGCGACGCGGGCATCCTGAACAAGCTCCTCGTCACCCCGACCCCGCGCTCGGCCCTGATCACCGGCAAGGCGTTCGCCGCCGGGGTGAAGTCGCTGATCCAGGCGATCGTCGTGATCGTCATCGCGACTCTGCTCGGCGTCGCCCGCACCTGGAACCCGCCGAAGCTGCTCGGCGTCGCCCGCACCTGGAACCCGCCGAAGCTGCTCGGCGTCGCCCTCGCCGTCGTACTCGCCTCCGCGTTCTTCTCCTGCCTGTCGATGACCATCGTCGGCATCATGCTCAGCCGCGACCGCCTGATGGGCTTCGGGCAGGCGATCACCATGCCGCTGTTCTTCGGCTCCAACGCCCTGTACCCCCTCTCGGTGATGCCGGGCCGGCTCCAGGCCGTCAGCAAGGTCAACCCGCTGAGCTATCAGGTCGACGCCCTGCGCGGCCTCCTGCTCCGCACGCCCGCGCATCTCGGCGCCGACTTCGCCGTCCTCGCGGTGGCCGCCGCCCTCGGCATCACCACGGCCTCCTCGTTGCTCGGCCGGCTGGCCCGGTGATCTTGCCGCGGACGTGATGTGCGGCACGCACCGTCCCCCTGCCGAATGCGCCGCGAACGCATCTTTCCTGGGCAGCGCTTGATCACCGATCAAAGCGGGCGAACCCGCTGGCCACAGCGCATTCTGCGCATTTGACAGTGCGCTCGGCGCACAGATAGACAGCAGCTCTCGAAGGTCGAGAGGGGCACTGTGTACGAGCCGAACGTGGTCGGGGACTGGCACGAGCACGACGAGCATGCCGGTCTGCGGGTCCGCGTCCACCGTCTGGAGGCGGCCGAGCCGCCGCGCGGACGCGACGACGCGGCCGACGGGCTGACGTACTTCAGTGTCCGGGTGACGGTCGAGAACCGTGGCGCCCGGCACTACGGCATCCACCTGGAGGACGGCCAGATCGACGTCCGGGTCGGCCCCGACGGCGAGGGCGCGTTCATCGACTGGCGCAACTCGCAGTTCATCGAGGGCTTCGACGTCTACCCGCTGCGCCGGGCCACCGCCGTGATCTACGCCGCCGCCCCCGAGGCCGCCCTGGCCCACGTGGACGTGCAGGTGCAGCTGCGGGTGGAGGACGAGTGGGCCGACCGCCGGCTGTGGACCGGCGGCATCGGCGTCCTGGACGCGACCCCGGCGGCCGCCCCCGCGGCGGCCGGGCAGGGCAGCCTGGCCCACCAGGTCAGCGCGTTCCTGAAGGACCAGACGGAGCCCGGCACCACCGCCTGACACGGGCGACGCCGGCGGCGCCGCCGTACGGTCAGTGCGGGATGCCGTCGATGATCTCCCGCGCGCCCTGCCGCAGCAGCGCCACCGCGACCGAGGTGCCGAGCGTGGCCGGATCCAGCCGTCCCGCCCACTCGTGGGCGTTCAGCCGGGTCTTGCCGTCCGGGGTGAACACACAGGCCCGCAGGGACAGTTCCCCGCCGCGGTCCACGTGCGCGTAGCCGGCGATCGGGCTGTTGCAGTGGCCCTGCAGCACATGCAGGAACATCCGCTCGGCCGTCGCCTCCCGATGGGTGTCCGGGTCGCCGAGCCCGCTGACGGCGTCGATCAGCGCGGTGTCGTCCTCCCGGCACTGCAGGGCGAGGATGCCCGCGCCGATCGGCGGCATCATCGTCTCCGTCGACAGCACCTCGCTGATCACGTCCGTGCGGCCGATCCGTTCCAGACCGGACACCGCCAGCAGCAGAGCGTCCGCGTCGCCGGCGGCCAGCTTCTCCAGCCGGCGGTTGGCGTTGCCGCGGAACGCCACGCACTCCAGATGCGGGTGCGTGGCGGCCAGTTGGGCCACCCGGCGCACCGAGGAGGTGCCGATGCGGGTGCCGGCCGGCAGCTCGTCCAGGGTGAGTCCGCCCGGGTGGACCAGCGCGTCGCGGATGTCGTCCCGCTTCAGGAAGGCGGCGAACACCGTCCCGGCGGGCAGCGGCCGGTCGGCGGGCACGTCCTTGACGCAGTGCACCGCGAGATCGGCCTCCCCGGCCAGCAGGGCCGCGTCGACCTCCTTGGTGAACGCCCCCTTGCCCTCGACCTTGGACAGATCGCCGAGCCACTTGTCGCCGGTGGTCTTGACCGGCACCACCTCGGTGCGCACACCGGGGTGCAGCACAGTCAACTCGGCGCGGACCCGCTCCACTTGGGCCAGGGCCATCGGTGAGTCGCGGGAGACGATACGGACCAATTCCGGGACGGACATGGGGACACGATAGACCCTCGGACCCGACGCCCGGTCAGGACCCGGTCGAACACCGCGGTCTTCTCGAACGGCGCCGTCCCGGGACTCGTGAAGGCTCAGGTGCCGGCTTCGCCGACGGGGAGGCTGTAGCGCAGCTTCTGCTGCGCGCGGGCGCCGAGCCGGTCGTAGAACCGGACCGCCCTCTCGTTCCAGGTGGGCGTCTGCCACTGCACCTGCGCGAGGCCGAGCCGCCGGGCCTCGGCGACCACCGCGTCCACGAGCAGCGGGCCGAGGCCCAGGCCGCGATGGCCGGGGGCCAGGAACAGACAGTCCATGTGCAGGTACTCCCGCCCGTCCCAGGTGGACAGTTCGGGCGCGCAGGTGGCGTAGCCGACGATCTCGCCGTCCGGTGCCTCGGCGACCAGGCAGCGCAGCCGCGGGGCGGGCGTGTCGAACAGCAGGCCGGCCAGCCGGGCGGCGAGGTCCCGCACGGGCGGGGCGGCGCGCTCGTAGTCGGCGTGCTGGGCGGCCAGTTCGGCCACGCGCGGCAGATCGGCGCGGTCGGCGTGCCGCACCAGGGGAGTACCGGTCACCGGACCTCGCCCTCCAGGGTGTCGGCGCTCCAGGCGGTCAGCCGCTCGGCAAGCGGGCCGTCGCCGTCCAGCACATGCCGGGAGAACGCCTCCCGCTCGTGCGCCAGCAGCGCGGCCTCCCAGACGCAGGGCGCGAGCCCCGCCCGGCCCGGCCGCAGCTCCGCCGGCCGCCCGGCCGGGCCGGTGAACACGGCCAGGTCGGACATGTGTCCCTCGATCCAGCTGTGCACCAGGATGTAGTCGCCGTCGCCGCCGGCGTGCACGATCAGCACCGCGAGGCCCAGCGATCCGCGTACCCGTCCCAGGCTCAGATGGCCCGCGGCAAGGTCCAGCGCCGTGTCCACGGCCTGCGGTCCGACCGTACGCCCCGGTGCCTCCAGCGCGTACACCTTGACGAGGTGACCGGCGGCTTCCCGGACGCCCAGCGCCCGGGCCGTACGGCCGTGATGACCCTCGGCGAGGGCCAGCAGTCCGGATGCGTCGATGGCCGGGGGCAGCTCCGCGTGAAGATCCATCCGGCCATGATGCTCGCGCGGCGCGCGGGCGTCCATGGCGAGGTTGCGGCGCAGCAGGCGGAAGCGGGCGCACCGTACGGCTTGGCGGCGTACCGGGGTGTCTCCTCAGCCGAAGCCCTCCGGCAGGTCCGCCGCGGATTCCTCCGGGGTGAGGTCAGGGCGGAGCCGCAGCCAGGACGGCTGGCGCAGGAGCCCGGCCCGGGTACGGGTGCTGTAGCTGACCTCGCCGACCAGCCGGGGCAGCACCCAGCGGGCGTCCGGGACGCGCGGCACCGGATCGAAGGGGCACCGCTCGCTCGCGGTGTCCCGCAGCAGCGCGGCGAGCTGAGTCCGCTCGGCCTCGCTCCAGCCGGTGCCCACCCCGCCGACGTACCGCAGTCGGCCGTCCTGGTCGCGCTGACCGACCAGCACCGCGCCGGGCAGTCCGCTCAGCCGCCCTTTGCCGGGCAGCCAGCCGCCGACGATCACATCTTCCGCGCGCATGTTGCGGATCTTGATCCAGGCACGGGAGCGGACCCCGGGCTCGTACACGGAGTCCAGCCGCTTGCACACCAGACCCTCCAGGCCGTGTTCCCGGGTCGCCGCGAGCGCCTCGGCGCCGTGTCCGGTCACCGCGCCCGGAGTCGACCAGTACGGCCCGGCCAGGCCCAGCTCCGTCAGCCGGGCCCGCCGCCGTACGTACGGCTGCCGCAGCAGGGACTCCTCGCAGTACGGCACGTCGAACAGCACCAGATGCACCGGCACTTGGGCGGCCCGGCGTGCCGCCCGCGCGGGGGCGTGCGCCAGGCCCATCCGGCTCTGCAGCAGCTGGAAGTCGGCCCGGCCCTGTTCGTCGAGGGCCAGCACCTCGCCGTCCAGTACGGCGGGGGTGGTGCCCAGCGCGCCACCGAGCGGCCGCAGTTCGGGATAGGCCGCGGTGATGTTCTCGCCCGAGCGGGCGCGCAGCAGCAGACTGCCGTCGCCGGGCAGATAGACCATGACCCGCTGGCCGTCCTGCTTGGTCTCGTACGCCCACCGCTGGTCCTGGGCGGCGGGCGGCAGGGTGCCTGGAGTGGCGAGCATCGGCGCGATGAGCGGCAGGGGCACGGCGGTCACGGCTGAAGGTCTCGACCGCTTCCGCCGGCCTCACGCGCCTTCGGCCGCCGGTTCCCCTGAACGGGCCCGGGCCGGCCCGGCCGGCCCGGCCTGCCCGTCTCCGCCGGCCCCCTCAGGCGACCGTCTCCGCCGATGGCTCCGACGCCGGTGCCGGGGCCGGTGTGGTCGGGCGGTGGCGGGGGAGGAAGGAGGCGAGGGCGAAGGCCAGGATCGCCGCGCCCGCGCCGATCGCCATGACGGCCTTGAAGCCGTTCTCGGACGGCAGCGCATGGCCGCCGAGGCTGATCGTCAGCTGCGCCAGGATCACCCCGGCGACCGCGCTGGCCACCGACGTGCCGATGGAGCGCATCAGCGTGTGGAGGCTGTTCGCGGCGGCCGTCTCCGAGGGCGGGACCGCGCCCGTGATCAGGGCATGGCGCCGTCGGCGAAGCCGACGCCGGCGCCGATGACGCGGGAGACCAGGACCAGCTGCCACACCTCGCTCACGATGTTCAGGCCGTATCCGGCGGCGACGATCAACGCCCCCCGCATCAGCGTGATCTTCGGACCACGGCACTTGTTGATCATCGCGGACACGGGCGGCTCCGGGAGGTGCCCCCGGACGGGTGCCGGCCGGGGGGGAGTCGGTTCGGCGACCGGTCCGGGGCGGCGCCGCTCCCCGTCCCCACGGGATGCGGCGCACGGGGGTGGGCTTCCGCTCATGGCCACCCGGCTCATGGACGGCTTACTTGAGTCAGGCAAGCAAAATGCCCGCGTGTATACCGGCTGCCTCCAGGCGGGCCGGCGTTCAGACGGATCGTGGTGGTCTGACCCAGCCCAGCGACCGTTCGACGGCCCGCTGCCAGTTGTCGTACTCCGACTCCCGCAGCTCGGGGTCCATGTCGGGCAGCCACTGGGCGGCCCGGTGCCAGTTGCGGCGCAGCACTTCGAGATCGGGCCAGTAGCCGGCGGCGAGCCCGGCCGCGTAGGCGGCGCCCAGGGAGACCGTCTCGGCGACCATGGGCCGTACGACGGGCACGTCCAGCACGTCGGCCACGAACTGCATCAGCAGGTTGTCCGCGGTCATGCCCCCGTCCACCTTGAGCTGCCGAAGGGAGACCGAGGAGTCGGCGTTCATGGCGTCGACGACCTCCCGGGTCTGCCATCCGGTGGCTTCCAGGACGGCACGCGCCAGGTGGCCCTTGGTGATGTACGAGGTGAGGCCGACGATGACCCCGCGTGCGTCGCTGCGCCAGCGGGGCGCGAACAGGCCCGAGAACGCGGGAACGATGTAGCAGCCGCCGTTGTCCTCGACCGTCCGCGCGAGGGTCTCGATCTCCGGCGCGCTGTTGATCAGCCCCAGGCGGTCCCGGAACCACTGGACGAGTGCGCCGGTGACGGCGATCGACCCTTCCAGGGCGTAGGCCGGCTCCTGGTCCCCGATCTTGTACGCGACGGTCGTGAGGAGCCCGTGCCGGGACCGCACCAGCTCACCGCCGGTGTTGAGCAGCAGGAAGCTGCCCGTTCCGTAGGTGCACTTGGCCTCGCCGGGGGAGAAGCAGGTCTGGCCGAAGAGGGCGGCCTGCTGGTCGCCGAGGGCGGCCGTGATCGAGACCCCGGGCAGCACCGCACGGGCTTCGTCGTAGGCCTCCGCGGACGACCGGATCTCCGGGAGCATCGCACGGGGCACCCCGAAGAAGGCCAGCAGCTCCTCGTCCCAGGTGAGCGTGCGGATGTTCATCAGCATGGTGCGGCTTGCGTTGGTGGCGTCGGTGATGTGCAGGCCGCTGTCGGCGCCCCCGGTGAGGTTCCAGATCAGCCAGCTCTCCATCGTTCCGAACAGCACCTCGCCGTCCTTGGCGCGCTGTTCGACCCCCTTGACGTGGTCGAACAGCCACCGGATCCGCAGCGCGGAGAAGTAGGTCGAGGGCGGCAGGGCGCACCGCTCCAGGAAGAACGCCTCCCCGGGGCGCTGCATGAGCTCATCGACGAGCGGCGCCGTGCGGGTGTCCTGCCAGACGATCGCCCGGCCCACCGGGGCGCCCGTCCGCCGGTCCCAGAGCACCGTCGTCTCACGCTGGTTGGCCAGGCCGACGGCGATGACCTGCTCCCTGCCGGCACCGGTGTCGGAGAGCGCCTCGGGCAGGATCTGCCGCAGGTTGTGCCATATCTCCATGGCGTCGTGCTCGACCCAGCCGGGCCTCGGGAAGTGCTGCCGGTGTTCCTTCTGCGCGACCGAGACCAGCCGCCCACGGTGGTCGAACAGGATGCATCGGGTCGAGTTGGTGCCCTGATCGATGGACATTACGTACCGTTCGGCCATGATCGGGTCTGCCTTCCGACGGATCGAGGGGCGGCTGTGCTGCTCTACCAGCGGGCGGCTCCCAGGTCTCTGGAGATCGCCCGGGCCGCTTCGCGGATCAGCATGATCAGACTCGGGCGGGGGCGGCCCTGGCTGTCGCATATCCGCTCGACCGGCCCGGACAGCCCGATGGCGCCGACGACGAGGCCGCCGTGCCCGCGGATGGGTGCGGAGATTCCGGCCTCGCCCATGCTCATTTCCTGGATCTCGGCGGCCCATCCGAGTTCCCTGACCTCCGCGAGCGCCCGGGCGAGCCGCTCGGGATCGACCAGGGTGTGCCGGGTGTACGCCTCCAGCCCCCGTCCCTGGGCCGGCTCGACGCTCGCGGTCCCGTACGCCAGCAGCACCTTGCCGAGCGAGGAGGCGTGCAGCGGCAGCAGCGAGCCCACGTCCAGGGTCTGGAAGGTGTCGTCCGGCCGGAAGACGTGGTGGACGACGAGGACGCTGCCCTCCAGAGGCGTGCCCAGGCGTACCGCCTCCCCGCTGCGGGCGGCCAGGGCGTCGGCCCAGTTGAGCGAGCGCGAGCGCAGCTCGTTCACGTCGAGATAGCTGGTGCCGAGATGCAACAGGGCGGCGCCGAGCTGGTACTTCCCGGTCGCCGCGTCCTGCTCCACGAAGTCCACGTGCTGGAGCGTGCGCAGAATGCCGTGGGCGGTGCCCTTCGCCAGCCCGAGCGAGGCCGCCACCTCGCCGAGCCCGAGTCGACGGGGTCCGCCGGCGAGCAGACGCAGAATCGCCGCCGCCCGTTCGATCGACTGGACTGGGCCGGCCATGAAGCGAGCCTATTACCCGCACGGAGGCCGTGCCCATGGGCGAGGGCGGGCGGGCGTTCGGTAATGCCGACCGACGTTCATTGACCGGCCCGATTTGTCTCCATAGCGTGCTTGCGAGCCGGAAACGCGCGGTTGCGACGGCGCGGACCGGTCGGTCACACCATCGGGAGAGAACATGGCGGCACAGCTCAAGACGCTGCTTCAGACGGCATGCGAACACGTGTGTCCGGTTCCGCCTGTCGCCGGCGCAGTCTCGGCCGTACGCCGTCGTGCTGCGGCGGTCCTCGCCGACTGGAGGGTGTGTCCGTACCTCGTCGAGGACGCACTGCTCATGGTGTCGGAGCTTGTCACCAACGCCATCCTGCACGCCCGGCCCCCGGCCGTGCTTCGGCTGTCGTGGGTGCAGGGCGACGGTGGCTGCACCCTGCGCGTCGAGGTCACCGACGCGGGCCCCGTCCTTCCGGCGTGCCGGTCCCTCGTCGGGGTCGACCCCGACGAGCACGGCAGGGGCGAGGCGATCGTCCACGCCCTGGCGACTCGCCATGGCATGGACACCCACCTCGACGGCGTCACCCGTTGGGCCGAACTCGTCGCGCCCTGGATTCCTCGACCTTGAGCGTGGCCTCGCAGCGTCACTGCACGTACGCCGCATGGTCCGCGGTCGTCTTGCGGAGCAGGAGCAGAGCCGCGTCGTCGGGCAGCCGGCCGCCCACACGCGCCAGCAGTCCGTCGTGGAGCGCGGTGAGAGTGCGCGCCGGCTCGTCGCACACATGCCGGGCCACCCCTTCGGCCAGCGGATAGAACGCACGCGCGTGATCGCGGGCCTCCGTGACCCCGTCGGGGTACAGCAGCAGCGGATCTCCGACCGCGAAGGGCAACCGCTGCAGCCGGGGAACCTCGCCCGACAGGGCGCGCAGCCCGAGAGGCGGAGCGGGATGCGCGGGCTCCACCGCCCCGACCTCTCCGGAGCCGGACACCAGCGGCGGCGGCGCATGTCCGCAGTTGACGATCTCCAGATGTCCCGACCGGGAGTGTCCGGCGACCACGGCGGTGACGAAGTCGTCGGGACCGTCAGATGGTGAGCGAGAGTCTCCTGGTCACCCGGCTCGCGACCGGAAGCAGTCGTGCCCCGATCTCCTGGAGCCGGGCCCGCCGCTCCGCCGGCAGGGAGACGCCGAGCGAACCGGGCGTGTTCCGCGGTAGACGGGCACGGCGACGCACTCGGTGCCGAGCGCACACGGCTGCCGGGGCGAGCGGCGGAGCGGCCGTACCGCTGGTCCTCAGCGGTGCGTGCTCGCGATGCTCACCGCGTTCGCGGCCACCACCGCCCCGATGCCCGCCCACTCCGGAACCCCGAGACCCTGCCCCAGCACCACCCAGCCGACCACCGCCGCCAGCACCGGATTGACGCTCATGAAAAGGCCGAAAGTCTGGGCCGGTACCTTGCGCAGGGTGAGCAGATCGGCGAGATACGGCACGGCCGACGACAGCACACCCGCCGCTGCCGCGCACAGCAGGGCCCCGGCCGTCGGCGGATGCCGTACGGCGACGACGATCCCGATCGGCAGGAAGGTGAGCGCCGACAGGCACGCGGACGCGGCCGACCCCTGGGCGCCCGGGATGCGCCGCCCGACGATCCGGTTGAGCAGGATGTACGAGGCCCAGCAACAGGCCGCCACCAGGCCCAGACCCATGCCCACGTAGTCGGTGGACGGCTGAGGGCGCATCAGCACCACGACTCCGGCCCCCGCCAGCGCCGCGCACCCCGCGTCCAGCCGGCGGCGCGAGGCGGCGAGCGCGACGGCGAGCGGGCCCAGGAACTCCAGGGTCACCGCCAGCCCCAGGCCGATCCGGTCGATCGCGCTGTACAGGCTCAGGTTCATGGTGCCGAAGACCCCGGCGAGCAGCAGCACCGGCCACCACTGGCGCCGGGTGAAGTCCCGCAGGCGCGGCCGGCCGACGGCCACCAGGACGAGTGCGGCGACGTACTGGCGTACGGCCACCACGCCGAGCGGACCGAGGACCGGGAAGGCCAGGGCGCCGATCGCCGCGCCGGTCTGGTTGGACAGGCCGCTGCCGAACATCGTCGCCACGCCGGCCAGCCGCCCCGGCGCGGGGTCGTGGACCATGGGGGACACCGTCGCGGTGCGGTCTCCGAGAACTCGTCGCATGGCAGGAGCGTCCGCCCGTCCGGTGCTTGCGCAAAATGCATGCGCGACCGTATCTATACGCTGAAGGCATGGATGAGGTCGAACTCCGGCAGCTGCGCTGTCTCGTCGCCATCGTCGACGAGGGCACCTTCACCGACGCGGCGATCGCCCTCGGGGTGTCCCAGGCGGCCGTCTCCCGCACCCTGGCGGGGCTCGAACGAACCCTGGGCGTAAGGCTGTTGCGGCGCACCTCGCGCGAGGTGAGCCCGACGGCGACCGGGCTGCGGGTGGTGGCGCAGGCCCGGCGGGTGCTGGCGGACGTCGCCGTCCTGGTCCAGGAGGCCACCTCGGGGCACACCCGGCTGCGGATCGGCTACGCATGGTCGGCCGTCGGCCCTCACACCGTGGCCTTCCAGCGGCGCTGGACGGCCGCCCACCCCGGGACCGATCTGCACCTCGTCCGGGTCAACACGGCGTCCGCCGGTCTCGCGGAAGGCGCCTGCGACCTCGCGGTGGTGCGCCGGCCGCTGGAGGACCGGCGGTTCGACACCGCCATCGTGGGCCTGGAGCGGCGCCTGTGCGCGATGGCGGCGGACGATCCGCTCGCCCGCCGCCGGTCCGTACGGCTCGCCGAACTCACCGGCCGGACCCTCTGGGTGGACCGGCGCACCGGCACCACCACCCCCGAGCTGTGGCCCGCGGACTCCCGCCCCGCAGTCGAGGAGACCCACGACGTCGACGACTGGCTCACCGTCATCGCCGCCGGACGCGGCATCGGTGTCACGGCGGAGTCGACCGCGAACCAGTACCCGCGACCGGGCGTCGTCTACCGGCCGGTCCGGGACGCCGAACCCGTCGCCGTACGGCTCGCCTGGTGGCGCGACGACCCGCACCCGGCACTCCAGGCGGTCCTCGAACTGCTCAGCGAGCTGTACCGCACGAGCTGAGGGACCAGGACGACCGGGACGGCCCAGGCCGAAAGGCGCGGACATCACGCGGCGGGGCGGGCGCGCACCCGTCCATCGAGGCTCGGTGCGCCCCAGAGACGCACCTCTGCGGCGCACCGAGCCGCAAAAGGGAGAACTCTTCGTCCTCGCCCAGGCGATCGGCTGCCCCGACTCGGCGAGATCATCGGCGCCCCGCCGGCTGGACCTCGGGCATGGGCCGCTTCGGCGCCGTCTTCGGCCGTGGCTGGGCGGCCAGTTGCTCGCCGTCCATCGTGTGCATCGGCATCGCCGCCCTGCGCTCCGCACGGCGCCCGAGGCCAGCGGCACCGGTCAGCCACCCGTCACCGCCGGCTGAGCCGCCCCCGCGCACGGCTTCATCCCAGCGCGTCGGGCTCCACGTCCAGGCCCGTGCAGGCCAGCTCCCCGGCCACCTCGGCGCACGCCTCCACGCCTCGCGGCGAGGGCACCGAGAGCATCGGGCTGCTGTCCCCGGCGGAGTCGTCCGCCGGATAACCGGCCGACATCACGTCATGGCCCGCGCGCACCGACACCTCACGGGCCCCGGGCGAGCGCAGCCACACCTCGGACCAGGCGGTCCCGCAGGCCGGCGACCAGCGCAGCCGGACGGTGTAGGAGCGACCGGTGACCGTGCTCGTGGTCCGTGCGTCCCGGGCACACATCGAGGCGTCGGGCAACTCGCCCTGACAGGACCGGCCATGACAGCGGGGCACCCCCGGCAGGGTCTGCGCGGCGGGTGCGGTACCCGGCCACATGGACAGGGCGACAGCGGCGGCGGCCACCACGGCAGCCGTGCCGAACAGCGCCAACACGGACAGCGGAAGCCGCGACGGGAGCCGCCGCGGAAGCCGGGATGCGAGCCGGCGGCCGAGCCGCTGCCCGGGACCGGGCTCCTCGGGCACGGCCTCCGGTGCGGGCGTTCCGGCCGCGTCCCACAACGCCCGTACGGCCTCGGGATCGGCGCCGGCGAGCCGGCAGAGCGCCTCCACGGCGGGCCTCGGCGGCGGCGTCCCGCCGGACAGATAGCGGTGCCACGCGGACTTGCTGTACGGGGTCCGCGCGGCCAGCGCCGCCAGGCTCAGCCCCGTACGGTCCTTCAGCTCGCGCAGTCCCACCACCAGTGCCTCGTCCGGCGTGGTCGATGGTTGGGGGTGCCGCATCGTGCGTCCTCGACTCCCGTTCCGCTATGGGCCGTTTCGCCCCTGATGCCGGAATGGCTTCCCGCGAGGACGGCGACTGGAACACGCGCTGAGGTATGAGCAGGGTGAGGCGTGGGCGTACCGAAGGCCCGTTCGGGGGTCGTCGAACGGGCCTTCGGCGGCTGGGTGGTGCTGTGCTGAAGGGCCGTCAGCACCAGGGGAGAGGGCGGGCCGCGCGGACGTAGTGTGCAGAGACGTAGCCCGCGTGGTGCGGCAGCCGGTACCAGGTGCGGTTCCCGTACACCCAGGAGCCGCGCGTCCGGCAGGTGAGGACCAGGAGCCGGCCCGTCTGCCGGTGGCCGATCACCCGGTAGCCGGTGCCGGGACCGGAGCGGACGTTGAGCGGGGCGTGGCGGGTGGCGACGCGGCCGGTGAGTGGCTGAAGGTGGCGGTGCGCCATCCACTGTGCGGCGAACCGGTACTGCATCCGGTGGGCGGCGAGTCGGTACGGCGCCGCGTGCATGACGAGGCGGTAGGCCGCGGTCTGGGGCATGAAGCGGTACGCCGCCCGCCGGGCGGTGAGGCGGTGGATCCGGTGCACCCGGTGGCTGTGGTGGGTGCGGAGGTGGACGCGGTGGTGCCGGCGGTGGGTGACGTGCCTGCGATGGTGGACGCGCCGGCCGGTGCGGTGGGTGCGGTGCTGGGCATGGTGGGTGTGGTGCGCGGTGGCGCTGGGAACCGGGCGCGGTGCGGCGGCGTCCGCCGTGCCGGCACCGGCCGCCGTGGGCAGGAACGCGAGCACCGCCACCGTGGCCAGCAAGCCGCTTTTGAGACTCCGTCGGATCATGGAAACCTCCGGCTGTCGTTCGCGTGACCACGAGCAGTGATCACGACAGCCAGGGTTTCCGTGACAAGCCGCCGGAATGCCGTTCCGGCGTCCCCAGGGACGGCCGGGACGTCCCGCGGGACGGACGCCCATGGCACCGGCGGGTCCGCCCGGTCCGCGGCGGGGAGGCGTCCCGCCGTCTCCGGCGCGTCCGGGTGACGTCTCCCGGGGGCACCCGCGGCATCCGTGGCGGTCAGAGGGTCTCGGTGAACGTGATGCTCCGCTCCTTCAGCAGCGGGAACACCGTTCCCCGGATCAGCTCCGCGAAGTGGTCCGTCTCCTTGTGCGCCTCGAAGCCGGCGCGGTCCGTGTAGCGCTCGTACAGCACGAACGCTCCTGGCCGGTCGACGACCTCGTGCGCCTCGTAGGCGAGGTTCGCGGGTTCCGACGGGACCAGTTCGCGCATCTTGCGCAGCGCGTCGCGCACGGTGTCGGCGTCGGCGGGAGCGCACTCGTACTGGGCGACGACGGCGAAGGCCATGGCATTCCTCCGGTGTTCCTCGGCGGGTGGACTCGCCGATTCCAGCACGCTCCCGCCCGGGGGAGGTCCGTACGACACGCGGCCATGTCCGCGGGCGGCCGGCCGTCGTGGGAAGACCGGGAGCCGGGAGGGGAATTTACTTGACTCACGCAACGAGCCGGTAAACTTGCGGGCATGCCCGCGGAATCGCTGTCCGACCTGCCCGTCGCGTCCCCGGAGGTCACCGAGATAGAGCGCGCCCTGACGCGCATCACCTACCTCGGCACCCGAGCCCGGCAGCACGAGCGGCTGATGGTGCTGGCCGGGGTGCCGCTGGACCGGGCCGCGGTGGCCCTGCTGCGGCAGATCGCCGACTCCGAGGCGCTGCGCCCGGGGGAGCTGGCGCAGCGCCTCGGCGTGGAGGCCTCCCATGTCACGCGGACCGTGCAGCAACTGCAGAGGGCCGGATACGTCACGCGTGTCCCGGACCCCGTCGACCGGCGCGCCCAGCGCATCCAGCTGACCGACGCGGGCCGGGACGCCGTCGACCGGGTCCGCGAGGCCGGGGCCCGGGGCATGCAGCTCGCCCTCGCCGACTGGCGGCCGGAGGATCTGCGGCAGATGGCGACCCTGTTCCACCGCATGGTCGACGACTTCCTCGCCTACACGACCGAGGAGGACTCCGGCCGGGAGGCGGACGACGCCGTGACCACGGTGTGACGGCCGGCGTCCTTTCGCAACGGGTCACCCCTGCGCCTACCGTCCAGTAGTATCCGGCGGCAGGCCACCAGAGGAGGAACCGTGCCCCGGTCCGAACGCTCGCCCCTGCTGCTCGCCGGCCTGCTGGCCGCGGCGGGGGTCGCCCACTTCGCGGCACCGCGCCCCTTCGACGGGCTCGTACCGCGTGCGCTGCCGGGCTCGCCCAGGGCATGGACGTACGGCAGCGGCGCCGTGGAGCTGGCCCTGGCGGCCGGGATCGCCGCCCCCCGGACACGCGCGGTCGCCGCGAAGGCGGCCGCGGCCTTCTTCGTCGGGGTGCTCCCGGCGAACCTGCAGATGGCCGTGGACTGGCGGCACCGGCCCGCGCCGCTGCGGACCGCCGCCCTCGCACGGCTGCCGCTGCAGGTGCCGTTGGTGCTGTGGGCCCGGGGAGTCGCCCGGAACGAGGAAGGACGCTCATGACGGAACGCATCGAGGTCGGGGACAAGGCCGAGGACTTCGCCCTGCCCGACGAGACCGGCACCACCCGCCGGCTCACCGAGCTGCTGGCCGAGGGGCCGGTGGTCCTCTTCTTCTACCCGGCCGCCCTCACCCCCGGCTGCACCGCCGAGGCCTGCCACTTCCGGGACCTCGCCGCCGAGTTCGCCGCCGTCGGCGCCCAGCCCGTCGGCATCAGCGGCGACAGCGTCGACAAGCAGCAGGAGTTCGCCGGACGGCACGGCCTCGGCATGCCGCTGCTCTCCGACGCCGACGGCACGGTCCGCGAGCGGTTCGGCGTCAAGCGCGGCTTCTCCCTCGCCCCCACCAAGCGCGTCACCTTCGTGATCGCCCAGGACCGCACGGTGCTGGAGGTCGTCCGCAGCGAACTGCGCATGAACACCCACGCCGACCGGGCTCTCGCCGCCCTGCGCGCCCACCAGGGCTGAACGGGGCCCGCCCCGCAGGGCGGACGGGGACACCCGCGCGCTCGATGCGCGGGACCGATCGGAACATCCATGGGCATACACGGGCCACCCGGCCGAAGACGTCGTGGGCCGGCCCGCCGCCGGGCTGCTCGCCGGAGACATCCCGGACGACACACTCGCCGCGCGGGCCGGCACCGTCGCGCTGCGCCACCGTGACGGACACCGCATCGACGTGGCCCGCACCGCCTGCCCCATGACCGGAGCCGACGGCGAGCCCACCGGCTTCGTCCTCACCGCCGGCCCGTCCGGCAGCACCCTGGCCGCCGAGGCCTTCGAGTGTCTCCCGGCGGCTCAGCCTGCCCGCCGCCGGTCATCCGGCCCCTACCGTCGTCCTGCCGGGCGGCACCGCCCGGTCCATCCCGATGAGCGCCGGACCGCCCCTCGGCGCCGGCAGGCTGCCGTTCGAGGGGACGGAGCTGGAACTGCCCCAGGGGCTCCGTCGTCGCGCTCTGCACCGACGGCCTGGTCGAGGACCGCGACCGGGACGTCGACGGAGACGATCTGGGCCGAGGAGGCGCTGCCCCGCACCTGACCGTCCGCCCGGCACCGATCACTGGAACGGGCAGCCCGGGTTCGGCGCGTCCTCCGAGAACGGGGAGCCGTGCGGCAGCACATACAGCACATCGAGCACGAGCGGGGTGTCCCCGAGGTTCCGTCCGATGTGGACATGGTCCGCACCGGCCGGCTCCTGGATCGTCGCGCCCGTGCGGTACACGCCGTCCGAGGCGCAACCGGAGTCGAAGTGGCTGAGGGTGCCCTGCCTGACCACGCCGTACAGCGGGCCGTCGTGGTAGTGCCAACCGGTGCTCTGGCCGGGCGGGACGGTGATCTCCCGCAGGGTGTAGTCGGTGCCGCCTATGGTGGTCTGGCTGATGATCCGGGCCGTCACCCCCGGCCCCGGCGGGGTCGCCTGCGCGGTGCCGCAGGTCAGAACGGTGGCGACGGTCAGCGCGCCGGTGACGGCGGCACGGAGAGCGGTACGCATGCGGGACCCTTTCGGGAGGCGAGCGGGGTGTCGCCGTGAACATAAGCGCCTTGCAGGCGAGTTGGGGGCGGAACTCGAAGATCCGTATGCGTACGTGATCGCGGGTGTCAGGTCCCCGCGCGCTCCCGGACCACGTCCCGTGGCCGCTTGTCCTCGCGCAGTCCCAGGTAGCGGGGATGCCGCAGCATCCCGTCCCGGGTCCACTCGGTGAAGGCGATCTGCGCGACCAGCTCCGGCCGCACCCAGCGGGCGCGGGCCTCGCGCACGGCACCGGTGAAGGGCGAGGAGTCCCGGCGCAGCCCGTCCAGCCGCTCGCGCAGCTCCAGCAGGGTGCGCCGGTCGAAACCGGTGCCGACCTTCCCGGCGTACCGCAGCCGGTCACCGTCGAAGAAGCCGAGCAGCAGCGCTCCCAACCCGACCCGGCTGCCCGCCGGTTCGGTGAAGCCGCCGATCACGAACTCCTGCCCCTGGGAGCACTTGAGCTTCAGCCAGTCCGGGGACCGGCGCGTCCGGTACGGCCCGTCGGCCCGCTTGGCGATCAGCCCCTCCCAGCCCCGGCCGCAGGCCTCGGCCAGCAACTCGGCGCCGCCCGCGTTGCGATGCGGGGTCAGCCGCAGCGGGGCGCGAAAGGACAGCGCCCGCCGCAACAGCGACTTGCGGACCCGCAAAGGAAGTTGACGGGTGTCGGTACCCTCCAGACGCAGCAGGTCGAAGAGGTAGTACGTCACCGCGACTCCGGACGCCTCGACGTCCCGGCGCCGGGTCAGCCCCAACCGCCGCTGCAGCCGCGCGAAGTCGGTACGGCCGCCGCTGAACGCGACGACCTCGCCGTCCACCGTGAAGTCGGTGCACTCCTGCGCCGCGAGCGCCTCCACGATCTCCGGGTAGGTGTCGTTCAGTCGCCGGCCCGTGCGCGAGAGCAGCCGCAACGAGTCGCCCTCGCGCACCGCCAGCAGCCGGACGCCGTCCAGCTTCCGCTCGAACAGCCAGCCCTCGCCGAAGTCCCGCCGGTCGCTGAGCGTGGCCAGCATCGGGGCCGCGGCGAGTTCGGTGCCCGGCCCGGCCGGGCGCAACAGCTCCCGGCGGTCGGCCGGCAGCCCCTCCAGCAGCCCCGGCACCGCCCCTCACTCCGCGCCGTCGGCCGCGACCTGTGCGAGGGTGCGTCCGGTGCGCACGAGCGGGCCCGCCGGGGATCCGGGGTGCCGTGCCCGGCCGACCGCGCCGGCCCCTTGCGCACCAGCAGCCAGGCCTCCTGTTCACCCTGGTCTCCCCGGAAGCGGGTCAGGGCGTACTCGCCGCGCAGTTTGCTGCCGTGCAGCCGGAAGGTGGCGTGCCCGTGCTCCAGCGACTGAGCGAAGTCCACCGGGCGTCCCTTGCGGTCGTGGCTGAGCGGCTCGTACGTGCCGTTGTCCCAGACGATCACGGTCCCGCCGCCGTACTCGCCCTTCGGGATCACGCCCTCGAACTCCTCGTACTCCAGCGGATGGTCCTCGGTGGGCACGGCCATCCGCTTGTCCCCGGGATCCGTGGACGGGCCCTTCGGGATCGACCAGGACTTCAGGACGTCGTCGAACTGGAGCCGGAAGTCGAAGTGCATCCGGCTGGCGTCATGGATCTGCACCACGAAATGCGGCTCGTCACTCCCGGCCCGCGGCTCCTGCCCCGACGGCTCGCGGGTCCGCTCGAAGTCGCGCTTGCCGCGGTACGTCCGCAGCCGGTCCTCCGCTGCCACCTGAGGCTCCTTCCGTACGACCGTCTCACGGGCCCCCGGGTACCCCGGACCGGGCCGTTCAGCCCCCGATGCCGTCCAGCTCGGCGACCGCGTCGTCCGGCAGCACCAGGGACGCGGCGGCGATGTTCTCCCGCAGGTGCTCCGGCGAGGAGGTGCCGGGGATCAGCGCGACGTTCGACGACCGGCGCAGCAGCCAGGCCAGCGCCACCTGCTGCGGCGAGGCCCCGAGCCGGGCGGCGACCTTGGCCAGCGCGTCGGACTGCAGCGGGGTGAAGCCGCCGAGCGGGAAGTAGGGCACGAAGGCGATGTTCTCGGCCGCCGTGCGCTCCACCAGCGCGTCGTCCTGCCGGTTGGCCAGGTTGTACAGGTTCTGCACGGTCACCACGGGCGCGATCGCCAGCGCCTCGTCCAGCTGCGCCGCGGTCACCGTGCTCAGCCCCAGATGCCGGATCAGCCCCCGCTCCCGCAACTCGGCCAGCGCGCCGAACTGCTCGGCCAGGGAGTCCTCGTTCGGGGTGTCCACGTCACCGACCCGCAGATTGACCACGTCCAGCGACTCCACGCCGAGGCTCCGCAGGTTGTCGTAGACCTGCGCCTTCAGGTCCTCCGGGTGCCGGGACAGGATCCAGCTGCCGTCGGCTCCCCTGCGGGCGCCGACCTTGGTGACGATGTGCAGCTCCTCGGGGTAGGGATGCAGCGCCTCCCGGATGAGCTCGTTGACGACCACGGGCCCGTAGAAGTCGGCGGTGTCGATGTGCGTGATCCCCGCCTCCACCACCGCGTGGAGCACCGCCACCGCCCGGTCACGGTCCTTCGGCGGACCGAAGACGTGCGGGCCGGCCAGCTGCATGGCGCCGTAGCCGACGCGGGTCAGGGCCAGACCGTCGGCCGGAGTGAGGGTGCCGCCGAGCTGTGCAGTCATGTCGTACCTCTCCAGATGATGCTCAGGATGCCCTGGCCACCGGACCTGCCGGCGGCCTCGCTCTCCACCCTGCGCCCGTCGGCCCCGCCGTTGCAGTGCCCCGTCGATCCTGGGAGTGGCAGGGCCAGTCACCGCCGGCCGGGCCGCCGTACGGTGGGGCCATGGACCGAACGAACGCGCTCGGCGAGTTCCTGCGCGCCCGCCGGGCGCTGGTGCGGCCCGAGCAGGTGGGGCTGCCCGGCGGCGGGCTGCGCCGGGTGCCGGGGCTGCGCCGCGAGGAGGTCGCGATGCTGGCCGGCATCAGCTCCGACTACTACCTGCGGCTGGAGCAGGGCCGCGACCGCAACCCGTCCGTGCAGGTCCTCCAGGCCATCGCCGGTGTGCTGCGGCTCGACGCCGACGCCACCGCCCACCTGGTCGGCCTCGCCCAGGACCGGCCCGGCCCAGGCGTACGCTCCGGGCGCCGCACCCAGCAGGTCCCGGCGAGCCTGCTCCAGCTCATCGACGGCTGGCCGCGCAACCCCGCCTACGTCCAGACCCGCTACACCGACTGCCTCGCCGCCAACGCCCTCGCCACCGCACTCACCCCGAACTACCGGCCCGGCGTCAACCTCCTGCGGGCCGTCTTCCTCGACCCGGCCGAGCGCGAGCTGCGCCGGGACTGGGAGGACCTCACCGAGGAGGGCGTGGCCGTACTGCGCTCCGAGACGGGGGCGGACGCGGACGACCCGCGGCTGCGCGACCTGGTCGGCGAGCTGTCCCTGCGCAGCGAACGCTTCCGCACCCTGTGGGCCCGGCACGAGGTACGGCCCCGCCGCGGCCGGGTGAGCCATCTGACCCATCCGCAGGTCGGCGACCTCGACCTGCAGTCGGACAAGCTGTCCGTGGACGGCACCGACGGCCTCACCCTGGTCGTCTTCCACGCCGAGCCCGGCAGCCGCAGCGCCGAACTGCTCGACATCCTCGGCAGCCTCGCCGCGCCGGCCGGTGACGGTGTCCGGCCGGGCAGCGCGCAGGAACGGATCGAGGAGCAGTAGGGGCCCGGTCGGTTCAGAACTCCTCGTGCCGTTCGGGGTCGCCGCCGAGCCGGTGCGGGGCGTGCCGGGCGATCGCCGCGAGCTGGCCGGAGTCCAGCTCGAAGCCGAAGACGTCGAGGTTGGCGCGCTGCCGGCCCGGATCGGCCGACTTCGGGATGGGCAGCGTGCCGACCTGGAGATGCCAGCGCAGCAGCACCTGCCCCGGCGTCACCCCGTGCGCCGCGGCGATCTCCGCCACCGCGGGATCGTCCAGCAGATCGCTGCCCCGGCCCAGCGGGCTCCAGCTCTCGGTGACGATGCCCTTGTCCGCGTGGAAGGCGCGCAGCTCCTCCTGTGGGAACAGCGGGTGCAGCTCGATCTGGTTCACCGAGGGCAGCACCCCGGTCTCCTTCTCCAGCCGCGTGATGTGCTCCGGAGTGAAGTTCGAGACCCCGATCGAGCGGACCAGCCCGTCCTCGCGCAGCTTGATCATCGCCTTCCAGGAATCGGCGTACCTGCCGACCCGGGGATTCGGCCAGTGGATCAGATACAGGTCCACGTACTCCAGGCCGAGTCGCCGCCGGGACTCCTCGAAGGAGGCGAGCGTCTCCTCGTAGCCGTGGTGCCGGCCGGGCAGCTTGGTGGTGACGACCACCTCCTCGCGGGGCACGCCGCTGCCCGCCACGGCCCGCCCGACACCCGTCTCGTTGCGATAGTTCGTCGCGGTGTCCACCAGCCGGTAGCCCAGGTCGAGCGCGGAGCGTACGGCCTGCTCGGCGGCCGTGTCGTCCAGTGGCCAGGTGCCGAGGCCGATCGCGGGGATCGTCGTACCGTCGTTGAGCGTGTGCGCCGGAATGCGGTTCACGATGGGACCTTCCCTCGACAGTGTCGTCCCTCCAGCCTCACGGATAGGGTGAGCGGTGATCAACCGGACGGGTGGGAAGAGGGCAGCGGACGGCATGGGCGGCGGCGCGGACAGCAACGGCGTGGGCGGCGGCGGACGGCCCACCTCGCGGGATGTCGCGCGGCTCGCCGGCGTCTCGCACACCGCCGTGTCCTTCGTCTTCAACGGCCGCGCCGAGGGCAACCTCTCGCCCGCCACCCAGGACCGCATCCGGCAGGCCGCCGCCCAGCTCGGTTACCGGCCCGACCCGGTCGCCCGAGGCCTGCGCCGCCGCCGTACGGCCGTGATCGGGCTGGTCACCGACGAGATCGCCTCCTCCCCGTTCGCCGGGCGGCTGCTGCGCGGCGCGATGGAGACCGCCTGGGACAGCGACCACCTCGTGCTCACCGTGGACTCCGGCGGCGACCCGGCCAAGGAGGACGCGGCCGTCGCCGAACTCCTCGACCGGCGCGTCGACGGCATCATCTACGCGGCCATGTCACTGCGCCGGGTCCGCGTCCCCGAGGGCCTGCACCGCACCCACTCCGTACTCGCCAACTGCCTGCCCGAGGACGACTCGCTGCCCGCCGTCATCCCCGCCGAGCGGGCCGGCGGGCGCACGGCCGCGCGGCTGCTGCTGGAGGCCGGGCACCGCAGGCTCGCCGTGGTCGGCGGACAGGACGACATCGCCTCCGTGGAACGGCTGCGCGGCTTCCGGGACGCACTGCGCGCCGAGGGCGTCACCGTGCCCAGGGAGTGGGTCGTGCGCACCGGAGGCGAGATCACCGGCGGCCACGAGGGCGCCGCCCGGCTGCTCGACGGCACCGACCCGCACCGCCGGCCCACCGGCGTCTTCTGCTACAACGACCGGGTCGCGGCAGGCGTGCTGCATGCCGCGACCCGGCTCGGGATCGCCGTACCCGGCGAGCTGTCGGTGGTGGGCTACGACGACCAGGAACACATGGCCGCCTTCCTCACCCCGGCCCTCACCACGGTCGCGCTGCCGCACCGGGCGATGGGCGAGGCGGCGGCCCGGCTGCTGCTGGACGCCATCGGCACCGGCCGCACCCCGCCCGCCACGGTACGGCGGCTGGCCTGCCCCGTGGTCAGCCGCGCCTCGGTGGGACCTGCTCCCACGCACTGACCTCGGCGTCCCCGTCGACCACCAGCTCCGCGACGTCGTCCGGGCGGCGATAGACCCGCTCGGTCACCGTCGCCCGGTCCCCGACGAACAGTTCGAGCAGCGAACCGTCCACGAGGACCCGGACGGTGCGGGCCCGGCCGGGAGGCACCCGCACCGTGACCGGAGCCGATCCCTCGACTCCCGTGCGGGGCCAGCCACTGCGGTCCAGTACGACCGTGCCCGCCGCAGGGTCCAGCCGCACGGTGAGCGCCCGGTTCGCCGCCCGCAACAGAGTGACGGTCGTACGACCGTGCGCGGTGACCGTGAGGTCGTACGACACCGGGAGCGGCACCCGGCCCGGCGCGGTCGCGAACGGCTCCGGGGCGCGCAGGAGTTCCAGCTCGGGTGCCGGCTCGACCCGTAGGGTGCCGTCCGGGTGCACGTCGACGACCCGGGGCGCGGTGAGCGTGCCCGCCCAGCCCGCCGCGAGCACCTCCGGCGTCTGCCGGGCCTCCCACGACCAGCCCCACATCAGGGCTCGGTCGTCATCCTGGCGGACGGCGGGGGCGTAGAAGTCCCGGCCCTGGTCGAGCCGGCCGCCGGCGCGGGTTGCGAACCTCAAGCCGCCGTCGTCGTCCAACTCCAGACTGCCCGTCAGATAACCGGTGGAGCAGGGAGCCCCGTCCCACAGGGACACCACCAGCACGTGCTCACCGCCGCTCGTCCCGAACAGCTGCGGGCACTCCCAGCCGACCGCCTTGTCACCGAACGCATCGGCGGCGACCGGGTCGTGGCCGTCCAGCAGGACGCCGGCGGACCGCCACGCGGTCAGCTCCGCGCAGTCGTACAGCAGGACCGACGGGGTGCCGTCGGCGTGGCCCGCGCCGACGAGCGCCCAGCGCCGGCCTTCGTGCCGGAAGATGAACGGGTCCCGGAACATCACCACGTCCAGCCCGGCCGGCGGTGCGGTGACCACGGGTTCGGGCACGGGACGCCACTCGACGAGCCGTTCGTCGTCGGGATCCGCCGCGCGGGCCAGGCAGATGGCGCCGAGGCCGGTGTGGGTGCGGTCGACGCCCGTGTACACGGCCGTGGGAACGCCGCCGTCGTCCACCACGCAGCCCGACCAGCAGCCCGCCTCGTCGGGGCCGCCCGGTGTCGGGGTCAGGGCGATCGGATGGTGCTCCCAGTGCACCAGGTCGAGGCTGGATACGTGCCCCCAGTGGATGTTGTCGTGCACCGGCGCGGCCGGGTTGTGCTGGTAGAAGAGGTGATGGCGGCCGTGCCGGCGGAAGGGGCCGTTGGGGTCGTTGATCCAGCCCGCGGGCGGGCGGACCCGGAAGCGGGGCGCGATCGGGTCCGGGGTGCGGCGTGCGAGGCTCAACGGTTGACTCCTGCGGAGGTGATGCCCTCGCGAAGAGGGCGCTGACCGACGACGAACACGGCGACGGCGGGGATCATCGACAGCACGACACCGGCGAGGACGACGGAGATGGAGCCGGTGCCGAGGTTGCCCTGCAGGGACACCAGGCCCAGCGGGAGCGTGTAGTTCTGGCCGGAGGTCTCCAGGATCAGCGGGCGGAAGAACTCGTTCCAGTGGTAGTTGAAGGCGAGTACCCCGACGATCGCCAGGCCCGGAGTGGCAAGCGGCGCGTACACGGACCGGAAGATCCGCCAGGGCCCGGCGCCGTCCAGCATCGCCGCCTCGCCGAGGTCCTTGGGCATGCCGAGGAAGTACTGGCGCATCAGGAAGGTGCCGAACGCGGTCGGGAACGCCGGAATGATCAGACCGAGGAGCGTGTCGGTCAGTCCCATCGACTTGAGCACCAGGAACACCGGGACGATCGTGACCTGGAGGGGGACCATCATGGTCGCCAGCACCAGGCCGAACAGCGGTTTCTTGAAACGGAAGTCGAGCCGGGCGAACGCGTAACCGGCGAGCCCCGCGGTGATCATCTGGCCGACTGCGATCAAAGCGGTCACGAGGGTCGAGTTGAGCGCCAGAAGCCACACATCGATCTGGTCGAAGACACCGCGATACGCGGCCGTGCTCGGATGGGTCGGAACGATCCGCGGCGGCAGGTTGAACGAGTCCGCCGGCGTGCGCAGCGAAGTCGAGACGGTCCAGACGACCGGACCGAGCGTGAGCAGGGCGCACACGGTCAGACCGGCGATCCGCACCCACGGCCCGAGCGCGTACCGGGCGCGGCCGAGGGTCAGGGCCGCCTGGTTCGTCAGGGTTGCTTGGCTCAAGGGGATCACCCGGCTCACTGGTAGTGGACGAAACGCCGGCTGAGCCGGAACTGGACGGCGGTAACCGCCATGATCAGCACGAACAGCAGCACGCCCACTGCGGACGCCTCGCCGAACCGCAGCTGTTCGAAGGCTTTCTCGTAGATGACCATCACCACCGTTCGGGTGGAGTCGCCGGGCCCGCCGTCGGTGAGCACATACGGCTGCTCGAAGACCTGCAGGGCGTTGATGATGCCGACCACCGAGGCCACCAGCAGGGTGGGGGAGAGCAGCGGGAGGGTGATGGCGAGGTGCTTGTGCAGACCGGTCGCGCCGTCGAGGGCGGCCGCCTCGTGGATCTCCTTCGGGATGTTGTTCAGCCCGCCCACGAACAGCAGGAAGGAAAAGCCGAACTGCTGCCAGACGTACACGATGATCACCGTGGCCATCGCGCCGTGCTCGGAGGTCAGCCAGGGCACGGGGGCGATCCCGATCAACCCGATCAGCCAGTTGACCACTCCGAAGTCCTGGTTGAACAGATACTTCATGACGACCGAGATGGACGCGGCCGACAGCACGAGCGGGAAGAAGAAGGCCGAGCGGAAGACCGAGCGCAGCCAGGCGGGCATCCGCCCGTTCAGAGTGAGCGCGAGCGTCAATGCGATCAGCAGCTGCGCGGCGACCGCGAGCACCATGAAGACGAGCGTGTTGCGGAAGGACACCAACACGGTCGAATCGGTGAAGACTTCACGGTAGTTGGCCGTTCCGGCGAAACTCGGCGAGTCGATCACATTCCAGTGGAACAGGCTCAACACGACCGAGCCGATGATCGGTACGACCGTGAAGACCACGATCCCGACCACGGTGGGCGCCAGGAACAGCGCCGCCAGGAGCCGTGTGCCCCGTTCGCGGGCCGAGCGCCGCACGTCCGCCGCACGCGGCGTCACGGCCCGGGCCGGGACGGCGGAGAACCGGGTGTCCGTCGTCCCGTCCGTCGCATTCGTCGTGTCCGTCATACGTCACGCTCCATGGCCTTCTCCAGATCGCCCTGCATCCGGCGCAGCGCCGGCTCGACCGAGCGCGGGCTCGCCAGGGCCGTCCCGGTGTGCTTGAGCAGTACCTGGGTCACCTCGGCGACCTGCGGCGGTGCCGGGATGGGGCCGGTGTCGGGGAACTTGTCGAGGGTGTCGTAGAAGACCCGCCAGTGCGCCGGCCCGGTCTGCCGGTAGCGGGCCGCCGTCAGCATCGAACGGCGGGCCGGGGTGGTCTGGTTGGTCGAGAACAGCTCGGTCAGCGTGTCCAGCCGGGCCGAGTACTTGATGAACTCCCAGGCCGCGTCCTGCTTCTTCGACGTGCGCAGCAGCGCGTAGCCCGCCGCGCCGAACTGGTGCCGCTGGGTGCGCCAGCGCGGGAAGTACCGCACGTCGAAGGCGTCGTCGCGCATGCCGGCCAGATGCAGTCCGCCCGCCCAGAAGCCGCCGGCGGGGGTGACGCCGACCCGGCCGGTGGAGAAGACGCCGATGAGGTTCTGGCCGTTGCCGCCCTCCGGCCGGGTGCACAGCCCCTCCTGGATCAGGGCGGCGAGATAGTCGTACGCCTCCTCGACCCGGGCGTTCGTGGCCTGTGGGGTCGTCCAGCGGAAACCGCCCCCGCGCCCCTGCCGTTGCGCAGCCGGATAGAAGGCGTCCCACAGCCAGCGACCGCCGGGCGCCTTGGACTCGGCGAGCAGGTTGGTGCCGTTCGCGAACAGCCAGGGCACCACCCCGCCCCACAGCCGGTTCGTCCAGAAGTACGGCGTGAAGTGCGCGTCGTTGGCCTTCTTCATCCGGCGCAGCAGCGCGGTGAAGTCGTCCCGGGTCCAGTCGTCCGCCGGGAGGTCCGCGCCTGCCCGCTCCAGCACCTGGGTGTTGAAGTACATGTCGGCCGCGTTGAACTCGATCGGCAGTTGATACAGGCTGCCCTCATACATCATCGATTCCACCAGCGAGGGATGGACGTCGGCGAAGTACTCCTTCAGTTCCGCCGCGTCCCGCTTCACCCAGCGGTCCAGCGGCACACCCAGGTGCCGGGCGAACAACTGAACTCCCTCGGTGGCCACATAGACCAGGTCGGGTGCGGTGCCCGCGGCGATCTGCGTGAGGATCTTGGCGAAGAAGTCCGACCAGTCCACGGCCTGTACCGCGTTGATGCGGACCTTGATGTCGGGGTGCAGCCTGTGGAAGCCCGCGACCAGGGCGCGGATTCCGTCCGGGGAGAACGCGGAGCCCAGGGTCGCCACGACCAGGGAGCCGTCGTCGCGGCCCGGAATGTCCGCTCCGGTGAGGCGGTCCCAGCTCGCGGCGGTACCGGCGAGGGTGGCGGCCCCCGCGCCGTAGGCGCCGTACCGCAGCAGTGCGCGGCGCGAGAGGTGCGAGTCGGTCATCTACGGTGCCTAACTCGTGTTAGTAGGTTGAGATGCCCCAGATGATGTGAAGCGTGTTACGTCCCTGTCAAGGCGTGGGAACGCTTGACCTTTAACGAGTTAGGTCGCACAGTCCTGGTGCCATGAACCGTCACGAGAGGACCGATGCGTGATGCGTGGCCCGACCAGAAGAGCCCTCTTTGCCGCGACCGCCGCCGGAGCCGGCGCGGCACTGCTGCCCGCGACCACTTCGGCCGCCAGGCCGAAGCCGAACCCCAAGTCGGCGTCGAGCTGCCTGAGTTACCGGGCCGGCTATCACTTCACCGTCCCCGATCAGTGGAAGAACGACCCCCAGCGCCCGATCTGGATCGACGGCGAGTACCACTACTACTACCTCTACAACGCCGACTACCTCGACGGCGGGGTGGGCACCGCCTGGCGCCTGGCCACCAGCACCGACCTGGTCTCCTTCATCGATCGGGGGATCGCCGTACCCAAGGACACCACCGTCAACGGCGACGTCTGGTCGGGCTCGGTGGTGGTCGACAGCGGCGACACGGCCGGTTTCGGGGCGGGCGCGGTGATCGCGCTCGTCACGATGTCACCAGGCGGCGGCACCGACTACCAGGAGCAGTTCCTGTACTACTCCACCGACGGCGGCCGGACCTTCATCAACTATGGCACCGACCCGGTACTGGCCAGTCCGGGCGCGGACGCCGACTTCCGCGACCCGAAGGTGATCCGCGACGACGACCACGACCGCTGGGTGATGGCCCTCGCCGAACGCAACACGATCGGCTTCTACCACTCAGCCGACCTCAAGTCCTGGACGCACGCGGGCGGTTTCGTCAAGGACGGGATCGGTGTGCTCGAGTGCCCCGACCTGTTCAGGATCACCGCCGACGACGGAACGGCCAAGTGGATCCTGGGCGCGAGCGCGGACGGCACGGGGTCGGGGCAGCCCAACACGTACGCCTACTGGACCGGCTCCTTCGACGGCAGTTCGTTCACCGCCGATTCCACGGCCCCGCAGTGGCTCGACCACGGCTGGGACTGGTACGCGGCGGTCACCTTCGAGAAACGGCGGGCGGACGGCTCACCGGACCCGGCCGCACGCTACGCCCTCGGCTGGCTCAACAACTGGGCCTACGCCCACACCACACCCACGATCGACGCGGACGGCTTCAACGGCACGGACTCGATCGTCCGCGAGATCACACTCAAGAAGTCCGCCTCCGGCGGCTACTACCTGGCCTCCCGGCCGGTTGCCGCGCTCGACTCCCACGTCTCCCGCACGGTGAACCTCGGCGATCTGACCGTCGACGGCTCCCGCCTCCTCGACTACAGGGGCATCTCCTACGAGCTGTCGACGGAGATCACCTGGTCCCAACTCGCCGGAGCGGGCGTGCAGTTGCGTCGCTCAGCCGACGGTGGGCGGCACATCGACGCCGGGGTCTGGAGCGACTACGCCTTCCTCAACCGGCGCGGCACCGTGGGCCCCGGCACCAGCGGCAACCGGCAGGAGAGCCGCACGCCCTTCGACCCGAGCGCCGGCCGGGTGAAGCTGCGCATCCTGGTGGACCGCACCTCGGTCGAGATGTTCGTGGACGACGGCAGGTACGTGCACTCCAGCGAGGTGTTCCCGTACCTGCTGGACGACCGGTTGGCCCTCTTCGCGGCCGGCGGCCCGGCGGTGTTCCGGAACACGGTCATCAGGGAGTTCGCCGTGTGAGGGCCCGGGGTGCCACGATCTTCGGTGGGGCCGGTTCGGACGAGCACGGGAGCGCGCATGACGACGCACAGGGCCACCGCGGATCAGGCGAAGCGGGCCGAGGGTGTGGAGCTGAGGGTTCCAGGCGTGGGGGTGAAGCCGGCCGCGGGGCACATCGGCGCCGAGATCACCGGTGTCGACCTCGCCGGGCCGCTGGACGACGCCGTGGTGGCCCTGATCCGGCAGACCGTGCTGCGCTGGAAGGTGGTCTTCTTCCGCGGGCAGGACCTGGACCACGCCGGGCATGTCGCCTTCGCCCGCCGGTTCGGCGAACCCGTCGTGCTCGGCCGGCGGGGCACCGCCTCACCGGCGGACCACCCCGAGGTGGAGACCACCGCGGACCGGCTGGAGCTGGGCGGCCGGTTCGGCATGGAGCACGAGGAGTGGCTGCGGCGCCGTCGGCACACCCTGCTGCGCGGCTGGCACTGCGACCACGGCGCCCGGGTCGACCCGCCCGCCGCGACCATCCTGCGTGCCGAGACCGTCCCGCCCTACGGCGGCGACACCACCTGGGCCAACCTGGCCGCCGCGTATGCCGGCCTGTCTGCGCCGGTCCGCGCCTTCGTGGACGGGCTGCGCGCCGAGCACCGACTCGGCGTGGGTTACCAGCCCCGGCCCGGCGACGACGCGTACCTGCGGCATCTGCTCGACCATCAGGTGGCCTCGGTGCATCCGCTGGTCCGGGTGCATCCGGAGACGGGGGAGCGGGTGCTGTTCGTCAACGGCTACTACCTGGAACAGATCACCGCTGTCTCCCGCCCGGAGAGCGCGGCACTGCTGGAGATGCTGCTGGAGCAGGCCGTGCGCCCCGAGTACACCGTTCGCTTCCGCTGGGAGCCGGGCAGCGTCGCCTTCTGGGACAACCGGGCCACCATCCACCTCGCCCCCAGCGACAACGCCCCCCTGGACTTTCCCCGGATCATGCACCGGGTGATGCTCGCGGGGGACGTACCGGTGGGGGTGGACGGGAGGCGATCGGAGGCGGTGGTGGGCACACAGCCCGGCCGCTGGTGAATCGGGCCCAGGGCGACAGCCGAGCAGGACGCCGGCTAGTGGCCCGGGGCGCCCGCTGTGGTCGACGGGGCCGGACGGTGCCGGTGCCGACCGCGCTCAGTTCGCCGGCTTCCACCCCAGCGCCGGCCCCAGCTTCGTCGACATGTCCGTCAGGATCTGTATGTAGTCCTCGTGCTCGAAGGTGAACGGCAGGGCGAACGCCACCTCGTCCACCTCCCGGAACGCGGCGTGCGCGCGCAGCCGTTCGGCGATCTCCGCCGAGGTGCCGACCAGGTCCGGGGCGAACAGCAGTCGGCCCGGACCCTGCGGGGAGGCCGTACGCGGCAGGCGTTTCGCCGCGTACGCCTCGTACTTGGCGCGCTGCTCCGGGCTCGCGGAGTCGGTGGGTATCACGACGAGGCCGTGGGAGACCCGGGCCTCCTCGCCGTCGGGGTGATGGGCGCGGAACTCCCGGACGAGGGAGAGCTGGATCTCGGCGAAGTCCCATGGGCCGTCCGGCTGTTCCGCCTTGACCACGCTGCTGGTCAGGAAGTTCATGCCGTGCTCGCCCGCCCAGCGCGCCGAGCGGAGGCTCCCGCCGCCGTACCACATCCGCCGGCCGAGTCCGGGGGAGTGCGGCTGGACCGCATCGCTGAACACCTCGAATCCCTCGACCCCGCTGAAGTCGCTCGCGGGCTTGCCTCGCACCAGGTCCAGCAGCCGTCGCACCCGCTCGTAGCCAAAGTCCTCGGCGTCGGCCGTGTCCGGGTACAGGGAGCCCTTGACCTGCTCGAAGTGCATCGGCGGGCCCACGCTGACGCCCGGGTTCAGCCGGCCCCCGGACAGGACGTCCACCGTCGCCAGGTCCTCGGCGAGGCGCAGCGGGTTCTCCCAGCCGAGCGGAGTCACCGCGGTGCCCAACTCGATACGGCGGGTGCGCTGGGAGGCGGCGGCGAGGACGGCGACCGGTGAGGAGATGCCGTACTGCAGATGGCGGTGGCGCAGCCAGGCGCTGTCGAAGCCGAGCCGCTCGCCCAGCTCGATGATCTCCAGGGTGGACTCGTGTCCCCGGGCCGGATCCGCCGGGTCGAACAGGCCGATGGTGAGGAAGCCCAGCTTGCGCAGCGGGCGGGCGGTGGGCGGCACGGGCTCCTCCAGCGGTCGTACGTCGGTTCCTTCTCCGATTCTGGCAGGCGGGTGTGACAACCGTGTGATCACTTCGGCGGGACGACGATCTCGCCCTCGACCGGCAGGGGTCGCCGAGGCACCCCGAACAGCCGGGGCTCCGGTGGTGTGCCGGTACGCTGGGGAGCCTTTGCGGAAGGGGGCAGATCGTGGAACTCGCCTTCGCCGGACGGGTCGTGGAGTGGCGGGGTCCGGCGCCGTACTACTTCGTCGCCGTGCCGGACGCGGAGTGCGCCGACATCCGTGACGTGGCCGCGCTGGCCAGTTACGGCTGGGGCGTGGTCCCGGTCGAGGCCAGAATCGGCGGCACGGACTTCACCACGTCCCTCTTCCCCAGGGACGGCGGATATCTGCTGCCGCTCAAGAGCGCCGTGCGCCGGCCGGAGGGACTCGCACCGGGTGACGAGGTGACCGTCGCGCTGACCGTGCGTCTGTGAGATGGAGGACGCTGGTGTCGCAGTGGTTCGCCGAGCGCTTCGCGGTGCTGGTGACCGACGGCCGGGGCACCCCGGAGCGCGGGCCGGACTGGGAACGCGCGGTGTCCGGCGACCTGTTCGGGCCCGCGCTCGACGACCAGGTGAGCGCGCTGCGGGCGGCCGCCCGCGCGCACCCCCTGCTCGACCTGCGCCGACTCGGCATCCGTGGCTGGTCGTTCAGCGGCTCGCTCGCCGTGCTCACCGTGCTGCGCCGCCCGGACGTCTTCCGCGCCGCCGTGGCCGGGGCGGGCGTCACCGACCAGCGGCTCTACGACGCCCACTGGCGTGAGCGGCTCCTGGGCCACCCGGAGGCGTACCCCGAGCGGTACGAGGCCTCCCTGCTCCGCGAGGCGCCCCGGCTCACCCGTCCCCTGCTGCTCGTCCATGGCCTCGCGGACCCCAGGGTCCCGCCCGCCCACACCCTCCGGCTGTCCGATGTGCTGCTCGCCTCGGGTCGGCCGCACTAGGTACTGCTCCTGCCCGGCGCCGGACACCAGCCCATCGGCACCGACGTCACACGCGACCTGCCGCGGCATCAGGCGCGTTTCCTGCGGCGGCACCTGGCAGCGACGACGCCGCAGGATCCCGGCCCTTCCCACCCCCGCTCACCGGCATAGGGAAAACCCTCGAATGACCTCCAGATGACTGACATGTGCGAGACAAGGCTGGAATCCTTCCTCCACGCACCTCACATCCCCGGTGTGTGCACAGATCACGGTCCCGTACAGCTCAGCTCACCCGGGCAGCAGACCCGTCTGCCCGTCTGTCACCGGTCGCGATCCGGCGGCCGCAGCAGGAGGAGTACGAGTGAGACCCCACAGACGCCTTCCCCACAAGCGTGCCACGGTCGGAGCCGCCCTGGTCTCCACCGCGGCTTTGCTCACCCTCGGCATGCAGGCCACTCCGGCCGCCGCCAAGCCTGCCGCTCCCCACCCCAGCCCGCTGCGCACCGGCGGCCTGGAGGCCAGGCTCAGCCCGGCCCAGCACCAGGCGCTGATCAGGAGCGCCCAGCAGCGGACCGCCGCGACGGCCCGCGCCCTTGGCCTCGGCGCCAAGGAGAAGCTGGTCGTCAAGGACGTCGTCAAGGACAACGACGGCACCCTGCACACCCGTTACGAGCGCACCTACGCCGGCCTGCCCGTCCTCGGCGGCGACCTCGTGGTGCACACCCCGCCCGCCTCCCTGGCCGCGGGCACCGTGAGCACCACCTACAACAACAAGCACAAGATCAAGGTCGCCTCCACCACCGCGGCCTTCAGCAAGTCGGCCGCCGAGAGCAAGGCCCTGAAGACCGCCAAGTCCCTCGATGCCAAGAAGCCCGCCACCGACAGCGCCCGCAAGGTGATCTGGGCCGGCACCGGCACCCCGAAGCTCGCCTGGGAGACGGTGATCAGCGGCTTCCAGGACGACGGCACGCCCAGCCGGCTGCACGTCATCACCGATGCCACCACGGGCAAGGAGCTGCACCGGTACCAGGCGATCGAGACCGGCGTGGGCAACACCCACTACAGCGGGCAGGTGAGCCTGACCACGACGCAGTCGGGCTCGACGTACACGCTGAACGACGGGTCGCGCGGCGGCCACAAGACCTACAACCTGAACCACGGCACCTCCGGCACCGGGACGCTGTTCTCGCAGAGCAACGACACCTGGGGCGACGGCACCAACTCCAACGCCGCCACCGCGGGCGCGGACGCGCACTACGGGGCGCAGGAGACCTGGGACTTCTACAAGAACACCTTCGGCCGCAGCGGCATCCGCAACGACGGCGTCGCCGCCTACAGCCGCGTCCACTACAGCAGCAACTACGTCAACGCCTTCTGGGACGACAGCTGCTTCTGCATGACCTACGGCGACGGCACGAACAACAATGACCCGCTGACCTCGCTGGACGTGGCCGGCCACGAGATGAGCCACGGCGTCACCTCCAACACCGCCGGCCTCGACTACACCGGTGAGTCGGGCGGGCTGAACGAGGCGACCTCCGACATATTCGGCACCGGCGTGGAGTTCTACGCCAACAACAGCTCCGATCCCGGTGACTACCTCATCGGCGAGAAGATCAACATCAACGGCGACGGCACCCCGCTGCGCTACATGGACAAGCCGAGCAAGGACGGCTCCTCGGCGGACAGTTGGTACTCGGGCGTCGGCAACCTGGACGTGCACTACTCCTCGGGTCCGGCGAACCACATGTTCTACCTGCTCTCCGAGGGCAGCGGCACCAAGGTCATCAACGGCGTGACCTACAACAGCCCGACCTCCGACGGCGTCGCCGTCACCGGCATCGGCCGGGCCGCGGCGCTGCAGATCTGGTACAAGGCGCTGACGACGTACATGACGTCGAGCACCGACTACGCGGGGGCCCGCACCGCCGCCCTGAACGCGGCTGCCGCCCTGTACGGCACCAACTCCGCGCAGTACGCGGGAGTCGGCAACGCCTTCGCCGGTATCAACGTCGGCAGCCACATCACCCCGCCGAGCAGCGGAGTGACGGTCACCAACCCGGGCAGCCAGTCCTCGACCGTCGGCACCGCCGTGAGCCTGCAGGTCCAGGCGAGCAGCACGAACAGCGGAGCCCTGTCCTACAGCGCCTCCGGCCTGCCCGCGGGCCTGTCGATCAACAGCTCCACCGGACTGATCACCGGTACGCCCACCACGGCGGGCACCTACAACACCACGGTGACGGTGACCGACTCCACCGGCGCCACGGGCACCGCGACCTTCACCTGGACGGTCAGTACCGGTGGCGGTGGCGGCTGCACCTCGACCCAGCTGCTGAGCAACCCCGGCTTCGAGTCCGGAAGCACCGGCTGGAGTGCCACCAGCGGCGTCGTCACCAACGACACCGGTGAGGCGGCCCACGGCGGCTCGTACAAGGCCTGGCTGGACGGCTACGGCACCACGCACACCGACACGCTGTCCCAGTCGGTGACCATCCCCGCGGGCTGCAAGGCCACCCTGACCTTCTACCTGCACATCGACACCTCGGAGACCACCAGCAGCACCCAGTACGACAAGCTGACGGTGACCGCGGGTTCGAAGACCCTAGCGACCTACTCGAACCTCAACGCGGCCTCCGGCTACAGCCAGAAGACCTTCGACCTGTCCTCGCTGGCGGGCCAGACGGTCACCCTGAAGTTCAACGGCGTGGAGGACTCCTCGCTGCAGACCAGCTTCGTCGTGGACGACACCGCCCTGACGACCGGCTGACCCACACATGACGGTCCCGCACCCCGGCAGCCGGCCGGGGTGCGGGACCCTCGCATGTCACCTCGTACGTCAGCTGAGCGGATCCAGCGTCAGATACGCCTGCTGCGGGCTGCCGTCGTGGACCAGCGACTCCTGGTTGCCGACGTCGTCGAAGGCGAACGCGTAGGCCTTGCCGTCGGCCATCTGCGCATGCACCGCACGCGCGTACTGGTTCGTGACCGTGTCCTGGTAGAAGGCGGCCGTCGAGGTGTCCGGCTGGTTCGGGTTCACCAGCAGGGTCGAGCGGTTGAAACCGGCGCACAGCGTACGGGAGATGGGGCCCCGCACATTGTCGTTCGGCGCGTCGAGCAGCTTGTGGCAGCCGAAGACGCTGTCCGCGTCCGGCTTCCGGAAGCTGGTGACGACCGCGCCCGAGGAGTTGGTGAAGTTCATGACGTCGCCCGAGACCCGGCCGTAGTACTTGGTGTTCGGCTGGTCGGCGAACGGCGTGACGGTCAGCGTCGAGGTCGAGTACTTCTGCCAGACCCGGTTGACGTAGTCGTCCATCACGTTCGCCGGCAGGGCGCCGGTCTCCACGCCGTACAGCGGTGACAGGGCACGCAGCACCGTGCCGTCGGAGCGGGTCTGGATCAGGCCGGACCAGCCGCCCGACTGACCGCGCAGGGCGTTGAAGAAGCCGTTGTAGCCACCGGACTTCAGGTGCCCGGTGGTGCTCACGCTGCCGTCGGAACGCCGTACGCCGACCGCGTACGGCGCGGAGAACATGTCCACCTGGGTGCTGTTCAGCCACAGCCCCGAGTCGTTGAGGGTGTACTCGGACCAGTTGAACAGGATGTTCCGGTTGGGGTCGGAGGGGTTCTGCACGGCCGGCTGCACCAGGCCGCCGGTGGTCAGCCGGAAGTCGAGCTTCTGGCCGTAGGAGAAGTAGATCCGGCCGGAGAACTTCGGTATCCGGATGGTCGTCGACTGTCCGGGGGCCGGGCCGGCGATCGCCGCGTCCGGGGCGGGCGTCGGCGGGTTGCCGCCCGCCGGCCAGGCATGGAAGCTTCCGTTCGTGTCGGCCCAGCCCTGCTGCCCGGAGGACAGCTGGGTGCCGAGGTCGTAGACGTAGACCGGCTCGGAGCGGCCCGAATTGTTGGTGATCCTCAGCGGGATGGTGTCCGGTACCGCGGCACCGGCACGGTCCGGGGCACCGAGGGCGAGCACTCCGCCGGCCAAGGCCGCGGCGGCCGCCAGGGGCAGCGCCGGGTGTGTGCGTGTGTGAGGCACTCTCCTTACCTCCGTGTGGGGTCGGGGTCGTACGGATATTGGTCCGTACCTGTTTGAGAGCGCTCTCAGACTGGTGCTGCGCCGCGTGCATGTCAATGCCTGAGCAGACCGGCTCACGGCGCCCGCCGTGCGGCAGGCGCCGTGAGCGGGTGTCAGAACGTGCGCTTGAGCAGGTCGAGCAGGGCCGCCCAGTGCCGTTCGTCGGCCTCGCGGTCGTACGCCGGGGTGTCCGCCTGGGTGTAGCCGTGCGGGGCGCCCTGGTAGACCTCGCAGGTGTGCCGGACCCCGGCCGCGGTCAGGGCCTCCTCGAAGCGCTCGATCTGCTCCGGGGGCAGTGACCGGTCGTTGTCGGCGTGCCCGAAGTAGAGCTCCGCGGTGATGTCCGGGGCACCCAGGTGCGGGCTCGTCGGCTCGTCGGTGGCGAGGCCGCCGCCGTGGAAGCCGGCCGCGGCCGCGACCCGGTCCGGGTGCGCGGCCGCCGTCCACAGGGTCAGACGGGCGCCCATGCAGTACCCGGTCACCGCTACCGGCCCGTCGATGACCAGCGGGCTGTCGGCCAGCCATTGCAGATAGGCGCCCGCGTCCCGCTTGATCAGGTCGGGGGTCAGCGAGGACACGACCGGGCCGAGCCGCTCCCAGATGGCCGGATCGACGGCCGGGTCGATGAACTCGGGCAGCTCGACGACCGGGGTGCGGCCGAGGCGGTAGAAGACGTTCGGCACCAGCACGGTGTAGCCGGCGCTGGCCAGCCGGTCGGCCATCGACCTCAGGTGCGGCCGCAGGCCGTAGGCGTCCTGGTAGAACAGCACGCCCGGGCGGGGGCGGCCGTCGGCGGGATGGGCGAGGTAGGCGTCGGCGACGCCGTCCTCGGTCGTGATGTCGAGATCGGTTGCCTGGACATCGGTCATGGTGGGCATTCTCCCTGGGGACATGGGCGTCGGGCGGCGATGGCCCCACGACGCCACGGCTACGGCCCATGCTGTCACGCAAGATCCGAAACCTCGTACCGGGAGTGCCGCGCGCTCACTCGAAACGGCTGGTGTCCCCGGCGCCCCGCCGTACGATCTCCGCTTCGCCGCTGGAGAAGTCCACGACCGTCGTCGGCTCGGTGCCGCAGTCGCCGGAGTCGACCACCGCGTCCACCGCGTGGTCGAGCCGGTCCTTGATCTCCCAGCCCTGCGTCAGCGGCTCCTCCTCGTCGGGCAGCAGCAGCGTGCTGGACAGCAGCGGCTCGCCCAGCTCCGCCAGCAGCGCCTGGGTGACCACATGGTCGGGGATGCGCACGCCGACGGTCTTCTTCTTCGGGTGCAGCAGCTTGCGCGGCACCTCGCGGGTGGCCGGGAGGATGAAGGTGTAGCTGCCGGGCGTGGACGCCTTCACGGCCCGGAAGACGTCGTTGTCCACCCGCACGAACTGGCCGAGCTGCGCGAAGTCCCGGCACATCAGGGTGAAGTGGTGCCGGTCGTCCAGACGGCGGATGGAGCGGATCCGGTCCATGCCGTCCCGGCTGCCCAGCCGGCAGCCCAGGGCGTAACAGGAGTCGGTCGGGTATGCGATGAGTGCTTCCGAGCGCACCGCGTCGGCGATCTGGGCGATGCTGCGCGGCTGCGGGTTCTCGGGGTGCACGTCGAAGTACTTCGCCATTCACCGAGCTTATGCGTACCGGACGCCCCATGCGCACCCCACGGGCCACCGGCACCCCTGGCAAGCCGGTTCCAGCGCCTTTCAGGATCCCCGTTCCCCTCTCCGTACCAGCGGAGTGAGCCGCTACCGGCCGACCGCCCCGTCGATTCATGGGCGTACTTCCCGGATTACGGGGCATGCGACCCGTGAGCGCTCGTGGGCATCCCCCCGCCCCGGACGCGACGTCTCCGCCGGTGGCCCACCCCCCCGGGCCCGCCGGCGGAGCCATGTCCGGCGGCGGGAGCGCGCCGTTTCGGGTAACGTGCCGATACGTATGCCCAGGTCAACACGGAGGCGAGGAGAGGGGAACGTGGCCGGCCGACCGGACGAGGGCCCGGCGTTCCAGCAGCCGTACGGCGGGGACAGCGCCTGGGCGCAGGAGTTGCTGGACCAGCTGCGGCCCGCCGGACGCGATCTTCGCCGGCTCGTCGACTGGCTCGCCCGGACCGTGAACGCGGCGGTGTGCCTCCAGGACGGCCGCGGTGACCTGCTCGCCGGTGAGCCGCTGCCGCTCGACTCCGCCGTCGTCGCCGATGTCTTCGCGGGCCGGGTCTCCGCCGCGTCCCTCGACGACGGGGTACGGCACGTACGCCTGGTCGGGATACGGCATCCGGGGTCCGGCCAGCCGGCGGGCGCCGTCCTCGCCGTGGCCCGCCCGGAGCCCTTCGACCGGCGCGGCACCGAGATCCTCGGCCACACCGTCGCCGTACTGGAACTCCTGCTCGGGCAACGCGAGTCGGCCGAGTCAGAGCGGCGGCTGCGGCGGGCCACGGCCGATCTGCGGCTGGCCATCCTGCAACTGCTCATGGTGGAGGACACCGTCTCCGCCCGCCGGGTCGCCGCCGGACTCTGGCCGGGCCTGCTGGAACAGGACTCCGCCCGCGTCTACGTCCTCGAGGACGCCGCCGTGGAACGCGACCGGCTCGCCGACGCGTGCGTGGCCGCCACCGACGGCCGCGCGCTCGTCGTGCGCTGCCCCGCGGTGGACGAGCACGTCATCGTCGTGGGCCCGTCCGCCGAGGTGGGGGAGCGGCTGCGCGCCCTGATCGCCGACCGGTCCGGCACCTTCCTCGGCGGCAGCCCCCGGCAGCGCCTCGCCCTGACCGCCACCGCCTACGGACAGGCCGTCACCGCCCTCGCCGTGGCCCGCTTCCAGCCCGACCGGTACGCCGTCTACGCCGCTCGCACCCGCCCCGCACAGCTGATGGACCCCGCGACGCTGCGGGCCTGGGCCGCCGCCGTGCTGCGCCCGCTCGACGCGCTGCCGCACCATGTGCGTGCCGAACTGCTCGCCACCACCCGGCTCGGTCTGGAGTTCACCGCCGTGAGCGCGGCCAAGGTGCTCGGCGTCAGCCGCAACACGGTCCGCGCCCGGATGGACCGGGTCGCCGCGCTGCTCGGCGCCGACCTGTCCCGGCTGCCCGTCCGCGCCCTCGCCCACGCCGCCCTCAACACCGAGGCCGCACACGGCCCGTACGACCTGTCCGGCGGTGCGGCCGGACCGCTGGTCCGGACCCGGCTCACCGAGCTGCTCGGGACGAGTGCGCTGCGCTCCTGGGCGGAGGGGCTGCTCGGCCGCCTCGACGAGGACGGCCGGGATCTGCGTGGCACCCTGTGCGCCTGGGCCGGGGCCGACGCGCACGCCGAACGCGCCGCCCAGGCCCTCGGCGTACACGCCCAGACCGTGCGCGAACACGTCCGGGCCGCCGAAGCCGTCCTGGAGCGGCGGCTGACGGCCGGCGGCACCGACCTGTACGAGGTCGTCCTCGCCCACCTCGTCACCGGCGAACTGCCCGTGCCCGACCTCGGCGTGACCGCCGGCCCCGGCGCGGCGAACCCGGACCAACCGGACTCGGCTGTGCAGTGGTGAGTCCCGTGCGGACCCTGCCGGGCACGCGTGCACTACCCCCCGTCCAGCAGTGCACGTACCTTCGGCAGTCCGCGGGGCACGACCGGAACGGGGGACCGGTCGCGGCCCCGCGTGCCTCATCCGGTCCGCGTGACGGGGAGGTTGTACACGTGGGCCGGCGAGATGATCTTCGTGATCGCCTCGCCCAGCGCGGTACTGGGTTCCCGTGACCGGTAGTCGGTGTCCGTGTTGAGCAGCACGACGAGCGACGTCCTCGTCCCGGGCAGGTAGACGGTCAGCGTCTGGTAGCCCGGCAGGGAGCCGTTGTGGCCGATCCAGGCCTGGACGTCGAAGATGCCCAGACCGTATCCGGCACCCTTGATCATGCCGGTTCCCGGGGTGATCAGCCGCTGCTTCTGGACGGCGGCGCTCACCATCCGCCCACCGTCCGGGAACCGGCCCGTGGCGACCGTGCGCGCCCAGGTGTGCAGTTCCCGCAGATCGGAGATCATCGCGCCGGCCGCCCAGCCCCAGGACGGATTCCAGTCGGTCGCGTCCGCCTCCTCGCCGTTCGCCGTCTGCACGGTGTACCCGTGCGCATGCGGGGCGGGGAACTCGTTGCCGGTGGGGAAGAGTGTGTGCTTCATGCCGGCCGGATCGAGGACGTGCTGCTTGATGTAGTCGCCGAGGTGCTGCCCGCTCTCCTGCTCCACCACCAGCCCCAGCAGGATGAGGTTGGTGTTGCTGTAGGAGAACTTCTCCCCGGGCTGGAACATCACCGGATGCTTGACGGAGTAGGCGAGCAACTGCTCGGGGGTGAAGGGCCGTTGCGGGTCCGAGGTGAGCGCCTTGTCGAAGTCCGGGTCCTCGGAGTAGTTGAACAGTCCGCTGCGCATGTCGGCGAGCTGACGCAGCGTGATCCTGTTCTCATTGGGTACGCCGCCGATGTACTTGCCGATCGGGTCGTCCAGGCCCACCTTCTTCTGGTCCACCAGCTGCAGCAGCGCGGTCACCGTGAACGTCTTGGTCTCGCTGCCGATGCGCATGTACAGGTCCGGAGTCATCTTCCGGCCGGTGCTCTTGTCGGCGACCCCGAAGGAGCGGACGTAACTCGGCCGTCCCGGCGTCCAGATGCCGACGGTCACGCCGGGAACGCCCGCCTCGTGCATCACCTTGCGCACGGCGGCGTCCAGTTGGCGTGTCACGCCCGGGGTGAGGTCACGTACGGCCGCTCCCGAGGGACTCGGGCTGGGCGCGTCGGCGCCGAGGGCGGCCGGCACTGCGGCCGGGGACGCCCATGCGGGCCCGGCGGCGACCGGTGCCATCAGAGTCCCCACCGCGACGGCGACCGCGGCCTTCCTCAGCAGGCGTGCGGACGTATGCGACATGGACTGACTCCAAGCACATGAGAGGTGAGCGTGCGATGAGCGGGACCCCGGAGCCCTGACCGTCCCAGCATAGGAGGGCACCCCCAGCCGCGCCCGTCGGGCGAGCGGGCGGCCGCCCCGCCCGTCGCCTGTCGGCGGGATGCTTGTCCGACGGGCGGAAGGCCTCGTTCGGGCGATGCTCTCACCCGACCCGGTGAGTCTGCCGGGTGGGCCGTACCGGTGACGGGCCACAGGCGTTGCCCCGGCATGAACCGCTTGGACCCGGCGCACCGTTTGGATTGGATGGACCGGATCGACCGGATGCGCAGGGCGGGCCGGCCGGCGCAGACGGATCGGGCCCGGGAGCCGATCTACGCCGGTCTCGTCGCCGAGTGGCGGGCGCAGGGCCGCACCGTGCCCGCGGAGCCGGACGCGCTGTCGGCCGCCCTCCCTCCGGCCGGCTCGGGCGCCCGGCCCGCGCGCGAGCGCGCCTGAACCGTCACGGGCCGCACAGCGGCGCGAGGACGGCCAGGGTGCCGTTGGCCTGCCGCAGCGCCCCCTCCAGGGCGCCCGGGAAATGGAGTGCGCCGGAGCCGTCCGGCGGCACGAGCCACTCCAGGAAACGCGCGGGACGGTACGGCGGCGGCACGGCGACCCAGGCCCCCTTGGTCGCGTACCGCAGACCGGCTCCCACCCAGCCGCCGGAGGGGTCCGGCGGCAGGAAGAACCCGACCCGGCCCGCCGCCGTGTCAATGAGCGTCGGCCCCGGCACGGGCAGCCCCGGCCGCCACAGCAGGTCGAGGGTGAGCAGGCCCAGCCGCTCGGGGACGCTCAGCACGTCCCAGAAGCGGCCCGCCTCCAGCAGCGCGATGCCCTCGCCGTGATCCCATTCCCACTTGCAGGAGCGCGGGTCCGCCGACGCCGCGGCCAGCCACTCCACGCCCCGCATCCACATCGTGTTCGTCATGCACCGCTCCGGGTGTCCTCGTCCGCCTGCCCTCGGCATATGCATGCTCGTAGATATTTCTACGTGACGGAAGGGGTGGCGAACCCTGGCGTTTGAGCCGGGACGTTCGAACTCCGGCTGCGAGTTCGTCAGTCGGGCGAGGGGGCGCGTCACCCGGACCGGGGTCCCCCACCGAGAGCTACACTCGATTCAAGCGAGCTGGCGATTGATTCAGTCGTCTACTGTTGAGAGTACGGCTGTTTCAGTCGTAGAGTCACGGTATTCGCCACCGTCTCCAGTGAGGTACTCCATGGACCGCACGCGTCTGCACACCCTCCTGGCCCGCGAGAGCGCCGAGGCCGAGCGCCAGGGCCCGCGCTCCCGCGCGGCCTATGCGGGGGCCGACCACCTCTTCGGCCGGGTGCCGATGACCTGGATGAACAAGACGGCCGGTGCCTTTCCCCGCTATCTGGCCGGTGCGCGCGGGGCCCGGGTCACCGATGTGGACGGGCACGAGTACATCGACTTCTGCCTCGGCGACACCGGTGCGATGGCCGGCCACTCGCCCGCACCGGTCACCGAGGCCGTGCAGCGCCGGTTCGCCGAGCTGGGCGGGGCCACGGCGATGCTGCCGACGCAGGACGCGGAGTGGGTCGGCGCCGAGCTGACCCGCCGGTTCGGCCTGGCGCGCTGGAGCTTCTCGCTCACCGCGACCGACGCCAACCGCTGGGCGATCCGGCTCGCCCGGGCCGTCACCGGGCGTCCGAAGATCCTCGTGAACAGCTACTGCTACCACGGCAGCGTCGACGAGTCGCTGATCGTCGTCGGCCCGGACGGCACGGGCACCGCCCGCCCCGGCAACGTCGGTGCGCCGTGCCCTGTGACCCTGACCAGCCGGGTGGCCGAGTTCAACGACCTCGCCGGCCTGGAGCGCGAACTGGCCCACGGTGACGTCGCCGCCGTCCTGATGGAGCCCGCCCTCACCAACATCGGCATCGTCCTGCCGGAGCCCGCCTATCTCGCCGGCGTCCGCGAGCTGACCAGGCGGTACGGCAGCCTGCTCATCAACGACGAGACCCACACCTTCTCCGCGGGACCCGGCGGCTGCACGGCTGCCTGGGACCTGGAGCCCGACCTGCTGACCATCGGCAAGGCCATCGGCGGCGGCATCCCGGCCGGTGCCTACGGGCTGTCCGCCGAACTCGCCGAGCGGCTGCTGGCCCGCACCGACCTGGACCTGGTCGACATGGGCGGCGTCGGCGGCACCCTCGCCGGCAACGCGCTGTCGGTCGCCGCGATGCGGGCCACCCTCGAACACGTCCTCACCGACGAGGCGTTCGCCCGGATGAGCAAGCTCTCCGAGCGCTTCGAGGCGGGCGTCGGGGCGGCCATCGAGGCGCACCGGCTGCCCTGGTCCGTGAGCCGGCTGGGCGCCCGCACCGAGTACCGATTCACCAGCCCGGCGCCGCGCACCGGCACCGAGTCCGCGGCCGTCTCCGACCCCGAGCTGGAGGACTTCCTGCACCTCTACCTCGCCAACCGGGGCATCCTGCTGACCCCGTTCCACAACATGGCGCTCATGTGCCCGGACACCACCGAGCAGGACGTCGACACCCACACCGAGGTCTTCAACGCCGCCCTCGCCGAGCTGGTCGGCTGACGCACCGGGACGACGGCAACAGAGACGGCATCAGACACGAAAGGACACACGTGGACGAGATCGACCGGGCCATCCTGCGCGAGCTGCAGACCGACGGCCGGATCGCCTACGCCGACCTCGGCCCGAAGGTCGGCCTGTCCGCCTCGGCGGCGCGGCAGCGGCTGCAGCGCCTGCTGGACTCGAAGGCCGTCCAGGTGGTCGGGGTCACCGACCCGATGGCCATGGGCGGCCAGGCCATGGCCCTGCTCGGCATCGGCGTCGACGGCGACCCCCGCGCCGTCGCCGACGCCCTGGCCGAACGCCCGGAGGTCGTCTACTCGGTGCTGACCTCGGGCGGATTCGATCTGTTCGCCGAGGTGGTCGCGCCCGGCCCGAAGGCCCTGCTGGACTTCGTCAACGACGTGGTACGGCTGCTGGAAGGCGTCCGGGAGATCCAGTCCTTCCCGTACTTCGGCATCCACACCCACCGCTTCCTGTGGGACGTGGGCTGATGGGAGGCGGGTCGACCGGCCGGGCGGTCAGCCGGGCGGCGGTGCGGGCGCCAGCATCAGCATGGTGACGTCGTCCCGGACCTCGTAACCGTGCCGCAGGAGGTCCGTCCACAGCGCCCCCGGCAGCTCGGCGGACGCCGTGCCGCTCAGGGCGGTCAGCCGCGTCGGCAGCGGATAGAAGCCGCCCTCGGCGTCCCGCGCCTCCCACACCCCGTCGGAGGCCAGGAAGAGCCGGTCGCCCGGCCCGAGCGCCATGGTGCACTCCTTCGGCGGGTCGGCGCCGACCAGCCCGATCCCCAGCGGCGGTCCCGGCACGACCGTCACCTCCAGTGCCTCCTCCCCGTGCAGCAGCACGGGCACCGGATGACCGCAGGTCACCACCCGCACCGCACCCCCGTCGGGGGAGAACTCCAGCAGCACCCCGGTGGCGAACAGCTCCGCGTGCCGCACGTCCGCCGAGTCCACCGCCAGCCTGCGGTCCATGCGCGCGGCGACCGACTCCAGGCCCGGTTCGTCCAGCACCGCCTCCCGGAACGCGCCCAGCAGCGACACCACCGTCGCGACCGCCGACAGCCCGTGCCCCTGCACATCCCCCATCACCGCGCGCACACCGTACGGCCCGTCCCGTACGTCGAAGAAGTCCCCGCCCACCAGCGTCCCGTCCTGCGCGGCCCGGTAGAAGCCCGCGCAGCCCACGTTCCCGACCCGCTCCGGCAGGAGCGGCATCACGGCCCGCTGCACGGCCTCGCCGATCGCCCGCTCCGTGTCCAGCTGGGCGTCCCGCCGACTGCGCACATAGGACACGAACACACTCAGCGCGGCCACGAACACGATGCTGAGCAGATCGGTGTTGCCCGGGCGGTTCAGATGCGTGGCCGGCACGTTCAGCACCGCGACCACCCCGAGACCGAGGACCGCGGTGGCCAGTGGGCCGTACGACAGGACCGCCAGCGGCGGAATCGCCCCGAGCAGGAAACCGGCGTCCCGCGCGCCCGGAGTGATCAGCGTGGCCGTCGTGACGGCCGCGAGCAGCAGCACGGGCAGTACCCGTACCCACCACGGCGGCGGCGCGCCCCGCAACCAGCCGCGATCCTCCCGGTCCCGACGCGACGACCTGCCGCGCACCGACTTCACATCCCCAAGCTACGCCGACCTCCGCACCCGGGCCTCCCGCTGACCCCTCGACCCTCGTGCGGTCGGATAAGGGATGGACGCCCCGTGCGCGGCCCGCATAGCCTGTGCGGGCACGCCCGAGACGGATGGAAGGAGGCGAGCGTCATGGCCACTGTCGTTCCGCGCTCCCACCTCCCCGTCACCCGGGTGTGCCACGCCTGACCGGGAGCGCGTCCCCGCCGCCGCACCGCGGCAAGCATCCCGGAGGAATCCATGGCCACCCTGGTCATCCGCGCGCTCGACGAGAGCACCGCGCACCTTTTCGACACCATGCCCGACCCGCTGGCGTTCCGTGACAAGCACCGCAGCACCCGCTACCGCCCCGACTGGCAGCGCATCGCCGTGCGCGACGGCCGCACCGTGGCCCGGGCCGCCTGGTGGGGCCGTCCCGAGGACTCCGAGCCGCTCCTGATCAACTGGTTCGACGTGGCCGAGGGCGAGGAGGAGGCCGGAGCCGAACTCCTGCGGACGGCGCCCTGGCAGACCGAGGAACTGGAACTCGACCTGCCCTCCGGCTGGCGTGACGACCCGGGACTGCGGGCAGCCGTCGACATCCGGACCGCCGCCGCACGCGCGGCCGGCTATGCACCACTGGTGGAGCGATTCCTGTACCGCTGGACCCCGGACCGGGGCCTGCCCGAGCGGCCCGGCCGTCTGGTCTTCGCCGCCGAACCGGACGACGCCGTGTTCCACGACCTGCTGCGCCGCATCCACTCGGTCACCCTGGACGCCCACGCCCGCCGGGCCGTCGCGCAGGGCGGGCCGGACCTGGCCGCACGGCAGGAACTGGACCTCTTCCACTGGTTTCCGTCCCCGCGCGCCTGGTGGCAGATCGCCCGCACCCCCGAGGGCGAGCCCGCCGGCATCCACATCCCCGCGCGCAATCCGTCCGGACCCTGCGTCGGCTTCATCGGCGTCGTGCCGGAACAACGGGGCCACGGCTACGCCTATGACCTGCTCACCGAGTGCACCCACTTCCTGGCGGCCCAGGGCGCCGACTTCATCGCCGCCGCCACCGACCGGACCAACTTCCCCATGGCCGCACACTTCACCAGGGCCGGCTATCCCGTCGTACGGGAGCGCATCAACTTCTGGGCCGACGGCGTTGTCGGCGCCGGGTGACAAGCGGGCCGTCAGTGGTGGTCTGCCGCAGGTTCTGGGCTCGGGGTGAGCCGGAGCGGTCCGGCTCACCCCGAGCACCGGCACCGACGGCGACGGCGCGAGTCCGCCGGCCTCGGTCACCGGTCAGTCGGTCGGCCCCGCATCGCTGGCGTCGGTCAGGTGGGCCTGCGCTGTCGCCAGGATCTCGGTGACGCGGAGGCCGAAGGCGGCGTCGCAGGTATGGGGGCGGCCCGTGCGGGCGGCCGTGAGCAGGGCGTCGGTGGCGCGGGAGAGCGCCGGGACCGCTCCTTCGGAACTCCCCGGCATCAGCGTCACGCCCGCCTCGCCCCGCAGTTCCACATCGGCCCCGGCCGCCGCCGGCGGCGCGGTCAGGCTCAGCGTGAGCGTGCTCGACGCGCCGGTGGCATGGTCGAGGACCAGGTGCACGGTGTCCGCCGGACCGTGCCCCGCCGCCACGACCTGCCGTACGTCGCCGAGGACCGGCAGCAGCACCGACAGGGCGTGCGGGCCGACGTCCCACAGTGCGCCCTTCTCCCGCCGCCACGGCGAGGCCGCGAACGGGCTGTCGGAGGTGAAGACGGCCCCCAGCCACTGCGCGCGGGCCGTGAACCAGCCCGCCACGGACGCCTGTTCCTCGATCCAGGCGTCCGGCTCCTTCTGGAAGCGCGCGGTGAAGAACACCACCGAGGCCACCCCGGCCCGCTCCACCGCGGCCACGACGGCCCGCCCCTCGGCCACCGACACCGCGAGCGGCTTGTCCAGCAGCAGGTGACGGCCCGCCCGCGCGGCGCGCACCGCCAACTCGGCCTGCACGGACGGCGGCAGGGCCACGGCGACGGCGTCCACGTCGGCCAGCAGCGCGTCCACGTCGTCGAACGCGGGTACGTCGTACTGCTCGGCCAGCGACGTGGCGGCCTGCGGACGGCGGCCCCACACCCCGGCGAACTCCACGCCGGGGTGCCCGGCGAGGGCGGGGGCGTACGCCGCCTGGGCCCACGGGCCCGTCCCCAGCAGTCCGATACGCATGTGTCGTTCCCTTCTCCGAGCCGATCCCCGCACCCTCAAGAGCCTGCGCTCCGGTTGACCTCTGCACACCTGGCGCCCGGATCCCCGTCCGCAGCAAGCCAGTTGGCGATCGTGGCGGCGATGGGCTGACCTGTGTCCATCTCGACGAAACCGAACTGACCCGACTGGTTGCACTCCAGGAACCACCAGATCCCGTCGGCGTCCTCGGCGAAGTCGAATGCGCCGTAAGCCAGTTCCGCGCCCCTCATGTACCGCCGTACGCCCTCGGCGACCCGCGGGGGCACGTCCGCGGGCAGCCAGGGAGAGACCGACTGGGCGAAACGGACGTCCACGTCGTCCGGGTGGGCGTCCGGGTCGGCGGGTTTGCGCGCGGCCAGCAGCGTGTCGCCGACGACGGTGAGCCGGATGTCGGCCCGTTTGGGGACCCGGCGCTGCAGCAGCGTCGGACCGAAGGCCACCGCCGAGAAGTCGGTGTCCGGTGCGACCCGGCTGGTCGGCACCGCACGCGGCGGCTCCTGTGGATGCGCGCCGGACACCGGCTTGACCACCAGATCCGGGAAGCGCTCCGCGAACTCCCGGGCCGCCTGCGGGAAAGTGGTGATCAGCGTGGCCGGCACCGCGAGGCCGCTGTCCTGGGCGAGATGCAGCTGCCAGGGCTTGTGGCGGGCGCGGCGGGCCGCGTCCGGATGGTTCATCCAGCGCGCGTCGGTCGTGCGCAGCATGCCGTACAGCGCCTGCGACGACTCCTCCGTCAGCCAGGCGGACGGCTGGGCGGCCCGGGCGGCGGCGTCGCCGGGCCTGCGCACCCAGACGGAGCGCAGGCCGCCCATGCTCACCAGGCGCCCGCCGACGGACAGATGTCCACGGCAGGCGCCCCGCACGTACTCGCCCGACAGCGCCACCCCGTTGGTCAGATCGGCGGGGTCGAGCCGGACGACGGGCACACCGGCCTCGCCCAGCCGGAGGACCACCATGTCCGCCGTCACGTCCTCTTCACTGGTCAGGATGAGCACGGTCATCTTCCAGGGCCCGCGTTCAGTCGTCGAAGTGCGTCTTGGAACCGGCCGTCGAGGTCGTGGTCCCCAGTGCCCTCAGGGTCGCGTGGTCGGTGGCGGCGATCCGCCCGTCCGGGAGGACGTTCAACTGCAGTCCGGAGTCATACGCATACGGAGTGGTGACGTCCAACTGCACAGCGGGGCGCGCGTAGTTGAGCGTGAACGGTTGCATGGTCTCTCCCTGATTCGGCTTTCACGTCCTTATACGAATCGAACGGGTGATTGGTTTCCTCACGCTGAGTAACCATGGGTCGGAGGGGGTGCCGACGGGCACCGCAGAACGGCATGCCTGCATGGCCGATGACGCCGGTGAAGCCCAGGACGTTGCGCTTCCGCCAGGGAAAGGCGGCGGTCACTCCGCGAGCGACAGGGCGTGCTGTGCCACCGTCAAAGCACGTTCCGCATATCCGCGTCCGAACAGCACGGCGTGGACCAGCAGTGGGAACAGCTGGTGCACGCCCACTCGGTCGCGCCGGCCGGGTGCGAGCGGTGCCATCTCCTCGTACCCCGCGAGCACCCGGTCCAGATGGGGGCAGCCGAAGAGCTGGAGCATCGCGAGGTCCGTCTCCCGGTGGCCGCCGTGCGCGGCCGGGTCGATGAGCCGGACCTCGCCGTCGGCGCCCCACAGCACGTTCCCGTTCCACAGATCGCCGTGCAGGCGCGCGGGCGGCTCGGCCGGCCCGGCCAGATCCGGCAGGCGCGCGCAGACCCGCTCGAACACGGCCGCCTCGCCCGGGCGGAGCGTGCCGCGGTCGACCGCGCCGCGCACATACGGCAGCACACGGTGCTCGGCGTACCAGCCGGGCCAGTCGTCGCCCGGCGCGTTGCGCATGGGGGCGAGGCCGATGAACGCGTCCTCGGGGCCGCCGGGCGGCGCAGCTCCGAAATCCGAAGCACCCGCGGCGTGCAGGGCGGCCAGGGCCTGGCCGAAATGATGCGCCGCCTCGGGGTCGGGCCGTCCGGTCGGCACCCACTCCGTCACCATCCAGCGTCGGTCGTGACCGAGCACGGCCGGCACCCGGACGGCGTGCGCCTCGGCCAGCCAGCGCAGCCCCGCCACCTCCGCGCGTACGGCCCCGGGCGCCTCACCGCGCTTGACCATCACCGTCGTGCCGCCGTCCAGCGTCACCTCGGCCGGCGGCCCGGAGGCCGCCCGTGCGTCGGTGACCGGGCGTCCGGTGAGCCGGGACGCCACCTGTCCCGGATCCTCACGATCCTCGTCTCGGTTGCCCACAGCCTCAGCGTAGGGCCCGCAACAGGGGCCTGCCGCAGGTGACTTCGACCATTGCTACGACTGTTTTCGGTCAAACCGGGGCGGTAACTACCCGTGCTGATGCCGTACCGCTAGCGTGAGGGCGCCGCGTCGCCACACCAGGGGCACTGGGCTCCGCCGGGACTAGCGCGCGGCGGAGGCTTTCCCCTTGACCACAGCATCCGTGCTGATGGCCGACGTCTTCGAAGTCCAGCCGTACACCTCTCACTGCGAGGTCATCCTGGACGAGGGCGCACACGCCGTGATCGGCGTGTCGCCGGGCAACAGCTATTTCTCCGCCCGCCGCCTGCGCGACCTCGCCCGCTGGGGACTGGACCACTTCGACAGGGTCGACTTCGTCTACACCGACCTGTTCGTCGCCGAGATGTACGAGGCGTCCGGCTATCCACCGGACGAGGCCCGGCGCAAGGCCGTGAAGAACCTGCGCGGGGTGCGCGCCAAGGTCCGTGACGCGGTGTCGGCGGCCGATCCGGAGGGTCTGCGGATGGACTGGCATCCGATGTCCGAGTTCCGCACCAACCCCGCCTACCAGGACATCCATCGGGAGCTCCAGGCGCGCCTTGCCTCCGACGGGGCCTTCCGGGCCGTCTGCGACGCCCTGGTGAATCGTTTCCTCAGTGCGCGTGGCGAGACGCCCACCCAGCGGCAGCGGGCCGTGTGTCTGGAGTACGTCTGTGCCGAGGCGCCGCTGTTCCTGGACACCCCCGCGATCCTCAAGGTGCCCTCCTCGCTCAACTGCTACCACCAACTGCTGCCGATGGCCGAGCTGTTGTACTCCCGTGGCGCCGGTCTGCGCGCCTCCCGCAACCAGGGCCACGCCATCGTCACCCCCGCCCTCGAAGGAACCGCCGCATGACCACCGCCCCCGGCGCCCGCGCCGACCACCCGCCCCTGCTCGACTTCCCGTTCTCCTGGGACGGCACCCAGGTTCCCGCCGAGGTGGAGCACCTGCGCGCCACCACCCCCGTACGGCGCGTGCGGACCATCGCCGGCGACGAGGCCTGGCTGGTGTCGTCGTACGACCTGTGCGCCCAGATCCTGAAGGACGACCGGTTCTCCCTCAAGGACACCTCCGCCCCCGGGGTGCCCAGGCAGTACGCGCTCACGATCCCGCCCGAGGTCGTGAACAACATGGGCAACATCACCGGCGCCGGGCTGCGCCGGGCCGTGCTGAAGGCGCTCAACCCGAAGTCGCCGGGCCTGATGGAGTGGCTGCGCGGGGAGGCCCACCGGCTGGTGGACCGGCTGCTGGCCGACGGCCCGACGGCCGACCTGCGCGGAGGGTTCTGCGAGCCGTACTCGGCGGGCATGCACTGCCGCGTCCTCGGCATCCCGCAGAGCGAGGCCCCGGGCTTTGTGCGCAGCCTCGACATCGCCTTCATGAATTCGGCGTGCCCGGTCACCGGCGCCAAGATCAACTGGGACCGGGACATCGCCCGGATGACGGCCCTGCTCGACGACCCGGCGACCCACGGTCTGATGGGCGAACTGGCGGCCCTGCGCGACGACCCCGACTACGCCCACCTCACCGACGAGATGCTGGCCACCGTGGGCGTCACCATGTTCGGCGCGGGTGTGATCTCCACGTCCGGCTTCCTCGCGATGGCCCTGGTCCACCTGCTCACCCACCCCATCGCCCGCGACCTCCTCAGGGACCGCCCGGACCTGATCGGCCCCGGCGTGGAGGAGTTGCTGCGGGTCAACCTCTCCATCGGGGACGCCCTGCCCCGCCTCGCCCTGGAGGACGTCCGGCTGGGCGATGTCGTCATACGCGAGGGCGAACTCGTCCTGGTGCTGGTGGAGGGCGCCAACCTCGATCCGGAGAAGTTCCCCGACCCGCACCGCTTCGACGTCCACCGCGACAACATCGCCGACCACCTCTCCTTCGGCGGCGGCGCCCACTACTGTCCCGCGACCGCACTCGGCCGCGCCCACGCCCGGATCGCCCTGGAGGTCCTCCTGCACCGCCTGCCGGACCTCGCGCTCGCCGTACCACCCGCCCAACTGGTCTGGCGCACGGGCTTCATGAAGCGAATCCCCGAGCGACTACCGGTGACCTGGTAAATCACGCCGCCGGCCGTCCGTACGACGCCCCCGACCCGACCCGACGCGGCCGGGCGGGGGCGTCGGGAGATCCACCGGAGGGCGGGTGGCGGTCTGTGGGGGTCGGCCCTGGGACTGGTTTCCGGCGGCCTCGACCGGCCGGAGGGCGGGCGGCGGTCTGCGAGGCCGGCCCCGGACCTGGTATCCGGCGGGCTGCGCTGGACCACCACCCACCCTCCCCAACGGCACAACCCCGGACCGGCCAGGGCGCGGTCGACGACTTGATGGGGTTCCGCCCTGGGGCATCGCAGACAGGTTTGATCGGAGGGCGGGCGGGTGTGCGCTTCCTGGGCGTTCCCGGCGGGCGGCCCGGGGCTTGGTCAGTGGGCGGCCGGGTGGGTGCCCCGGGTCAGGCCCACCGGGTTGGTCGGTGGCAGCAGGCCCGAGGTCTCGACGATGTGGGCCAGCGGATCCAGCAGGTCCGCCAGGCGTGTGGTGCGGTCGGTGCCGAGGGCGGTCCAGGGGCCTTCGGCCGCCGCGTCCGTCAGCGCTTCCACCTCCGCGCGTACGGCCGCGCCGGCCGGAGTGAGCGACCCGTCGGCTTCGAGCAGGCCCTGCTCCCGCAGGCGCGCCCCGGCCGCATCCCAGTCCGCCTGCTCCCACTTGCGCGTCTCCCGCAGAAAGGCCCCGTCGGATTCGCCGGCGGCCGCCTTGAGCACCATGGCCTCGACCGGCCCGAGTCCCTGACTCACCAGCACCGCGACATGCGCGTCACCCCGGTGCTCCCGCAGGGTGGTCAGGCCCTGCCACAGCCGCGCGGTGGGGCGCTCCGGGCGGTCCAGGGCCTGGTTGGCCGCGGCCAGCACCCGCCCCGTGGTGTCCGCCGCCGCGGCGGCCTCCCAGGCCAGGTCGGCAGCCTCGGTGAACTCGGCGGAGCCGACGGTGTCCGCTCCGAACAGACCGGTCATCGCCGCGTCCAGGGCGTCCTGGCGGGCGGCCAGCACATCGGCGGGAGTCGCGTACGTCCAGGCGTCCGGCAGGGCCCGGGCCACCCGGGCGGGATGGAACACATAGAAACAGCTCGTCACGACGGACGGCGGGACCGCACCGAGCGGCGCCGCCCGCAGCGCGAAGTACCCCATCCAGAATCCGCGCATCCCGAGCGCGTCCGCCGCGCGGTGCGCCTCCGGTGCGAAGTACACGAGACCGTGCACCGGTTCGTACCGCTCCCACAGGGCCCGCGCCATCGCGTCCGCCACCGCTTCCTCCCACCGCGTCGACCTGTTGTGCTGCCAGCACCAGACTCCGTTATGACTTCGGTCATAACAAGAGGGGCGGGGCCTCCCGCGTTGGGTCCGGCCGGATCTCAGCCGGGCAGAGGCCAAGTCCGTCGCGATGTGGTGCTCCGGCCGACCTTCCCGGCGGCCGGCTCGTGCCCACACGGCCGTACGGGTGATCCGGCGACCGATCTCTCGGCCGTGTGGCTGATGTTGCCCTCGGGGGCGGCTCCCCGGTTCTTCCGGTCGTACGGCACGGTCGACGGAACGACCCTTCGCTGCCTGGGGCCGGGCCGTGCTGCGTGCGTCGGTGAGTGCCGCGCGACACGCCGGGTGATTCGCCCGGACGGAGGGTCGCGGACGCGGGAGCACTGGGACAGACGGGTGGCGCGGTGACCCGGCTGGGTCGCTCGGATGGTGGGTGGCTGCACGTTCGCTGACGGTGGTTCATGTCGAGGCCGGGTCCATCCAGCTGATGAGGGATCCGCTGCCCGGCCACGACGGAAGGACATCGATATGCGTTCTGCCCGCATGCTTCTGGCCACGGCGGCAGCCACCGCCGCACTCACCTTCGGCGCGCCCAGTGCCGCCTTCGCCGTTCCCGCGGGTGACGACGGAGGCCGCGACGACTCCTCCTACAGCCGGGACCACGACCGCGGTTCCGACGACGACCACGGCCGCGGTTCCGACGACGACCACGGCCGCGGTTCCGACGACGACCACGGCCGCGGTTCCGACGACGACCACGGCCGCGAAAATGATCACGGCGACAAGGACGACAAGGGACGCGGACACGACGAGCCGCGCGGCGGGATCCACACAGGTGGCGGGGCGCTGGCCGCTGTGCGGGGTGACGACCGCGGCGACGACCGCGGCGACGATGACGACCATGGTCGGGGCGAGGACCACGGCCGCGGCGACGAACATGGGAGCGATGACGACCACGGTCGCGGTGACGACCACGGTCGGAGCGGCCACGACGACGGCCGCGGACACCACGAGCCGCATGGCGGTGTCCACACCGGTGGCGGTGCGCTCGCCGCGGTGCACGGCGACGACTGGGGTTCGGGTGGCGACGGCGGCGGCTACGGCGGCGGCTACGGCGGCGGCGGTCGTGACGGCGGCGGGGACGGCGGCGGTCGTGACGGCGGCGGGGACGGCGGCGGCTGGGGCGGCGGTGGTGACGGCGGCTACGGCGGTCGTGACGGCGGCGGGCCGCGCGGTGGCATGCACACCGGCGGCGGCGCGCTCGCCACTCCCGGCGTCACCGCGGGCGGCCTGGCCGTACTGGCCGCCGGCGCAGGCGGTATGTACCTGCTGCGCCGCAAGAAGGGCGGCCAGCAGGCGTCCTGACGGAACGACTCCCCGCAAAGGCTGCGGCCGCCGCCGGCGAGCCCACCGCGTCGGCGGCCCGCACCCGCAGGGCTTCCCCCACGTCTGTGTGCACACCGTCCCCCAGCGCAGGCCCCCCTGTACGTCCCTCCCTCCGCGCCGGGAAACGTTCCGGCGCCCTTGTCCAGATCCCCGTGCTGCCGTGCCCGAGTGAGGTGGTGTCCGATGGCAGCAGATCCCTCCTCCCCGACCCCCGCGGGACCGCAGGCGGACGGGCGGAGTTCCGGCCATGGCGGGCGGCGGCTGACGCTGATGGGCGTGGCGATCGTCCTCCTCGCCGTCAGCGTGTTCGGCGGCCACCACACGTCGGACGGCTCACCGCAGGCGTCCCATGGCGCGGGCGCGAGCGCCGCCGCGCCGGCCGACCCGCAGCTGGGCGACCCGCAACAGGCCGACCCGCAGCAGGCCGACCCGCAGCAGGGCGACCCGCGTCAGGGCGACCCGCGTCAGGCCGACCCGAGTCAGGCCGATCCGCCGCCCGCCGGCCCGGAGCTGCCCAGGTCCGCACCGACCCGTCTGCTCATCCCGAAGATCTCCGTCAACGCCCCCTTCACCACCCTGACCCTCGGCGCCTCGGGGCAGCTCAATCCGCCACCGGCAGCCGACACCAACCTCGTCGGCTGGTACGCCAAGGGCGCCTCGCCCGGTGAGAAGGGCACCGCGATCATCGCCGGGCACGTCGACACGAAGACCTCCGCGGCCGTCTTCGCCCGCCTGGAACAGCTGAAGCGCGGCGACCACTTCACCGTGGAGCGCGCCGACGGACGCGACGCCGAATTCGTCGTGGACGACGAGGAGACGTTCGCCAAGGACGACTTCCCCAGCAAGCGGGTCTACGCCGACGCCCGGCGCGCCGAGGTGCGGCTGATCACCTGCGCGGGGGCGTACGACCACAAGGCCAAGGACTACACCGACAACCTCGTGGTCTTCGCCCACCTGGTGTGAGGCGGCCCGTACGGGTCAGGAGACGCCGTCCGCGAAGGGGCCGCCCGGCCCGAACGCCAGCGCCGCGAACCGCTCGCCCATCCGGCGGTGCGCGGCGGCGTCCGGGTGGAGGCCGTCGGGCAGCGGCAGTTCGCCGAAGTCCGCCTCGCCGTACAGCTCACGGCCGTCGAGGTGGTGCAGCCGCGGGTCCTCGGCCGAGCGCTCGCGCACGATCCGGGCCAGCTCCCCCCGGATGACTTCCAGGGTGAGCTTTCCGCCCGCCTTCTCCGCCGGGTCCCCGGCGGCCCGGAACCGCAGCCGGCCCTCGCTCAGCGCGGAGTAGTCCGGGAGGCTGGGGCCCGGCGTGTCCTCATGGATGGGGCACAGGATCGGCGAGACGACGAGCAGCGGTGTGTCGGGGTGCCCGTCGCGGACGGTGTCGAGGAAACCGTGGACGGCGGGACCGAACGCGCGCAGCCGCATCAGATCGGTGTTGACCACGTTGATGCCGAGTTTGACGCTGATCAGGTCGGCCGGGGTGTCGCGCAGCGCCCGAGCGGTGAACGGGTCGAGCAGGGCACTGCCGCCCAGCCCCAGATTGATCAGCTCCGCCCCGCCGAGGGACGCGGCGAGCGCCGGCCAGGTGGTCGTCGGGCTCGCGGCGTCCGAGCCGTGGCTGATGGAACTGCCGTGGTGCAGCCACACCTTGCGGCCCTGGTGCGGTACGGCTTCCACGGGCGCGTCGGTGCGCAGGGCGACGAGTTCGGTCGTCTCGTTGTGCGGCAGCCAGATCTCCACGACCTTGAGGGTGCCGGGCAGCCCGGAGAAGCGGACGGTGCCGACCCGGCCCGGCCGGTGCTCGGCCGTACCGGTGGTCATGTCGATGGTGAGCGTGTGGCCGCCGGCGACCCGGCCGCTGCCGGCCGGACGTCCGTCGACGAGCAGGTCGTACACGCCGTCCGGGCGCGGCGGTGCGCCGACGTAGACCCGCTTGGTCGGCAGGGTGTCCAGCTCGACGGTGGTCGCGCGGGTGCGGAAGACCAGCCGTACACCGGAGGGCTGGGACTCCGCCATGGCCAGCTGGGGGTCGGCGCACTGGGCCCGGGCGCGGGCCGGCAGCCGGTGCGGCAGCAGTCCCCGGGCGGTGCGTTCCAGATCGAGGGCGCCGCGCACGAGGTCGGGGGTGAGCGGGGTGGTGTGCATGGTGTCGGCCTGCGTGTCCAGGGGTCAGGGGGTGGGCCAGTTGCGCAGCAGGTTATCGAGGGCGTCCAGGATCCGGGTCCAGGACTCCTGGGAGTCGGGGGCACCGTGGCTGAACGGTTCGGTGCCGGAGAGCGAGGACCAGCCGGGGAACGTGGCGGTGGTGGCGCGGGCGTACTGACCGGCGCGGCCGGATCTGCCGTCAGGTGAGCAGGGCGGCCGCCAAGCCGCGCCCGACTGCTGCGAGTCCGAGCAACAGGTCGTCGCAGTCGAGGAGTTGCGCTCTCACACCCGGTCGGGACGCGGGCGGCCGGCGTCCGCGCATACCCACCTTTTTGTGCGTACTTGGCAGCCGGTGCCCGGCCGGGAGAGGCTGTTTCGCGAGGCCGGAGGACAGGGTGCCAGTACGAGAGGAGGTGGCGGTGGTGTGTCAGGACGCCGTTCCGCGTTCGCCGAGTCGTTCCAGCCGGCGGTGTCCCCAGTCGGACACGGGGCCGAGGGCGTCGGACAGGTCGCGGCCGAAGCCGGTCAGCGTGTACACGGTCTTCGGCGGCAGGACGTCGTACACCTCCCGATGCACCAGGCCGTCCTCCTCCATCTCACGCAGCGCCTGAGTCAGCACCTTCTCGCTCAACCCCGGCAGCCGGCGCCGTAGTTCGGCGGGCCGGTGCGGGCCGGACTCCAGCAGCCACAGCAGGGACGTCTTCCACTTGCCGTCGATCACGGCGATCGCGGCGGTCACGCCACAGACGTTGGGGTCCTGAGCGCGGCTGCGAGTCATCGGCGTCCTCTTCTGTTCCCCGTCAGGCCGTAAGGCCACGTTCCTTTGCACATACAGGAGTTGAAACATGTCCACGTCCACGAATCTTCCTTCCGTCACCGTGCTCGGTCTCGGCCCGATGGGCCGCTCGCTCGCCGGGAGCTTCCTGAGAGCGGGGCTGCGGACCACGGTGTGGAACCGCACACCGGGCAAGGACCGGGAGCTGATCGCGCAGGGGGCGGCCGGCGCCGGATCGGCCGAGGAGGCCGTGGCGGCCGGGGACCTGACCGTGATCTGCGTGGTCAACTACGACGCGGTCGACGCCCTTTTGCGGCCCGAGCCGGTCACCCGGTCGCTCAAGGACCGTACCGTCGTGAACCTGACCGCCGACACCCCGGGCCGGGCCCGCGAGACGGCGCGCTGGGCGGCCGCGCACGGCATCCGCTACCTGGACGGCGCGATCATGACCCCCGCGCCCAGCATCGGCACACCCGAGGCGGTCTTCCTGCACAGCGGACCGCGGGCCCTGTACGAGGAGCAGCGGCCCGTGCTGGAGGCACTGGGCGGCACGCACACCCATCTCGGCGAGGAGATCGGACGCGCCGCCACCTTCGACATCGCGCTGCTCGACCTCTTCTGGACGGCGATGGCCGGCTTTGCCCACGCCGTGGCGATCGCCCGGGCCGAGGGCGTCACCGCCGGGGAGCTCGCACCCTTCGCGCAGGGCATCGGCGCGATCCTGCCGCCGCTCTTCGCCGAGTTCGCGCGGGACGCCGACGACGGCTCCTATTCCGGGGCGATCAACCCCCTCACCTCGGCTGCCTCGACCATGGCCCATGTCGTCGCCGTCTCGGAGACGCACGGCATCGACGCGGGCGTGATGCGCGCGGTGGAAGGCATGACCCGCCGCACCATCGGCCTCGGCCACGGCACGGACGGTTTCATCCGGGTGGCGGAGGTACTGGGCCGGCAGTGAGGCGGTCTGGGGGCCGGGGGCCGGGGAGGGCCGGCAGCGAGGCGAACGGGGTCGGTCGAGGCCCGCGGGAGGGGGGCGGCACTGAGGTGGTCCGCACGGGTCGGATCCGGGGGAAGGCCGGCACGGAGCCATCCCCCCGGCCCCGGCCGTCGCCGCGCCGAGCCGCCCGTACGGTGGCGCACTTTGCGCTGGACGAGGAGAACAGAGGTCGTCGGCGCGGCCGCGAGGCTCCGACTCGGGGTCGACGCCGTCCCGCCCGCATCGACCACCCCGCTCAGTGGCTCCTTCGCGTCCCGACCGCTGCGAGCCCAGCCGTGCGGAAGCCCACCGCGCGGTCGCCCGGCCCGGACGGGCGTAGGCCTTCTCGGAGTTGCTCAGGCGCCGCGCGGGGACCGGTCCGGCTCTGCAACCCGGTGGGCACAGGTCGGCGGACCTGCGACTTGTGCCTGGCGCGGCGCAGTGCGACGCTTCGGTCCGCCGGTCGCGACCACGGCCGGCGATGGCTGTGCGCACGGGACCGGCCGGGGACCGAAACGGGGAGTGGGGCGATGGAGCTGGAGCTGCGGCACCTGCGGGTGCTGTGCGCGATCGCCGACGCGGGAAGTGTGGGTCGCGCCGCGGCACAGCTCGGCTACTCGCAGCCCGCCGTGAGCACCCAGCTGCGGCGCATCGAGCGGCACCTCGGCGAGCCGCTCTTCGAGCGCGGCACGAGCGGAGTGCGGCCCACCCGCTACGGCGCCGAGGTCGTCGCCCAGGCCCGTGACGTGCTGACCCGCGCCGACGCCATCGGCCACCGCCCGGCAGCCGCACGGGCCCGCCGTACCCTGCGCGTGGCGGCGACCAACTCACCCATGCTGTCCGGCACGATCTCCCGCGTCCGTACCCGGCTGCCGGAGCTGTCCCTCGCCGTCACGAGCGTCTACGCCTCCTCGCGGATCGTCGAGCTGCTGGAGGAGGGCGCGGTGGACGCGGCCATCGCCGCCGACTATCCGGGTATGGAACTGCGCCACTCCGGCGCGGTCCGGCACCGCGGGATCGTCACCGAGCCGACGTTCGTCGCCCTGCCCTCCCGGCACCGGCTGCGGCAGTGCGCCCAGGTCCAGCTCGCCGATCTGGCCGAGGACGCGTGGTTCGTGACCCCGGACGACGGCGCCGGCTGGCCCGGGGTGTTCTACGACGCCTGTGCGGCGGCCGGTTTCACCCCGGTCACCGTGCATGAGTTCCTCGGCGACCAGACCCAGCTGCAGAGCATGATCGCCGACGGCCTCGGGGTGTCCCTCGTACAGCCGACGCTGCGGCCGATCCCACACGTCGTGGTCAAGCCGTTGGCCGGTTCCCCGCTGTGGTGCCGTTATGTGCTGGCCTGGCGGCCCGACACCGTCACCGAGGAGGCCGTGGAGGCACTGTCCCAGTCCGCGACCGCCGCCTACCGCGACCTCGTCGCCCAGGCACCCCATCTGCGGGCCTGGGCCTCGCGCACCTGGAGCGTCACCGGAGCCTAGCGGCAGGTCAAAGACGGACCGCGATGTTATGCGCGCGCAGTGTCATGTGCTATGTCACACGGCATTGTTGGGGCGGGCGGCCCGCTGAGACAGTGCCTCACACGCCTCAACACCCCACAGAGGCGCATCCCTTCGTGGAGGAATCCAGATGCGCTATCGCTTCGCGCTGCCCAGACGCATGCCCGGCCGCGGCCACCGTCGTGCGGCCACACGCACGACCGGCGCCGCGGTCGTCTGTGTCACCGTGGCCGGACTGCTGTCCACGCCCGCGCTGGCGGCCCCGCGGCAGCACACCGCTGCCGTCACCGCGCCCCGAAAGCACGCGTCAACGCCGTCGCCGACAGGTGCGACCACACCCGTCACCGAGCGTCCCGAGAGCCGGGCCCGGCGGCTCAGCCCGGCCGAACTCCCGCCTCTGCAGCCCCTCTCGGCCCACCCGGACCGCAGGGCGGCCAAGGCGGCGGCCTCCTGCACTCCGGCCGACTTCGGCAGCCGTACCGGCTCCGCCCTCGTGTCCTTCGTGAAGGCCTCGTCCACGGACTGCGTCAACACCCTGTTCTCGGTGACCGGCAAGGACGCCCACGACGTCTTCCGCCAGGCCCAGATGCTCAGCGTGGCGGCCGCGTACACCCGCACGGCCAAGCTGTACCGCGGCGACGACTCCGGCAGCCTGGAGCAGCTGGTCCTCTTCCTGCGGGCCGGTTACTACGTGCAGTTCAACCATGCCGCGGACGTGGGCGCGTACACCACCCGCCTCACCACGGCCGTCACGGCCGGCCTGGACGCCTTCTTCGCCCGGTCGCACTCGCGTGATGTCACGGCGGTCAACGGCGACATCCTCGGCGAGACCGTCATCCTCACCGACAGCGCCGACCAGCAGGGCCGCTATCTCTCCGTGTACCGGCGGCTGCTGAACGACTACGACAGCTCGTACGACGCCGTCGACAGCATGGTCAGGGCCGTCAACGACGTCTACACCCCGCTGTGGCGCGGCAACTGGAACCCTGACTACGTCAAGGCGGTCGAGGCCGACCCGGGCATCATCGGCACTCTGGACGACTTCGCGCTCGCCAACACCGACCTGCTCGGTACCGATCGGGCGTTCCTGGACTCCAACGCCGGGATGAACCTGGCCCGTTATGTCGAGCACCCCGAACTGCGGGACACGGTCCGCCCGTTGACCAAGGACCTGCTGGACGAGACCGCGATGACCGGCCCCACGGCCGGGCTCTGGGTCGCCGTGGCCACGCAGGCGAACGCCTACGACAGCGCCAACTGCGCCTACTACGACGTCTGCGACCTGCCCGGCAAGCTGACCAGAGCCGTCCTGCCGGTCAGCCGCCAGTGCGACGCGAACGTCAGCATCCTCGCCCAGTCGCTGACCGCCGCCGACCTCGACGCCGCCTGCGCGAGTGTGCTCAACCAGAGCGCCTACTTCCGCGGCGTGGTGAAGGCCGACGGAGCGATACCCGGCCAGTACGTGTCCACCATCCAGCTCGTGGTCTTCGCCGGCCGCACCGACTACCAGACCTACGCCGGCCCGATCTACGGCATCAGCACCGACAACGGCGGCATGACCCTGGACGGCGACCCGTCCGACCCGGCCAACCACGTCACCTCGATCATGTACCAGAAGAACTACGACGACGGTTTCACGGCCCGCATCTGGAACCTCAACCACGAGTACACGCACTTCCTCGACGGCCGCGACGACATGAAGGGCGCCTTCGACCAGCAGATCTCGGTGCCGGACATCTGGTGGATCGAGGGCCTGGCCGAGTACGTGTCCTACAGCTACCGCGGCCTCGCCGACGACCAGGCGATCCAGGAAGCCGCCAAGCACACGTACAAGCTGAGCACCCTGTTCCAGAGCACCTACGACAACAGCGACGTGATCCGCACCTACCCGTGGGGCTACCTCGCCGTGCGCTACATGGCCGAGAACCACCCGGACGACCTCCAGCGCATGCTCGCCCGCTTCCGCGTCGGTGACTACGCCGGCGGATACGCCGTCTACCACGACGGCATCGGCACCCGCTACGACGCCGACTTCGACCAGTGGCTCACCGCGTGCGCCGCGGGCGCCTGTGCCAGGCCGGCGAAGGCCTGACCGCACGCGCCCCAGCAGGGCGGCCGCCGACCGGAAACCCCGGTCGGCGGCCGTACAACTGTCGACGAAGCGGATCAGACCGCCGTAGCCGGGTACGTCGGGTACTCCACGCCCGAGACGTGCTGGACGACCCGGACCACCTGGCAGGAGTAGCCGAACTCGTTGTCGTACCAGAGGTAGAGGATCGCGTTGTCGCCGTCGACCTTGAGGGCGCCGGCGTCCACGATCGAGGCGTGGCGCGAGCCGATGAAGTCGCTGGAGACCGCGTCGGGCGCCGTGATGAAGTCGATCTGGCGCTTGAGCGGCGAGGTCAGCGACACCTCGCGCAGGTAGTCGTGGACCTCCTCGCGGGTGGTCTCGCGGGCCAGCTGCAAGTTGAGGATCGCGATAGAAACGTCCGGCACCGGGACCCGGATCGAGCTGCCGCTGATCTTCGCCTTGAGGTCCGGCAGCGCCTTGGCCACGGCGGAGGCGGCACCGGTCTCGGTGATCACCATGTTGAGCGGCGCGGAGCGGCCACGGCGCTCGGACTTGTGGTAGTTGTCCAGCAGGTTCTGGTCGTTGGTGAACGAGTGGACGGTCTCCACGTGACCGCGCAGCACGCCGTACTCGTCGTCCATCGCCTTCAGCGGCGGGACGATCGCGTTGGTGGTGCAGGAGGCGCAGGACAGGATCTGCTCGTCGGGCTTGATGGTGTCGTGGTTGACGCCGTGCACGATGTTCGGGACGTCGCCCTTGCCCGGCGCGGTCAGCACGACCTTCTCGATGCCGGGGCGCAGGTGCTTGGACAGGCCCTCGCGGTCGCGCCACTTGCCGGTGTTGTCGATGAGGATGGCGTCCCGGATGCCGTACTCGGTGTAGTCCACGTGCGACGGGTCGTCGGCGTAGATCACCTTGATCTCGTTGCCGTTGGCCACGATCGTGCTGGTGGCCTCGTCGACGGTGATCGTGCCCTGGAACTGGCCGTGGATGGAGTCGCGGCGCAGCAGCGAGGCGCGCTTGACGATGTCCTGGGCGCCGCCGCCGCGCACCACGATGGCGCGCAGCCGCAGACCGTTGCCGGAGCCGGACTTCTCGATCAGCAGGCGGGCGACGAGCCGGCCGATGCGGCCGAAGCCGTACAGGACGACGTCGCGCGGCTCACGGCGCTCGATCTTGTTGGCACCGGTGGCACCGGCGACGGCCTCGGCGGTGAACTGCTCGACGCTCACACCACGCTCGTCGGCCTTGTACATCGTGGCGAGCATGCCGAGGTCGATCTGGGAGGGCCCGAGGTCGAGGGCGGTCAGGGCCTCCAGGAACGGCATCGTCTCGGTGACCGACAGCTCCGCGCCGTCGATCTGCCGGGCGAAGCGGTGCGTCTTGAGGATGCTGACCACCGACTTGTTCACCAAGGAGCGGCTGTGCAGCAGGACGGTCACGTCCCGCTCGCGGTGCAGCTTCCCGATGAGCGGGATCATCGACTCCGCGATCTCCTCGCGGATCTTCCAGTTGGTGAACGAGTCGTCGTTGACAGTCACGGATCCATCTTTCGAGCTAGGGAGCGCTCATATGGTAACCACACCCCTCAAGTGCTCCTTCCGGGGGTGGTGAAGTAAGGGATTTGCACCTATTCCTTGACCGATTCCTGAATCAGGGTGGAAGTCCGTAAGAAACCCGAGTCGTGGATTGCTCGTCTTACCTGGCGTGCCCAAGGTCAAGAGAGTGAGCACCTCCTCAGTACCGCGTCCCGAGTCGGCCGCCCCGTCCCCGTCCCGGCCCCTGCGCCCTCCGACCCTGCCCTGGATCACCCGGCGTGGAATTCCCGAGGGGGCGCTCCGGGCCCTCGCCCTGTTCGCGGCCGTCCGGCTCGCGGGGATCATCGTGGTGATCATCACCAACGCCGTCCGGGGGCATCCGCTCGTCAAGAGCCTCGCCCACTCCTGGGACTCCCGCTGGTATCTGCACATCGCCGCCCAGGGTTACGGCCACAAGATCTGGATCACCCCGCAGGGCGCAGTCCAGAGCGACTGGGCGTTCTTCCCGCTGTACCCGGAGCTGATCCGGGCGCTGACCACGGTCCTGCCGTTCACCCCCGGCCAGGCCGCGCTGCTCATCTCCTGGATCGCCGCCGGCGTGGCGGCGTACGGCGTGTATGCCATCGGCCACCACCTCTACGGGCGCGGGGTCGCCACCGCGCTGGTCGCCCTGTGGGCCGTGATGCCGCACTCCGTCGAACTGACCATCGCCTACACCGAGTCGCTGTTCGCGGCCCTCGCCGTCTGGTCCCTGTACTGCGTACTCAAGGGCCGCTGGCTGTGGGCCGGTGCACTGGCCGCGCTGGCGGGTCTGTCCCGGCCGAGCGGTTTCGCGGTGGCGGGGGCCGTCTGCATCGCGGCCGCGTACGAGGTCGTGCGGCAGCGCGGCCGGGCCCCGGCGAGCGTGTGGGCCGGTGCGGTGCTGGCCCCGCTGGGCTGGCTCGGCTATGTGCTGTGGGTGGGCAGCCAGACGGGAGACCTGCTCGGCGGCTACTTCAAGGTGCAGAGCGCCTGGGACTCCCGGTTCGACTTCGGTGTCGGCTCGGCACGCTTCACGAAGGCCCTGCTGCTGCACGGGGGCGATGCCGTCTATCCGGCGGCCCTGGTGATCGTCGCGGCCGGCGTGCTGCTGTTCGCGCTGCTGTGCCTGGAACGCGCCCCTCTCGCCCTGGTGGTCTTCGCCGGGATCCTGGTCCTGCTCGTGGTCGGCGGCTCCGGCTCCTTCTCCTCCAAGCCGAGGTTCCTGCTGCCCGCCTTCCCGCTGCTCATCCCCATGGCCCGGGCGCTGACCCGGACCTGGCGGGTCCGGCCGGCCCACGCCGTGGTCGTCTACGCCGGCCTCACCGTCGCGTCCCTGCTGTTCGGCGCCTTCGTGACGGTGGTGGCCCACTCCCCGCTGTGAGCCACCACCTGCTCCTCACGCGGGCTGCCGCTCCCGCCGGCCGGTGAGCAGCGCGGCACCCATCCGGCACCGAGCCCGGTCACGTGGCGTGACCAGTGGTGAGAGGTGGGTAAGGGTACGGAAAGTGGCGCCGTTCACGAGCGAGGTGAGGCACAGCGTCACGAGCGGCCGGTGCCGGCGCGGCACCTGCGGTTCGGCGCGTACGGCACCCCCGGGCCGTCCGGCTCCCCCGGGCTGCCCGGATCCCCCGGGCTGCCCGGCACCGACCGCGCGATCGCGGCCCGTGGTGGCCCGGACAGCAGCCCGACGGGCAGGAAACCGGCGTCGGGCGGCGCCGGCTCTCTGCCCCTTCGGACCGGCGCGGCTCCGGCCCCGACCCGGGTACGTAGGCCGTACCGGGGAGGGGCAGTGTTGTGCGAAGGCCGTGAATCGGGGTAGGCGGGGGGACGCCCGAGGAAAGGACCGTCATGACGACCTACGTGATCAGCGTCCCCGGCACCTTCACCGCGGACATCGGGACGGACACCCGGACCCGCCTGGCCAGGGCGCTCAGCCCCGCGGATCCGCACGGCACCCGGATGGGCAGCGCCGAGGGCCTGGACGTGCTCCGAGTCAACGAGGACAACACCTTCACCCTCCGTCTGACAGTCGAGGCGGACACCGGCCCGCACGCCGAACAGGAGGCCCGCCGGCTCGCCGGCTCCGCCCTCCGGGACGCGGGGCTGGACGAGCGGAGCGCGCCACTCGGGCCTGCCGTGATCACCGGGATCGACTCCGAGGTGCGCTGACGGCGAGCCGTACCGCGGCCGCTCGCAGAGCGAGATCATCCGATATAGGTAAAATCTAGGCATTTGCCGAAAGTCAGGCGGAGGGCCAGGGACGGCCACCGCCCCGCCGGAAGTGATCGATGCCCCGCAAGCGCTCCACGGACGAAGGCGATGAGCTGCTGGCCAGACTCGGCTCGCTCACCGCCCAGGCACGGGAGCGCGCGGAGCTCCAGCGCACCCAGGTGGAGCTGGCCATCGCCCTGCAGCGCGGCATGCTGCCCCGCGACCTGCCCACCGCACCGGGCCTGCACCTCGCCGTCCGCTACACACCGGCCAACCTCGGCCTGAACGTGGGCGGCGACTGGTACGACGCGTTCGCCCTGCCCGACGGGCGGATCGGACTGGCCATCGGTGACGTCCAGGGGCACAACATCGAGGCCGCCGCGTTCATGGGCCAGGTGCGGGCCGGGCTCCGCGCCCTCGCCTCCATGACCAGCGAGCCGGGCGAACTCCTCGCCCGCACCAACGACCTGCTGCTGGCGCTGGGCGGTGAACTGTTCGCCACCTGCACCTTCATGCGCCTCGACCTGGCCAGCGGAGTGCTGGAGAGCGCACGGGCCGGCCACATCCCGTTCGTGTGGGCCACGGCGGACGGCAAGTCCGGCGTCGTCGACGACGAGGGCGGGCCGCCGCTCGGCATCGACAAGGGCATGGAGTTCCCGGTGAGCAGGCACCGGCTCACCACGGGCGGCGTGTTCGTGCTGCTCACCGACGGCGTGGTGGAGGGCCCCTCGCTGAACATGGAGGACGGCCTCGACCAGGTGGTCCGCCTCGCCGGCATCGCCGCCGTCGCCGGCCTGGAGGCCCACGCCCTGGCCGCCGCCGTGATCAAGGGCGCCGAGAGCGTCGGCCACGAGGACGACGCGGCCGTCCTCGTCGTGGGCCTGGAGGGCCCCGGAAACCATCCGTGACGGGTGTGGCCCCACCACGGTGGATACGGGTGCCGGAGGACGGAGCGGGCCGGTCGGCACCGCTCCCGTGATTCAGCCATAGGGCCGGACCGAACCGGCTCTCGCCTCGCCGAGCCGGGGCCGCCGGTGTGAGATGGCTGCTGTGGTGGGTATCGACGATCTGCGCCGGCCGGGCGACTACGCCGTCCAGGTACTGGCCGTCGCGGCCTGCTACTACGCCGCGGCACGGCTCGGACTCCTGCGCGAACTCTCCGTCGAGGGCGCCGTCGTCACCCCCATCTGGCCTCCGACCGGCGTCGCCGTCGCCGCCCTGCTGATCCTCGGCCTGCGCTGCTGGCCCGGCATCACGATCGGCGCCCTGTTCGCCGTGCTGTCCCTGACCACGCCGCGTATCGAGGTGCTCGGCACGCTCGCCGGACAGACCTGTGCGCCGGTGTGCGCGGCGCTCCTGCTGCGCCGGGCCCGCTTCCACACCGATCTCGGCCGGCTGAAGGACGGCGTCGCCCTGGTGTTCCTGGGCGCGCTGCCCGCCATGCTGATCAGCTCGACCGTCGGCGTCGGCCTCCTCGTCCTCATGGACAAGCTGAACATGGAGAGCTTCTGGCCCGTCTGGCTGGCCTGGTGGGTGGGCGACGCCATGGGCGTGCTGCTCGTCACCCCGCTGCTGCTGTCGCTCCACGGCGCGCGCCGGCCGCCGTCCCTCGGCCGCTGGAAGGAGGCGACCGCGCTGGCCGTCGTGACATTCCTGCTCGTGCCCCTGGCCGTCTACAGCTCGATCAGCGCGCTCTACCTCGTCTACCCGCTCCTCATCTGGGCCGCCCTGCGCTTCCAGCTCGTGGGCAGCATGCTGTGTGCGCTGCTGATGTCCGTGGTGGCCACGGTCGCGGCGACCGACCGTGCCGGGGCCTTCGCCGGGCTGAGCCGGATCGAGATCATGGCGAAGCTCCAGACGTTCAACGGCGCGATGGCCCTGACCGCGCTCCTGCTGTCCGCGCTGATCACCGAGCAGCGCAACACCCGCCGCTCGGTGGAGAAGGCCTGCCAGGAACTGGTCGAGGTCCTGGAACACCTCACCGCCGGCGAGGCCCCACCGCCCCGGGCACAGCGGGACACCGAGGGCGCCGGGGGTGCCGGGGGTGCCGACGGCGCGGACGGCCGGCCCTGGCCGACCGCACCACCGTAACGGTGGTGCGTGTCACCGGTCGGACCGGTTCACTGGCCCTTCGTCGTCGCTGCCCGGCTCCGCCGAGCACTTACGTGACCTGATGTCCCGGGGAGTGGGGGTCGGCGGGTGCGCGGCCCCGGCGGCACCGGGCTGACCGCCGCCGGTCGTGCCATAGCCGCCTGGGATACCCGGCGGCCTGTCCGCGGCGGCCTCGGCCTCGCTCACCTGGCGCCTGGCCCTGATCCCGGCCCGGCGCTCCGGGTACGGGTACTCGAACGGCTGGGCGGAGGCACGCTCGCGCTCGGCCTCGCGCTGCCGGCGCGCGGCCCGCTCGGCGGCCGTCGCGCTCTCGCCCTGTCGGCCGCGGTCCTCGCCGTGCGAACGGCCGTTGTCGTGCGTGCGGTCCCTGTCCTTCATGCCGCGCCGAGTACCCGGGCGGTGGCCGCCGCCAACACCCTCCGGCGTGTCGAACGGCCGGTCCGGGGCACTGGGGGACGATGGGTGGGGCCGGACGGGCCCGGGCCGGACCGGAGGGACAGGCGCGGATGGAGCGGCGGACGGTGAACGCGGCGGACCGGCACACCGGAGCGGCCGGGCCCGACGCCACCCGCCCGGAAGCGCGCGACGGCACGACCGCACGACCATCGGACCGTGTCGAGCGGCCGGCGGTTCACGCGGAACGGCCACCGGATGACGCCGACCGGCCATCGGACCGTGTCGAGCGGCCGGCGGATCGCGCCGGACGGCCGCCGGTTCACGTCGACCGGCCATCGGACCGTCTCGAGCGGCCGGCGGCTCACGTCGAACGGCCGCCGGTTCACGTCGACCGGCCATCGGACCGTCTCGAGCGGCCGGCGGATCGCGCCGAACGGCCACCGGATCGGGCCGAACGCCAACCCGATCGCGCCGTACGGCCACCGGACCACGTCGAACGGCCGGCGGATCGCGCCCTACGATCATCGGGTCGCGCCGAACGCCAACCGGACCACGCCGCACGGTCACCCGAGAGCACCGACTCCCGCCGGCGTATCCCGCGCACCGACCACCTGCTGGGCGACCCCCGGCTGTCGGCCGCGGTGGACCGGCTCGGTGCCGGTGTGGTGAAGGCCGCCGTGCGCGCCGCGCAGGAGCGGGCCCGGGCGGGCGGCATCCTGCCCGAGCAGGTGCCGGAGGCGGCCGTGGCCCTGCTGCCCGGTACCGCGAGCGGACTGCGCCCCGTGATCAACGCCACCGGGGTGCTGCTGCACACCAACCTCGGCCGGGCCCCGCTGTCCAGCGCCGCCCGGCGGGCCGTCCAGGAGGCCGCCGGGCCCACGGACGTCGAACTGGACCTGGTGACCGGGGTACGCGCCCGCCGCGGCCGCTCCGCCCTCGCCGCCCTGCACGCGCGCGTGCCGTCCGCCGGGGCCGCGCACGTCGTCAACAACGGCGCCGCCGCCCTGGTGCTCGCCGCCACCGCCCTCGCGGCCGGCAAGGAGATCGTCGTCAGCCGGGGCGAGATGGTGGAGATCGGCGACGGCTTCCGGCTGCCCGACCTGCTCGTCTCGACCGGCGCCCGGCTCCGCGAGGTCGGCACCACCAACCGCACGACCGCGGCCGACTATGCCGCCGCGCTCGGCCCGGACACCGGGTTCGTGCTCAAGGTGCATCCGTCCAACTTCCGCATCACCGGCTTCACCAGGTCCGCCGGGACCGCGGACCTCACCGGTCTCGGCGCCCCGGTCGTCGTCGACATCGGCTCCGGACTGCTCGCCCCGCATCCGGCGCTGCCCGAGGAACCCGACGCCGACACCGAACTCCGCGCGGGCGCCGCCCTCGTCACCGCGAGCGGCGACAAACTCCTCGGCGGCCCCCAGTGCGGGCTGCTGCTGGGCGAGCAGGACCTGGTCCGCGCCCTCGCCCGGCACCCGCTGGCCCGGGCCCTGCGTGTCGACAAGCTGACCCTGGCCGCCCTGGAGGCCACCCTCACCGGCCCGCCCACCCCGACCGCCCTCGCCCTCACCGCCGACCCGGCCGGCCTGCGAGTCCGTGCCGACCGGCTCGCCGGCACTCTCGCCGCCGACGGCATCGACGTACGGGCCGTCGCCTCCACCGTCACCGTCGGCGGCGGAGGCGCTCCCGGCGTCACCCTGCCCAGCGCTGCGCTCTCCCTGCCCGAGCCGTACGCCGCCGCGCTGCGCACCGCCCCGGCCCCCGTCGTCGGACGGCTGGAGGCGGGCCGCTGCCTGCTGGATCTGCGCGCGGTGCCCGAGCGGGACGACGCACGGCTGGCCGATGCCGTGCGGTCCGCCCGGCCGGGAGGGGAGAGGGGGACGTGATGCGGGTGCTCGCCACCGCGGGCCATGTCGACCACGGCAAGTCCGCCCTGGTACGGGCCCTCACCGGCATGGAGCCCGACCGCCACGAGGAGGAGCGGCGCCGCGGGCTCACCCTGGACCTGGGCTTCGTATGGACGCGGCTCGGCCCGGACGCGGACCACCTCGCCTTCGTCGACGTGCCCGGGCACGAACGCTTCGTGCCGACCATGCTGGCCGGGGTCGGACCGGTGCCCGCCGTGCTGTTCGTGGTCGCCGCCGACCAGGGCTGGCAGCCCCAGTCCGAGGAGCACCTCGCCGTCCTCGACGCCCTCGGCGTCCGGCACGCGGTCCTCGCCGTGACCCGCAGCGACCTCGCCGACCCCGAGGCCGTACGCACCGACGCCGTCGACCGGCTGGCCCAGACTTCACTGGGCAAGGTCCCCGCGGTCGCCGTGAGCGCGGTCACCGGTGCGGGACTGGACGAGCTGCACGGTGAACTGGCCCGGCTGGCAGGTGAGTTGACCGATCCCGACCCCGATGCCGACGTACGGCTGTGGCTCGACCGGGCCTTCACCGTGCGCGGACACGGCACGGTGGTGACCGGCACGCTCGGTGCGGGCACTCTGCGCGTCGGCGACCGGCTGGTCACCGGGGACGGCTCGGCCGTGCTCCGGGTGCGCGGGCTGCAGACCCTGCACCAACAGCGGACGGCGGTCAGCGGGGTGGCCCGAGTGGCGGTCAATGTGCACGGCCGGGGCGCCGACGGGCTGCGCCGGGGACAGGTGCTGCTGACCCCCGACCGCTGGCTGGGCAGCGCGGTGCTCGACGTACGGCTCACCGGCGAGCCGGCCCATGAACTGCCCCGCTCGGTCACCCTGCACATCGGCACCGCCGCCGTGCCCGTCACCGTCCGTCCCCTCGGCGAGGACACCGCCCGGCTCACCCTCGCCCGGGGCCTGCCCCTGCGGGTCGGCGACCGCGCGGTGCTGCGCGAACCGGGCGGCAGCCGCATGCCCTGCGGGGCCACCGTCCTCGACGTACGACCGCCCCGGCTGACCCGGCGCGGCGCCGGCCGGGCCCGCGCCGCCGAACTCGCCGCCCTGACCGGCCGCCCCGACGGCGCCGCCGAACTGCGCCGCCGCGGGCTGATCCGACGCGCCGACCTGCTGGCGATGGGCTTCCCGGCCCCCGCCGAACCCGTCACGGGCGACTGGCTGGCGGACGACACGTACTGGACCGCCCTCAAGGACCGGCTGGCCGGCGAGGTCGACCGGTACGCGAGGGAACACCCACTGGAGCCGGGCCTGCCCGCCGAGGCGGCCCGCCGGCTGCTGGGCCTGCCCGACCGGGGCCTCGTCGACGCCCTGGCCGACGCCACGCCCCGTCTCCGCAGCGGGCAAGGACGGCTGTACTCCTCCGGCGACCACCACCCCGGCCTGCCCCCGCCCGTCCGCGCCGCCGTGGACGCCGTACGCGAGGACCTCGCCCGTACGCCCTTCCGTGCCCCCGAGGCCGGACGGCTCACCGAACTCGGCCTGGACCGCAGGGCACTGGCAGCCGCCGTCACGGCCGGTGCGCTGCTGCGGATCGCCGACGGTGTCGTGCTGCTGCCCGGCGCCGACGCCGAGGCCGCCGCCGTACTGCGCACCCTGCCCCAGCCGTTCACGCTCAGCGAGGCCCGGCACGCGCTGGACACCACCCGGCGGGTCGCCGTACCTCTGCTGGAGTTCCTGGACGCCCGGGGCCACACCGAGCGCGTCGACGACCAGCGCCGGCGCTGCCGTACGGACGCGGTGAACGGAGGCGGACGGGAATCGAACCCGCCGGCCCGAGATCCTCGGGCCCCTCGGTTTTGAAGACCGGGAGGGCCACCAGGCACCCACACGCCTCCACCGCTCGTCAGGCTACTGCCCCAGGAGACCGCCGCCATGACATCGACATCCCCGCCGATCCATCCGGCGCCCGTCCGGCTCACCCAGTACGCGCACGGCGGCGGCTGTGCCTGCAAGATCCCGCCCGGAGAGCTGGAGGAGGTGGTCGCCGGGCTGACCGTGCCTCAGCTCGCCGGGGGCGACACGCTGCTGCTCGTCGGACTCTCCACCGGCGACGACGCCGCCGTGGTCACCCACCGGGGCACCGCCGTCGTCTGCACGGCCGACTTCTTCACCCCGGTCGTGGACGACCCCTACGACTGGGGGCGCATCGCCGCCGCCAACGCGCTGTCCGACGTGTACGCGATGGGCGGCCGGCCGGTGCTCGCCGTGAACCTGCTGGCCTGGCCGCGCGACCGGCTCCCCTTCGACCTGGCCCGCGAGGTGCTGCGCGGCGGCCTGGACATCGCCACCGAGGCCGGCTGCCATGTCGGCGGCGGGCACAGCGTCGACGACCCGGAACCCAAGTACGGCATGGCGGTCACCGGTCTCGCCGACCCCGAGCGGCTGCTGCGCAACGACGCCGGCCGGCCCGGACTGCCGCTGTCGCTGACCAAGCCGCTCGGCCTGGGCGTGCTGAACAACCGGCACAAGGTCACCGGGGAGCGGTTCGAGCAGGCCGTCGCCACCATGACGGCGCTCAACCGGGACGCCGCCGAGGCCGCCCTCGCCGCCGGGGCCCGGTGTGCCACCGACGTGACCGGGTTCGGCTTCCTCGGCCATCTGCACAAGCTGGCACGGGCCTCCGGCGTGACCGCCGTGGTCGACACCGCCGCCGTCCCGTACCTGGACGCGGCCCGGGAGGCCGTCCGGGACGGATACGTCAGCGGCGGCACCCGGCGCAACCTCGAATGGGTCGCCCCGCACACCGACTTCGGGGACGCCGACGCCGACACCCGGCTGCTCCTGGCCGACGCCCAGACCTCCGGCGGGCTGCTGGTCGCAGGCGAGGTGCCCGGGGCGCCGGTGGTGGGGGAGCTGGTGCCGCGCGGATCCCACTCGATCGTCCTCCGGTAGGGCGGCTACGGCTCCGTTCCCGTGTGCTCGTCGATGCCCGCCCGGGCCCGGTAGGCCCGCACCAGCGCCACCGACGCCGGACCCCGGGGCCGGCGGCCCGGCCGGATGTCCACGGCGAACGCCTTCGACTCCTGGATGTGCGTGTTCGGGTCCAGGGACAGATGCAGCAGCTCATTGGCCGCGTCCCCGGTGCTGTAGCCGTTGGGACCCCAGTGGTACGGCAGCCCCACCTGGTGCAGTCTGCGGCCGTGCACCGTCAGCGGCGCCATCCGGTCCGTCACCAGCACCCGTGCCTCGATCACCGCGCGAGCGCTGACGATCGTGGCCCAGCCGGTGTGTTCCAAGCCGCGTTCGGCCGCGAGCTCCGGGGAGACCTCACAGAAGAACTCCGGTTGCAGCTCGGCCAGATACGGCTGCCAGCGGGACATGCCGCCCGCCGTGTGGTGCTCGGTGAGCCGGTAGGTGGTGGCCACGTACGGGAACACCTGTGAGCCGGGCTCGTCGCCGCTCGGCTGATAGCGGTTGTCGGGGAGCGTGGGCATCAACTGCCGCACAGGGTTGCGCTGTTGGTCGTAGAGCAGGTTCGGGAAGGGCGAGTCCTGCGGCTCGTAGTGGGCCGGCAGTGGGCCGTCGGTGAGTCCGGACGGCACGTACAGCCAGGCCTTGCCGTCGGCCTGCATGATGAACGGGTCCGTGCCGGACAGCGCTGCCGGACCGGTCGCGTCCTCGGGCGGCACGTGATCGGGCGACTTGTCCTTCTTGAAGTCGGGCACGTCGTGCCCGGACCACTCGCCCTTGTCCGGGTCCCACCACACCAGCGCCTTGCGCTCGCTCCAGGGCCTGCCCCGCGGGTCGGCGGAGGCGCGGTTGTAGAGGATCCGCCGGTTGGCGGGCCAGGCCCAGGCCCACTCTGCGGCCACCCAGTCCTGCTCCCGGCCGGGCTTGCGGCGGGCGGCCTGGTTGACGCCGTCGGCGCGGACACCGCAGTAGATCCAGCAGCCGCAGGACGTCGAGCCGTCCGGTTTCAGCTCCTCGTAGGAGGACAGCGGACTGCCCTCGGCGTCGTGGCCGTTGATCTCGGCGAGGACGGCCTCCGCGTCCGGTTCGGCGAGCCGGCCATGCGTCGGATAGTCCCAGGCCAGGTCGAGCACGGGCCGGTCCATCTCGTCGGCGGACCCGGCGAGCTTCTCCCGGATGATCCGCCCCAGGTGGTAGGTGAACCACAGGTCGCTGCGCGACTCGCCGGGCGGTTCGACCGCCTGGTGGTGCCACTGCAGCAGCCGCTGGGTGTTGGTGAAGCTGCCGTCCTTCTCGGTGTGCGCGGCGGCCGGCAGGAAGAACACCTCGGTGCGGATGTCCTCGGTGCGCAGCTCACCGGTCTCGATCTCGGGCCCGTCCAGCCACCAGGTCGCCGACTCGATCAGCGAGAAGTCCCGGACGACCAGCCAGTCCAGGTTCGCCATGCCGAGCCGCATCAGTTTGGAGTTGGCGTTGCCCACGGCCGGGTTCTCGCCGTACAGGAAGTAGCCCTTGCAGGTGCCCTCCAGCTGGGCCATCGTCGTCTCGTACGTCGAGTGGCTGCCGGTCAGCCGTGGCAGGTAGTCGAAGCAGAAGTCGTTGTCGGCCCGCGCCGCGTCACCCCAGTAGGCCTTGAGCAGGCTCACGAGGTACGAGCGCATGTTGCCCCAGTAGCCCTTGTGGGCCGCGTCGGCCTGCACGAAGGCGTCCAGGTCCTGGTTCTGGTGCGCGTGCGGCATCGGGATGTAGCCCGGCAGCAGGTTGAACAGGGTCGGGATGTCCGTGGAGCCCTGGATGGAGGCGTGTCCGCGCAGCGCGAGAATGCCGCCGCCCGGCCGGCCGATGTTGCCGAGCAGGGTCTGCAGCACACAGGCCGCCCGGATGTACTGCACGCCGACCGTGTGCTGGGTCCAGCCGACCGCGTAGGCGAAGGCCGTCGTCCGGTCGCGGCCGGAGTTCTCCGTGACCAGCTCGCACACCTGCCGGAACAGCTCCCGCGGCACTCCGCAGATCTCCTCGACCATCTCCGGTGTGTAGCGGGCGTAGTGCCGCTTGAGTACCTGGAAGACACAGTGCGGATGAGCCAGTGTCTCGTCGCGCTCCGGCTCACCCTCGGGGATCACCGCGCCGCCGGCCCCGTGCGCCTCGCCCCGTGCCGCCGCGGTCACCGAACTGCCGCCGCCGGTGCGCTTCTCGTACTCGTGGTCGCGCTCCCCGGAGGCCGCCTGGATCTCGGTGCCCTCGTACTGCCAACTTCCGTTGTCATAGGAACGGTTCACGGCGTCCAGGCCGGAGAAGACACCCGCCAGGTCCTCGGTGTCCCCGAAGTCCTCCCGGACGATCACCGGGGCGTTGCTGTAGGCCACGACGTAGTCGCGGAAGTACTTCTCGTGCTCCAGCACGTAGTTGATGATCCCGCCGAGGAAGGCGATGTCCGTGCCCGCGCGCAGCGGTACGTGCAGGTCGGCCAGCGCGCTGGTGCGGGTGAACCGCGGATCGACATGGATCACCTTCGCGCCCCGCGCCTTGGCCTCCATCACCCACTGGAACCCGACCGGATGGCACTCGGCCATGTTCGAGCCCTCGATGACGATGCAGTCCGAGTTCTGCAGATCCTGCTGGAAGGTGGTCGCGCCGCCGCGTCCGAACGAGGTTCCCAGACTGGGAACGGTGGAGGAGTGTCAAACGCGCGCCTGGTTCTCGATCTGGATCGCGCCGAGCGCCGTGAACAACTTCTTGATCAGGTAGTTCTCTTCGTTGTCGAGCGTGGCCCCGCCGAGGCTCGCGATGCCGAGGGTGCGCCGGGTGCGGGCCTCGTCGACCTCCCACTGCCAGCCCGCCCGGCGCGCCTCGATCACCCGGTCGGCGATCATGTCCATCGCCGTGTCGAGGTCCAGGCACTCCCACTCGGTGCCGTGCGGACGCCGGTAGAGGACCTGGTGCTCGCGGGCGTCCCCGGTGGTCAGCTGCAGGCTCGCCGCGCCCTTGGGGCACAGCCGGCCGCGCGAGATCGGGGAGTCCGGGTCGCCCTCGATCTGGGTGACCTTCCCGTCCTGGACGTACACGTTCTGGCCGCAGCCCACCGCGCAGTACGGGCAGACGGATTTCACCACCCGGTCGGCCGTGGCCACCCGGGGCTCCAGCCGCTCGCTGTGCCCGCTCTTCGCCGCGGCACCCCGGCCCAGCGGATCGGTGCCCGTCAACTGCCGGTAGACCGGCCAGGAGTCGATCCAGGTGCGCACGCCCACAGCCACTCCTCCCGCTCGGTCCCTCGATCTTCCCGCATCCGCGCGGTCACGGCATTTCTTGCGTCGGCGGGGAGTACCCCGGCCGGGCGGGGCCAAACGGACCCGGCGGCTCCCGGGCTGGTCCTGGGTGAATCGGGAAGAACAGGAGCAGCAGGGAATCGCCCTGCCCGCGCCGCGTCCGGAGTTGATTCCGCCGGGCGGACGTCGATGGGGGAGGTGCGGTTCGGGTTGCCGCCGTTGTCGGGCCTGGGGGCTTGGGCAGGCAGGTGTGGCGGGCGTCGATGGGCTGTGGGCGGCCTGGCTCGGGCCAGGTGAGCGGTGCCGCTCTTGTGGGCCTGACCATGGGTGTTGGCTGCTTCTCCCGGTGGCCGCCGATGCGGGGAGGTGCGGTCCGGCTGCCGCCGGTGTCGGGCCTGGGGCCGGGCCGGTTCGGGTTGCCGCTGTCGTCGGGCCCGGGCTGGGTCAGGTCTGGCGGGCGTGCATGGGGCTGTTGGCGACCTCGTCCGGGCATTTCCGGTGCGAGGGGCGGGTGCGCCGGTCGCGTCGCCAGTCGGATGTCGCGAGGGAGAGTGACGCCGCCATGCCGACGAGGGCGACGCCCAGCGCGGTGACGAGCGCGGCGCGGTAGTCGTGGCTCCTGCCCAGCACCAGGTAGAAGAAGCCGGGCAGGGCGGCGGTACCGACCGCGGCACCGAGCCGCTGCCCCGTCTGCAGGGCGCCGCCCGCCGCACCCGCCATGCGCACGGGCACGTTCCGCAGCGTCATGGTGATGTTGGGGGAGACCACGCAGCCGCTGCCGACGCCGCCGAGGAACAGCACCGGGGCGGCGAGCCAGGGCGCGATGCCGAGGGGCGCGAGACGGAGCAGCAGCGCGGTGCCCCCGAGGCCGACGATCACACCCGTCAGGCCGCACACGGTGAGCAGGCGGCCGTAGCGGTCCACCAGCCGGCCGGCGACCACGGCCGCGCCCGCCGAGCCCAGGGCGAAGGGAGTCACGGCGAGCCCGGACCGGAGCGGGGAGAAGCCCAGACCGTGCTGGTAGAAGAGCGCGAAGACCAGCCACACACCGCTGAACCCGATGAAGTACAGCGTGCCGACTCCGGCACCGACGGCGTATCCGCGCACGGTGGTGAACAGGCGCGGGTCGAGCAGTGGCTCGGCGCCCCGCGCGACGAGGCGGCGCTGCCACCAGGCGAAGACGGCGAGGATCGCCGCGCCGACGAGGAACAGCCACCACACGCGACCGATGCCGCCGGACTCCGCCTGGACCAGCGGGAACATCACCGCGAGGACGCCGAGGCCGAGCAGCAGGACGCCGGGCAGGTCCACGCGTCCCCGTCCGGACCGCCGGGTCCGGGGCAGCAGGCGGCGGGCGAGGAGGACGGCCAGGATGCCGATGGGGACGTTGACATAGAAGATCCACCGCCAGCCCTGGGCGCCGGAGGCCAGCGCGAGGATGGCGCCGCCGGTGATGGGGCCGGTCGCGGACGATATGCCGACGGTGGCGCCGAAGAAGCCGAAGGCGCGGCCGCGTTCGGCGCCTCGGAACATCTGCTGGATGAGCGCGGAGTTCTGCGGGGCCATGAAGCCCGCCGCCAGCCCCTGGGCGAGCCGGGCCACCACCAGCGCCGTGATGCCGGGCGACGCTCCACAGGCCGCGCTGAAGATCACGAAACCGCTCAGGGCCAGCAGGAAGATGCGGCGCCGGTCCAGCGCGTCGCCGAGGCGGCCGGCGGTGACGAGGGCCAGGGCGAAGGCGAGGGCGTATCCGGACACCACCCACTGCACCTGCGCGGGGGAGGCGTGCAGCTCGCGCTGGATCGTGGGCAGGGCGACCGCCACGATCGTCACGTCCAGCAGGCTCATGAAGCCGGCCACCAAGGTGACCCACAGGGCCCGCCACCGTTGCGGATCCGGCTCGTATCCGGCCTCCTGGGCGCCCGGGTGCCGGCCCTCCGCCGCTGACCCCGACGCTGTCACATGGGCTCCTCTCGCCGCCCCCGGCCCCGGATCACCGGCGCCGCCCGCGGCGGACCAAGTTCCCCACGCGGCACGGAGCACACACCGCGCCGTGCCGTCGGCAGGCCGCCAACGCCGAGGACGCACACGACACCGGCACCTCTGGCACGGTCCATACCGCCCGTCCGTTGGTCACGCGGTCAGCGGTCGCGCCGCTCCAGCCGCTCCCGCTGCGGTACGACGGTGTACTTCGGATCCTCCGCGGAGGCGACCCCGGCGTGGAACACACCGAAGCGCAGGGCCGCCGAGCCGGTGAGCAGCGCCGCTCCCGCCACCAGGGCCAGGCGCCGGTCCCGCCCGCAGCACAGGGCGAGGGCGGCGCCGCCCGCCGTGAGCGACCGTGCCGCACGCAGCAGCAGGTGTGGCCTGCCCTGTTCGAAGGGCTCCGCGGTCAGGCCCATGCGCCGCTTCATCGTCTGGAACGCGCCCAGTTCCAGGGCGGCACCGAGCACGGCCAGCCGACGGGCCGGCCCCGTCTGGGCGGTCGGGGCCGCGACCAGGGCCAGGCCGGAGGCCGCGGCAGCGGCGGAGCCCGCGAAGACGAACGGCAGCTCGCGGTAGCCCTCGTGCCAGGACGGCACCGCCGTGTCCGAGAGCAGTACCGCCGTGTACGTGGCCACGGCCGGGCCGAGGACGGCGGCGGCCGCTGTCGCGGCCGTGCCCAGCAGCCGGTACCGGCCCGCCACCTCAGTCGCCGCGGCGGTCAGCGTCAGCGGCGCGTACCCCGCGAGCAGCCAGGAGCCCACGCTCATGGGGGAAGTGGGCTTCAGGACGCGCAGCATGTTCAGGAACCGGGCCGGCCTGCCCAGGTCATGGACGAGCGCGGCCAGCGACAGGGAGATGGCCCCGGCGGCCCCGAGCTTCGCGGGAGCCGCGAGCCCCGGCCGCCCGGTGACCTGGCCGCCGGCCGCGAGCAGCGAGGACGCCCCGGCCAGACCGCCGAGATACAGGTATCCGGCGATGTCCAGGGGTTTCCATGTCGGCCTTTTCACCACCGGTTTGCCGTAGTACGACGAGAAGGAGGCGTCCGGAACCATCGGCTGCTCGCCCCGCCCGCGACGATGCCGGCGGCGCCGTCCGCCTCGGCCCGTGGGCGCCGCCCTGCCGGGCCGTGCGCCCTGAACGCCGTGCCGGGTGACGTCCGACTCGCTCATCGCGGCCTCCTCGCGAAGCTGCCCAGGGCGAGGGCCAGCAGCGTGCCGGCGGCCAGTGCCGCGTGCCGCCACATGTCGGGCAGATCGCGGGTGGTGACCACCGGATCCGGCGGGAGGCCGTAGACCTCCGGCTCGTCCAGCAGCAGGAAGAACGCGCCGTCGCCGCCGACCCCGTCGTCCGGACTCTCGCCGTACAGCCGTGCGTCGGTCACGCCGGCCGCGTGCAACCGTGCCACCCGGGCCTGCGCCCGCTCCCGCAGCTCGTCCAGCGGGCCGAACTGGATGGAGTCCGTGGGACAGGACTTGGCGCAGGCGGGCTCCATGCCGACGCCGAGCCGGTCGTAGCACAGCGTGCACTTCCACACCCGGCCGTCGTCCTTACGCTGGTCGATGACGCCGTAGGGACAGGCGGGCACGCAGTAGCCGCAGCCGTTGCAGATGTCCTCCTGGACGACGACCGTGCCGAACTCGGTGCGGAACAGCGCGCCGGTGGGGCACACGTCCAGACAAGCAGCGTGCGTGCAGTGCTTGCACACGTCGGAGGACATCAGCCAGCGCAGCTCGGTGCGGCCGTCCGGGGACAGGGGGGCGATCTGGCCGGCGGGCGCGCCCTCGGGGGCCTGCCCGGGCGGGGGAGTGGTGGTTCCCGGGCCGGGGGAGGAGGCATCGGTGCCGAGGCGGGCCGCGGCGGCGAACACGTCGACGTCCTCGTGCGCGACCCCGGGTTCCGGCCGGCCGAACGGCCCCCGCTGCTCGATGAAGGCCACGTGCCGCCAGGTGTCCGCGCCGAGGCTCTGTGTGTTGTCGTACGACATGCCGGTCAGGACCAGACCGTCCTCCGGGATGGCGTTCCACTCCTTGCACGCCACCTCGCAGGCCTTGCAGCCGATGCACACCGAGGTGTCGGTGAAGAAGCCCATCCTCGGCGGGGCGTCCGGGTATCCGGAGTCCCCGGCCACGTCCGGCTGGGGGCCGTACCACAGATGTCCGCGGGCCTCGTCGCCGTCCCTCATCGCCGTACCTCCTCACACGTCCTGTCATACGGGGTGCTGCTGACGGCGGGCGGGCTCGTCTTTCGGTCCGTGCCGGGTCGCTCACTCTCGGTGTTCTGCTTCGAGCCTGGCACGGGTGCCCCGGCTCCGCGCGCCCGAAACGGCGCCCGCGCTGCCGCGTGCGTAGGACCCGCCGCTCCTCGTGGACGCGGGGTACTTGGCCCCACCGGATGCGTCCGGCCGTACGGGTGAACGGGGACACCACACCGCCCTGCTCGGCCGGCTCACGGCTCCTCGGCGGTGAGCGGCACGGTGGCGGTGATCCGTTTGCCGTGGGGCAGCCAGGTCACTTCGAGGGCGCGGGAGAGCACCGCGACGAGGTGCAGCCCGTGCCCGCCGACTCGGCTGGGATCGGGAGGGTGCCGCCGGGGCGGGTCGGTGGAGGTGTCCGACACCGTGATGCGCAGGGCGCCGGCCTCGGGCAGCACTTCCAGGCTCAGGGTGCACGGACCGGGCGCGTGTTTGGCCACGTTGGTGACGAGTTCGCTGGCGACGAGCCGGGCGTCCTGCACCGAGCGCCGCGGGGGCGCGGGGCGCACACCCGCGAGCAGCGCGGCGACGGCGTCCCTGGCGTCCCCGATGCCGGCCACGGCGTCGTCCCAGGTACGGCTGTGGCGCAGGGGCGCGGGGCGGGCCTGCGTCCTGGTGTGCGTCCCGAGCGGGATGTCCATGCGTCGTTGCCCTTTTCGTGCGGTGCCAGTGGCCCTTCCGGTACGGACGGGATCCTCCCGTCCCTGCGCGGATACCCGCTGAACCGTCGGTCAAGGGGACGTACGCCGCGAATCCTCCGGTTGCCCTTGAAGCCCTGGTCGCAGGGCCGCGGGCCGGGTGCGCGCATGGCGGAACGGGTCCGGGAGGTCCGCTGGATCTCCCGGACCCGTTCGGAATCGGACGAGCCGTCGATCCGGCGCGGCTCGGTGCTTGAAGGCGGCTCAGTGCTTCAAGGTGTCCTTGCCCTTCTCCTTGGCCTGCCGGGCGTCGCCGAGCGCGCCTTCCATACGGCCCTCGGCCTCCATCCGCTCATTGCCGACGGCGCGGCCTATGGCCTCCTTCGCCCTCCCCTTGGCCTGCTCCTTCTTGCCCTTTGCCTTCTGGCTGCCTGCCATCGGGTGTCACATCCCAACGTTGTGCGGGGTCTGTCCACAGTCGGTTTGCCCTTGTACAGCCACCCAAACAGGAAATTGTGGATATATTCCCCGGCGCGGGCCTGATTGCTTACCCTTGGTTGAACAGTCCAGACTGATAAATCTATCGTTAGTAATCGTGGACACCGTTGCACTCGCCGCCGCACTGCGGCTGGCCATGGGCCGGATCGTCCGCCGGCTGCGGCAGGCACACGCGGTCGGCGACGTGACGTTGTCCGGCGTGTCGGTACTGGCCCGCCTGGCCCGTACCGGTCCGGACTCGCCCGGCTCGCTCGCCGAACTGGAACGCGTCCGGCCGCAGGCGATGGCCGGCACCCTCGCCGGGCTCGAACAACGCGGACTGGTCAGCCGTACCCCCGACACGGCCGACGGCCGCCGGGCCATCGTCTCCATCACCGAGGAGGGACGGACCATGCTGGAGCAGCGCCGCTCCGAGTCCGTGAGCCGTCTCGCCCACGCCCTGGACGAGTTCACCCCGCGGGAACGGCAGGCCCTGTACGACGTGCTGCCCCTGCTCGACCGGCTGGCGGAGCGGCTGTGACCGGCCCCGCGTCCGCCGGTGGCATACGCGGCCGCCTCCTCGCCCGATCGGCCCGCCTCAGGGACAGGCCCCCCGGCCCCGGCTACAAGTGGGTCGCGCTCTCCAACACGACCCTCGGTGTCCTGATCGCCACGATGGACGCCTCCATCGTGATCATCTCGCTGCCGGCGATCTTCCGGGGGATCGGCCTGGACCCGCTCGCGGTCGGCAACATCGGCTATCTGCTGTGGATGATCCTCGGCTATCTGCTGGTCTCGGCCGTGCTGGTGGTCGTGCTCGGCCGGCTCGGCGACATGTTCGGCCGGGTCCGCATCTACAACTTGGGCTTCCTGGTCTTCGCCTGCGCCTCCGTCGCCCTGTCCCTCGATCCGTTCCGGGCGGGCGCGGGCGCGCTGTGGCTGATCCTGTGGCGGATCGTGCAGGCCTTCGGCGGCTCCATGCTCACCGCCAACTCGGCGGCCATCCTCACCGACGCCTTCCCGGACCGGCAGCGCGGCATGGCCCTCGGCATCAACCAGATCACCGCGCTCGCCGGGCAGTTCCTCGGCCTGCTCGCCGGCGGCCTGCTGGCCGCGGTCGACTGGCGTGCGGTGTTCTGGGTGAGCGTCCCGGTCAGTGTCACCGGCACCGTCTGGTCGTACCTGAGCCTGCGCGAGACCTCGGCCGGCGGGCGCGGCCGGATCGACTGGCTCGGCAACCTCACCTTCGCCTCGGGCGCGGGCATCCTCCTCGCGGGCATCACTTACGGCATCCAGCCCTACGGCGGCCACCCCACCGGCTGGACCAACCCCTGGGTGCTCACGGGCCTGATCGGCGGCGTGTTCCTGCTGCTGGTGTTCTGCCTGGTCGAGACGCGGGTCGCGGAGCCCATGTGCCGGCTGTCGCTGTTCCGGGTGCGGGCTTTCGCGGCCGGCAACCTGGCCGCCCTGCTCACCGCGATCGCCCGCGGCGGACTGCAGTTCATGCTGATCATCTGGCTGCAGGGCATCTGGCTGCCGCTGCGCGGCTACGACTTCGCGGACACCCCGCTGTGGGCCGGCATCTTCATGCTGCCGCTCACCCTGGGCTTCCTGGTCGCCGGGCCGCTCTCCGGCTATCTGTCCGACCGCTTCGGCGCCCGCCTCTTCTCCACCGCCGGACTGGTCGTCGTCGCCGGGTCCTTTCTCGGCCTGCTGGCCCTCCCCGTGACCTTCGACTACGGCGTCTTCGCGACGCTGCTGCTGCTCAACGGCCTCGGCCAGGGCATGTTCTCGTCGCCCAACACCTCCTCCATCATGGGCAGCGTGCCCGCCCGCCATCGGGGTGTGGCCTCCGGGATGCGCTCCACCTTCCAGAATTCGGGTACGGCCCTGTCCATCGGCGTCTTCTTCTCGCTGATGGTCTCCGGTCTCGCGGGCACCCTGCCGAAGACGCTGAGCAGCGGACTCCAGGCGCACGGCGTGCCCGCCTCGGCCGCGCACGACGTGGCCTCACTGCCGCCCGTCAGCACCCTGTTCGCCACGTTCCTCGGCGACAATCCCATCGGCCATCTGCTCGGCGCCGGCGGCACGCTGGACCATCTGACCGCCGCCCAGCGGGCCACCCTGACCGGCCACACCTTCTTCCCGGAGCTGGTCTCCGGGCCCTTCCACCACGGCCTGACCATCGTCTTCGGCGTGGCCGCGGGCATGGCCCTGGTCTCCGCGCTCGCCTCCGCCCTGCGCGGCGGCCACGCGCGTGCCGTCGACGACACCCGGCAGGCGGGGGCTGCGGACCACACGGAGAAGGCCCGGCCCACGCGCACCTCGCCCTAGACGGCGGAGCAGGTGGGCGACCGGAGGGCCGGACACGGCGAAGCTCCCCCAGCACTTCTCCGAACCGGGGGAGCCCCTGACCATCGACCTCGGGCCGCGGTCCTCTCTCCAGTGTGCGGCCGTCGGTACGGGGGCGGGCCACGTGACAGTCCCCTCCTGCCTGGAGCGGGGCGGATCAGACCTCGCGGCGCCGCCGTACGCAGTGCCGTACGACGAGGGCGGCGATCAGCACGCCGACGGCGACGAGGACGTAGACCTCGTACCGCGAGACCTCGTCGTACACCGTCGTGATGTGGCTGCCCACCAGGTAGGCCAGGGTCGTCCACAGACCGACCCAGAGGGCGGCGCCCAGCGCGTTGAAGGTGAGGAAGCGGCGCCAGTGCATGCCCGAGGTGCCGGCGATGATGCCGTTGGCCTGGCGCAGGCCCTCGATGAACCGGGCCACGGTCACGATCTTGCCGCCGTGCCGGCGGAAGAACTCCTCAGCCGCCTGGAACCGCTGCGGCGGCAGGAAGACGTATCTTCCCCACCGGTGCACGAAGGGCCGCCCGCCCCACCGGCCGATGCCGTAGCCGATGTTGTCCCCGACGACGGCCGCGGCGAACGCGATGACCGCCACGGCCACGATGTTCAGCCGTCCCGCGCCCGCGTACACCCCGGCGGCCAGCAGGATCGTCTCGCCCGGCGCGGGCACTCCGAAGTCCTCCACCAGGACGACGGCCCCCACGGCCCAGTAACCGTAGTGGCCGAGCAGCGGCGCGAGATGCGCCAGCGGACCAGGCAGGGGAGGGGCGGCCATGCCTCCACGGTACGTCGCCGCGATCAGCGTGCCGGTTCCCTCGTGGAGGCGGGCCGGTGCGGGGACTACGAGTCGGAGCGCAGGATGCCCTCGTCGTCGGCCGGGAGGCCTTGGCACATGTGGCACAGTTCGTGGTCCCCGTCGCGGGTGACCACCGTGCCCCAGCCCAGGCACACCTCGCAGTCGTCGGCGAGGTTCAGGTCGGGGCGGGGAGGCAGAAGGGGGCTGCGGTGGGCTCCGTGTGCCATGAGAGGAGCGGCTCCTTGGACATCGCGAGTGAATCTGACGGCGCTGTCGTCCGCGTTGACAACGCTGTCCATATGACGTCCATTATGTCGGTTTTATTCCGACTGTCTGTGACGAACGTCACAGACAGCCTGCCTCATTCCCAGGGACCACCCGCCCGGTGTCAGCCCAGCTGGCCCAGCCGCGCCTCACGCCACAGGTCCACGCCGCCGTCGGTCGCGTACTTGTCGATCTCGGCCAGCTCCTCCGGGTCGAACCGCAGGTTCTCCAGCGCGGCGACGTTCTGCTCCAGCTGCTCGGTGCGGGAGGCGCCGATGACGAGCGACGTGACCCGCTCGTCGCGCAGGGCCCAGGCCAGCGCCATCTGTGCCAGCGTCTGACCACGCCGTGCCGCGATGTCGTTCAGTGCGCGCAGCCGCTGCCGCATGTCGTCCGTCAGCCAGGAGGCGTCGAAGGACGTGCCGCGCGCCGCCCGCGAGTCCTGCGGCACACCCTCCAGGTAGCGGCCGGTCAGCAGGCCCTGGGCGAGCGCCGTGAAGCCGATGACGCCGAAGCCCTCCTCCTCCGCCGCGTCCAGCAGACCGTCGGTCTCGATCCAGCGGTTGAGCATGCTGTACGACGGCTGGTGGATCAGCAGCGGGGTGCCCAGCTCGCGCAGGATCGCCGCCGCCTGCCGGGTGCGCTCCGTGTCGTAGGAGGAGATGCCGACGTACAGCGCCTTGCCCTGGCGTACGGCCGTGTCGAGCGCCCCCATCGTCTCCTCCAGCGGCGTGGTGGCGTCCAGCCGGTGGGAGTAGAAGATGTCCACGTAGTCCATGCCCATCCGGCGCAGCGACTGGTCCAGCGAGGCGAGCACGTACTTCCGGGAGCCGCCGCCCTGCCCGTAGGGGCCGGGCCACATGTCCCAGCCCGCCTTGGTGGAGATCACCAGCTCGTCCCGGTACGGCGCGAGGTCCCGCTTCAGCAGCCGGCCGAGGTTCTGCTCGGCCGCTCCGTACGGCGGACCGTAGTTGTTGGCCAGGTCGTGGTGGGTGATCCCGAGGTCGAAGGCGCGCAGGGCGATCTCGCGCTGGGTCTCGAAGGGACGGTCGTCGCCGAAGTTGTGCCAGTAGCCCAGGGACAGGACGGGCAGGTCCAGCCCCGAGCGTCCGGTGCGCCGGTAGCGCATGGCGCCGGCGTAGCGTGCGGGGTCCGCGGCGTGGGTCATCGGGTCTTCTCCGGGTGGTGCCGTTAGGGGTCGCCCCTCCGTGTGCGGACGGGCCCGTCCACCCTGCGTCCGCGCGCCGCACAAGTCCAACCGCCGTACCGGATGGGACTGAGCGGCTCCGTTTCTGAATCGGGCCAAGGGGGCAGGCGGTGACCGGTGCGGTGGGGCGAGGAGGCGTTCGTGAGCGGTGCGAGGTCGGACGGGCGGCAGGGGGGCCGGTCCCGGTCGCGGACGCCGCAAGCCGTGGCGCGACTGCCCCGCCAGGTCCGCGACGGCCACCGGCGACGACCTGATGCCGGCCTACTGCCTGATGCTGGCCGGGGTCATCGGACTGCTGACGGTGAAGTTCCTGCCCGAGACCGCACAGGTGCCGCTCAAGGGGTCGCGGCCGATGGTCGGTTCGCGCGAGGAGCGGCGTGAACTGATCACCGTGTCACGCGAGTTGTACAGCTTCGTGCAGCAGCGGGACGGGGCCCGGCGCACCTGAGGCGCATCTGTCCGATCCAGCCCTCGTTCGATCGTACGAACTTCTCGCGAGCCTGCTTACCGAGCTGCCGCGCGTTTGATAGGAAACTTTCCTACCAATGTTGGACGCGGATCAGCACGGACCAACTACCCACCCCCCACTCCCGCTTGGAGCCCAGTGGTGAACGCAGACCGCGAGACCGCACCCCCCGCCCGCATATCCCGCCGGACCGTCGTCGCCCTGCTCGGCGCCGGCGTGGCCTCCGGAGCCCTGCTCGTGTCCCAGCGCGCGACCGCCGCCCCGGCGGCGGCATCGGGCCTCGACGACCCGGCGAAGAAGGAGATCGCCATGGAACTGGTGTCGAGCGCGGAGAACTCCTCGCTCGACTGGAAGGCCCAGTACAAGTACATCGAGGACATCGGCGACGGCCGCGGCTACACCGCCGGCATCATCGGCTTCTGTTCCGGCACCGGCGACATGCTCGACCTGGTCCAGTTGTACGCCGACCGCAAGCCCGGCAACGTCCTCGCCAAGTACCTGCCCGCCCTGCGCCAGGTCAACGGCTCCGACTCCCATGACGGCCTCGACCCCAACTACCCCAGGGACTGGCGCAAGGCCGCCCAGGACACCGTGTTCCAGCAGTGCCAGAACGACGAGCGCGACCGCGTCTACTTCAACCCCGCGGTCGCCCAGGGCAAGGCCGACGGCCTGCGCACCCTCGGCCAGTTCTGCTACTACGACGCCATCGTCATGCACGGCGACGGCGACGACCCGACCAGCTTCCGCAACATCCGGAGGCGCGCCCTGCGCAGCGCCAAGCCGCCGGCGCAGGGCGGCAACGAGACGACGTACCTCAACGCCTTCCTCGACGCCCGGGTGTGGGCCATGAAGCAGGAGGAGGCGCACAGCGACACCAGCCGTGTCGACACCGAGCAGCGGGTCTTCCTGCGCAAGGGCAACCTCGACCTGAACACCCCGCTCGACTGGAAGGTGTACGGGGACAGTTACCACATCGGGTGACGCGCCCGTCTAGGAGGCGTGCGACAGGCCGGCGGGCGCGGGTACCGGAGTCATGGACCCCAGCCCGGCGGCCAGACGCGCCGTGATCCGCTGGATCACGGCGATCGCCAGGACGGCGGCCAGCAGGTTGAGGCCTTCCGACGCCACCAGCAGCGGCAGCGAGGTGCCGCCGCCCAGGATCATGGCGGCCAGGGACAGCGCCGCGTGCCCGACCCAGGCCGCCCACCACACGTTCACCAGGACGTTCCCGCGGCCCTCATCGGCACCGCCGGGGTCGCTCGCGCGCTGTACGTCCAGCACGAGCCCGCGCGGAGCCCAGAGATTCATCACCGGTATCAGCCAGGCGACAACGGCCCACGCGACAGAGCCGCGCACCACACCGGGCGAGAGGAGCCCGGCGCAGCGCCAACAGCGGGCGAACCAGACGAGGAACAGCACTACCGCCGCCGTCATCGCGTTCACGAAGACCATCGACACCCGCCCGAAATCGGAGGCCGTGGCCGTCGCCGGATGCAGCAGATGAGCATGCAGCGTCAGCGCCCGGACCAGGTCGCCGCCGGCCGCCGCTGCCACGGCGAACTGCGTGCAACGCGCGAGGAACCAAGGAGCCTGGGCGGCGGATGCGGTCACGGTTGAAGACCTGTCTGTGGAAGGCGACCTGCACGGACGGCAGCACGGCACGAAGATCGGAGCACTGGATCATAGGGCGGTGCCCACTCGCATGTCAGGGCCCTGACGAGGAAAGATGGGCGGTGAGCGATCGATCCGACGACTCGGAGGAACGGACTCATGCCGCACGAGCGAGCCGGCCGGCCGGCCGGCCCCGAGGACCTTGTGGACGTGGCCCGGCTGGTCACGGCGTACTACGCACTGCACCCGGACCCGGCCGACCCGGTACAGCGGGTGGCGTTCGGCACCTCCGGGCACCGGGGCTCGTCCCTGGCAACCGCCTTCAACGAGGACCACATCGCCGCCACCAGCCAGGCCATCTGCGAGTACCGCGCGGACCAGGGAACGGACGGTCCCCTGTTCCTCGGCGCCGACACCCACGCCCTGTCCGAGCCCGCGAAGGTCACCGCGCTGGAGGTGTTCGCCGCCAATGGCGTCACCGTGCTCATCGACAGCGCCGACGGCTACACGCCCACCCCCGCCGTGTCGCTCGCGATCCTCACCCACAACCGCGGCCGCAGCTCCGGCCTCGCCGACGGCGTGGTCGTCACCCCCTCCCACAACCCGCCCGCCGACGGCGGCTTCAAGTACAACCCGCCGAGCGGCGGCCCCGCGGCCTCCGACGCCACCTCATGGATCCAGGACCGGGCCAACGAGATCATCACCGGCGGCCTGAAGGACGTACGCCGGGTGCCGTACGCGCGGGCGCTCGCCGCGGAGACGACCGGGCGGTACGACTTCCTCGGCGCCTATGTCGGCGATCTGCCGAGTGTGCTGGACCTGGACGCGATCCGCGCATCCGGCGTGCGCATCGGCGCCGACCCGCTCGGCGGGGCCTCCGTCGCCTACTGGGGCCGCATCGCCGAACAGCACGGCATCGACCTCACGGTGGTCAACCCGCACACCGATCCCACCTGGCGGTTCATGACGCTGGACTGGGACGGCCAGATCCGCATGGACTGCTCCTCGCCGTACGCCATGGCCTCCCTCATCGAGCAGCGCGACCGGTTCCGCATCGCCACCGGCAACGACGCCGACGCCGACCGGCACGGCATCGTCACCCCCGACGCGGGCCTGATGAACCCCAACCACTACCTCGCGGTCGCCATCTCCTACCTCTACCGGCACCGCGACCAGTGGCCCGCCGGCGCGGGAATCGGCAAGACGCTGGTCTCCTCCACGATGATCGACCGGGTCGCCGCCGACCTCGGCCGTCAACTGGTCGAGGTTCCGGTCGGGTTCAAGTGGTTCGTGGACGGACTGGCCGGCGGCGGCATCGGGTTCGGCGGCGAGGAGTCCGCCGGCGCCTCCTTCCTGCGCCGCGACGGCTCGGTGTGGACCACCGACAAGGACGGCATCCTGCTTGCCCTCCTCGCCTCCGAGATCACCGCTGTCACGGACCGGACCCCGTCGGAGCACTACGCCGACCTGACCGCCCGCTTCGGGGAACCCGCCTACGCCCGCATCGACGCTCCCGCGACCCGTGAACAGAAGGCGCTGCTGGGCAAGTTGTCACCGGCCCAGGTCACCGCCGACACGCTCGCCGGGGAGGCCGTCACGGGCGTCCTCACCGAGGCGCCCGGCAACGGCGCCGCGATCGGCGGTATGAAGGTCACCACGGAGAACGCCTGGTTCGCTGCGCGCCCTTCGGGCACCGAGGACGTGTACAAGGTCTACGCCGAGTCCTTCCTCGGCCCCGAGCACCTCGCCCGGGTCCAGGAGGAGGCCCAGGCCGTGGTACTGGGCGCGCTCGACGGCTGAGGGAACCTCGGCGGCGGGGCTGGGCCGGCCCGGTCACGGGGTTCGGCCCTGCCCCGGGGATCAGTCGTGGGCGCGGCCCTCCTCCAGCCTGTCCAGCACCGCCTGTGCCATGGCCTCCTCTCCCCTGGCGTTGGGGTGTGCCGGGGCGGCGGGCGCGGCCGGTTGGAGCGGCTCTATCCAGCGGTCCGCGGGTGCCTTGCACATGTCGTGCCCGACCGTGGGGCCGTAAGTGTCCACGTACTCGGCGCGGTTCACCCCGGCCACCAGGCGCAGCATCAGGTTCAGCCGCTTCTCGGTGTCCCGGAGATAGGGGAAGTCCTTCTGCGCGAACGGCACCTGCGGGAAGCAGCCGCTGCCGTCGTCGGGCAGCAGGTCCGGGTAGCCGACGACGACCACACGCGCGTGCGGCGCCCTCGCGTGCACGGCCCGCAGCACCCGGTCGACCTTCGGGGCGGCCTGGACGATCGCGAGGGCCAGCTGGTCGTAACCGGACGCCTCGTACGAGCGCTCGCAGGGGTTGCCCGTCGGGTCCTGGGCGGCCAGGTGGGCGCAGGTGCTGATGATCGGGCCGAAGCCGACGTCGTTGCCGCCGATCTGCACCGTCACCAGGCCCGTGTCCCGTCGCACGGCGTCGAGCTGGGGTGCGTTGGTGCCCTGCGCCTGCCACATCTCGGCGGTCGTCGCTCCGGCACAGCTGACGTCCTTGAAGGTGCTCACCTGACGCCGGTCCGCCACCAGCGAGGGGTAATTGTGGTCGGAGCGGGCGCAGTTGGCGTCCACCTGCTGCGGGATGCCGGGGCCCGAGGTGTAGGAGTCGCCCAGGGCGACGTAGTCGATGCCGCGACCGTGTTCCGCGGAGTGCGCGGAGGCCGGTGCCGTGGCGGCAGCGACAAGGACGCAACCGCCCAGCGCCGCCCCCACCACGGCGGCTCCCCGCCGGCCTCTCGCCCCGCCCGCCGCGCCAGTGCCGTTCGCCATGGATCCTCCCCCTGAGGCCGGTTCATCGCACGGTGCCGGCTCCGCAGAGCGGCCCTCGCGCGTTCGACTGGGTCTGTATACCGTCCGGTAGGTCTCGCGGACCAGAAGCGGGAAGCAATGAGTTCAGGCGCCGTTGGGCAGTAGGCCATGGGCTTCGGGTACAAGACGTCCTGGCTCGCGGTGCGCGGCGCCACGGTGGCGGAGGTCGCCGACGTGCTGCGACTGGGCGGTCGGCGCGAGGCCGGCTGGACCGAGGGCACCGCGGCCGCCTACCGCGAGGGCGTCTACGTCGCCGGCCCCGTCGACGGCTGGGCCCTCGCCCACGGTCGTATCGACCGACTCCGGGCCTCGGCCGCGCCGGCACGGACCGGGTCGGTGACTGCCGCGCCTACCCCTCCGTCTCGACGAACCCACCCCCGTCGAGCGGGAGTCTGGGGTCGGAACGCGTTGGCTCCCGGACACAGCCCCGCTGTTGAGCGAGAAGGAGGCGGCCCCGCGGCGCGCCCGGCCCGTCCCCTGGACCGGCGCACGGCACCGTCCGTCGAGGGCCTGCCCGTGGCGAACGGTGCGTCTCCGCATCCGAGTTGAGGCGCTGCTGACAGCGGCGGGCGGGTGACCTGCGGGAACGGTGTGCGAAGCTGGGGCGGGTCAGCATCCGCACCACGGAGGAGCCCTGCCGGTATGGCCGTCATCCACCACACCACGCTCAAGCCCACCAAGCTCGAGCTGCTCACCGACTGGCTGCCCTCGCGCCCCTGGTACCGCGGTGGGCCGGATGCCCCGGTGCTGACCAAGTCCGGCGGCTTCCGGCTGGACGACCCGGAGGGCGAGGTCGGCATCGAGTTCATGGTGGCCACCGACACCTCCACCTCCGAACCGACCGCCTATCTCGTCCCGTTGAGCTATCGCGGCGCGCCGCTCGAAGGCGCGGAGCACGGGCTGGTGGGCACATTGGAGCACGGTGTGCTGGGCACGCGCTGGGTGTACGACGGCTGCCACGACCCGGTGCTGGTCACCGAGTTGCTGTCGCTGATCCAGGGCAGGGCCCAGGCGCAGGCCCAGAGCATCGACGGCGCCCCCGACCCCGAGGTGATCCGCTCCTGCACCGGCGCCCCCTTCGCGCTGGACGGCTTCGCCCCCGAACCGGCCGACGACCGGACAGGCACCCGCATTCCCGCGCCGCGCGACACGGTCCTCCACGTTCACCGGATCCTGCACCCCACCCCCGAGAACCCGCCGCTGTGCCCCGAGGGAGCGGTCGGCCATGTGGCGCGCGGCTGGCAGGACCCGCAGGGCACCGCACTGACCGCGGTCTTCGTGACGCTGCGCACCGACTGACCGAACCTCCCCACAGAGCACCGCACCCCATCTGGCATGGTCCGGTCAAATCTGGCACTCTCTCGAAAGTCCGGCATCCCGCGCCCTGACCCCATGAGCGCGCGCCGCACCTCTCGATGCAGCGATCGCGCAAGCCCCGTCAGCGGCCGCCCCGGCGAACCCCAGCCGGCCGGCGGCCATCGAGCAGGCCGGGAATCCCGGCCGCCGCAAAGGAGTAGCGTGTGAGATCGACCCCCCACAAGGTCCTCGGCGCCGGTGCGCTCACCGTCGCCGTGGTGACCGCCCTCGTGCTCCCCGGCACGCCCGCCGCGGCCCGGCCGGCCGCGGCACCCGCCGCCTGCACTCCGGCGCAGGTCGTCGGCAACAGCGGCTTCGAGAGCGGGACATCGCCCTGGTCGACGTCCTCCTCCACCGTCATCACCAGCCGCTCAGGCGAGACCGCCCACGGCGGCCGTTCCTACGCCTGGCTGGACGGAGTCGGCAGCACCCATACCGACACCCTCAGCCAGAGCGTCACCATCCCCTCCGGGTGTGACGCGGCCACCCTCACCTTCTGGCTGCACATCGACACGGACGAGACGACCTCCTCCGTCGCGTACGACAAGCTCACGGCCAAGATCGGCAACACGGCGCTGGCCACCTACTCGAACCTCGACGAGAACACCGGGTACGTCCAGAAGTCGATCGACGTCTCGGCCTACGCCGGGCAGACCGTCACTCTCTCCTTCACCGGGACCGAGGACTCCAGCCTCCAGACGAGCTTCGTCCTCGACGACATTGCGCTCGACACCTCCGGCGGCTCCGCGCCACCTCCGGGCGACTCCACGCGCACCCCGGCCTCGCCCTCGTACACGGTGAACCTCAGCAGCGACACGAGCGGCAGCGTCTGGACCGGGCACGAGAGCGTGACCTTCGCCAACGCCTCCGCCACCGCCCTGAACGAGGTCTATCTGAGGCTGTGGGACAACTACCACGGCACCTGTGACGCCATGCCGATCCGCGTCACCAACGTGACCGGCGCTACCGCGGGCGCGCCCTCCGTGGACTGCACCGCGCTCAGGATCGACCTGCCGGCCCCGCTCGCCCAGGGCCAGAGCGCCACCATCGGCTTCGACCTCGGCATCACCGTGCCCAGCGGCGCCGACCGGTTCGGCCACGACGGCGCCTACAGCTTCATCGGCAACGCCCTGCCCGTCCTCGCGGTCCGGGACGGCGCCGGCTGGCACCTCGACCCGTACACGGACAACGGCGAGTCCTTCTACTCCCTGGCCGCCGACTTCAAGGTGACCCTGGACCACCCCAGCGGCCTGCTGGTCCCGGCCACCGGCACCTCCACCGACACACCCGGCTCCAGCGGCCGTATGGTGACGACGGCGACGGCGTCGAAGATCCGTGACTTCGCCTGGGCCGCCGGCCCCTTCAGCAAGATCTCCGGGACCTCGGCGGCCGGCGTCGCGGTGAACGTCTACTCCGTGTCCGGCATCAGCTCCTCCAGCGCCCAGTCCATGCTCAGCACCGCCAAGAGCGCCGTGGACGCGCATGCGGCCCGCTTCGGCGCCTACCCCTACGGCGAGCTGGACGCCGTGCTCGACAACAACTACTGGTTCGGCGGAATGGAGTACCCGGGGTTCGTCCTGGACGTGGTCAGCTCCACCGCCCTCACCCACGAGATCGGCCACCAGTGGTGGTACGGCATCGTCGGCGACGACGAGTACAACAGCCCCTGGCTGGACGAGGCGTTCACCGACTACGCCACCGACCTCGCCCTCGGCAAGACCGGCACCAACTGCTGGAACAGCGTCTCCTGGGCCTCCAGCGCCGAGAAGATCACCAACTCCATGGCCTACTGGGACGCGCACTCCTCCCGCTATTCCACCGTCGTCTACGGCTATGGCAAGTGCGCCCTGCACGACCTGCGGCGCGTCCTCGGTGACTCCGCCATGGCCAAGCTGCTGAAGGACTACGCGACCGCCCACTGGTACGGCGTGTCGACCACGGCCGAGTTCAAGGCCGCCGCCCAGGCAGCCACCAGCTCCGACCTCACCTCCTTCTGGACCCAGCACCGCATCGACGGCTGACCGGGCGCGGGCCGGTCGTGGGACGCCCCTCCGGTGACTCCCACGACCGGCCCGTACGCCACCCGGGGGCCACCCATACGGCCCAAGCTCGGCCCAGGATGGCTTCGTTGGGCGGTATCCGGAGTGCGATACCGACCGGCACCGGGTCAGATGGGTTCCGTGCGAACCTCCATATCCCTGCAGCCCAGCCGCTCACGCCTCGTCGTCACGGGCGCCCTGACCGGCCTCCTCCTCACCCTGTCCAACCCCATGGCCCGGCCGGACTCGTCCCCGGGCATTCCCCCGCGCGGCAGCGCGTACATGGGCATGGGCGTCCTCGCCCACGACGGACGCGCCTTCGGCGCCGACGCCCCGCCCACCAGCAGCCGCGCGAGCCAGGCCGAAGGCGTGGACGTCGCCAGCTACGAGGGTGCCGTCGACTGGCCGACCCTGTGGAGCGACGGCACCACATGGGCGTACACGAAGGCCACCGAGGGGTCGTCCTACACCAACCCCGACTTCGCCCAGCAGTACGACGGCCCGTACAGCGTGGGCATGGTCCGCGGGGCATACCACTTCGCCACACCGGACTCGTCCGGCGGCGCCACGCAGGCCGACTACTTCCTGGCACACGGCGGCGGCTGGTCCGCTGACGGCAAGACCCTGCCGGGCGCGCTCGACATCGAGTGGAACCCGTACGGCGACGACTGCTACGGCAAGTCCAAGAGCCAGATGGTCGGCTGGATCCGCAACTTCCTGAACCGCTACAAGTCCCGCACCGGCCGGAACGCCGTCATCTACACGGCGACCAACTGGTGGACCGAGTGCACCGGTGACTACTCCGGGTTCGGCGACAACCCGCTGTGGATCGCCCGCTATGCCTCGAGCGCCGGGACGCTGCCGTCGGGCTGGTCGTCGTACACCATGTGGCAGTACACCTCTTCCGGCAAGACCGTCGGCGACCACGACCGGTTCAACGGCTCGACGGACCGGCTCAAGAGCTTCGCGACCGGCTGACCCCGTGCCGGAGGTGCCCGGCACGGGGAAGGTCCGGCGGAGAGGGCAGGATTCGAACCTGCGCGGGCCGTGAGGCCCGACCGTGAGACGCGCTCATTGGTCCCCGATAAGCCACTCCGGGCACCTCTCCTCGTGTCCGGCTCCGGTCTCCCGTGCCGTTCACGAGTACTACGGTGCCACCGGGTGCTGACATCACACTGACATGTCGGGCTACGCGGCTCCCGGTGCCGCCTCAGGACTCCGTGGCCAGCCGCACCCCCAGCCCGACCAGGACGACCCCGGAGATCTGCTCCATCCGGCGCCGGACGGCCGGCCGCCGCAGAACGCCGCCCACGCGCCCGGCCAGCCAGACCAGCGGCACGTACCAGACGAGGTCGACCACCACCCAGATCACCGCGAAGGCGAGCAGCACCGGCAGGACGGGGGCGCCGGGCGGCACGAACTGCGGCAGGAAGGACACGGCGAACACACCCGCCTTGGGATTGGCGAAGTTGGCGACCAGCCCCTGCCCGTACGCCCGCCGCAGCGACACCTCGGCCGACTCCGCCGACCGCTCGTGCTCGGCGCGGTCCCGCCGCGCCTGCCAGAGGGCGCGCGCTCCCATCACCACCAGCACGACGGCCCCGGTCAGCCGCGTCACGTCGTAGGCGACCCGCGAGGCGAGCAGCAGCGCCGAGAGGCCGAAGGCGGCGGCCAGGCCCCACAGCAGGACCCCGCACTCGTTCCCCATGACGGTGGCCATGCCGGTCCTCCGGCCGTTCACCACCGCCCGGCGCAGGATGACGACGGTGCTCGGCCCCGGCACCATGGCGATGAGGAAGGGCCTCACCAAGCCCGGCCGGCGGCACAAGACCCCGTCACGCGCCCGGTGCTGGAAGGTGACGCCGGGTCGGGCGGGGCCATGCGGAGGGCCGGCTGAGCGCGGGCGCGCGTCGTCGCCGTCGTAGGCTCGCGGTGTGCTCCAGGTCGAAATCCTTCAACTGCTGGTCTCCCCGGTGCACCGGCTCGCGGGCCGGCCGGGCGACGGGGTGCCCGAACTGCCCTCCGCGGAACTGGTGACGACGGCCGAGGTGCGCGCCGGGCTGGGGCTCGTCGGCGACCGGTACTTCAACCGGCCCGCCCACCGCAACGCCTCGATCACCCTCATGGCCGTCGAACGGCTTCCACAGCCGGGTCCCCACCCGGCGGACCTGCTGCGCACCCGGCGCAACGTCCTGCTGCGCGGGGTCGACATCGACGCCTGCATCGGCGCGACCGTCTTCCTCGACTGCGGCACGGGCCCCGTGGAACTCGCGGTGTACAGCGCGGCCAGGCCCTGCGCCTGGATGGACGCCACCCTCGGCGTCGGGGCGCAGCGCGCGCTGCGTGGTGGCGGGGGAGTGCGTTGCCGGCCGTTGACCGACGGCACCCTCACCGTGGGCCCGGCGCTGTTCGGGGTGCGCGAGGAGGGGTCCCGCCCAGGCAGCCCCGCTCGCTGAGCCGGCGATGCCGGAACCGCCTACCGTGAGTCCATGGACCTCCAGCTCAAGGACAAGGTCGCTGTCGTCACGGGAGCGAGCAAGGGCATCGGTCTCGCCATCGCCGACGCCTTCGCCCGTGAGGGCGTACACGTCGTCGCCGGCAGCCGAAGTGTCACCCCGGAACTCGAAGGGCTGCACGAGAAGTACGGCGCCACCGCGGTCCCGGTCGACCTGGCCACCGCGGACGGGCCCCACACACTCGTCCGGCTCGCGGTGGAGCAGTACGGCAGGGTCGACATCCTGGTCAACAACCTGGGCGCCGCGACGCCCCGGCCGAGCTTCCTGGACATCGACGACGCAGAATGGCAACGGATCTTCGATCTGACCCTGTTCAGCGCGGTCCGCACCAGCCGCGAGGCGCTTCCCCACCTACTGGCCGCGGACGGCGGTGCCATCGTCAACATCAGCTCCATCAACGCGCGCCTGCCCTTCCCCGCCGTTGTGGACTACTCGGCGGCGAAGGCCGCGCTGACCAGCCTGACCAAGTCGCTGTCCGAGGAGTTCGCGCCGCGGGGCGTCCGGGTCAACGCGATCGCCCCGGGGCCGGTTCGCACTCCGTTCTGGACCGCGCCGGGCGGCTTCGCCGAGGCCACGGCGGCCGAGGCCGGCACCAGCGCGCAGGAAGCCATCGATGTCGTCGTGCCGCAGAGCATGGGCATCTCCACCGGGCGGGTCACCGAACCGCACGAAGTTGCCGACCTGGCTCTCTTCCTCGCCTCCCCGCTGGCGGGCAACATCACGGGAGCCGAGTTCACCATCGACGGCGGCCAGGTCAAGACGGTGTGACCGCCCCCGCGCGCCCACCCGGCCCGGTGTTCCGCAGCTTGGTGCCGGGGCCAGGTCAGGTGCCCGAGACGACCAGCTGATCGGCCAGCCGGTGGGTCTGGGCGAGCAGGGCGCCGTATGTCGCGACCTCGTCCGGGTCGTCCCTCGTGGCACGGACCAGGTCCCGGCGCCGATCGTCCAGCGTCGCGCGCAACCGCGCCACGGCCGGGTGCAGCTCGTCCTCGTGCTCGTCGGACTCGTCGCCGAACCGGCTGTGGCTGTAGAGCCGCAGCGCGTGTGCCGTGTGGCGCAGGAACTGTGCGTAGCGGTACGCGAGTTCGTGGTGCGGCCGGGGTGCGGCGAGGTCCTCGGTGGCGGCCTCCAGCACCGTGCGGGTCACGCCCGCCGTGTGCACGGCCGCGTAGTCCAGCACCAGGAGGGCGTCGTCGTACCCCTTGCCGGGCGGCGGCCCCTGACCGGTGCGGCGGCGCAGGTTGCCGCGCAGGCTCTCTCGGCCCCACTCGACCGAGGAGCGGGCCTGTTCCACGAGCCGGTGCAGCCGCAGGGCCCGCTCGTGCCGGGCGCCGGCCTCCTCGGCGTCCCAGCGTCCCTCCGCCAGCTCCTCGGCGACGGCCAGCAGGATGTCGTGGGCCTCCTCGGTGGCGTCCTTCAGCACGGCCCGGCTGTCCCGCAGGTACAGCGGCGGCCGCACCAGCGCGTTGACGGCGATGCCGACCACGGCCCCGAACAGGGTTTCGGCGAGCCGGGCCGCGGAGGTGGCGACGGTGACGGATCCGCCGGTCAGGACGAAGAGGGCGCCGGTGGCCGCGTAGATGCCCTGACTGCCCAGGCGCCGCCACTGGCCGAGCAGCATCGCGAGGGGCAGGACGACGGCCATCGCGGCCATCGTGTCGCGCAGCGCCAGCGCCACCGCGGTGGCCACGACGGTGCCGGCCGCGATCGCCGCGAGCTGCTGCAGCCCGTGCGCGATCGACCGGCACACGGTCGACTCCACCAGGACCACCGCCACCCACGGCGCGACGAACGCCATCGGAGCGTGCAGCCACCAGCCCGCCACCGCCCAGGCCAGCCATGCGGCCAGCGCCGCCTTCACCGCCTGGGCGGCCAGATCGCGCTCCCGGCACGGTCCGGCCCAGGCCCGTGCCGCACCGCGCACCGCGGCCGCCGCATCGCACCACAGCGCCTGCCACGTCATTCGCATGCCGCGGGTGCCACCCCGGACACGGCCGCGCATCGTCCGCCCGCATCGCATACCTCTCCGGGTGACCACGGGCCCACCCCCTACGCAGTGCGGCCGGCGGAACGCGAGGGCCGACGAGGGACCACGCACCCCGCGCCGAGGTCAGCCCGGGCCGGGCGGCGGCCAGTCGGCGTGCCGGAGGATCGCCCGCATCGCCACCCGGGACGGGGCGACCCGCAAAGCGGTGTTGCGCAGGGCCACCGCCGGCGGATGGGACAGCCGCTGGCCCATCCGGCCCGCCTGCCGGGCCGCGCGGGCCACCGCCTGCGAGCGCGGGCGGCGCTCGGCGTCGTAGCGGGCCAGCGCCGAGGCGACCGAGGGCTCCGTGGCGAGCGCGGCGTGGCCGCGTCCTCCAGGGCCTGACGGCGCCCTGGCCGAGATTCGGCGGGGGCTGACCCATCGCGCGGTGGACCGGGCGGCACAGCTGCCGCCCGGCACCACGTCCGCCTACTACCGCACCCGCCAGGCCCTGCTCACCGCGCTGGTGCGGCGCCTGGTGGCGCTCGACCAGGCCGAGCTGCAGGAGATCGGGGCGAGGACGCCGCCGTTGCGGACCGCCGGGGAAGTGGTGGCGGGGCTCGCCGCCTTCACGGCCGCGAGGCTCATCGGGGACGGGCGCGGGCGCTCCCTGGCCCGCTACGCGTGCGCCGTCGAGAGCGCGCGCCATCCCGAACTGCGCGAGATCCTGGTGCCGCGCGAGAACCTGGCCCGGCAGGTATTGTGCGACTTTCTCGCCGCGCAGGACGTGGCCGACCCGGAGGAGCGGACGGTGACGCTGCTGACCTGCGTGGACGGCCTGGTCTTCGACCGGCTGGTGAACGGCGGGAGCGTGTCGGAGGAGGAGATCCGCGGCCTGGTGACCGCGGCCCTGCGCTGAGCGGTACGAGGACGGCGGCGTCGGTGGTGGAACCGTGCTCGGAGATGTCCCCCGAGTCCACGGTGGTCGATGGTGGCCGGGGTCACGGCGGCACCGCTCGCAGGGCGCGCAGCACCGCCCAGACCACCGACACCAGCGGCACGGCCACCACGGCACCGATCACCCCTGCGACGATGCTGCCGGCGATCACCGACACCGCGACGACGAGCGGATGCAGCCGTACCGCCCAGCTCATCACCAGCGGATGCAGCACATGTCCCTCCAGCTGGCCGATCACGACGATCAGTGCCAGCACGGCCAGAGCGGTCAGTGGTCCCCGCCCGGCCAGTGCGACGACGGTCGCGACGGCGAGCGCGACCGGTGAGCCCACCAGCGGCACGAACGCGGCGAAGAACTCCAGCAGCGTCAGCGGCAGCGCGAGCGGCACACGCAGCACGAGCAGTGCGACACCGACGAGCACGGCGTTGGTCGCGGCCACGATGATGATGCCGCGCGTGTACCCGGCGAAGGCCCGCCACGCGGCCCAGCCCGCCCGGTCCCACGCCGGGCGGGCGCCGATCGGCAGCAGCTGGTCGCGCATCCAGCGCCACAGACGTTCGCCGGAGTGGATGAAGAACACCGAGGCGAACAGCGCGAGCGCGCCCCCGGTGACCACTTCCACCACCCGGCTCAGCCCGCTGACGGCACGGCTGAGCAGGCTGGACCGGTGGGCGGACAGATAGTGCGTCACCTGGTTCTCCAGCTCGGACAGCCGGCGCGGGCTCAGCCGGAACGGCGGCCGCTGGAGCCACTGCTCGATGCGGTGCACCCCGCCCCGGAACTCACCCGTCAGCCTGGCCGACTCACCCGCCACGGCGTTGCCCACCAGGGCGAGCAGAGTCAGCAGCAGCAGGCTGCTGCCCAGCAGCGCCACGGCGACGCTCAGCGGCCGCGGCAGCGCCCGGTTCAGCAGGTCTGTCAGCGGGCGCAGGACGGAGGTCACGACCAGCGCGAGGAACAGGGCCACGGCGACGAGCTGGAAGCTGCCGAGGATGCTGAAGACGCCGTAGACGACGACCCCGATGAGGATGAGCCGCCAGGCGTAGGCCGCCCCGACCCGCAGCCACGGCACCGTCCGCTCGGCCGCCGGCACCGGCTCGGTGCGCGGGACGGCCGGAAGCCGCACGGTGTACGCCGGTCGGCTGCCCAGCACCCGCCCCCTGCGGCGCCTGCCGTCCGGCCCGGCCGCCCGCCGACGCGCATCGCCCACCACCGCTACCGGCTCCTCTCCGTCACCCCTGATGACGGTCGGTCACTTGGAAGAACCGTAAGCGCGACTCGCGAGCGGGGCGCGCGCAACGCGTCCGCGCGCGCATTCCCCCCGGACGGGGACGTTTGACGGCCGGATCTGCGTCGCCCTACGCGTCGCCGGGAAACGTGACGGTCTCCCCGGGCGGCGCCCCGCCGATCGGCGCGAACGGCGCCGACGGATCCGCGAAGCCGATCGACACACCCGCGAAAAGGATCAGCTCCTCACCGTCTGCAGATGCGTCCCGAGACCGGCCCACTGCGCCGCGCCCATGTCCAGGTCGACGTGGCACAGCAGGAGGCACGGTGCTCCGAACAGCGCCAGTTCGCGGCGACGGCCGCTCGGCGGGCCTCCGCGTCCCCGGGCCGGATCCGAGCGCCCCGAGACGCGGCGCGGCCGCCGCGGACCGCCGCTCCCGGTAGGGGGACTTCGGCTCCGGTGGATACATCCGGTACTGCCGCTCGTCGCCGGGGTCACCGGCCGCCGCACGCTCGCCGGTGCGCTTCTTCAGCTCGGCCGGCGGGGCACCGGTGAGCACATGGACGGGCCACGGCTGGAGATTGCCGCCCGAGGGTGAGCGCGCGGCGGCGGTACGAGGCGGTGGCGAGCCGGCGGGCGGTGCGGGCCGTTACGGAGGAGGTCCGCTCCGCGCTTGCGCTGTACTGACGGAAGCCGGCCGGCGGATGTGACGGGAGCCGGCCGGCAATGGCCGCCTCCAGCCGGGCGAGCTCGGCGGAGGTGCTCACAGGACCTTCACAACCGCCGCGAGTGGCCAGGTCGGCGCGGGGCACCCGGGGAGAGTCGTCGGCAGAGGGGATCCTCCAGTGATCACTATCGCCGTACTGCTGCTCCCCGTCCTCACCCTCCTGCTCTTCGGTCTCGACCAGGTCGAGGACCGGTGGATCCTGCATCCCCCGACGACGCGCCGCACCAGGCCCCACCGGCACCGCCGTATGAAGGCGGGCCCTCGCTGATCTCCTGCGGGCCGGCTCTCACCGGGCCGTCGACGTGCCCTCGTCCGGGTCGGCGCACCGCCGGTAGCGGACGATCGCCCTGCCCAGCTCGATCCGCTCCGGTTCGGGGAGCGTGCCGCCCTGGGCGTAGTCCAGGATGTGCTCGGCGACCGTCCGCAGTTTGGTGTTGGTGCGCTGGGAGACGTCCCGCAGCGCCCGCCAGGCCTCTTCCGGGGCGATCTGCCCGACGACGACCACCGCTCCGATGGCCTGGTCGATCACCGCGTGCGAGGACACCGCGTGCTGCAACTGCTCGTTCTCGGTCGCCAGCCGGTCGTTCTCCGCCGCGAGCTCGGTCGAGGAGAGCAGAACCAGCGGCCGCTGCCGGGAGAGAGCGAAGAACGCCATGGAGCACCTTTGCGGAGTGGGAAGCGTCATTGCCACGTCTGCCCTCGACGGGCCCTTGCACACCAATTCAACCAGCCGCCCGCGGCACCGTCACTCCGCGCGGGCCGTGCCGCAGGACATGATCGGCCGTGCACCGGCCCGGCCCCGCTGTGCCGCTCCGGTGCGCCGGATCCCGGCCCTGCCGACGCGCGTTCACCCTTCCTCGCCGGTGCGGCCGGCGCCCTCGGCCGCCCGGCCCACCGGCAGCAGGTCACGAATGTCCCGGGGCAGGGCGCCCGCCATCCGCTCGGTCAGCTCCGGGGCCAGTGCGGCGTCGAGCACCTCCATCACGGCGGCGGCCTCCCGCAGTGCCGTGTCCTCGTCGGTGCCCGCCCGGTCGGCGACGCGTCCGGCGAAGACGGTCAGCCCGAACCGCTCGCCCGACACACCGGAGTCGGCCCCGGCCGACGCGTCGGCCGCCTCCCGCATCGCCGCCGCCATGTCCGGCGGCAGCTGTGCCGCCACATGCCGGGCCAGCCCGGACGGCAGCCGCTCCGACAGCGTGCTCACGACGGCGTGTGCGGCCCGTTCCGCCGAACCCCGGTCCGGCAGTTGGGCCAGCGCCTGCACCTTTCCGATCATCTCGTCGTGCTGCATGAGGCCGGTTCCTTCCTCACGAAGTCCTGACGGTGCGATATCTGCCCACCGCGGGCCGGGCAGCAGCCCCCGGCCGGCGGCGCCGCCACCGCTGCCGGCCGGGCCTCCCGTGGCAGTCGGCCGAGTACCCGGTCGCCGCCGCCGGTACCCGGCCCGGTGGAGTCGCGTCCCGTCGCGGGGTAGGCGTGCACGGCGGACGGCTGCCCGGCCGCACGGACGACGCGGCCCGGCGCCCAGGATCCGACGGGGCCGGCGTCGGAGCTGCTCCAGGACGAGGTGTGCTGGACGTGGCGGTGAGCGCGGCCGCGGAGGACGCATAGCGGGTACGGCCGTCCGCCCACGCCGCCGGCTCGGCTCTCGGCGGTCCGCTGTGTCCACGTCCAGGCGTACAGCAGCCGGTCCGCGACCTGTCAGCCCGCCGAGGCCCCGCAGACCGGGCCGGTGAGCCGGGGTGCGGCGGCCCGCCGGATACCGTCGCTCCGCGGTTCGTCGACGCCCTGGCCGCCCTCGCCCGCGTACGCACGGCGGGTGAACGGCGCCCGCGGACAGCTCGTGATCCTTTCCCGGGCCGGGAGCGCGTGGCCCCGGGGCCCGGGGGGACACCCGGCCAGGGCGGGTCGGCGTGGGCGATGCCACATATGATCTGGTTCGCATGCGCGCCCTGAGACGACCGGTGCCGGGCTACCGTTGCGTCGAGCCCCTGTTTCCCCTCGCATCCCGGACGGTCCGGCTGTGCCCACTGATCTGTCCCCCCTCATCGCGGCGACGGCGCGCTGGCTGACGGCCGCCTATCCGCCGAGCGGCGGCGCGCTCGCCTCCGCGCTGTGCGAGGCGCAGGCCCGGCAGGCGGTGAGCGTCGCCGCGTGGCTGCGCTACCCGACCGGGATCGACGCGGCGCTGGTCATGATGGCCGGCCCCGGTGGCGCCGCCCGTCTGGACTGGATCACCGGTGCCGAGCGCACCGGCGCGGAGGACGCGGACGACGACTGGGCCTGGCGGACCTGGGTGGACGAGGTCGTGGCCAGCTGGGCGGCGGGTCTGCTCACCGATCCCGAGCTGGCCGGCCTGGCCGTAGCGGCACTCGCCGAGGGCGAGTACAGCCCGGGCTCGCCGGCCGAGTTCCGGCGCCTGCTCGCACCGGACGACGGTGACCGGCGCGCCGCCGCACTGCTGCGGCACCCCGACCTCCTCGCCCCCGTGGCCGAGCTCCACCTCGACCAGCTCCTGGACCGGCTCGGACCGGGCCGTACCCTCGCCGCCTGAGCCCGCGATCCGCGGGACCGGCCCGGTGTCGTATGCCCTCTTAGGGGTACTGCGAAGCTGATCCGTGGTCTGCCGGCGGGCGGCCGGCTCCGGGCGACGGCAGGGAGGCGAGGCCGATGCGCGTGCCAGTCGCCGGCATGGCGGCCCATGTCCCGAGCGCCGCGAGGTGAGGTTCGGCCATGACCTTCAAGAACCCCGTGCACCGCGGCGGGACAGGACGGGCCGGTTCGAGCAGTTCGCGGAGTACGCCTCCAACTTCACCAGCTCACCGGTGTTCTTCCTGTTCTGCCTGCTCCTCGTCGGCTTCTTCGTCGCCGCGCACGTAGCGCATCTGCGGCTCGAACTGCTCCTGCTGGCAGGCGAGTCCATGACCGCGGTCACCCTGCTGCTCCTCGCCCTGCTGAAGAACGCCGAGATGCGGGCCGAACACGCGATCCAGCGCAAGCTCGACGCGATCGCCACCGCGCTGCTGGAGGCCCACGAGGGCGACCGTAGCCAGGCTTTCGAGGAGCTTCGGAACGCTATCCGGATGGAGGAAGAGACCTGACCGAGGCGGACGAAACGGCGCGGCGGTGCTTCACGACTTCACTCAGAAGCGCAACTATGCCATGTCATGGACATTTTGCTGGTCGCCAGCGCGTTCAACAGCCTCACCCAGCGCGTGTACGCCGAACTGACGGATCACGGGCACCGCGTGGACGTCGTCCTCGCCGCACAGGGCACCGACCCGGTGCGGGCCGCGCTCCGGGAACTGCGGCCGGAACTGGTCATCGCGCCGATGCTCAGGTCGGTGCTGCCCGAGGACGTGTGGCGCGAACACACCTGCCTGATCGTGCATCCGGGGCCGCCCGGTGACCGTGGCCCGTCCTCGCTGGACTGGGCCATCGCCGAGGGGGCGCGGGAGTGGGGCGTGACGGTCCTGCAGGCCGAGGCGGCGATGGACGCGGGCGCGATCTGGGCGGCGGAGCCCTTCCCGGTGCCGCCCGTCGGCAAGAGCGACCTGTACCGCAACGAGGCCTCCGACGCCGCCGTCGCCGCCGTCCTCACCGCCGTACGGCGCTACGCCGAAGGCGCCCACAAACCCCGGCCGCAGACCGACGACACGGTCCGCGTGGTCTGGCGCGACACGTTCCGGCAGGAGCGGCGGTGCATCGACTGGGAGCGGGACGACACCGAAACGGTCCTGTGCAAACTCCGCGGTGCCGACTCGCAGCCGGGCGTCCTGGACGAACTCCTCGGCCGGGAGGTGTTCCTGCACGGCGGGCACCCCGAGGACCGGCTGCGCGGCCGCCCCGGCGAACTCCTCGCGCGGCGGGCGGGCGCCGTCTGCCGGGCCACCCGCGACGGCGCGGTCTGGATCCCGGAACTCCGCCCCCGCAGGAACTCCGGCGACCCCGCGCCCTTCCGCCGTCCCGCCGTCTCCGTGCTCTCCGCCTGGGAGCCCTCCCTCGAACTCCCGGAAGCCGCCGTCCCGTTGGAACTGCCGACCGACCGCCGGACCTGGACCGACATCCGCTACCGGCAGCGCGGCGACGTCGGCTTCCTCGGCTTCTCCTTCCCGGGCGGCGCGATGAGCACCGACCAGTGCCGGCGGCTGCTCGCCGCCTACGAGCACGCGCTCTCCCGGCCCACCCGCGTCCTCGTGCTCGGCGGGGACCGCGACTTCTTCTCCAACGGCATCCACCTGAACGTCATCGAGGCGGCCCCCGACCCGGCCCAGGAGTCGTGGATCAACCTCAACGCCATGGACGACCTGGTCGAGGCCGTGCTGCGCACCACCGACCGGCTGGTCGTGGCCGCGCTCGCGGGCAACGCGGCGGCCGGCGGCGCCATGCTCGCGCTCGCCGCCGACGAGGTGTGGTGCCGCACCGGCGTCGTCCTCAATCCGCACTACCGGCGCATGGGCCTGTACGGCTCGGAGTTCTGGACGTACACCCTGCCGCGTCGCGTCGGCGCGGAAGCCGCCCACCGGCTGACCACCGAGGCCCTGCCCGTCAGCGCCGCGTCCGCCGAGCGGCTCGGGCTCGTGAACCGACTCGTACCGGCCGCGCCCGGCGACTTCCCGGCCGTGGTCCGGAAGCTGGCGGCCGAACTCGCGTCCTCGCCCTTCGTGGACGCGCGGATCGCCGCCAAGGCCGCCGGCCGCGCCGCGGACGACCACGAACGCCCGCTGGCCGGCTACCGCGAGGCCGAACTGGCCCGGATGCACACCATCTTCCACGACCCCGAGGCCCCCTACCACGCCCTGCGCTCGGCCTTCGTCCGCAAGACACCGTCCGGCTCACCCCGGCCCCTGACCGTGCCCGCCGGAGCCGTCCGGTGACGCCGCGGCTGCTGGTGGCGGGCGTCGGCAACATCTTCCTCGCCGACGACGCCTTCGGGCCCGAGGTGATCCGCGCCCTCGACCGGCGCCCGCTGCCGCCCCCGGTCCGGGTCCACGACTACGGCATCCGCGGCATGGACCTCGCCTACGACCTGCTCGACGGGTACGACACCGCCGTGCTGGTGGACACCGCGCGGCGCGGCCACCACCCGGGCACCCTGTCCCTGATCGAGGCCGAACCGCCCGACGGCGGCGTCGTGCCCGAGGCCCACGGCATGGACCCGGCGAAGGTGCTCGCCCTCGCCACACACCTCGGCGAGGAGCCCCTGCCCCGCGTTCTCGTCCTGGCCTGCGAGCCCGAGCTGCTGCCGACCGGCGACGAGGACATCCTGCCGGGGCTCAGCACACCGGTCCGGGAAGCCGTCGGCCGGGCCGTGGACGCGCTGCACACCCTGATCCCGGCCCTGCTCGCCGACCCCGGCGCGCCCGCGCCCCCGTTGGGCCGCCCGGTGGAATCCGGACCCCCCTGCCCGGCTGCGCTGCCCGGCGCGACGGGCGGCTGAGCGGAAGATCGGTGGAGCCCGGGGCCACGCACCCCGGGCTCCACCGCCGTATCCGAGGAGCAGCGCCATGTGCCGGTCCGACGTCAAGCAGGCAGTCCTGGCGAAGAACGACGACCTGGCCGCGGAGCTGCGCGGCGATCTCGCCCGGCAGGGCGTGACCGTAGTCAATCTGCTGTCCAGCCCCGGCAGCGGCAAGACCGAACTCCTCGGCCGGGTCCTGGCCCGCGCGGTGCAGCGGGAGGTGCCGGTGGCGGCGCTGACCGCGGACCTGGCCACCGAGAACGACGCCGTCCGGCTCGCCCGGTCCGGCGCCCCCGTCCAGCAGGTGCTGACCGACGGGCTGTGCCACCTGGAGGCCCGTCAGGTGCGGGCGCGACTGGCGGGCTGGCTGCCCGCGGACACCTCCGTGCTCTTCGTGGAGAACGTCGGCAACCTCGTCTGCCCGGCCGCGTACGACCTCGGCGAGACCCTGCGGGTCGTGCTGATGGCCGTCACCGAGGGCGAGGACAAGCCGCTGAAGTACCCGACCGCGTTCGGCTCCGCCCACCTGGTCGTGATCACCAAGACGGACCTCGCCGAGCCGGCCGGCTTCGACGAGACCGCCTTCCGGGCGAACGTGCACCGGGTCAATCCGGGCGTGGAGATCGTCCGTTCCTGTGCCCGCACCGGCGTCGGCGTCGGCACCCTCCTGGACCGCGCCCTGGCCGCCCGGGACGGCGCCCTCCACCGGCCACCCCTCGCGCCGCATCCGCACGGCCACCAGCACGGCGCGCCCGCCCCCACCGTATGACGGCCCCGGCGACCGGCCTGGTCCGCCGCCGGCTCACGGTGCGCGGCACCGTGCAGGGGGTCGGCTTCCGGCCATACGTGCACCGCCTCGCCGCCGGCCTCGGCCTCGCCGGGTTCGTCGGCAACACCGGCGACGGCGTGATCGTCGAGGTCGAGGGCCCGGCGGAGGAGGTCGACCGCTTCTGCGCCGCGCTGGCCGAACAGCCGCCGCCCCTGGCCACCGTGAGCGGCATCGCAGGCGAGGACCTGCCCGCCACCGGCGACCCCGGACCGTTCACCATCCGCTCCACCGAGCGGGCCGGCGGCCGCACCCAGCTGCCGCCCGACACCGCGACCTGCGCCGACTGCCTGCGCGAGCTGGCCGATCCGGCCGACCGCCGGCACCGGCACCCGTTCGTCACCTGCACCCACTGCGGCCCCCGCTTCACCATCGCCACCGGGATGCCCTACGACCGGGCGGCCACGACCATGGCCGGTTTCCCGATGTGCCCCTCCTGCGCGCGCGAGTACGGCGATCCCGCCGACCGGCGCTTCCACGCCCAGCCCGTCGCCTGCCCCGACTGCGGGCCGCGGCTCACCCTGATCCCGGCCCTCGGCGGCCTCCGCCCGGCCCGGGACGCGAACGCCCTCGCCACGGCACGGGCGCTGCTGGCCGCCGGGCGGATCGTCGCCGTCAAGGGCGTCGGCGGCTACCACCTGGCCTGCGACGCCACCGACGAGCGGGCCGTGGCCGCCCTGCGCGACCGCAAGGAACGCGGCGGCAAGGCCTTCGCGGTGATGTGCGCCGACCTCGTCACCGCCGAGCGGATCGCGGTCCTCACCGCCCGCGAACGGGCCGTGCTGACCGGCGCCCGGCGCCCCATCGTCCTGCTCCGCAGGCGCACCGCGCCGGACGGCCTCCGTCTCGCCGGACAGGTCTGCCCGGGCAGCCCGTACGTGGGCGTGATGCTGCCCTACACCCCGGTCCACACCCTGCTGTTCGGCCTGCCCGGCGATCCGCCCGGCCCCCGGGTGCTGGTGATGACCAGCGGCAACCGCTCCGGCGAACCCATCGTCACCGACGACGCCGAGGCGCTGACCAGGCTCGCCGGGCTGGCCGACGCCTGGCTCGCCCACGACCGGCCCATCGCCTCGCCGTGCGACGACTCCCTGCTGCGGGTGCGCGCCGACGGCACCGAACAGCTCCTCAGGCGTTCCCGCGGTCATGTCCCGCGGCCGGTGCGCCTCCCGGTCCCGGTCCGCCCCACGCTCGCGGTAGGCGGCGACCTGAAGAACGTCCTGTGCCTGGGCGAGGGCGACCACGCGTGGTTCGGGCCGCACATCGGCGACATGGGCGAGCTGGCCACGCTGGAGGCGGCCGAGCGCGCCGAGCGGCACCTGACCCGCCTGACCGGCGTCACCCCGGCCCTGGTCGCGGCCGACCGGCACCCCGGCTACCACTCGACCCGCCGGGCCCGCCGCCGCGCCTCCCGACTGGCGGACGGCGCCCTGCGACTGGTCCAGCACCATCACGCCCACATCGCCTCCGCGATGGCCGAGCACGGGCTGGACGGCACCGTGCCGGTGATCGGAGTCGCCTTCGACGGTACCGGGTACGGCGACGACGGCACCGTGTGGGGCGGCGAGATCCTGCTCGCCGACTACACCGGCTACCGGCGCTTCGCCCACCTCGCCCCCGCCCCGCTGCCGGGCGGAGACGCCGGTGTGGCCAATCCCTGCCGGCTGGCGCTGGCCCGGTTGTGGGCGGCCGGGCTGCCCTGGGCCCCGGACCTGCCGAGCGTCACCGCCTGCTCGGAGGTGGAACTCGCCACGCTGGAGCGGCAGTTGGAACGCGGGTTGGCCTGTGTGCCGACGTCCAGCATGGGGCGGCTGTTCGACGCGGTGTCGTCCCTGGCGGGGGTGTGCCACCGGGCGGGGTACGAGGCACAGGCCGCGATGGAGCTGGAGGCGGCGGCGACCGAGGCCAGAGACGCGGACTCGGTGGCGTACCCCTTCGCCTTCGCCCGGCAGCGGGAGATCGATCCGGCGCCGATGCTGCGCGCACTCCTGGAGGACCGGCGGTGCGGCATCCCCGCACCGGTCCTCGCGGCCCGCTTCCACCGGGGCGTCGCACGGGCCGTCGCCGAGATCTGTCACCGTGCCCGCGCCGCGTCCGGGCCGGCCGCGGTCGCCCTCACCGGGGGCGTCTTCGCCAACGCCCTGCTGGAGGAGGAGTGCACCGCGCTGCTGACCGGGGACGGATTCACGGTCCTCCGGCACGGCGAAGTCCCCCCGAACGACGGAGGGCTGGCGCTCGGTCAGCTCATGGTCGCGGGCACAGCAACCCACCAAGAGACGGAGTGACCCATGTGTCTGGCAGTGCCCGGCAAGGTCGTGTCCATCGACCGGAGCGCCGACCCCCTGACCGGGCTGATCGACTTCGGCGGAGTGCGCAAACAGGCGTGCCTGGAGTACCTGCCCGATGTCCGGGTGGGGGAGTACGTCATCGTCCACGTCGGCTTCGCCCTGCAGCGCCTCGACGAGGAGTCGGCGCGGGCGTCCCTGGAGCTGTTCCGGCAACTGGGGCTGCTGGACGAGGAGTTCGGGGACGCCTGGGAACAGGCGGCCCGGCAGGAGAGCGGGAGTGAGGCCCAGTGAAGTACATCGAGGAGTTCAACGACCCCGAGCTGGCACGCCGGCTGCTGGACGAGATCCGCGCCACGGTCACCCGGCCCTGGGCGCTGATGGAGGTCTGCGGCGGGCAGACCCACTCCATCATCCGTCACGGCATCGACCAACTCCTCCCGGCCGACGTCGAGTTGATCCACGGCCCCGGCTGCCCGGTGTGCGTCACGCCGCTCGACGTCATCGACAAGGCGCTGGAGATCGCCGCCCGCCCCGAGGTGATCTTCTGTTCCTTCGGCGACATGCTGCGCGTGCCCGGCACCGACCGGGACCTGTTCCGGGTCAAGGGCGAGGGAGGTGACGTACGCGTGGTGTACTCACCGCTGGACGCGCTCGACGTCGCCCGCAAGAACCCGGACCGCCAGGTCGTGTTCTTCGCCATCGGCTTCGAGACGACCGCCCCGGCCAACGCCATGGCCGTCCACCAGGCCCGCCGCCTGGGCATCGCCAACTTCAGCCTGCTGGTCTCCCACGTCCGGGTCCCACCCGCGATCGAGGCCATCATGACCGCACCGGAATGCCGGGTGCAGGGCTTCCTCGCCGCCGGGCACGTGTGCAGCGTCATGGGCACGGCCGAGTACCCGGAGCTGGCCGGCAGGCACCGGGTGCCGATCGTCGTCACCGGCTTCGAGCCGCTGGACATCCTCGAAGGCATCCGCCGCGCCGTCCACCAACTGGAGCGCGGCGAGCACCGGGTGGAGAACGCCTACCCGCGCGCCGTGCGCGAGCGGGGCAACCCGGCGGCCCTGCGCATGCTGGAAGAGGTCTTCGAGGTCACCGACCGCAACTGGCGCGGCATCGGACGCATCCCCGCCAGCGGCTGGCGGCTGTCCGACGCCTACCGCGCCTACGACGCCGAACACCGCTTCGACGTCACCGGCATCCGCACCGAGGAGCCCGCCGTGTGCCGCGCCGGCGAGGTGCTGCAGGGGCTGATCAAGCCCACCGAGTGCGAGGCGTTCGGGAAGGCCTGCACCCCGCGCACCCCGCTCGGCGCCACCATGGTCTCCAGCGAGGGCGCCTGCGCGGCCTACTACCTGTACCGCCGGATGAACGCCCCGGAGGAGATGAGCCCCGTTGGCTGACCTGACCACCGAAGCGGCGGTCGACCCCGCGAACTGGACCTGCCCCGCACCCCTGCGTGACCAGCTGGTCGTCGTCATGGGGCACGGCGGGGGCGGCGCCCTGTCCGCCGAGCTGATCGAGCAGGTCTTCGCCCCCGCCTACGGCAACCCCACCCTGGCCGCCCTCACCGACTCGGCCGTCCTCGACCTGGGCGGCGCCCGGGTGGCCTTCTCCACCGACTCCTACGTCGTACGGCCGTTGTTCTTCCCCGGCGGCAGCCTCGGCGACCTCGCCGTCAACGGCACGGTCAACGACCTGGCGATGAGCGGCGCCCGGCCCGCCTATCTGTCCACGGCCTTCGTGCTGGAGGAGGGCGTGGAACTGGACGTCGTCGGCCGGGTCGCGCGGGCCATCGGCGCGGCGGCTCAGGCCGCGGGCGTCACCGTCGCCACCGGCGACACCAAGGTGGTGGAGTCGGGACACGGCGACGGCGTCTACGTCACCACCGCCGGCGTCGGCCTCGTCCCCGACGGCGTCGACATCCGCCCGCAGCGAGCCCGGCCCGGCGACGCCGTGATCGTCAGCGGCCCGATCGGCCTGCACGGCGTGGCCATCATGAGCGTGCGGGAGGGGCTGGAGTTCGGCGTGGAGATCGCCTCGGACACCGCGCCCCTGGCGGACCTCGTGGCGGCCATGCTGGCGGTCACGCGGGACATCCACGTCCTGCGCGACCCCACCCGGGGCGGCCTCGGCGCCTCCCTGAACGAGATCGCCCGCGCCTCCGGCACCGGCGTCCGGCTGCGGGACCGTTCCATCCCGGTCCCGGACGAGGTCGCGAACGCCTGTGGCTTCCTCGGCCTGGATCCGCTGTACGTCGCCAACGAGGGCCGCCTGGTCGCCTTCGTGCCCCCGGAACACGCGGAGGCAGTGCTGGCCGCGATGCGGGCACACCCGCAGGGCGCCGGCGCCGCCCGCATCGGCGAGTGCGTGGCGGAGCACCCGGGCATGGTCGTCGTCGCCACCGGTCTCGGCGGCACCCGGGTGGTGGACCTGCCGCTCGGGGAGCAGTTGCCCCGCATCTGCTGACCGCCGGACACGGGTGCGCGACCGGCCCCCCGGCCCCGCCGTCAGCGCGGGGCCGGGACCGGCTCGACGCCCGTGATCTCCAGCTCCCGACCGCTGCGCAGCTCCTGCGAGGGCCGGTCGCAGCGCGGGCACCAGAAGAACGGCGGCATGCCCACCGCGAACTCCTCGGCGCAGGGCGTGCAGTAAGCGTGTGCGGTGACCTGCTCGACGACCAGTTCGGCCGTGGCGAGCGCCGTACCCTCCCGGGCCACCTCGAAGGCGAAGTGGAGCGCGTCCGGCACGACGCCCGCCAGCTCGCCCACGCGGACGGTCACCGCCGAGACGGCGTCCGCGCCGTCCGCCCGGGCGAGTTCGCCGGCCTGCTCCACGATCGCGGTCGCGATCGACAGCTCGTGCACGGCCGGCTCAGGGGTACCGGCGGTTGGCCCGCAGCCCACCGGTCATCCGGTAGATGCGCAACTCACGTACGATCCCGGGGAGTTCCTTGACGAACAGGGTCACGGCCAGGCCACCGACCATGGCCGCCTGCACGACGAGCAGCTGACGTCCGGACATCCCGGCCCGTGCGGTCCTTCTTTTCATGCCAACCTCCATGGCAGTCTCTTCCTGCTGTCTCATCCCGGCGAGATGTTCGGCATGTCCTTCACCAGGGCGTCATGCCGTTTCCAGTGGATACCGGTGGAGCGGCGCGCGTCGGAGCTGCCGTCCGTGTGGTGTCCGGGCTGGTGCTTGTACGGGCCCTTGTTGCCCTGGTGCAGTCCGGGCACATGGCTCGGGGTGTCGGGCTTCGCCTGGGCGCGGCCCACTCGGATGCTGCCCATGTCGGTTCTCCTTCCGGGTCCTCAGGACCGTTCGGTCAGCTCCCTGAAGAACTGTTCTACGGCCGGCCAGACCCGGCCGCCACCGGAGAGGCCCCGCCACTCGCGGCGGACCAGGGCGATCATCCGGTAGCAGTCGTCGACCGGCACGATCCAGTGCTCGTCGAGGCCGCGCACGGTGTTCACCAGCAGCGCCTCCACGTCGGGTGCCATGGCGGCGAGCTGCGGAACCGTGGCGGCCAGCCGCTGCCAGGCCGCGGCGTCCACCTCCCACCGCATGGCCCCCGCCGGACTCGGCCCCTGCGCGGTGACCGTGCCGTCGGAGCGCGGCACGAAGAACACCAGACCCACCGGGACGCCCAGCACCGCCGTGTCGACCGGTGGCAGCCGCAGCCGGCGCCGGGGCACGAGCCGGTAGCGGCCCTCGCCCGTCCCGTCGTCGGCGAAGAGCACCGAGCAGGGGCCGCACACGCAGCGCACCTCGGCGGCACCCGTGTCGTACAGATGGGGATGGTCGACGGCCAGACGGGCGGCGCACAGCTCGCAGACCTCGGCCTCGGCCGTCGCCGCGCGGTCGGCCGCGGAGCGGATGACCCGGGCGAGTGCGCCGTCCATCCTCACCGCGCCTCCTCGGGCATGGCCCGTCGCTCGATCGTGCTCAGCGGTACGAACGCGGGCGCCGCCTTCCGCTGGGCAGTCCCCGGCACCGTCTCCACCTCGGTCAGCTCGGGAGCGACCGCCAGCACCGCCGCCCGGACCGCCTCGCCGACGTCCGACGAGCCTGCGCCGCACCCGGAACCGCACCCGCCGCCGGAGGTCAGCCGCACCCGCGCCACCTGCCCGTCGACGCCGGCCCACTCCAGGTCGCCGCCGCGCTCGCGCACCGCCGGCCGCAGCCGCTCCACCGCGCGGGCGGCCCGGCGCTCCGGGGATTCCGGATGGATGTCGTGCAGGACCAGGAGATGAGCCAGCAGTTCGTCCTCGGCGAGCCGCTCGCTCAGCGGCTCGTCCGCGTGGTCCAGCACCCGGGCGAGGGCCTCGCCGTAGACCTCGGTCAGCAGCCGCACCGCCTCCAGCGCCGGGCCGGGCGCGGATTCCAGCCCGGCCAGGACCTCGTCGAGACGGGCGAGCCGCGCCTCCACCGCCGGGTCGGGGAGCCGTACGGCGGTGTCAGCCATGGTTCGCTCCGTACGTGGGCGAGTGCACGGTGGTCAGGGTCTTGCCCTTGCCCATGTACATGTGGACACCACACGGCAGACAGGGGTCGAAGCTGCGCACGGTGCGCATGATGTCGACACCCTTGAAGTCGTCCGGCCCGTTCTCCTCGAAGATCGGCTGGCCCTGGACGGCGTCCTCGTACGGGCCCGGGGTGCCATAGCTGTCCCGGGGGCTGGCGTTCCACGGGGTCGGCGGGTACGGGTGGTAGTTGGCGATCTTCTTGTCCCGGATCACCAGATGGTGGGAGAGGACCCCGCGCACCGCCTCGTGGAAGCCGCAGCCGATCGACTCGTCCGGCACCTCGAAGTTCTCGAACACCTTCGTGTCGCCGTTCCTGAGCATCCCCATGGCCTCCTCCAGGAACTGCAGGGCCATGGCGGCGGCGTAGGCGATGAAGTACGGCCGGGCGCGGTCCCGTTCGAGGGTGTTGCTCCACTTCGGGATGCGCCACTCCAGGGTCTGCTCCGGCAGCCTCTCGCCCTTGGGCAGGGTGATGCGGACGCTGCCGCCGGTCGCCTTGACGTACGGCGTGTCGACCAGGCCGCTGAGCGCGGTGGACCACAGCCGGGCCAGCGGACCGCCACCCGTGTCCAGGGCGAGGTACTCGCCGGTCTGCGGGTGGTGCCAGCGCGGGCTCATCACCCAGCTGTAGTTGCCGCCGAAGTCCCGCTTCTGCGGCACCGGGACCGTGGTCTGGTTCCACGGGTGGCGCATGTCGACGGGGTTGCCGAGCGGGTCGTGGGTGACGAACGGTTTCTCGTTCACCCAGTCCTCGTAGAAGGAGCTGCCCAGCATGATGCGCAGGCCGAGGTTGATGTCGATCAGGTCGTTGGTGACCAGCTTGCCGTCCACGATGACACCGGGGGTGACGTACATCGCCCGGCCCCACTCGTTCATCGTCGCGTAGCGGTAGTCGACGACGTCCGGGTTCTGGAAGGCGCCCCAGCAGCCCAGCAGGATGCGGCGCTTGCCGACCTCCTCGTAGCCGGGCAGGGCCTCGTAGAAGAAGTCGAAGACGTCGTCGTTCATCGCCACCGCCTTCTTGATGAAGTCGATGACGCGCATCAGGCGGCTGAGGTAGTCGGTGAAGGTGTTCGGCTGCGGCATCGTGCCGACGCCGCCCGGGTACAGCGTGGAGGGGTGCACATGCCGCCCCTCCATCAGGCAGAACATCTCCCGGGTGATCCGGCTGACCTTCAGCGCCTCCTTGTAGACCTCGCCCTCGAAGGGGTTGAAGGCCTTCATGATCTCGGCGATCGTCCGGTAGCCGTGGACGTCCCCGCGCGGTGCGTCGGTGCGCTCGGCGCGGGCCAGGACACCGGGGTTGGTGGCCTTGACCATCGCCTCGCAGAAGTCCACGAAGACCAGGTTGTCCTGGAAGATCGTGTGGTCGAAGATGTACTCCGCCGCCTCGCCCAGGTTGGTGATGTGCTCGGCCAGCTTGGGCGGCTTGACGCCGTAGGCCATCTGCTGGGCGTAGTTGGAGCAGGTGGTGTGGTTGTCCCCGCAGATGCCGCAGATCCGCGAGGTGATGAACCCGGCGTCACGCGGGTCCTTGCCCTTCATGAACACGGAATAGCCGCGGAAGAGCGACGACGTGCTGTGGCACTCGACGACTTCCCGGTTGGCGAAGTCGATCTTGGTGTAGATGCCCAGGTTGCCGATGATCCGGGTGATCGGATCCCAGGACATGTCGACGAGCTGGGCGGGTTTGCGTTCTGTGGGCCGGGACTCGGTGGTGGTCATCTGCGGTGCTGCCCCTCGCTGTTCGGGTCGGGCGGTTCGGTGACGGGACGGGGACGGACGGGCGTCAGGCACGCCAGTGCGGGTCGTAACCGCTGGTCAGCTTGCGCTTGTTGTGGCGCCACTTGGGCTCGTGGTTCACCATGTCGTTGGTCAGGCCGCGCAGCCGGCGGACAACGGCTCCGTACGGCTTGACGAGCATCGTCGACAGCGTGCCGCCCGGGGGTTCGTCCATGAACGGCATGAAGGCGTCGGGGAAGCTGGGCATGGTGCAGCCGATGCAGATGCCGCCGACGTTCGGGCAGCCGCCGATGCCGGCCATCCAGCCCCGCTTGGGCACGTTGCAGTTGACCACCGGGCCCCAGCAGCCCACCTTCACCTGGCACTTGGGGGAGTTGTAGTCCCTCGCCAAGTCGGCCTGCTCGTAGTACGCGGCCCGGTCGCAGCCCTCGTGCACGGTCTTCCCGAACAGCCACTGCGGGCGCAGCATGTGGTCCAGCGGCGGCGGGGGAGCGGCACCGGCCGCGTGCTGGAGCACCCAGATGAGCGTCTCCATGAAGTTCTCCGGCTGGATGGGGCAGCCGGGCACATTGACCACCGGGAGTCCCGACCGCGCCTTGAACTCCCAGCCCAGATAGTCCGCGAGGCCCATGCAGCCGGTCGGGTTGCCGGCCATGGCGTGGATACCGCCGAACGTGGCACACGTGCCGGCCGCCACCACCGCCCAGGCCCTGGGCGCGAGCTGGTCGATCCACCAGTTCAGGGTCTGCGGCTCGCCGGTGTCGGGGTCGTTGCCGAACGACGTCCAGTAGCCGTCGCCCTTGATGATGTTCTGGTTCGGGATCGAACCCTCGATGACGAGGATGAACGGCTCCAGCTCGCCCCGTGCCGCGGCACGGTAGGGAGCGAGGAAGTCCTCGCCGCCCAGGCTCGGTGAGAGCACCTTGTTGACGAGGTTCACCTTCGGCAGGCCCGGGATCAGGCCCAGTACGACGTCCTCGATGGACGGCTGGCCGGCGGCGGTCAGCGACACGGTGTCGCCGTCGCAGCTCATGCCCTCCGAGATCCAGAGGATGGTGATCTCGTCGAATCCCTTCCGCGCCTCGGCACCGCTGGGCTCGCCGTGGACATCGGTGGTACCGCTCTGTGTGGTCATCGCTGCGGCCTCCGTCGCTGCCGGTCTCGGAGTCGGTCGTAGGGAACGGCCGGGACCATGGGGGTCCGGGCCTGGGGGCGGCCGAGTGCGGCGGCCCGGTCGCAGAAGGACCGCTCGACCATCGGGCGGTCGTGCCGCGCGGCCTCAGGGCCATCCATCGGACCGTCCCTCCTCCGGCCGGTCGGCCGGACGCTCGGGGGGCCGCGGGGTCTGCGGCCGGGGTGAGGTGACCGGACCCGGCGCGTCGGAGTCGCCGAGCGGTTCGACCTCGTCGGGCCGGAAGTAGTGGAAACGGCCGTACCAGCCGTGCAGTTCGGCCGCGGGATCGTCGTCCACGGTGACGGCCAGGTGCACGCTGCCGTCCACGTCGTGGAAGACGGCGCCGACCTGCGCGGTCCGTCCTGCCAGGAACATGTCCTGGGCGTCGGCGCCCCGGGCGCGCGGACGCAGCCGGACCCGGCTGCCGCCGCCGACGGGCACGCCGTCCACGAGCACCGTGTCGGTCGCCGGGGACAGACCGGCGTCGCCGTCCTCCTGCCACCAGACGGGCCGCTCGGTGCCGGACCGGGTCTGTGCCGGAGTCAGGGAGCGGACGGCGCCGTGCAGTCGGGCGAAGACCTCCCGGGGCATGGTGTCGACCCGGTCGAGGATCTGCGCCGCCCGTGGATCGGTGGCCCGGGCCTCGGCCTTCTCCTCGTCGGTCAGCAGCATCGTGCGCAGGGTGAGGATCTCGTCGATCTCCGCCGCGTCGTGCAGATCGCCCGGACTCTCGGGCGCCACCTGGGGCCAGTCGGGCAGGATGATGGGGGCGGAGAGCATGACGGCGCCCGTCGTACCCTGCTGGGGCGGGCCGGCGAGCACGGGGAACGTGAACGCGTTCCGGCAGCCCCGCGCGTGCTCCGCCAGACCGGCGGGCGGATCGATCAGCGAGGCGAACTCCAGGCCGTCCCCGCCGACGAGGGTGTGCGTGGCGAGCAGCGCCTGCCGCAGAGCCTCGGTGCGCGGGGCCTGTGGATCCGTCACCTCGCCGGTGTTCTCGGTGCGCACCCGCAGCCGGTACAGCTCCGGCGCGAGCGGCTCGGCCGCGACCGTCGTCACGGCCCGCAGCTCCCGGCGCCGCCGGACCGTCCGCCCGGCCCCGTCGGGCAGCGCCTCGGCATCCGTGCCGGCGGCCGCGCCCACCAGGGCGGTACGACCGCCGAGCAGCAACTCCTGCAGCGGCAGCACCAGCTCGGTCTCGCGCGGCACCGCCTCCTCGAACGACAGATGCGTGGCACCGTCGGACGTGCGCAACCACTCGACCGGGCGGTACCGTCCGTCCGGGCCGGCCGCCTCGACCTGCTTGTCCTGCATCTGCAGACAGCGCACCCGCACCCGTACGACCGCGTCGGCGCGCGGCGTTCGCAGCAGGCACTCGGTCTGCTGGTACCAGGAGTCGGCGGAGCCCGAGATCCCCGGTGTGACCGGCCCGTCCCGCTCGACCCAGTCGCGGGGCAGCAGCACGCCGAACTGCCAGCGGACCCGGTTCTTCGGCGAGGACCGGCGGTACGGGTAGAGCAGGTAGCCCTCGTACAGCACGGCGTCCGCGACCGCGCCGACCTGCGCGAAGGCATCGCAGGACGCCCCGGCGCCACCCTCGTCCACCAGGGCAGCGAGCCCCACGCCGCCCACGCCGGCCCGGTCCGACATGCCGCCTCCTCGTCACCGGTTCACTCGCGCATTCCTTTCACCACCGTCACATCCGTCACGGCTCCGCGCTCGTCCGACGCACCGCCATTGCGCCGCCCAGGGGACGGCGAGCGGGCGGGCCCCGCGAAACACCGGTGTTGCGCGCGCCGCGGTCGCCGCCCCTGCTGCTTCGAACGCCGCCCCGGATCCGCCTCCGCGCGCCGGCACGCGTGAGGATCACGGTCCGAGTCAGCCCCCGGATCCCGTCGGCAGGGCAGTTGGGCCCCAGTTCGCAGGACAACACCGCGAGCGCCACCGACCCGGCGCTGTCCCTGCAGCACGCTGCCATCGGCTACCGCAATCTGGCGGCCCTGCGCCGCTAGCCGCCGGTGTGCGACACAGGGCCTCCCCGGAAGTGTCCGGGAAGGCCCCGCGCACGCCTGTTCGTTCTCCGGGCGCTCACCCATCGGGCCACCACTGCGTTCCGTCTTCGGGCCCCGGCTGCGCCACTTCGGCTCCTCCTGCAGGGACTCGTTCGCGGCGGTGTTCGCGTCCTGGTCGGAGACGCCGGAACGCTCCGCCTCCTTGCGCAGCCGCGCCCTGCGCGCGTCGTCCTTCTTGCTGCCGGGTTCGGGTACGACGATCACCTCCAGCGCCCGGGTCCCCGGCACTTTCCGCAGGTGAACAGGCCTGCCCGCACCGGGTCCGGCGCCTCAGTCGGCCGTGTTCTCGACACGCATGCGCACCTGCGCCTCCAGGCGCCGCAGACTGCCGTCCAGCGCGTCGAACACCGCCTGCTCGCCGGGATCGTCACCGGGGTCGAAGAACGACAGATGCACGGTCACCTCGCTGGCCCCGCTGCCGATACCGGAGACCTGCAGCCAGCCGGTGTAGCTGCCCTGCTCCCGGGTGCCCCACTCCAGGCGCATCTGGTCGGGCCGGGCCCGCAGCAGGGCGGCCATGTCCTGGCCGGAGCGGTCCTCGTGCACCGTGACCGCGGGCGGTTCCTCGGCCTCCACGTGCAGGGCGGCCGGGAGCCATGCGTCGAGCTGGCCCAGGTTGGACGCCTGGTCGAAGACCTGCTCGGGCTGTGCGGGCATCGTCCGGGACCATTCGTACTCGGTCATGGTGACACCGCCCTCCGCTGGGAGCTCGTACCCCGACCGCGTGCCCCTTTCGCGGCGACCGAAAAGCCCGCTGCCCCCGGCATGGCCACCGGGCTCCGCGCGCCGTGAACTTGTCTGGTCAAGTTTGGTTGTGGTTCTTCCGCTCGACAGTCACGACCAGTACTCATGTCCCGTTCGTTGCGCACAGTCAGGCCGTGCGGGGGCGCCCCTCACGGCATCCTCACCAACGGGACGAGGTACCACGTATGCGACTGCGCTGGAGATCCCTCGGCGGGCTTCTCACCCTCCTCGGCGCACTGATCGTCGCCGCTCCCGCCCCCGCCGGAGCGGCCGGGAGCAGCGGCAACCTGATCGTCAACGGCGACGCCGAGAGCGGTGGCTCCTGCACCTCCGACTGGGCGGCTGCCACCACGGTGCCCGGCTGGACCACCGAGGCCGGCGGTCCGGACGTCATGTGCCACAGTGTCGCCTCCTTCGGGCTGCCCAGCGACGGCCAAACGCCGGGCAAGGCGTTCTTCGGGCCCGGCAACTTCGGCGACGGAGCGATGACGCAGACCGTCGACGTCTCCTCGGCCGCCTCGGCCGTCGACGGCGGGGGAGTGCACTACAACCTCTCCGGCTGGCTCGGCGGCTGGACCACCTACAGCGGCTATGTCGCGGTGAGCCTGCACTTCCACGACGCGAACGGCCGCCCCGTCGGCGCCGCCGCCAAGCTGCCCACCGTCTCCGCGAGCGACCGGGGCCTGGCCACCAAGTTCCTCGCTCGCAGCACCACCGGCGCGGTTCCGGCCGGCACCCGCTCCATCCAGGTCGAGGTGCAGTTGCTGTCGACGAGCAGCGAGACCGGCTACCTCGACAACCTCTCCCTCACCCTGGACACCCCGGTCGCCGCGCCCGCCCCGCTGGCCCCGCCCGTCTCCAAGGTGCCCGGCTATGACCACGTCTTCATGGTCATGATGGAGAACACGGACTACTCCGAGGTCATGAACGACCCGGCGGACACGCCGTACATGCACAGCCTCATGACCCAGGGCGCCACGCTCACCGACCACCATGGCGTCTACCACCCGAGCGACGAGAACTACCTCGCCATAGCCGGCGGCGACACCTACACCAAGGGTGCCACCTACTTCCCGAACATCAACTCTCCCGAGCGCAACCTCGGTGACACCCTGGAGGCGGCCGGAAAGTCCTGGAAGGCGTACGAGCAGGGCATGGGCACCCCCTGCAACACCAAGAACAACAACGACAGTTACTACCAGCCGGACGACGCGCCCTTCATCAACTACACCGACATCAGCGGCAACGCCTCCCGATGCGCGGCCCACCTGTTCGACACCACGCAGCTGACCACCGACCTGAAGTCCGCGGCCACCACCCCGAACTTCTCCTGGATCGCCGCCGACGACTACTACGACGGCGAGGCCTCCGGCAACGGCAACACCACCAGCCTGAAGACCCAGGACGGCTGGCTGAAGCAGACCCTCGCCCCGGTCCTCGCCTCCCCCGCCTGGACCCAGCAGCGCTCGCTGCTGATCCTGACCTGGGACGAGAGCCAGAACGAGGCCTACAACCACGTGGTCACCACCGTCGTCGGCTCCCAGGGCACCGTCCCGGCCGGCACCAGCAGCCCGCTCCACTACGACCACTACGGCATCGGCCGCACCATCGAAGCCGCCCTGGGCCTGCCCGGTCTCACGGCCAACGACACCTACGCGACACCGCTCAACGCCGCGTTCGCCCCGTCCGCCGCGAGCACGCCGACGCTTGCCGGCGACCTGAACGCGGTCTCCGACGGCGGCAACGTCACCTTCCGCTACTCGGTTCCGTCGACGGCCCAGGTGAACGCCAAGAACTGGGTCGGCATCTACCCGGCCGGTGTCACCCCGGGCCAGCAGTCCTCGCTGACCTGGTCCTATGCGCCGAACGCCAGCGGCGCCCCGACCTTCTCGACCGGCAAACTGAACGGAGCGGGGAAGTACGACGTCTACTACCTCGCCAACGACGGCTACTCGGTCCTCGCCGGACCGGTCTCCCTGACCGTCGGCTGACCGGAACCGCCGGCTGACCCGCCACGACGGCTCACAGGCCCAGGGAGATGGCGACGCGGGTCAGCTCGGCGGTGTTGGTGATGTTGAGCTTGGCCCGGATGCGGCGCAGATAGGCGTCCACGGTATGGGTGGACAGTCCCATGTGGCGGGCCGTCTGGAGATAGGTGCGGCCGGCGGCGATGTGCCGGAGCGTCTCCCGCTCGCGCGGAGCCAGCGCGGGGGCGGGGGCTTCGGTGTGCGGCGTGGCGAGAGTGGCGATCATGGGACTGTCCTCCGGCGAGACATCTGGCCGTTTAGTGCGATTTGCCCTTGTTCCTCCAGATTGCTCGGCGGACGTCATGGCCGTGTCCGCCGACTGTCACAGGCGCGTCACAGGGAAAGGGAATTGGTTTGGACCACTTCTGAGGTGGCAAGTGAGAGCGCGCGCGACCGGGGAAAGGGCGGGTACCGCGTCAGGCGAGACCGGCCCGGTGGGCGTACAGCGCGGCCTGGACCCGGTTCTCCAGGCCCAGCCTGGTCAGGATGCGGTTGACCCGGCTCTTCACCGTCGCCTCGCTCAGCCCCAGATCCGCGGCGATCCTGGCGTTGGACAGCCCCCGCGCGACCAGCACCAGGACCTGGACCTCACGCTCGGTCAGCGACACGCCCGCCGGCACGGACGCGGATGCCGTCGGCACAAGCGCGGGCGGCAGCGCGGTGACGGTGTCGATGAGGCGCCGGGTGACGGTCGGGGCGAGCACGGACTCGCCCTCGGCCGCCGCGCGGAGGGCCTCGGCAAGCTGTTCGGGCCGGCTGTTCTTCAGCAGGAAGCCGACGGCCCCGGCACGCAGGGCCGCGTGCACGTACTCGTCCAGGTCGAAGGTGGTCAGCACCAGCACGCGCGGCACCGGACCCGGCCCCGGCCACTCCCGCACGATCCGCCGGGTGGCCTCCACACCGGTCGTGCCCGGCATGCGTACGTCCATCAGCACCACGTCCGGACGGAGCGCCGCGGCCAGGGCGACCGCCTCCTCACCGTCGCCCGCCTCGCCGACGACGGACAGCCCCTCGCGCCGGTCGATGACGAGCCGCAGCGCGGTCCGCACGATCTCCTGGTCGTCCACCACCAGCACGCGTACGGTCATCGGTCCCCCTGCGCCGGGTCAGGGCGTGCCGGGTCGGCGGCCCGCGCGGACAGCACCGCGCGCAGTCGCCAGCCGCCGTCCGGGTGCGGACCGGCGTCCAGCTCGCCGTCGAAGGCCGCAACCCGCTCCCGCATCCCGACGAGCCCCCGCCCGGCACCGGGCACCGGACGGTGTCCCGGGGCCGGTGGGTCGTTGTCGACCTCGACCGTGAGTCGAGCCTCGTCACCGCGCACGGCGATCCGTACGGCGACCGGACCGGCGTGCTTGACCACGTTCGTCAGCGCCTCCTGGACGATCCGGTAGGCCGAGACCTGCATCCCGACGGGCGGCGCCGTCGGCCCGGCCACCTCGACGGCACAGGTGACCCGGCACCCCGCGGAGGTCGCGACCCCCACGAGCTGGTCGAGACGCGCGAGGGACGGCTCGGGGGCCAGGTCCCGTTCACCGAAGGACAGCAACCCGAGCAGCCGGCGCATCTCGGCGAGCGCCGTGTCGGCGGTCCGCGCGATGACCCCGACCCCCTGCGCGGCCTCCTCGGGCTGGAGCGGACCGGAGGTCAGCACGTCCTCGGCGGCCCGTGCCTGGAGGGCGATGGCGCTGACGTGATGGGCGACGACGTCGTGCAGATCGCGGGCGATCCGGGCCCGCTCGGTGAGCACTGCCTGGCGCGCGTTGAGTTCCCGCTCGGCCGCGAGCCGCCGGTTCAGCTCACGCAGCCGGGCCGCGTCGGCGTCCATCCGGTGCCGCCCGTACCCCAGCAGCCAGGCCAGGGCGAAGAAGAACCCGAACGTCGTGAGGCTGATGGGTGCCAGCGAACCGAGCCGTGGCGGCTCCCAGTGCCCGGTCAGCGCGTCCGTGACGGCGGCCGAGACGAGGCTGAGCAGGGTGACCGGCACACTCGCCGCGGCGGGCATGTACCGGGCCACGGTGTAGACACCGAGCATCAGCAGGAACGGCCCGGGCACCTTCGACGGAATCGGGCCGAGCGTCTGGAACAGGACGTACAGGGCGGTCATCGCGACGAGTACGGCACGCGGCGCCCTCCGCCGCCACAGCAGCGGCACGGTCTGCGCGCCCCACAGCGCCACGCCCCAGGCGGGCGGCTCGGGCGTCCGGTCCAGCACCGTGACCATGTCGAGCAGGGTGAGCCCGCCGACCCATACCGCGTCGGTCAGCCGCGGTCGGTCGGCGAGCCAGCGTTGTGCGGCTCGGGGCAGGGCGATCACCTGGGCGCTCATCTCGGTCCGTCAGGCTAGACGAGACGCGAGCGCGACGGATCCTCCGCCGGGCGCGCATCGAAAGATGCGCCGGCGCTCCCCAGGGTCGGCACTGGGCCCGAGGCGTCGCCGGGCCGGCCCGCCCTAGCGTCCACGTCATGTCGAAAACAGCCGTACAGCCCCCGCCCCAGCCGATGACGGACCAGTCCCCGCGGCGAACCCCCTCCCGCAAGCACGCCTGGCCGCTGCTGCCGCTCGGCACCGCCGCGCTGCTCTTCGCGGTCGGCGGCCGGTGGGACATCGCGGCCGCCGCCTGGATCTTCCCCGTCCTGCTGCTGCGGTTCACCCGCCTCACCCGTGCGTGGCCCGGAGCGCTGTGGATCTGGGCGGCGCACCTCGCGGCGGCCGTCTTCTGGATCCAGGAGTCGGCGATCGGCTTCAACCCCGTGGTGCTCGCGGGGGCCCTCGCCCTGGCAGCCCTGCAGACACTGCCGTTCGTCGCCGACCGGCTGCTGCAGATCCGCCTGCACCCGGCGGCCGCGTCCCTCGTCTTCCCGGCCGGTGTGGCCGCCGGGGAGTTCCTGATCACCCAGGTGTCCCCGTTCGGCACGGCGTTCGGCTCCCTCGCCGTCACCCAGCACGGAGACCTCCCGCTCCTCCAGGTCGCCTCGGTGACCGGCCCGTGGGGCATCGGCTTCCTGGTCGCCTACGTGGCGAGCACCGTCAACCGCCTCTGGGAGCAGGCCTCTTGGCGCAGCGGGCTCGCGTGCATTGCCGTCCTGCTCGCTGTGCTGCTCGCCGGCGGTGCCCGGCTTGCCTTCTTCCCGCCGCAGGGCGCGACCGTGCGGATCGCCGGCGTCACCCCCGCTCGTGGCGTCACCGACCCGCTCAAGGCCGCGCTCGCCCGGTTCGGCAACGGGCCCGGAGACGTAGCCGCCGCCCCCGCCGCCGCGGTGCGGCCCGCGATGACCGCGGTCGAGGACGACCTGCTCGCGGCCACCCGCCGTGAGGCCGCCGCCGGCGCGAAGATCGTGATCTGGCCGGAGAACGCGGTGCGGACCCGGGGGCCGGACGAGGCCGCCGCCATCGCCGCCGCTCAGCGGCAGGCCCGCAGCTCAGGCGTCTACCTGGAGATCGGGGTCCGCGTCTACAGCGCGACCCCGCCCGCATACGGACGGGACGAGGCCCTGCTCATCGACCCCCGCGGCAAGCTGCTCTGGACCTATCAGAAGGCCCATCCCATTCCCGGTTCCGAGCGCTTCACGCCCGGCGACGGCCATGTCCCCGTCGTCCGCACACCGTACGGCCGGCTCGCGGGCGTCATCTGCTACGACGCCGACTTCCCGGCCCTGATGCGCACCCGGGCCGACATCATGCTCGTCCCCTCGCACGACTGGAAGCAGTACGGCGCCGCGCACACCGACAAGGCGGGCCTGCGCGCCGTGGAGAACGGGTACAGCCTGATCCGCCAGGACGCGGAAGGGTTCTCGGCCGCCTACGACGCCGAGGGGCATGTCCTCGCCACCTCGGACTACTTCGCGACCGACCGGCAGACCATGGTGGCCTACGTCCCCGTGCACGGCGTCACCACGGTCTACGACCGCATCGGCGACACCTTCGCCTGGCTCTGCCTGGCCGCGCTCGCCGCGTTCACGGTCACCGCCGTCGTCCGGCCCCGGCGCCCGGAGGACCGCTGAGGCGCTAGGCGACGGCGGCGCGCGCCGTCCGCTCGACCAGGGAGATGCCGTCGCTCATCGAGGCGCTGCCGTTCGACAGGACCGCGACGAGGCAGCGGTGTCCGTTCACGGTGACCTGCCCGACGCTGTTGACGTCCCACAGGCCCGTGGTGTTGCGCTGCAGCCAGCCGTTCTTCAGCGCCCGCGCGCTGCCGGAGCCGCCGGCGGCCGAGACTCCCCAGGCCTGCTCCGGGATGACCTTGCCCATGAGGCTGCGGACGTAGGTCCGGGACTGCGCGTTCAGGGCCGACTTCCCGGTGGAGCCGGACTTCCCCGTTGCGTCCCCGTCGAACACGGCCCGCAACAGCCGCATCTGGTCGCTCGCGGTCGTCCGGGTCAGGCCCCACTTGACGCCCGGCCCGCCCGTCGTCGAGGTCAGTCCCAGTCGCTTGTTCGCCGCCGCCAGCCCGGAGGCCTGGCCGATCTCGCGCCAGAGCGCGTTGGCCGCCGTGTTGTCGCTGCGCTCGATCATCGGCTCGGCGTGGCCGCGCTCGGCGGCGGTGAGCTGTCGTCCCGCGTCCTGTGCCCGGAGCAGCAGCGCCGCGAGGATGTCGACCTTGACGATGCTGGCGGTGTCGTACGCGGTGTCCTCCCCGTGCACCACGGGGGTGCGGCCGGCGGCGTCCAGGTCGAGCACGGCCGCCGTGGCGTGCGGGGAGGCGGCCCGCGCGGGGGCGGAAGCGGCCGCCGCCGGTGCCGGGTGCAGCACGCCGACGGAGGCAAGGGCCGCGGCCGAGGCCAGCAGGGCGCCGGCCCGCGTGCGTGCGAAGGTGAGGAATGGGTAAGACGGCATGGCGTCGAACGTAGACAAATCGCGTGCCGGGCGGCGTGGCGGCGGTCACCTTCGGGTCTGTTCGCGGCGAATTGTGAGAAGAGCCACCGACGCCGCCGATGGGACGCATCCGCCGTCCGGGCGCGGGTCGACACGGGGTGGGAGCCGGGGCCTCGCCTGTCGGCGGCCAGACACCGACATCCGGAGTGATCATGGAAAAGGCGGATGAACTGGTTGGTGTCGTCGACGGCGTGACGGCCGTCCCCGTCGGTTCGCCGTTCCGTACACCGCATCCGGCCGTGGCCGCTCGGTGCCGCCCTCGTGATCGCGCTCGGTGCCGTCGCCCTGCTCGTCCTCGCCGGCACCCGGTGGGTGAACCAGCCGGCCGTCCAGGCTGGCGCACCGTGTGCCTCGCCATCACCGTCCAGGCCCTGCCCTTCCTGCTCCTCGGCACCGTCCTGTCCGGCGCGATCAGCGCCTTCGTGCCGGCCGACCTGTTCACCAAGGTCCTGCCGAAGCGTCCCGCCCTCGCCGTGCCCGTCGCCGGTGCCGCGGGCGCGGTGCTGCCCGGGTGCGAGTGCGCCTCCGTCCCCGTCGCCCACAGCCTGATCCGGCGCGGTGTCACCCCGGCCGCCGCCTTCGCCTTCCTGCTCTCCGCGCCCGCCATCAACCCCGTCGTGCTGACCGCCACCGCCGTCGCCTTCCCGGGCAACCCCGCGATGGTCGCCGCCCGGCTGCTCGCGTCCCTCGCCACGGCGGCCGTGATGGGCTGGCTCTGGCTCTGGCTGGGCAAGGAGAAGTGGCTGCGGCCGGTCCTGCGGCACCGGCACTCCGGGCACCGGCCGGGCCACAGCCGCCTGCGCGAGTTCCGGCTCGGCTTCCAGCAGGACTTCCTGCACGCCGGCGGCTTCCTCGTCCTCGGCGCCATGGCCGCCGCCACCTTCAACGTCGCGGTGCCGCGCTCCGTCCTGGACGCCTTCTCCGGCTCACCCTGGCTCTCGGTGCTCTTCCTGGCCGGGCTCGCCGTGCTGCTGGCGGTCTGTTCGGAGGCAGACGCCTTCGTCGCCGCCTCGCTCACCGGGTTCTCCCCGGCCGCCCGGCTCGCGTTCATGGTGGTCGGCCCGATGGTCGACCTGAAGCTGATCGCCCTTCAGGCGGGCACCTTCGGGCGGGCCTTCGCCTGGCGGTTCTCCACGGCCACCACCCTCGTGGCGGTCGCCGCGAGCGTCCTGATCGGAGGCGCGCTGCTGTGAGACGCCCGGCCCAGACCCTGCTCCTGACCCTGACCGGCCTCGGCCTGCTGCACACGGCCCTGTTCACCGACACCTATCTGCGCTACGTCAAGTCCGGTCTGCGGCCGCCGCTCATCGCCTCCGGCGTGGTCCTGCTGCTGCTCGGCCTGGCCGCGGCGGCCGCACGGGGCGGACAGGAGCACACCGCCCACGAGGACCACGCACCCGGTCACGACCGCTCCGGCGCCCCGCGCATCGCATGGCTGCTGTTCCTCCCGGCGATCAGTTTGCTCTGCTACGCACCGCCCGCCCTGGGCGCGTACACCGCTGCACGCTCGAACTCCAAGCCGGTCGCGGTGCAGAGAGGATTCGCTCCACTGCCCGCCACCTCACCGCTGCGCCTGACCCTCACCGACTTCACCAAGCGCGTCCAACAGGACCTCAGCCGGGCCGTCAGGAGCCGGCTCGTTCAGCTCACAGGCTTCGTCACCCCGGCCGAGGACGGCGACGGGTGGTACCTGACCCGTATCGTCTTCACGTGCTGCGCGGCGGACTCCCAGACCGTCAAGATCCGCGTGTACGGCACCGAGGCCCCGCCCGCGAACACCTGGCTCGCGGTGACCGGCACCTGGCACCCCCACGGCACCCTCGGGACCAGGACCGCGCAGGCGGCCCTCGACGCCAGGGACACCCGCCCCATGGCCCAGCCGGTGAACGCCTACACCGACGATCTGCCGCTCACGCCGTCCTAGCCGTCGTACCCGACCGACCGGGAGTCCGAGGCGCCGGCCGCGCGGAGCCCTTCGCGGACCTGGCCGGCGTGTCGGTGAGGAGGACGCCCGTCACCAGGGAGGGACGGATGCGCACGGCGTGGTCCATGCCCTCCTCCGGCGTCCAGGGGGTGACCAGGGTCCGGACCCGGGCCAGGTCCGCGGGATCCGTGACGAGCCGGGCGTAGCCCGTGACCACCACGCTCCAGCCCAGATGCGTGTCCGGGTCGATCGAGTCGGCCTCGTAGGCGACCACCACACCCTCGCCGCGGCCCTGCTGCGTGTGCGCGGTCAGGGCGGTGCCTTCTTGGGTGCGGATCACGATGTCGCCGCCGTCGAGGACGTGATTGACCGGACGGACGGTGGGCAGTGCCTGCCGCGTGAAGACGATCCGCCCCAGGGACACACTGTCCAGCAGCCGCAGCGCCTCCGCCGGTTCGAGGTCGATGCGCCGGTGCGCCGGCTCGCGGTTACGGATCATTCCAGTCTTCTTCGCGGGTGCATGACTCTCCCCGTCTCTCGCCGGCCCCCGCCGCGCGGCGGCGATCCCGGGGGCGAAGCGGCACCGCGGGGGATCGGTGCCGCTCCTGCTCCCCACTGTCCCGCGGCCCACGGCGTCCACCCAGTGTCCTTCGGCCCACGGCGACAGGGCCGGATGTCCCGATTCCGCCGGTCGGCAGGGGGTGGCGCGAAGTCGTCGGGAGGCGCTTGCGCGCTCGCCCCGCCGCCATCCGGCTTTGAGGTGCACGATGGTGTGGTGACACTCGACGGCCGGGTCCGGGAGACCGCCCCGAGCCCGCTTGCCGCCCGCCCGGCCCGATCCGCCCGGCGAGGGGCACGCGGTGTGGGTGCGGCAAGGCCGCCGGTGCGCGAGAGGAGGCGGTGACGATGGACCGGACACCTCCCACGACGGTCACGGAGGCACGGCTGTGGCGCTGGCGGCGCAATCCGCTCCGGCGGCACAGTGACGTCGTCGAGGCCTGGATAGTCCTCGCGACCTGGGTGATCGCCGTCCTCGGCGGAGCCGCCGCCGGTCTCGTGGCGGTCCAGAGCGCCGGCGCGGCGTTCTCCGCCCGCGAGGCCCAGGTGCACTCGGTGTCCGCCGTGCTCACCGACGGCGCGGCGCGGACCCCGGCCTACGGGACCGGCTACGACGACGGGCGGGTGTGGGCCACCGTGCGCTGGACGGACGCCCAGGGCACCGTGCACACCGACCGGGCCAAGGTCGCGCCTGGCGCCCCCACCGGATCCCAGGTGACCGTGTGGACCAACCGCGCGGGCCATGTGGTCTCCGCGCCGGTCACCGGCGCCGCCGCCGATCTGCAGGCGGCCCTCACCGGTGTCCTCGTCGCCCCGTCGGCCGGCGCGGCGGTCTGGGGCGCCGGCTGGGTGGTCCGCAGCCGGCTGATCAAGCGGCGCATGGCCGAGTGGGACGAGGAGTGGAAGCAGATCGGTCCCCGGTGGGGGAACCTCAGCGGCGGCCGAGGCTGACCACTCGGCACCGGGCCCCGCGCCCGGAGTACCGGGAGTCGCTGCCCGGCTCGGGTGGAGGGAGCCGGATCCGGACCACGACTCCAGGAGGCGTCCGCGCGCAGTCGCCGGACGACCGGTGCGACGCGATGGGACGGCAGGGCGGGAAGGGCCACCCGCTTCTCGCGGATCCGGATTGCGCGGTGCACGGCTGCCGGCCGCTTCTCCGCGTCTGTTCTCGGTCCTTCCCGCCAGTACCAGCACACCACGGAAACCGCCGTCCCACCAGGCCCGCGAGCCCTCCGCGGTCGACCCGGGCCCGGCCCGCGCCCCCCGACGCCTCCTAGTGACCCGGGCTCCCGCCCACGACCGCTGCGGTACGTCGGGTCAGGCCTTGTGCAGGACGACGAGGAGCACCAGCAGCACGGTGGCGCCGGCGGTCGTCCCGTGGGCGACCACGGCCGTCGGCAACCTCGCCGAGTGGGCCCGGCACATCCTGGCCTGCCTCGGTCACCTGCCCGACCTGCGGGACGAACTCGGCGAATACATCCCCGAGCTGGAGCCGTCAGGCGATCACCTCGGCTTCGCGGTCCCGCTGCACCTGCGCTCCTCGTACGGCGAACTGCGGCTGATGACGACCGTGACGACCTTCGCCACCGCCGTCGACATCACCCTCGCCGAGCTCAAACCGGAGGCGTTCCTGCCGGCCGACCCGGCGACCCAGCAGGCCCTGGCCACGGCCGCGGCACACCGGGACGACCAGGAGCCCGACTAGCCCGCCGCGGTCTTGTCCCGGGCCGCCCCACCCACTTCAATGCTCGTACCTCCCACAGGAGAACCCCTGTCCCATCCACCCAGGCCTCGTACAGCGCCGCGAGCACCCGTGTCTCAGCGCTCCCTGCGCCCTGCGCCGACGGCGCCGATCAGGCTCCGCCGCCCGCCGTCTCCCTCCTGGATCAGTCCCGTGAGTTGCCGAACAGGATGCGGTAACCGATGAGCAGCACCAGGGAGCCGGCGATCGCCGCGCCCCAGGTGTAGAGGTCGAAGAAGTGCTTCTCCACCGGCCGGTCGAGGAAGCGGGCGGAGAGCCAGCCGCCGATGAAGGATCCCGCGACGCCGATGAGGGTGGTGCCGATCAGGCCGCCCGGGTCGCGGCCGGGCAGCAGGATCTTCGCGATGGCTCCGGCGAACAGGCCCAGGATGATCCAGCCGATGATGCCCATGGAGTTGTTCCTCCCGTCGGGTCGGGATCCGCGCCGAGTGCGCCGGAGACCGACACTTGTTTTCCTGCTTGCGCAAGGCTAGGGGCCGGTCGAGGGGGCCGGACAAGGGGCGTTGGCCTCCGGCGAGGCTCTGGTGATGACCCGTCGAGGTTCTGCTACATGATTAAGACATTGCGCAATCGTGGAACTCGGAGTGGTCCCCGGACGTCGATCATGATGGATGCCGGAAGTGCGAGCGGCTGCGGAGGGCGTGGATGAGTGTGACCCTGACCAAGGGCGGCAATGTGTCGCTGAGCAAGCAGGCCCCCGGTCTGACTGCTGTGACGGTCGGGCTGGGCTGGCAGGCGAACACCGGGTACGAACCGGACGCGGGCGCGCTGCTGTGCGCCCCGTCGGGCAAGGTGCCGTCCGACCAGCACTTCGTCTTCTTCAACAACCTGAGCAGTCCCGACGGTTCGGTCCGCCATCTGGTCGGCGGCAGCCCGGTCGACGGCGACGACCAGCGGATCCAGGTCGATCTGACCAGGGTCCCGGACGAGATCGAGAAGATCGTCTTCACGGTGTCGCTGTACGAGGGCGCGAGCCGCGGCCAGGCCTTCGGGCAGGTGCACCGCGCGCACATCCGCGTCCTCGACCGGGAAACCGGCACCGAACTGGCCCGCTACGACCTCGCGTCCGGCGGTCTGTCGACCGAGACCGCACTCGTCTTCGGCGAGCTGTACCGGCACGGCGCGGAGTGGAAGTTCCGCGCGGTCGGGCAGGGTTACGCCTCGGGGCTCGCCGGCATCGCCACCGACTACGGCGTCTCCGTGCTCAGGGAGACGTCCCCGAGCCCGGTCTCGGACCCGGTCGCCGCACCGCGGACGCACGCCGGCACGCATGTGCCGCCCGCCCCATCGAAGCCGCCGGTCGCCGCCTCGTCGGCCCCGGCATTCCCCACATCACCGCACACCACCGGGAGTTCCAGCGTGACCTGCTTCTTCGACCCCAACCACGGCCCCGGCACGACGACCGTGACCTGGTCGCCGCAGTGGGGCGTGCCCCGGCCCGTCCAGGTCTGCGGCGCCTGTGCGCAGCGCGTGCAGACCACCGTGCCGCCGTTCTACACCCCGCCGCAGCAGGGCTATCCGCAGCCTGTGCCGCAGGGCTATCCGCAACAGGGTTACCCACAGCAGGGTTACCCCCAGCAGACGTACGGCGAGCCGTACGCGGACCACGACCATCACCAGGGCGGCGGCCGGCGCTTCGGCGCGGGTGCGCTCATCGGTGCCGGTGCGGCAGGGCTCATCGGCGGCGCGCTGCTCAACGAGGCGTTCGACGACGACGAGCCGGAGGTCGTGGTCAACAACTTCTACGAGGACTGACCTCCGGAACCGACCCCTACACTGGGTGCGCGCATGTGCGTCGGCTGTGACGAGGGCGGGGACGGGAGAGGGCTGTGACGGAGAGCGCCGCTGGCTTCGAAGACCCGCCCGCCGAGGTGCTGGCCGAAGCCGCCGCGGCGTTCGGCCTGCTCGCCTCCTCCGCCAGGCTGCATCTGATGTGGGCCCTGTCACAGGGGGAGAGCGATGTCACGCATCTCGCCGACCGGGTGGGCGGAGCGCTTCCGGCGGTCAGCCAGCACCTGGCGAAGCTCAAGCTCGCCGGACTCGTCCGCGCCCGCCGTGAGGGTCGGCGGCAGGTCTACTACATCGACGATCCCGACGTCGTGACCTTGGTCCGGGTGATGGTGGGGCAGCTGACCGCGCGCTCGACGCACACCGCCACCCCGGCCTACGGCCTGCGCAGGATCGGCGGCTGAGAGCACCGCGCCAACCCGCCGGTCCCAGGACCGGCCCCTGCCCTGTGGCGCTCTCTCGTCCAAGGTCTATATGTCGTTCTTATGTGAGGCGCGTAGACTCCCGCTCCCGTACCGGGCTCGCTCCGCACGGCGATTCATGAGATGCCTCACCTGTGAATCGCGTGTGTATCTGTGCAGTTCGGGCAGCAAGTTTGTTAGATTGCGCAACCACGCAAGCAAGGGCGGAGCGGCGCGCTTCGCCCGCCCGTACATCGCCGCCCGGGCGGGCCGTACACCCCACGGCCCGGTCCGACGGGCCCGACCGTTCATGGGAGTGGGAGATGAGCGACCCGTGGGACGGGCCCACCGGGCAGGCCACGCGTAGCCATGGCGCGCGGGTGCCCGGACAGCGAGCAGCCGAGCCCGACGGGTCGCCTCCGCCGGGCGGCCGGGCCGCGGCGCGGGCGGCTGCCCGTGGGCGCGGCGGCGGTCGGGGGCGCCGAGGCCGTCCGGTGCGCCGCGGCACGAAGGCGCTGAAGATCCTCGGCATAGGCATGTCGGCGGTCATCGTGGTCACCGCGGGTGCGGGCTGGTGGTTCTACGAGCACCTGAACGGCAACATCCACAGCGTCGCGCTCGACGGCAAGGGCGGTGCCGAGAAGGCCGACGCCTTCGGCCGCACCCCGATCAACATCCTGGTGATGGGCTCGGACGGCCGGACCAGTGCGGCCGACTGCAAACTCGGCGGCGGCTGCTCGAAGACCGGGGTGCAGAGCGGCAGCAACGCGGATGTGGAGATGGTGCTGCACATCTCCGCGGACCGGTCCAACGCGACGGTGATGAGCATCCCGCGCGACACCATGGTCCAGGTACCGGCCTGCAAGGACGGTGAGACGGGCCAGTCCACGTCCGGATACTACGGCCAGATCAACAGCGCCCTGCAGTACGGCCCCGCCTGTCAGGTCGCCACGGTCCACCAGCTCACCGGCATCCCGATCGACCACTTCGTCAAGCTCGACTTCTCCGGCGTCGTGAAGATGTCCGACGCGATCGGGGGTGTCTCCGTCTGCGTCAGCGACGACGTGTACGACACCTACTCCCATCTGAAGCTGTCCCAGGGCACCCACACCCTCAAGGGCGAGGCGGCGCTGGAGTTCGTCCGTTCCCGGCACGGCTTCGGTGACGGCAGCGATCTCGGCCGTACGATCTCGCAGCACATCTTCCTCAGCGCGATGATCCGCAAGTTCAAGAGCGCGGGCACGCTCACCGACCCCACCGCGGTCTACGGCCTCGCGGACGCCGCCACCAAGGCGCTGACCGTGGACGACGGCCTGGGCAGCGTGAAGAAGCTGATCTCGCTCGCGTCGGACGTCAACAAGGTGCCGACCAAGCGGATGACGTTCACGACGATGCAGACGGCCCCCGACCCGAACAACAAGGACCGGGTGCTCGTGGGCGCCGGTGCCAAGACGCTGTTCTCCACGATCGCCAACGACCAGTCGCTGACCACCGGCTCCGGCCAGAAGGCCGCGGCGGCCTCGGCGACCGCGAAGGCCACCGCCTCGGCCGTGCCCGCCTCGCAGATAGCCGTCACGGTCGAGAACGGCACCACGGTCACCGGCCGCGCCTCGGCCGTCGCGACGGCCCTGACCGACCAGGGCTTCAGCTCCGGCACGACCACGGCCAACGCACCGAGCCCGGTGACGACCAGCACGCTGACCTACGGCACCGGTCAGAAGGCGGAGGCCGAGACGGTCGCCAAGGCGCTCGGCCTGTCCTCCTCGCACCTGAAGCAGGGCACCGGCAGTGGCCTGACCCTGGTCATCGGCAGCGACTGGCCCAGCGGCACCACCTTCCCGGGCGGCAAGTCCGCACCGGCGCCGGCCGACACCAAGGCCGCCGTCGGAGGCGCCCACGCCTCCACCGCCGACCAGGCCAGGACCTGCGCCAAGGTCAGCCCCTACAAGACGGTCAACCTCAACGGCGTCCCCATGACACCGGCCCAGGCCTACGCCGCGGCACGCGGCAAGCCCGACTCAGACTCCTGACCGGACGGCGACCGAGCCGGTGACCCGGTCGTACTGTTGCGCAAGACCGCACGTCAAGAGCAAGGCCAAGGCCATGAAGGAGGACGACGCCGCCGGGCCGTCCAGCGCTCTCACGGTCGAGAGCGGGCCGACCGACTGAGCCGCGTGCACCGTGTGCGTCAGGGGCTGGCGATGTCGAAGCCGTATCGCAGGGGCTCGCTGGTGACGGTGTAGTCGCGTCGGTACAGATACACCGCCTCGGCACGTACGCCGCCGGGCGGTGCGGCCTCGACCTGGCAGGGGTACGTCACCTGGATCACACGCGGCCGGTCGGAGACCTTCATCCGCAGCCCGTCCGCCGGCCCGCCGTCGAGCACGGCGGTCTCCCAACCCGTCACCTCGGTAGTCTCCACGCAGCAAAGTTTAGCGGTTGCGCAAGTTTCGCTCCCGTGAGCCGGGTCACCGACGGCCGCCGGTGGATCTCAGGGCCCGACTACGCAGGTCGTTGCGAGGCGGCCGCTTCGGGGCGCAGGTCGGACAGGGTGAGCGGGTGGGCCGGTGCGTCGGACACGGCGACATGAGACGTCACCCGGAGATCGGGGCCGATGTGGAGCAACTCGCCGGGCGCCATGAGCTGCCAGTGCGGGCTCTCGTCCATGGGCTCGCTGGCCACGACGACCGCCGGACGATCACCGAGATGCGCGGAGCGCACCCGCAGATGACCGTGCCGGCCGGAGTGGTCGAGATGCCGCGAGCCGTGGTGACCGCCTGCCGGGCGCCGCAGGACGTACAACTCGTGGGTGGCGGGATAGCGCAGGGCCCAGAGCTCCTGCGCGGTGACAAGAATGATGTTGAGCGCGTACAGGGGCAGGTTCCCGGCGACCCAGCGGGCCGCGGACGCGAGACCGGCGGACACGTTCCCGCCGTGCGCCGCCGTCTCCCGCGTGACCAGGGCGAAGAAGCGCTCGGAGTCGGTGTCGCCGTGCACCAGTGAGCGGTCCTCGCCGAGATGGCGGTCGAGCTCCTCCAGACCCTCGATCACACCGTTGTGCGCGAACAGCCGCCCGTCCTGCTCGAAGGGGTGTGTGTTGCGCACGTCCAGCCCGCCGGTCGAGGCGTAGCGGATGTGCGCGAGGAAGGTGGCCGACTCGACCTCCCGGGCCTCCCGGGCGAAGGCGCGGTCCTCGTACGCGGCGATCGCCGCCTTGTGCACCTCCGGCGTGCCGTCCGCCTCGAAGTACCCGAGCCCGGTGCCGTCGGGCTCACGGCGGCTCTGCACGCTGAGACTGTCGGGCGCGTCCAGCAGCCAGAACGTGGCATGTGTGCGCAGCGGGGAACTGATGAGCCCGAACAGTCGGCACACGACATCCTCCTCGTCACCCGTCCTCCGCCGAGCCCCGTCGTCCGGTGCCCCGGACGACCATGCTCCCGCGCGCCGTACGTTCGCGCACTCGCGCCACGGAGGAATCCGGCCCCGCGCTCAGCTCCTTCGTCCCGCCGACGGATTCCTCAAGCGGTCGGTCGCAGTACCGAGTCGAGCGCCGCGTCGATCGTCGGATGAGAGAAGGCGAAACCCGCCTTGTGCAGGGCGGCCGGTACGACGCGTGCGCTGCATGTGATGCTCCCGGCGAACTCGCCGAGCGCCGCGCGCCGGGCTCGACCCGGCCCGCGACCGGATCCCAGTGCGCGCACTCGCTGCCGTCGGCAGGGGCGGCGGGTGGACCGGTCGCGGACCAGCGGACCACCTGGTGGCCGTCGGCGAGGAGGGAGCGGGTGAGGGCGGAGCCGATGAGTTCGGTGGATCCGGTGATCGCGACGCGCATGGCGTCCTCCCGAGAGGCTCGGGCTTCAGATTTGAATCATGCCGCACGATACAGCGGTTGCTTGTGTTTCAAGTAAAGCGACGAAGCCGGCCCGCCCCGGACCGCGTCGACCTGGCGCGGCCCACCAGATCCGCGGCGGCCGGCTGCCACTCGGGATACGCGAAGTCGAACCCGGCCGCCGCCAGCCGGCCCGGGACCACCCGGCGGCTCTTGAGCAGCAACTCCGTGTCCGAACGCAGCGCGTAGGCCCCCAGCTCGGCCATCCACCGGGCCGCCGGCAGCCCCACGGGGACGCCCCGGGCCGTACGCAGCGTCCGCATGAACTCCCGCTGCGGGAGCGGGCCGGGGGAGGCCAGGTTGACCGGGCCCTCGATGTCGTCCCGGTCGATCAGGAACTTCACCGCCCGTACGAAGTCCGTGTCGTGGATCCAGGAGACGTACTGCGCCCCGCCGGCGACCGGCCCGCCCAGTCCCAGCCGGGCCAGCCCGAGCAGCACGTCGAAGACCCCGCCCCGGTCCGGGCTCATCACCATCGCCGAGCGCAGTGCCACCTTCCGCGTCGCCGGTGTCGGTGCCTCGGCCTGGGCGCGTTCCCAGTTCCTGGCGATGTCGACGCTGTAGGCCCAGTAGTCCGGAACTCCGGTCTCCGAGCCGCCGATCACGCCGGTCGCCTCGTCGTTCGGCGCGTCGAAGCGATGGGCGTAGATCGTCGCCGTACTCATCTGCAGCCACACCCGCGGCGGTTGCGCGGCGGCGGCGATCGCCCGCCCCACCACGCGCGCCGAGGTCACCCGCGAATCCATCATGGCCCGCAGGTTCTCGACGGTGTAGCGGCAGGAGACGCTGCGTCCGGCCAGGTTGATGACGACGTCGCTGCCGTCGACCACCTCGGCCCAGCGGCCCAGCGTGGTCCCGTCCCAGCCGACCTGCCGCTCACCCGTCGGACGCCGGGTCACCACAATGACCTCATGACCGGCCGCCGTCAGCGCACGATCGAGAATCGTGCCGATCTGTCCGGTTCCCCCAGGCAGAACTACCTTCATCGAGCCCCCTCGGTTCGGTACCCCCAGCGTAGCCCTAGATTTGAACGCGTTCAAAAGAATGAGGGTCGACAACTGCCCAAGAGCACCTTTCTGTTGACATGTGCTGCGGTAAGGTACGAGCTGTTTGGTTTAATTTTCAGCTTGAGGAGGGTCCATGGCTCAGCAGGAGCGAGCTGTCCGGACCCGGCGTGCTGTTCTGGAAGCCGCCGCCGCGGTGTTCGCCGAGCGCGGCTACGCGGCGGCCACCATCGCCGAGATCCTCACCAGGGCCGGCGTGACCAAGGGCGCCCTGTACTTCCACTTCGACTCCAAGGCCGCACTCGCCCAGGGTGTGCTGCAGGAGCAGATGAGCACGGAGTACCACGTCCCCCGGGAACTGAAGTTGCAGGAGTGGGTGGACGCGGGCATGACCCTTGCGGAGCGGCTGCCGCGGGAGCCGATGCTGCTCGCGGGCGTCCGGCTCTCGGCCGACCTGCAGGGCCGCGATGTATTCGGCAGCGCATGGCCGGCCTGGGCCGAGCTGGCCGGCTCGCTCCTGACGGAGGCCAAGGAGCGCGGTGAGGTACTCCCGCACGTGGTGCCCGACGAGACCGCCCAGGTCTTCCTCGGCGCGTGGATCGGGGTGCAGTTCGTGTCGCAGGCCGTCGCGCACTGGGCCGACCTCGACCACCGTATGTCGGCCCTCTTCAACCATCTGCTCCCCGCCATCGCCGCCCCGGCCGTCCTCGTCCGCCTCGACACCGCGCCGGACCGGGGGGCCAGGGTGATCGCGGAGGTCCGGCAGCGGCCGGCGGCGACTCTGGCGGGCGTCAACAGCTGAGTCGGTCCGTGTGCTGGGCCCCGTGGCGCCCGTGATGGCAGTTCATAGCAAACCGCTGGGTCGGTTTCCTGGCATGCCGGCAGGCTGAGCGGATGACGTCGATGCCCATGATCCTGTTGCTGCCCGGGAGTCCACGGAGGGATTCCACCATCGAGGCCGTGCGTAATTCGTTGGACAACTCCTTTGCGGAAGGTCAGCGTTGGTGCAATGGAGCAGGAGAAGATCTGGGACGCAGCTGTCGCCCGGCGCTATGACACGCCCGGCACCGGCATGTTCGCTCCCGAGGTTCTGACCCCCACGGTGGAACGCCTCGCCGAGCTCGCGGACGGCGGAGCGGCACTGGAGTTCGCGATCGGGACCGGCCGGGTCGCCGTCCCGCTGGCCGAGCGAGGGGTTCCCGTCACCGGCATCGAGCTGTCCGGGCCGATGGTGGAGCAACTGCGGACCAAGGCCGATGAAGCCACGATCCCCGTGGTCATGGGTGACATGGCGACGACCCTCGCCCCGGGGACGTACAGCCTCGTCTACCTCGTCTACAACACGATCTCCAATCTGCTCACACAGGCCGAGCAGGTCGAGTGCTTCCGCAACGCCGCCCGTCATCTGGCGCCCGGCGGCCGGTTCGTGATCGAACTGTGGGTGCCGGAGCTGCGCACGCTTCCCCCGGGCAAGGAGGCCACCGTGTGGCGCGCCGACGCCGGCTATGTCGGGCTGGACACCTACGACGTCCTCAACCAGCGTGTCGTGTCGCACCACTTCCGCTTCGACGAGACCGAGGAGGCCCGGCTGTACCGCAGCCCGCACCGATACATCTGGCCGTCCGAGCTCGACCTCATGGCCCAACTGGCCGGATTCGAGCGGGAGTCCAGGCATGCCGACTGGTCCGGCAGCGAGTTCACCGCCGACTCGCGTTCCCATGTCTCGGTGTACCGGCTGCCGCTGACGCGCTAGTCGGCCCCGGCGCCCCACCCCACCGGTCGGATCCGGCATCAGGAAGGCAGCAGCCGCAGCGCGTACAACGCGGCCCCCAGGTCGGCGAGGGCCATCGGGTCGGTGAGCGGACGCCCAATCAGCTCCTCGATGCGGCGCAGCCGGTAGCGCACGGTGTTGGGGTGGACGAAGAGCCGTTCGGCGGCCCCGGCGGCCACTCCGCCCGAGGCGAACCAGTGACCGAGGGTCTGCAGCAGCCGCGCCCGCTCCGCCTCCGGCAGTTCGAGGAGCGGGCCCAGGGACACCTCGACCAGCCGGCTCGCCTCGGCCGGGGCGGCGGCCACCAGCATCGCCAGCGGGCTGTCGTCGAACCGGGTGACCCCAGGACCCTCGCCGGGCAGTCCGGCCAGGGCCAGCCGGGCGAACCGCAGCGCCTGCGGCGTGTCCCGCAGCGAGTCGAACCGTGGGCTGACGCCGACCCGGGCGCGCCGGCGGCGCAGTGCGCGCAGGCTCACCGTCTCCGCGTCCCGGTGCCCGAGCGAGACCAGCCCGATCTGCTGGTCCGGCAGCAGCCGCCACACCGAGGGCACGCCGGAGCGGCGCAGGGCCGCCTCGATCCCGGGCAGCGGCTCCTGTCCGGGATCGGGCACCGACGCGGCCACCACCGCGTATGGCCCGCGCTCCGGCAGACCGAGCTGCCGGGCCGCCTCCCACGGCGTCGTACGATCCGCGAGGGCGCCCGTGAACAACGCCTCGGCCAGGGCCGACCGGCGGGCCTCCCGCTGCAGCGCCAGCTCGGCGCTGGCCTCGCGGTAGGCGGCGGCCACGGCCTCCGCGTACCGGCCGAACAGCGCCCAGATCTCCGAGGACCCCGCCACCAGCTCCGCGTCCGTGACCTCCGGATGCCTGCGTGCCTCGTCGACCATCTCCGACCACAGCAGCTCGAAACCGACCCGGTAGGCGTGCAGTGTGTCCGCCAGCGGCACGCCCTGCTCGGCGCGCAGCCGTCCGGTCTGCTGAGCGGCTCCGACATCGGGTTCCGCGCCGTAGGCGAAGCGTCCGAGGAGCTGATCCGCGTTGCCCTCGCAGGACTCCCTGAGCGACGCGAAGGGGATCAGCGAGTCGTCCGCGTATGACTCGACCTCCGCACGAATGCGCTCGACCATCCGCTCACCCAGCTCCGGAAGGCGCCCGCGCAGCGCCGCCCCCACATTCGACACACTCATACCCGCAGCGTACGAGGCTCATTTTGGTCCCGGGAACAACTCCGGCACGGGCGAACTGTGGGCGTCACCATGGACGCCCCTGACCGTGCACGCGACCATGCCGGGAGCGCTCGCGGTGGGACCCGTGAGCGCGGCGGGAGCATGCGTGCGAGGAGGCATCATGGCCAATCTGGCGGAATTCCTGGTGGACACGGCGCGACGGCTGCCCGAGCGCCCGGCGCTGCGGCTCGGCACGGCGACCACCAGCTACGCCGAGCTCGACCGGTTCAGCGCCCAGGCCGCCGCACTGCTGCGCGGCGAGGGCCTGCGCACTGGCGACCGGGTCGCGCTGATGCTCCCGAACGTGCCCGAGTTCGTCGTCCTGTACTACGCCGTCCTGCGCGCCGGCGGCATCGTGGTGCCGATGAACCCGCTGCTGAAGGAGCGCGAGACCGAGTACCACCTGCGGGACTCCGGCGCCGTACTGCTCTTCGAGTGGCACCAGGCGCCCGGCGAGGGTGCCGCGGGCGCGGCCGCCGCCGGCGTGCGGCACCTGACGGTCGAACCGGCCGCCTTCGCCGCCGAACTGGCGTGCCTGGAGCCCGAGTACCAGGTGACGGCCGCCGCCGGCGACGACATCGCCGTGCTGCTCTACACCTCGGGCACCACGGGCCGTCCCAAGGGCGCCGCGCTCACCCACGCCGGGCTGCGCCACAACACCGAGGTCAACGTCACCGAGGTGCAGCGGCTGACCTCCGACGACGTGATCGTCGGCTGCCTGCCGCTGTTCCACATCTTCGGGCAGACCTGCACCATGAACGTCGCCGTTCGCAGTGGCGCGTCCCTCACCCTCGTCCCCCGCTTCGAGCCGCAGACCGTGCTCGACGCCATCGCCCGCGACCGGGCGACCGTCTTCGAGGGCGTCCCCACCATGTACGCGGCGCTGCTCCAGCACCCGGGCGCCGACGCGGCCGACGTGTCCAGCCTGCGCATGTGTGTCTCGGGCGGCGCCTCCCTGCCGGTGGAGATCCTGCACGGGTTCGAGCGGCGCTACGGCTGCATGGTGCTGGAGGGCTTCGGCATGTCCGAGACCAGCCCCGTCGTCTCCTTCAACCACCCCGACCGTCCGCGCAAGCCCGGATCCATCGGCACCCCCGTCCGCGACGTCGAGGTCCGGCTGCTCGACGACTCGGGCCGGGACGTCGCACCGGGGGAGGTCGGTGAACTGGCCGTGCGCGGGCCCAACGTGATGAAGGAGTACTGGCACCGCCCCGAGGAGACGGCCGCCGCCATCCCCGACGGCTGGCTGCGCACCGGCGACCTGGCCCGCCAGGACGAGGACGGCTATCTGTACATCGTCGACCGGAAGAAGGACCTGATCATCCGCGGCGGCTACAACGTCTACCCGCGCGAGATCGAGGAGGTGCTGCACGAGCATCCCGCCGTCGCCCTCGCCGCGGTCCTCGGGGTGCCCGACGAGCGGCTCGGCGAGGAGGTGGTCGCCGCGGTCGTCCTGCGCCCGGGAGCCCAGGCGGACACCGAGGAGTTGCAGCGGTTCGTCCGGGACCGGGTCGCCGCCTACAAGTACCCGCGCCGGGTCTGGCTGACGGACGCGCTGCCGATGGGCCCGAGCGGCAAGATCCTCAAGCGGGAGATCACCGCGCCGACGTCCTGAGTTCAGCCCCCGGCCGTGTGAACGGACCGTTCATAATAAGCAGTTGACGTCATGTCGTGTTGAACGCAACCCTTGTCGCATGTCATCGACCGCCGATCACACCGACCCCTTCAACCCTCCGCGGCTGGAGCAGGCGCGGGCCCAGCGGGTCCACGCCTGCCTCTTCCGCATCGCCGAGCGGCATGCGGCGACGGACGGGCAACGGCGTCGGCAGACCCACCCGTCGGTCCTCGCGCCGCACGAGGCCGTCCGGCTCGTGACGTTCCTGCTGAGCGGGGCGGCACTGCTCGACGAGGGCGAGCCGGAGGTGGACCGGGCCGACATCACGGCCGCGTTGAGCCTCGTGCCGCTGGTGCGAGCGGAGCTGGACGAACTGGAGGCCTCGCTCCTCCGGATGGCCCGCGGCCGGGGCATGACCTGGCCCGAGATAGCCTTCGGCCTCGGACTCGGCACCCCGCAGGCCGCCAGACAGCGATACGAACGACTGGCCGACCGCACCACCGCCGACGACGAGGACGCCTGACACCTGGACCGGCCGCCGGCCGCCGCGCCTGAAGGAGAGTCTGCACATCCGCCCCTGAGTCACCGCCCATGCCTCACCCCTCCGCGCCGGGATGGCAACACGACCCCCGCCGGAGCCGTTCGGCCACCTCCAGCCAGGACATGTTCCCGGGAGGCTCGTGCGCCACGGCCGACCGGTGAGCCGACGTCAAGTCGCCCTGCGCACAAGGCATTCCCTCGCGTACGACAACCGGGATGCGGACCAGGGAGTCGAAGTCGGAGAACGGGTCTCCGTCGACGATCGCCAGGTCGGCGATCCTGCCCTCCTCCACCGTCCCGAGGTCGGCGTCGAGGCCGAGGAGACGGGCCGGCTCCACGGTCGCGGTGTGCAGGGCCTCGGCGGCCGTGAAGCCGTACGCGCGCAGGGCACGCAGGCCCAGATGCAGGCTGAGACCGACCGGGACCAGGGGCGCGTCGGTGCCGAGGGCGATACGGGCGCCCCGCGACGCCAGCCGCCGGTAGTCCGCCATCTCGGTGGCGAGGGCGTGCTGTTGGGCGTCCGTGGGTGCGGTACGGGCGTGTGCGCGGACGACCGCGACGTCCCACGGCGGCATGAGGTGTGTCACGCGCGGATCCTCGGCGAGCCCGGGGTCGGCGGCCAGCAGGGTCTGCGCGCCGAACGGCGTGATGATCAGGGCGAAGGATCCGTCGGCGTACTGCTCCACCAGATCCTGGCCGATGCGGCCGAGCGGGGTGGTGGCATGCCCGTACTCCAGGCGCTGGGTGGCCTGGAGATGGGTGGTCAGGTCCTGCCCCGCCGCCCGGCCGGGCGAGCACAGATGGCTGCCACTGGGCACACCCAGCGCGCGGGCCGCCTCGGCGGCCTCGGCCATCACCTCGCCCGGGGCACGCACGTACGTCTTCACGAAGTCGACGTCCAGGGCGGCGGCCCGGCGGAGCGTGCGCCGCACACCGTCCCGGGTGCGGTGGGCGCGGCCCATGCTGTACGCGGTGCGGGCCCCGTCGATCAGTTCGGCACAGGCGAGTTGCCGCGGGCCGAGCAGGGCGCCGGAGCCGGCCGCCTCGCGCAGCCGTACCGCGTCGTACAGCGGACCGCCGAGGCAGAACGTGGTCGTGATGCCGTACGCGAGCGTGGTCAGGCTCTGCCGGGCGCCGTAGGTGGCCGCGTAGGGATGGGTGTGGCTGTCGACGAGGCCGGGGATGACGGTCCGGCCGGACGCGTCGAGGGTGCGGTGTCCGGGGCGGCGGGGACGGTGCGGCTCGACGGCGGTGATCCGCTTGCCGGTGACGAGGATGTCGACGTCGTGCCGTGGCGGTGCGCCGGTGCCGTCCCACAGCAGTCCGGCGTGGATGCGCAGCGGTTCGGGGGAGCCGCTCGTACCGCGCCCGGTGGTCAGTCGGAGCGGGAGCGTGTGGGCCCGTGCGGTGGCGAGGGAGAGCCGGCGCAGCCGGCCCGCGGACAGGTAGAGGAGGGTGCCGGAGTCCGTGGACCAGCTGGGGTGGTCGGCCGGCTCGTCGGTGAGCCGGCGGGCCGGACCGGCCGGCGTGCCGTCGGCCGTCACGGGCAGCAGCCACAGCGCCGACTCGGCGACCAGCGCCATCCACCGGCCGTCGGGCGACCACACGGGCCCGGAGGCGACCCGGTCGGACAGCGACTGGTGCTCGGCGGGCAGATGGCGGCGTTCGCCGCCGGTGCGGGTGTCGAGGACGCGGATGAGGTTGTATCCCTCGCGGAACCGCTGGTTGAGCCGGTTGCGGTCGCAGAACGCCACGTACCGGCCGTCCGGCGACCAGGTGGGCGCGCCGGGCGGCCCGTCGGTTGCCAGCGGCCGGGCCAGCACCTGCTCGGCGCCTGTGGCCGGCGTGCGCAGCAGCACGTTTCCGGTCACGTCCTGGCAGGCCAGACGGGAGCCGTCCGGTGACAGCGCGGGATACAGCCGGCCACCCCCGGCCACCGGCTCGTCGGCGCCGCTGCCGAGGTGATGACGGCGTACGGCCACCAGCCCGTCCCGGTCCGTGCAGTACAGCAGGCTGCGCCCGTCCGGTGCCCACGCCGGCATCTGCACCAGGTGGACGTCGGCCGCCTGGAGCAGCCGGCGCGGCGTGCCGCCGACCGGCATCAGCCACAGCGCGTTCAGCGCCACGAAGGCCACGCTGCGGCCGTCCGGGGACAGGACCGGCCGGTGCAGACCGCGCACCGGTGTCGGCAACTCGGTTGCGAGCGGCGCCCGTCGACGCCTCGCGGGCGGACCGGGCACCGGCATCCGGGCCGTGAAGGGCACCTCCCGGACGGCGGATCCGGAGAGGGAGCGGATGCGGATCCGGCCGTCGCCGACGTACAGCAACTCGTCCTCGCTCAGCCAGCACGGCGGAGCGGCCGCCAGATCCTCGTCCGCCGAGACGACCTCCCCGTCGACCATCAGCCGCGCCGCCTCGGCCGGCGCCCCGGGGCTGGCCGCGCCGGTCAGCTGCACATACGCGATCCGGCCGGCAGGGGAGACGGACGGGCACAGCAGCCGCCCCCCGCTCACGGTCCGCAGTACCTCGGCCGGGCCGCCCGTGACCGGCACGCGGACGAGCGACAGCCCGCCGTCGTTGCCGCCACCCGCCGTGTGGGCGGCGCGCACGCACACCAGCGACCGCCCGTCCGCCGACCAGGCCGGATCGAAGTCCTCGTGGTCCCCGCCGGTCAGCCGCCGTAGCCGGCCGCCGGCCACGTCCAGCACCCAGAGCCCGTAGGACGCACCGGCCGTGGCGTCACCGCCGCGCTCGGAGGAGAAGGCCAGCCGGGCGCCGTCCGGCGACCACGCGACCCCGCGGTCGTCCCAGGGCCCGTCCGTCAACTGCCGCAGCCCGCCGCCGTCCGGCCGCAGCGACCACAGATGGAAGCCTCCGCCGCGATAGCCGCACACGGCCAGCGCCCTCCCGTCGGGGGACAGCGCGGGTCGCGTCGCCTCCAGCTCCCAGCCGGTCACCTGTACGGCCGTCCCCCCGTCCCGGGGCACCCGCCACAGCACCCCCTGCACCTCGGCGATCAGGTCACCGCCGGCCCGGCTGCCGGTGACCGAACCCCCGGTCATCCGGGTGCAGATGAGGAACCGCCCCCCGTCGCCGGCCGGCGCACCGGGCCCGCCCGGCAGCCCGACCGCCGTCGCCGCCCGTGGGGAGGCCGCCGCTGTGACCAGCCCTGCCGCCGCCGTCCCGAGAAACCCGCGCCTACCCACGCTGCCGAAGTCCATCCCCGGTCCTTCCTGCCCGCCGTCCGTCGTTCAGCCAAGTGGCAGCGGCACATCCCGCACCAGTACGCAATTTCGGCCACAGCGGCCCCTCCCCACGCCCAGGGCAACGCCCCGACCGGACGGCGGTCACGCGGGGTCACCCTGCCGCGCCGACGGCTCCGGCACACTCACCAGCCCGTCAGCAGCAGGTGGTTGAGGAGCAGGGCCAGGATCGCCTGGGCGATGAGCCAGGGTCGGGGACGGGGGAGGAGGGCGCAGGCGGGGAGGAGCCAGAGGGCGAAGGGCAGCCAGATGCGTTCCGTCTCCGCCTTGCTCATGCCGGACAGGTCGGCGACCAGCAGGGCGAGCAGCGCGGCGGTGACGAGGAGTGCCAGGCGCAGGTCGGCGGGGCGACGGGCGCCGGTCCTGGGGAGGAGTGTCGTGGTCGTCCGGCGCAGCCCCGCCGCCGTGGCCGGGCCGGTGATGAGGACGGTGCAGGCGAGGTTGGCCCAGACCCAGTAGCCGTAGGGGCGGGTGCCGCCGATGCCCTGGTAGTAGCGCGTGACGAGGAGGTGGTAGGCGTGCCACCAGTCGAACCCGGCGAGCGTGAACGCCACCGGGAACACGGCCAGTCCGGCGAGCAGGGACAACAGCAGGGCGGGGCGTTCCCGGAGTTCCCGGCGCGCGAGCGCGACGACCGCGGCGCCGATCAGGGCGAACAGTGTGAGGCCGTAGGAGAGGTAGTAGGTCAGGCCGAACAGAAGGCCCGAGGCCGCCGCGTATCCGTGGGACCGGCGGGTCAGGGCCAGCGCGAGCAGACCCAGCGACCAGGCGGCGACGGCCGCGAAGTAGCCGTCGGCGGAGGTGCCCTGCCACACCGCGGCCGGGGCCAGCACCAGGAACGGCGCGGCCCGCCGCGCGAGCGTCTCGTCGGCCAGCGCGCGGAGCGCGATCAGCACGGCCACGCAGCCCGTCGCACCCACGGTGATGCACCACATCCCGGCCCAGCCGCCGCCCCGCAGCCCGATCCGGTCCAGCAGCACGAAGGTGAGCGTGGCGGCCGGCGGATGACCGGCGATATGGGCGGGCCAGGGGTCCGGGGTGCCGCTGACGATGTGATGGGTGAAGTCGCGCAGGGTGGTCGGGATGTCATGGAAGCGGCCGATGACCCGGAGGTATTCGTTGCGGGTGGTCAGCCGGACCGCGATGCCCTGGTGCCAGCCGTCGACCAGGGCGAGGGACACGATCCAGGCCAGGGCGGCCGCCCAGGCCGCCGCGAGCAGTCCGCGCCAGGGCAGCCGGGCCGCGACGGCGGGGCCGTACGCCGCGGTGGCCGCCGCCACCGCCAGGGCCGCCGGGGTGCCGGGGCCGAGATGCGGGTCCCAGTCCGCGAACAGCGGCGGCCAGTGCACGAACAGGGTGTGGCGGGTGTCCTGGATGTGCCGGCCGACGAGGACGGCCGCCGCCACGAGGAGGGCGGCGGCACCGGCGGCGTACAGGTCACGGCGGAGAGATCGGGTCACACCGGAACGCTAGGCCGGGGGAGCGGCGACCGGCCGCCGTACGGACCGGACGTCAGCGTTTCGTCACCGGTCAGGGACCCTTTTCCGGGCGTCCCCCGGCCTACGGTCGGGACATGCGCGACCATTCCCGGCTTCCCACGTCCCCAGGCTTCTGGCGCAGCCCGCTGCGCGGTCCCTGGTTCACCTCGGTGCTCGGCCTCGTCCTGCTCGTCGGCATCACCGTGCTGTTCGTGACCGGCCTGGTGTCGTACGCCGCCTACAACCCAGGCCTGTCGCGGGTCAACGACATGACTCCGGACAAGGGCATCCTGGGCTTCTACCTCTTCGCCTGGCCCACCGACCCGGTGTGGCTGTACCGGCTCACCCAGGGCGTCCACGTCACCCTCGGCATCACCCTGATCCCCGTCCTGCTGGCCAAGCTGTGGTCGGTGGTGCCGAGGCTCTTCACCCTGCCGCCGGCCCGCTCCCTCGCACACGCGCTGGAGCGGATCTCCCTGCTGCTGCTGGTCGGGGGAGGGCTGTTCGAGTTCACCACCGGAGTCCTCAACGTCCAGCTGGACTATGTCTTCCCGGGCTCCTTCTACCCGCTGCACTTCTACGGGGCATGGGTGTTCTTCGCCGCGTTCCTCGCACACGCCGCGCTGAAGACACCCACGGCGGTACGGGCCGTTCGGCAGCGTCGGCAGGAGCGGAACGACCTGGTCTCACCGCGACCCGAGGCGCCCACCGTCTCCCGGCGCGGCGCGCTGGGGCTGGTCGGCGGGGGCTCCCTGCTGCTGTTCCTGACCACGGTCGGACAGAGCCTGGGCGGGCCCTTCCGCCGTACGGCCCTGCTCGCCCCGCACGGCACCGCCGATCCCGGCGGCGGCCCGAACGGCTTCCAGATCAACAAGACCGCCGCCTACGCCGGCATCACCGCGGCCGACACCCACGAGGACGCCTGGCGGCTCGTCGTCACCGGCCGCACCGGAACCATTCGGCTCAGCCGCGCCCAGCTGCTCCAACTGCCGCAGCACAGCGCCTCGTTGCCCATCGCCTGCGTGGAGGGCTGGTCGACCGCGGACCAGTGGTGGCGGGGAGTGCGGCTGCGCGACCTCGCCGCGCTCGTCGGGTACGACGGTGATCCGCCGGACGTGCTGGTGGAGTCCCTGCAGCGACATGGAGCGTTCCGGCGTGCGGCCCTGCGCGCCAACCAGGTGGCCGACGGACGCTCGCTGCTCGCGCTCTTCGTCAACGGCGAGGAACTGTCCCCCGACCACGGCCACCCGGCGCGGATCATCGTCCCGGCGGCACCCGGCGTGCTCAACACCAAGTGGGTGGCCCGACTGACCTTCGGAGACCTGTGATGCCGCGCCGCGTACACCTGGGCAGTCCCTTCCAACTGCTGCTGCTCGCCTGCTCGTTCGCCCTCGCCGCGTACGCCGGGGTGCGGCTGCTCGCCGGTGACTGGTTCGGGGTGGCGCTGTGGATCGTGGGCGCCGCCCTGCTGCACGACCTCGTCCTGCTGCCGCTGTACACGGTGGCCGACCGGGCGGTCACCGGCGGCCTGGGGGCGGCCGGACGGCGCGGCTGGACGCTTTACGTGCGCGTCCCGGCCCTGCTGTCCGGACTGCTCCTGCTCGTCTGGTTCCCGCTGATCAGCGGCATGACGGCCGAGCGCTACCGGTCGGCCACCGGACTCTCCCCGGACGGTTTCCTCACCCGCTGGCTGCTGATCACCGCCGTACTCTTCGGCGGCTCGGCGCTGCTGTTGGGATGGCGCGTGCGCAGGGCGGCGAAGCACCGGCCGCCCGCCGACCACTGAGCGACGGACCGCCACCCGGCCCTGCGCGCGTACCGCAGCAGGGCCGGGGTGCCGAGGCGCGCCCAGGGAAACGGTGCACCGGTGGCCCGGGCGGCGCCTACCGTGTCGACCACCTGGACCCGGGAGCGTTCGTCGACGTGTCCCGGCACGGTCTCGGCGATCAGCAGCCCGCCCGGGCGCAGCAGCGCGGCCACCCGCTCCAGCAGGGCGGACGGCTCCCCGCCGATGCCGATGTTGCCGTCCATGAGCAGCACGGTGTCCCAGCGCCCCTCTCCGGGCAACGGCTCGAACACAGAGCGCCGCAGCGCCTGCCCGCCGAACTCGATGGTGTGGGCGACGGCGGCCTCGCTGACGTCGATGCCGAGCACGGTACGGCCCCGGGCGGCGAGCTCGGCCACCAGCCGGCCGGGACCGCAGCCCACATCCAGGACGGCGCCCTCGCAGCGGTCCAGGACCTCCCTGTCGACCTGATCGGCTCGGCCGCACCAGCGCTCCACCTCCAGCGGCAGCAGCCAGCCGTCGGTGCGGCGCAGGAACAGGGGGCCGCGGCCGGTGCGCAGGGCGGCGGAGTAGGGATCCGCAGTCGCCCAGGCGACATTGCCGCCCATCACCGGGTGACCCGCGTACAGCGGGCCAGCTGGGCGGCGAACCGGCCGTGCCGGGCGAGCGCGGCGACGGCGTGCGCGTCGGCGGCGGTGTCGACGTCCCGCAGCCGGGGCAGCTCACGCACCCGCAGTCCGGCGGCCAGCAGCCGCTCCCGCTGCGCGGCCCCGGTCACCGGCGTCGACATGGGCACGCCCCGCAGCAGCGCGGGCTCGGGCTCGGCCAGGCCCAGCGCCCAGAAGCCGCCGTCCTCGGCCGGGCCGAGGTAGGCGTCGCAGCCCGCGAAGTCCACGGCGAGCAGCTCCGGCGTCACCTGCGGGGTGTCCATGCCGATGAGCAGCGCCGGTCCCGAGCAGTGCGCGAAGGCGTCCGCCAGCCGCTCGGCCAGCCCGCCCGCGCACTGCGGCAGCACCTCGAAGCCGGCCGGCAGCCACGGTCCCGGCGCCCCGTCGAGGACCAGGACCCTGCGGGTCGCGGGCGCCGCAGCCACGGCGTGCAGGGTGTCCACGAGCGCCGCCTCCGCCAGACGGGCCGCCTGCTGCGGGGTGAACGGCGGGGTGAGCCGGGTCTTGACCCGCCCCGGCAGCGGTTCCTTGGCGATGACGAGCAGCGTGGTCACCGTACGAGCCCCCCGTCGGCCGGGGTCTCGGCCAGCACGCGGCTCATGTCCCGCACCGCCTGCCAGGTGCCGCGCCAGGTGCCCGTCACCTTGGAGGCGCCGGTGCGCGGCCGGTAGGGCACGTCGTGTTCGGCGATTCGCCAGCCTGCGTCGGCCGCGCGGACGACCATCTGCAGCGGATAGCCGCTGCGCCGGTCGGTGAGGCCGAGCGCGAGCAGCGGCTCACGGCGGGCGGCCCGCAGCGGGCCCAGGTCGTGCAGGCGCAGCCCGGTACGGCGGCGCAGCATGCGGGCCAGCGCGAGATTGCCAGCGCGGGCGTGCGCCGGCCAGACGCCCCGGCCCTCGGGACGCCGCCGGCCGAGGACCAGGTCGGCCGCGCCGTCCCGGATCTCCCGCACGAAGGGAACGAGCAGCGCGGGGTCGAGTGAGGCGTCGCAGTCGCAGAAGCACACGATCTCGGCCGTGGCCGCGGTCAGTCCGGCGTGGCAGGCGGCGCCGAAACCGCGCCGCGGCTCGTGCACCACCGTCGCGCCGAGCGCATGGGCGATGTCCGGGGAGCCGTCGGTGGAACCGTTGTCGACGACGAGGGCGCGCCAGCCGGCCGGAATCCGGTCGAGCACCCAGGGCAGGGCCTCGGCCTCGTCCAAGCAGGGCAGCACCACGTCGACGTCCGCTGAAGTGGTCGTCACGGTCTCACCCTACGAACGCCAATCGGGCAAATCGGACTCATGGTCCTTACGAAACGCGGACGCCCGGCCCGCGGCCGGACACCGGTGGCCGCGCGGTGCGACGCTGGAGGCATGCAATCGCTGTACGAGCCCCACGGGACCGAAGCCGCAGGCGAGACGGCCCGGATCCTGGTCGTGGACGACGATCCGACCGTCGCCGAGGTCGTCACCGGATATCTGCACCGCGCCGGCTATCTGGTCGACCGCGCCGACGACGGCCCGACCGCCCTCACCCGCGCCGCCGCGCACCGGCCCGACCTCGTGGTGCTCGATCTGATGCTGCCCGGCATGGACGGCCTGGAGGTGTGCCGGCGGATGCGGGACGGCGGCCCCGTGCCGGTCATCATGCTCACCGCCCGCGGCGACGAGGACGACCGCATCCTGGGCCTGGAGGTCGGCGCCGACGACTACGTCACCAAGCCCTTCAGCCCCCGCGAACTGGTCCTGCGCGTGGAGTCGGTGCTGCGCCGCAGCCGGCCCGCCGCCACGGGGCACCGGCTCGCCGCGGCCGGACTCAGCGTCGACCCCGACGCCCGCCGGGCGACCAAGAACGGCACCGAACTCGCCCTCACTCTCCGCGAGTTCGACCTGCTCGCCTTCTTCCTGCGGCACCCCGGCCGGGCCTACAGCCGTGAGGATCTGATGCGCGAGGTCTGGGGCTGGGACTTCGGCGACCTGTCGACCGTCACCGTCCATGTCCGCCGGCTGCGCGGCAAGGTCGAGGACGACCCGGCAAGGCCCCGCCTGATCCAGACCGTGTGGGGCGTCGGCTACCGCTTCGAGCCCGGCTTCGGGCCCGGCTTCGGGCCCGGCTTCGAGCCGGGCTTCGGGCCCGGCGAGGCGGTGCTCTGACCATGCCCGCCACTGTTCTCATCGCCCTCTACGCCTTCGCCGGTGCCGCCGCCGCGGGGGTGGCGGGCGCGGGCGTGCTGCGCCTGATCCGGCGCCGCTCGCTCACCGCCTCCGTCGCCGTGGTCGCGGCGGTCGGCGTCGGCGCGATGCTCGCCGGCACGCTCGCCGTCGCCTGGGCGATGTTCCTGTCCTCGCACGACCTGACCGTGGTCACCACCGTCGTTGCGATGGCGGCCGTGGTCTCCCTGGCCACCGCGCTGCTCCTGGGGCGCTGGGTCGTCGCGCGCAGCCGTGAACTCATGGACGCCGCCCGCTCGTTCGGTGACGCGGGTGCCTTCGCCGCCCCGCACGGCCCGGCCACCGCCGAACTGGACGCGCTCAGCCGGGAGTTGGCCGCCACCAGCGCTCGGCTCGCCGAATCCCGTCAACGGGAGCGGGCGTTGGAGAAGTCTCGGCGCGAGCTGGTCGCCTGGATCTCGCACGACCTGCGCACCCCGCTCGCCGGACTGCGCGCCATGTCGGAGGCGCTGGAGGACGGCGTGGCCGCCGACCCCGGCCGCTACCTCAAGCAGATCCGCACCGAGGTCGAACGGCTCAACGGCATGGTCGGCGACCTCTTCGAACTCTCCCGCATCCACGCGGGCACCCTCCCGCTGAGCCCCTCCCGGATCTCCCTGTACGACCTGGTCGGCGATGCACTGGCCGGCGCCGACCCGCTGGCCCGCGAAAACGGTGTCCGCCTCGTGGGCGACCGCGTGGCACCGGTACCGGTCGAGGTGGACGGCAAGGAGATGACCAGAGTCCTCGGCAACCTCCTGGTCAACGCGATCCGCCGGACCCCGCCCGACGGCACCGTCGCGGTCGCCGCCGAGCGCACCGACGACGGCGTGGTGCTCTCCGTCACGGACGGCTGCGGCGGCATCCCCGAGGAGGACCTGCCGCGCGTCTTCGACACCGGCTGGCGCGGCAGTGACGCGCGCACCCCGCCGGCGGGCGCCGGCCTGGGCCTGGCCATCGTCCGCGGCATCGTGGAGGCCCACCACGGCCAGGCCACGGTCCGCAACATCCCAGGCGGCTGCCGATTCGAGGTGACACTGCCTGCGGCGCCTTAGGGAGTCCGGGGCGCTGCCGCATCCTGAGGGGTTCGGGGGCTGCGGCATTCGGGGGGCGGGCGGTTCCGGCGGCCTGCGGAGTGTGAGCGGCTGCCGCGTTGTGGGCGGTGCGGGGCTGTGGCTTCCCGGGGGAGAGCGGGGGCTACGGCATCCGGCGGAGTGCGGGTGGCTGCGGGGTGCTGCGGAGTCTGTGCGGCTGCTGCGTTGTGGGCGGTTGGGGGCTGTGGCTTCCCGGGGAACGCGGGGGCTGTGGCATTCCGAGGCGGCTGGGGCATCCTTGGGGGTCTGGGCGGCTGCTGCGTTGTGGGCGGTGCGGGGCTGTGGGAGGCCGGGGTGCCGGGTGGTCGCGGCGTGCTGCGGGGTCTGGGCGGCTGCCGCATTGTGGGCGGTCGGGGGCTATGGCATCCGGCGGAGTGCGGGTGGCTGCGGAGTCAGAGTGGACGCCGCGTCCTGGGCGGTCTGGGGGCTGCGGGAGGCCGGCGAGATCGAGTGGCTGCCGCATCCCGGGTGGTCCGGTGGCTGTGGCACCCTGGGGAATCCTCGGCAGTCCCGGCCGGCACCGTACCCCGGACGGCGTGTGTTCCGCGCCGCGCCGAGGGGGGCTCGCCGGCCGCCGGGCCAGAGTCGGCTGGCTCGCCGAGCAATCCGTGTGGCCCTCACGCGGCCACGGGCCCCTACACCGGCCCGGCCGCCGCGAACTCCCGCATGCCTGCCGTGAATTCGACCTGCGGCTTCCACCCCAGGTCGGCCCGCAGCCGCGACGAGTCGGCGGTGATGTGCCGTACGTCCCCCAGCCGGTACTCCCCGGTGACCACGGGCTCCGGTCCGCCGCACGCGGCGGCCAGTGCCCGTGCCAGCTCGCCGACGGTACGAGGCTCACCGCTCCCGGTGTTGTACGCCGCGAGGACGCCCGGCGCCGCCTCTGCCTCCAGCGCCGCCACATTGGCCGCGGCCACGTCCCGCACGTGCACGAAGTCCCGTCGCTGGCGGCCGTCCTCGAACACCCGCGGGGCCTCGCCGCGGGCCAGTGCCGAGCGGAAGAAGGACGCGACCCCGGCGTACGGGGTGTCCCGCGGCATCCGCGGCCCGTACACGTTGTGGTACCGCAACGACACCGCCGACCCACCCGTGCTGCGGGCCCAGGCCGCGGCCAGGTGCTCCTGGGCCAGCTTGGTCGCCGCGTACACGTTCCGGGGATCGGCCGGAGCGTCCTCACCGACCAGCCCGGGGCTCAACTCCGCGCCGCACCGCGGGCAGGAGGGCTCGAAGCGGCCCGCGTCCAGATCGGCCACGGCCCGTGGACCGGGCCGTACGACCCCGTGCCGAGGGCACTCGTAACGCCCCTCCCCATAGACCACCATCGACCCCGCCAGCACCAGGCGCCGCACCCCCGCCTCCGCCATCGCCGCGACCAGCACGGCCGTGCCGAGATCGTTGCGCGAGACGTACTCCGCCGCGTCGACGACACCGTTGCCGAGCCCGACCATCGCCGCCTGGTGGCAGACGGCGTCCACCCCGGCCAGCGCCCGGGCCATGGACGCCGGGTTGCGCACGTCCGCGCCGGGATCCTGCCGGACGTCGTACACGAGCGGCTCGTGCCCGCCCGCCCGCAGCGCCTCGACGACATGGGACCCGATGAACCCGGCACCGCCGGTGACCAGTACACGCATACGGCCACGCTAGACGCGGACGGCACCGGGACCGGGCGACGCGACCGGCACGTCATGACTCCGTAAGGGGTCGACGCCGTGAGTCGCGGGGTGACGTCGGACGCGCCCAAGGAGGCCCCGGCGCCGCGGTTCACTTCCGTTCGTGGCGGTTTCAAGAATCTGTGTCAACAACGTTGACTCCGCAGGTGGATGCCCGCACATTACCTAGCGGTAGAACTCAGCGGTGATCCCGCGATCCGGCACCCCACGCCGGTACCTCTCCTTGCTCCGAGCCGCCGCATTCTCGCGCACCAGCACCCACGCGGGCACTGCCATGCCCGCCTGCTCCGTGTCCCCACCCGAGAAGAGGGAGCACCCGCCCATGCCCAAGCCTGCCCTGCGCCGTGCCATCGCCGCGACGTCCGCGCTCGCCGGCGCGCTGGCCCTCGGCCTCACCGCCGTACCCGCCGACGCCACGACACCCCTGAACTACGCCGCTCTGGGCGACAGTTACAGCGCAGGCTCCGGGGTCCTGCCGGTCGACGCGAGCAATCCGATCTGCCTGCGCTCCACCGCCGACTACCCCCACGTCATCGCCGCCCGCACGGCCGCCCGGCTGACGGACGTCACCTGTGGCGCCGCCCGGACCAAGGACTTCACCGAGTCCCAGTACCCCGGGGTCGCCCCGCAGGCGGACGCGGTCACCGCGGACACCGATCTGGTGACCCTGACGATCGGCGGCAACGACAACGGCACCTTCATCAACGCCATGCTGGCCTGCGGCACCGCGGGCCTCCTCAGCGCAGGCCAGGGCAGCCCCTGCAAGGACACGTACGGCACCTCCTTCGACGACGCGATCGACGCGAAGACCTACCCCGCGCTGAAGACCGCGTTGCGTGCCGTGCGGGCCAAGGCACCGGACGCCCGTGTGGCGGTGCTCGGCTACCCGTGGATCACGCCGGCCGAGGCAGACCCGTCCTGCTTCGCCAGAATGCCGATCGCGTCCGGCGACGTGCCGTACCTGCACGCGCTGCAGGCCCACCTCAACGCCGTCGTGCAGCGCGCCGCCGAGGAGACCGGCGCCACGTACGTGGACTTCTCCGAGGCGTCCGAAGGCCATGACGCGTGTCAGGCCGTCGGCACCCGGTGGATCGAGCCGCTCCTCTTCGGGCAGAACCTCGTCCCGGTCCACCCCAACGCGCTCGGCGAGCGGCGCATGGCCGAGCGCGCCGTGGGCGTTCTCGGCCTGGGCTGACTCCCCCGGTCGCTCAGGCGCGTGCGCCGCCGTCGACCCGCAGCACCGTGCCGGTCACGAAGGAGGATCGGTCGCTCAGCAGCCAGGCGGCGGCCTCGGCGATCTCCTCGGGGACGGCGGCGCGGCGCAGCGGGGTGAGCGCCGTGAGCCGGTCCTGAAGTCCGGGAGCCTCGGCCTCCCAGGCCCGGATCATCTCCGTCAGGGTGTTGCCGGGCGCGATCGCGTTGACCCGGATGCCCTCGGGACCGTACGTCACTGCCGCCGACTCGGTGAGGCTGTTCACCGCCCGCTTCATCGCACCGTACGCGGGCAGTTCGGGGTTGCCCCGCAGACTGCCGACGGATGAGTTGTTGACGATGGCGCCCGTTCCGGCGGTGGCCCGGATGGCGGCGACCTCGGCGACCATGGCCAGCCAGACGCTCTTGAGGTTCACCGTGTACACATGGTCGAACTCGGCCTCCGGCAGCTGGTCCATGGGGCCGGGCGGCTGGATCGTGGCGCCGTTGTTGAAGGCGATGTCGAGGCGGCCGTAGAGGTCGACGGTACGGTCCACGGCGGCCCGCACGCTCGCCGTGTCGGCCAGGTCGCACACGACGTGGTCCGCGGTGCCGCCCGCCGCCCGCACCTCCTCGGTGACCGCCTTCAGCTGGGCCTCGGTGCGGGCCGCGAGCAGGACCCGGGCCCCTTCCCGGGCGAAGAGCCGCGCCGCGGCGGCGCCGATCCCGCGCCCCGCACCGGTGATGAAGGCGACCTTGCCGGCCAGCAGGCCGTGGCCAGGGGTGTCCTTGGTGGTGTTGTCCATGGCAGCGAGCCTGCGCCCCGGTCCCGGACCCATCCAGGCACCGGGAGTACCTGGATCGGTCGCGCGGCACCCGCGCACACTGAGGGTGTGGACAGAGCAGAACTGGCGGGGTTCCTGCGCAGCAGGCGCGAGCGGATCAGTCCGGCCGACGTGGGCCTGGCCGTCGGGCCGCGCCGCCGCACACCGGGGCTGCGCCGTGAGGAGGTGGCGCATCTGGCGTTCATCTCGACCGAGTACTACACCCGGCTGGAGCAGGCCCGCGGCCCGCGTCCGTCCCGTGAGGTGCTGGCCGGGCTGGCCCGCGCCCTGCGGCTGTCGGACGCCGAGCGCGAGCACCTCCACCTCCTGGCCGGCGCCCCGCCGGAGCCCCCGCCCGGCCCCCCGCGCGAGGTGCGGCAGAGCATCCTCGACCTGATCCACCGGCTGCCGCAGTCCGCCGCCTTCGTCACCTCGGCCACGCTGGAGGTGCTCGCCTGGAACGAGTTGGCCGCCGCCCTGATGGAGGACTTCTCGGCCCTGCCGCGCCGCGAGCGCAACCTCGCGCGGCGCGTCTTTCTCGGGCCGCGCTCCGAGGGACAGCGGCTGTACGGCGTGTCCGACGCGGACGCGTTCGCCCGGCACGCGGTACGCCGGCTGCGCACGGCCGCCGCCCGCTACCCCGACGATCCCGAGGTGACCGGGCTGATCCGCGAACTGCGCGCCGGAAGCGAGGAGTTCGCCCGGCTGTGGGACTCCCACGACGTGGACGGGGAACGCACGCTCCGCAAGACGTTCCGGCATCCGCTGGTCGGGCCGGTCACCGTCAACTGCGACGCCCTCGACCTCACCGACCGGGACCAGCAGGTCGTGATCTACACCGCCGTCCCCGACACCCCGTCCGAGGAGGCGCTGCGCCTGCTGTCGGTCATCGGCACCCAGCGCATGGACACCGTCCACTGAGCCGAACCCACCGTACGGTGCCGGCTCTTCCGGGTCGGCCTCGGCGAAGCGTTCGGCCGGCGCCGAGCTGATTCAGGCCCACCCGATCCGGACCGCGCCCGCGCCCACCCTGGGCGGACCGACCGGCGCGCCCGGACTCCGGCCGCCTCACCCGTTGGGGTAGGCCTGCGCGACGAGCTTGGCTCGCAGCACCTGCCACTGGGCCGCCATGTCGTGCACCAGGTACAGATCCCGGCGTCGCGTCCACGGCTGCCCCGAGTGCGGGTCGTAGGCGTGCGGCATGGTGAAGCCGCGCGGCGCGTACGCGGACATCCCCCGGTCCCGCGTGGTCCGAACACACCGCTTGTGGTGATCACGGAACCCGACCACACAGGCGGTGCCGATGCCGCCGGACGCCTTCTTGCGGTGCTCCAGCACCTGTCCGGCGACCCCGTCCGTGCTCAGGTGGGTGATCGTGCCGTCCTCCGCGACGACGGGCTCGATCGACGTCACGTCGTCCATGCCGTGCGCGGACCGCAGGAACCGGGCGATCTCCCACTGCGCGTAGACGGGCACGTTCCGCCGCTCGCGGATCCGGGCGATCGTGTCCGCCAACTCCTCGTTGACGGGGCCGGGTTCGGGGAGCACCTCCTCCGGGCGACCCGACTGCGCGGGCCGGTTGCCGAAGGAGTAGCCGACGATGAAGTCGAACCGGTCCAGCTCCGCCGTCTCCGGGTGCCACTCGAAACCGGCGTCGTACAGATCCGGCACCAGCGCGTGAGCCGTGTCCCGGTCGTCGATCTCCCGGCCCAGCACCGTCTCCATGTGCTCGGTGAGCCTCGTGGCCGCGCCGGAAGCAGCCTCCTCGGCGGCCTCGGCCGGAGGCATGTCGAGGACCGCCGGTGCGGCGAGAGCGGCTGCAAGGTAGGCGGCGAGTGCACGTCGTTCCATGAGGCCGGGCCTTCCGTCGTCAACGGGCTGGGATGCCGAACCCTTGGGATGCTCGGTCCGAAGCCGTACACGCCGGTGAACCTGTGATGAAACGCGTCTTGATCTTGTCGGGCGCCCAAGCGCCTGGGGGCATGCGCCCCCAGGCTGGGAGACGTGATCAGCAGTACAGGTTGTTCCCCGGCGGGACGCCGAGGATCTGGGTGAAGCGCTGGTAGGCGTCGACGCGGCTCTGCACCTGGGCCGGGTTCCTGCCGTCGCACTCCAGGGAGCCGTTGATGGACCGGATGGTCTGGCCGAATCCGGCGCCGTTGACCATGGCGTTGTGCGGGGTCATCGTGCCCGGTCCCGACTGGGTGTTCCAGTACCACAGGCCGGTCTTCCAGGCGACGGCGGCGTTGTTCTCCACCTGCCAGGGGTTGTTCAGCAGGTCGATGCCGAGTGCGTCACCGGCGGCCTTGTAGTTGAAGTTCCAGCTGAGCTGGAGCGGGCCGCGCCCGTAGTACGCGGCCTGTCCGGCGGGGCAGCCGTACGGCCGGCTCCAGTCGCAGTAGGTGGGGTAGTTGGCGGTGTTCTGCTCGACGACGTACACCAGCCCGCCGGTCTCGTGGCTGACGTTGGCGAGGAAGGCGACGGCCTCCTGCTTCCTGACCGTGTCGCTACCGGTGTTCGCGAAGCCGGGGTAGGCGCTCAGGGCCTGGACGAGGCCGCCGTAGGTGTAGAAGCTGTTCCGGCTCGGGAACATCTGGTTGAACTGGGCTTCGGAGACGACGAATCCGGCGGGAGTGCCGGTTCCGCCGCCGGCCGGAGCGTTCCACTTCTGGTTCGCCCCACCCGTACAGGTCCAGATCTGCAGCCGCGTACCGTTGGCGCCGTTGTTGTCCCGTACGTCCAGGCACTTGTTCGCGGCCGGGTTGACGATGTCGTGGGCCGAGGTGACCACCCACTGCTGGTTGGCGCCGCCGGAGCAGTCCCACAGCTGGACCGCCGCGCCGTCGGCGGTGCTCCGGTCGACGACGTCCAGGCACTTGCCGAGCGCCCGAAGGGTGCCGTCACCCGGGTTCGACCAGTTCTGGGCGCTGGTTCCGTTGCAGTCGTAGAGCTGTACGGCGGTGCCGTTGGCGCTGTTGGCTCCTGCCACGTCCACGCACTCGCCGGCCAGCCCGGTGATCTGGCCGTCCGCGGCCCGGGCGGGAATGGCGACGAACAGCGCGGCGAGCAGGGCGGCGACGACGCCGCCGGTCAGCGAGCGTCCGAGACGCCCCAAGCGTATGGGTCTGTACGGGAGTTCGGCGAGGCGGAGGCGCATCGACAGGTGCTCCTGTCCTGGTCGGGGGACGGGGTTCGGCGCCGGTGCCGGCGGATGTGCCGTGCTGCCGGACGGTGGTGTGGGCACGGGGCCGTCAGCCGAGTACGGTCTCCGTGACGACGATGTGACCGGCGTCGGGATCGAGGCTTCCGCCGAGCCGGCCGAAGGCGCCGTCGGTCAGGTCCAGGCACTTGGGCACCTGCGGAGTCCAGGCGAACGTGCCCCGGTCGTTGATGCGGACCACCAGCGACCTGCCGTTGGCGGTGTTCGTCACCTGGACCCGTGTGCCGAAGGGCAGTTGGGGCTGACGGCTGAGCGAGGTCGCCGCGGTGTCGGCGTTGTTGTCGAACAGTTCGCCGCTGGCCGTCAGGGCGCCGGGCGGCTGCGGACCGTAGTGGGTCGCCCAGCAGGTGTCGGATGCCTGCGCTGCCGGCGCGTCCGCGCCTGCCTGGGCCGGGGAAGGGGTGAGCAGGCATGCGGAGAGGCCCAGCGCAGCTGTGAGAACGGCGACGGAAACGGACCTGGCCATGGAGGGAGGCGGCCTTTCGGGTGGGGGGTGGGCATCGGGCGGCGTGCGCCTCCGGAAGGGAGGGCCGACGGTGAGCACGGCGCGCGATGCGTGGCTGAGCTGTGAAGCTAGAGGTACAGACCATTGAGGGTCAAGGTCTGAAGTAAGCCATGAGAAAAGGGAGTTGCGGCTCGCTGGAGGAGTAGTCGAGGGTGAGGTACGGGGACACGGCGAGCGCGGGGCGGAATCGGCTGTTCCTCTCGGTGGAGGTGCGCGACCTCGCCGCCTCCTACCGGCTTTCGCCGTCGGTGCGGTGAGCAGTCGGCCGGGGGCCGGACACGGCTCACCGAATTCGGTTGTCCACCGTGTCGGCCCCGCACTAGCGTGCGGCCAGTGGATCTCTTCTTACGCTCATGGACCGCACTGCGCACAGCCGTCGCGGAACTCCCGGACGACGACTTCGAGCGGCCGTCCGGCTGCACCGGCTGGCTGGTACGGGACCTGGTGTGCCACCTGGTCATCGACGCCCAGGACGTCCTGATCACCCTGGTGACACCCGCCGACACCGAACCGACCGTGGACGCGGTCACCTACTGGAACCTGGTCGAACCCCCGACCGGCGAGGATCCGCTCGACGCGTTGATCCCTCGGCTGGCTGCCGCCTACGGCGAGCCGCGGTGGCTGAAGTTCCACTTGGCGGACGTCGGTTCCGCGGCGGGCCGCGCCGCCGAGCTCGCCGATCCCGCCGCCCGTGTCGGCACCCGCGACGAGGTGCTCACCGTCGGGGACTACCTGTCCGCTTACGTGGTCGAGTGGACCTTGCACCACCTCGACCTGATCGCCCATCTGCCGTCGGCCGCCGAGCCGCCCGCCGAGACGCTCGCGGCGGCACGCGTGTCGCTGGAGAAGATCGCCGGGGCTCCGTTCCCCGCCTCGTTCTCCGACAAGGACGCGTTGCTGATCGGCACCGGACGACGTACGCCGGCCGAGGAGGAGCAGGCCGCGCTGGGCGACTTGGCCGACAGGCTGCCGTTCGTTCTCGGCTGACCGGCCCGACCGGCCTGACCGGCCCTGTCGTCGTTCTCCGGACGAGTGCTCAAACGTCCCCCGGGCACTCGGACATGGCCGGAAACCGAGACCAGATGACAAGATTATCTTCGCGTGCGGTCACTACCATATGGCCGCAAGACAACCGTTCGACCGGCCCGTTCCATACGTGCCGATCGGGGTCGCCGATGCCAGGGACCGCTCCCCGGGCTGCGGTGATCTTCCTGTCCAGGAGGACCTTCCGCATGTTCCGACGTATTGGCAGCACTGTCGTCCGACATCCCGTGTGGACGATCGTGGCATGGCTGATTGCCGCGGTGGCGATCGTCGCCACCGCTCCAAGTCTGCCCTCGAACAGTGACGAGAGCAGCTTTCTGCCCAAGAGTTACGAGTCCATCAAAGCCGCGGATCTCCAGCAGAAGGCGTTCCCCAGCGCCTTCACCCCGTCCGCGATCGCGCTGTACCAGCGCACGGACGGCGGCACACTGACCGCCGCCGACAAGCAGGACGTCGCCCGGATCACCACCGAACTGGGCAACAAGCACATCGACCAGGTGCAGAAGGTCGTCCCCGGCCTGCCGTCCAAGGACGGCAGGTATGACCTGACCCTGGTGCAGATGGACAGCAAGAACGCCGGCCAGCCCAAACAGGCGGATGCGGCCAAGGCGTTACGTGACGACGTCAAGCAGCTGGCCAAGGGCACGCATCTCGACGTCAAGCTCGGCGGTTCCGCCGCGGAGGCGCTCGACCAGCAGGACTCGTCCAAGCGTGGCCAGGCGCTGATCGGTATCGGCACCTTCGTGATCATCCTGGTGACCCTGCTGATCATCTTCCGGGCGCCGATTCTGGCCGTGCTGCCCCTGGTGCTGATCGGCCTGGTCTCGGCCATCGCCAACGGCCTGATCGCGTACGCCACCAAGCTGTTCGACCTGCAGGCCAACAGCTCCATCTCGTCCATCCTGATCGTCGTGCTCTTCGGCGTGGGTACGGACTACTTCCTCTTCCTGATGTTCCGGTACCGCGAACGCCTGCGCGCCGGAGACGAACCGAAGCAGGCCATGGTCAACGCGGTCGACCGGGTCGGTGAGGCCATCGCCTCGGCGGCCGGCGCCGTCATCATCGCGTTCCTCGCACTGGTGCTGTCCACCCTGGGCTTCCTCAAGCAGATGGGCCCGGCGCTCGCCATCGCGGTGGCCGCCACCCTGGTGGCGGGCCTGACCCTCATCCCCGCCGTGGTCTCGCTGATCGGACCGAAGGTCTTCTGGCCCTCCAAGTCCTGGCAGAAGGAGCCGGAGAACGCCCGGTTCGCCGCCCTCGGCCGCGGTGTGCAGCGCCGCCCCGCGCTGACCGCCGGGGTGTCCGGTCTCATCCTGGTCGCGCTGTCGCTCGGTATCCTCGGCTACCACGCCACGTTCGACCTGGCGTCGGGCGCCATGCCGAAGACCAAGGAGTCCATGGTCGTCCAGGACCAGATGCAGAAGGCGTACTCGGCGGGCGCCGCGGCCCCCACCGATGTCTACCTGTCCAGCACCGACGGCAAGCCGCTGGACAAGACCGCCTTCGACGCGTACGCGCGCAAGCTCGGCGCCGTGGACGGGGTCGCGAGCGCCCGTATGACGCAGGTGAACAAGGACGGCAGCACCGCGGACTTCACCGTCACGCTCAAGTACGAGGCGTCGACGGACAAGGCGATCGACACCGTGGGCCGGGTGCGGGATGTGGCACACGCCGACGCCCCTGACGGCACCGAGGCGATCGTCGGCGGCATGTCCTCGATCTTCAAGGACATCAACACCGCGGTGAACCATGACTACAAGACGGTCTTCCCAGTGGCCGCCCTCCTCATCATGGTGATCCTGGGTCTGTTGCTGCGCAGCTTCGTCGCCCCCTGGTACCTGATGGCATCGGTGGGCCTCGGCTTCGGCGCCACCCTCGGCGCCACCGTGTGGATCTTCCAGAAGGGGCAGGGAAACCCGGGTCTGATGTTCATGCTCCCGGTGATCATGTATCTCTTCGTGGTCGCCATCGGTACCGACTACAACATCCTCATGATCGCGCGGCTGCGCGAGGAGGCCCGCGAGGGCCGCGAGCCGCGTGAGGCGGCCGGCATGGCGCTGCGGCACGCCGGTCCGACGGTCGCCGCGGCCGGCTTCATCCTGGCGGCGACCTTCGCCACGATGATGCTGGCGGGCAACTCGCTGCTCATGGAGATGGGTTTCGCCGTCTCCTTCGGCATCGCCGTCGCCGCCTTCGTCATGGCGATGTTCTTCACCCCGAGCCTCACCGCGCTGATCGGCCATGCGGCGTGGTGGCCGGGGCACGGCGACCGGGCCGAGGCCGCGACGGCCGACGCGGGCACCGGTGTCAGCGGTTCCGGTCCGGCGCCCGGCGCCGACCGGGGTTCCATCGCCCACGACCCCGCGGGGCGCCGCAACTAGCGGCAGCGGGCAGCGCGACGGGGAGTCCGGCCAGGTCCCATGGGGCCCGGCCGGACTCCCCGCCCGCATGACCGGCGATGTACGGCCGACATCCGCATCCGACCGCCACCACCGCACCTTCCCGAAGGCCGGCACCGGCCCTGGAGCGTGGTCCCCGGTACGGTCGCCTCCCGCCATGACAAGCCTTGGCCGCGTTCGCGTTGCGGAGCGGGCAGTCGGCGGCAGTTGGGCGCGTCCCTGCGCACCCAGGCCACTGACCCACCGCAACCCGCGCACGGTCGCCGGCACGACCCGCGAGGGCAAGGTCGTCCTGGCGACCATCGACGGCCGCATGACGACCAGCGTCGGCACCACGATGGACGAGACGGCGGCGGTCGCCAACGCCCTGGGGATGACTGACGCGGTCAACCTGGACGGCGGCGGCTCGACCACCATGTCCGTCGAGGGGACACTGGTGAACCACCCCAGCGGCCCCACCGAGCGGTCCGTGGGCGACGCGCTGGTCTTCGTCCCCGGCCCGTACCGTCCCACCGAGGGCTGAGCTTTCCGCTCAGCCGCCCGTTCTCTCCCGCACGATGATCCGGTGCCCGGCCACATGGTTCAGCACGGGGGCGGCGTCCGGGGCGGCGGATGTGGTCGATCACCCTGCCCCAGCTCCGCCGGATCACCACCGTCATCACGGTGCTGCAGATCCTGGCCTCGCTGAAGGTCTTCGACCAGGTGTACCTGCTGACGAAGGGCGGCCGGGACAGCTCCACGCGTCCGGTCGTCGAGTACGTCTACGACGTCGGCTTCACCGGCTACCGGCCCGGCTACGCCTCGGCGATCAGCTACATCTTCTTCGCCCTCGTCATCCTCGCCTCCGCCGCCCAGTACGCCGCCCTCCGGCGCCGGGAGAAGTGACAAGGCCTCCACCGGCCTGCCCGTCCGCAACGCCCGCGCGCCGCGCGCACCGCCGGCCGTCCGGGAGGTGGCGCTGCGACGCGGCCCCGCCCACCTCTCCCTGGGCGAGAGCCGCACCGCACGCCTGCTCGCCCTCGCCGTCCGCTCGGTCATGGCGCTGGTGTGGCTGCTGCCGGTGGCCTGGGCGCTGCTGACCGCCTTCAAGTCCGAGTCGGGCGCGAGCGATCCCGTCCACTGGTTCCGGCCCCGGCACGGGCTCACCCTCCACGGCTTCAGCACCGTCTGAGGACGCGGCGACCTGCCGCTGTGGATGCTCAACAGCTTCCTCATCGCGGCGGCCGTCACCCTGATCACGGTCCGGTCTCCGTGTGGCCGGATACGCCTTCTCCCGCACCCTGTTCGCCGGCCGTCGCGGCCTCTTCGCGCTCACCGTGGCCGCCGTGGCCGCCGTGGTCGTCCCGCTCCAACGGCTCAGCGTCCCCTGGTTCCAGCAGATGCTGAGCCTGCACCTGCTCGACACCTACGCGGCGGTGATCCTGCCGCAGACCGTGGCCCCCGTGATGGTCTTCATCCTGAAGAAACACTTCGACTGACTGCCCCACGATCTGGAGGAGGCGGCCCGCATCGACGGCGCCGGCCACTGGAGGAATGGCTGGTCCCTACCGTCCGGCTTCGGCCCCCAGTTCCGCCAGGCGGGTCAGGGCGGGCAGCGCCGCGGCGATCGCCTGTCGTTCGGCGGGTGTCAGCTGGGCGATCAGCGGGGTCAGGTGACGGCCCCGGTCCTCGCGCCGGACCTGGCCGATCTTTCGGCCGCTGTCGGTGATGTGGACGAGGACGGCGCGTCCATCCGTCGGGTCGGGGCGGCGTTCCACGAGACCGTCGCGCTCGAGCCGGGTGACCAGCTGAGTGAGCCCTGGCTGGCTCATCTGCTCCGTCCTGGTGAGTTCGGTCAGCCGCTTCGGACCGCTGCAGGCCAGTGTGTCCAGCACGGACAGTGTCGTGAACGACAGCTTCTGCACCGCGGGAAGCCGGATGTAGTAGCGGTTGAAGTTCTCGATCGCCCTGGTGAGGTCACGGACATCCAAGTCCGTGTTGCTGTCGGCACGCTGAGTAGAAGTCACCCTGGAAATGTATCGCAGACTTATATAAGCTCCTGATCGATTGCGTGCCGGTGCCTCGTCCAGGCGCACGGTTCGCATTGCACCTCGGCGCAACGGCGCGTCAATGGACTTGTAGAGCGCTAGGTGAGGAACACACCAATGACTGTGCGAATCGGCATCAACGGCTTCGGGCGCATCGGTCGTAACGTCTTCCGTGCGGCGGCCGCGCGGACTTCGGAGCTGGAGATCGTCGCCGTCAACGACCTGGGCGACGTGCCCACGATGGCCCACCTGCTCGCTTACGACTCGATCCTGGGCCGCTTCCCCGAGGAGATCACCGCCGAGCCGGGCGCGATCCGCGTGGGCGACCGGACGATCAAGGTCCTCGCCGAGCGCGACCCCGGCGCCCTGCCCTGGGGCGACCTGGGAGTGGACATCGTGATCGAGTCCACCGGCATCTTCACCGACGCCGCGAAGGCGCGCTCACACGTCGAAGGCGGAGCGAAGAAGGTCATCATCGCCGCTCCGGCCAGCGGCGAGGACATCACGCTGGTGATGGGCGTCAACGACGGTGACTACGATCCCGACCGTCACACCATCATCTCCAATGCCTCCTGCACCACCAACTGCCTCGCCGTACTTGCCAAGGTGCTGCACGACTCCGTCGGCATCGACACCGGCATGATGACCACGGTCCACGCCTACACGCAGGACCAGAACCTGCAGGACGCCCCGCACAAGGACCTGCGCCGGGCCCGGGCCGCGGCCCTGAACATCGTGCCCACCTCCAGCGGCGCCGCCAAGGCCATCGGCCTCGTCCTGCCGGAGCTCGCCGGCCGGCTGGACGCCTTCGCCCTGCGGGTGCCCGTCCCCACCGGCTCGGTCACCGACCTCACGGTCACCACCCGCCGCGGCACCACTGTGGACGAGGTGAAGGAGGCGTACGCAGCGGCGGCCTCGGGACCGTACAAGGGCTTGCTGTCCTACGTGGACGCGCCGTTGGTCAGCACCGACATCGTGGGCGACCCGGCCTCCTGTGTCTTCGACGCCGGGCTCACCCGGGTGTCCGGCCCGCAGGTCAAGGTCGTCGGCTGGTACGACAACGAGTGGGGCTACTCGAACCGCCTCATCGATCTGGCACTGGTCATCGGGTCGTCCTTGTAGTTCCTCGCCGACCCGGCGTCTGCACCACCCGCACGTCAGCAACGGTCGTCCGCCGAAGCGGGGGCCGTCGCTTCGGCGCGCCCGTGAACCCGCGCGCAGCGCACCCGACGCCACCGATGCCGTCGGCGTGCCCGGATGCCCGGCGAATCCCCCGCACGCCACGAGGACGGCCCACATGAACGAACTTCCTGCGTTACCGTTCGACAACCCGTCCATCCTCGGCGTCGCACCCCGGATGCGCGCACTGCAGCGGGAGGGGCCGATCACCAGGGTGCGGACCGTCGGTGAAGAGGCCTGGCTGGTCACCCGTTACGACGAGGTGAAGGCACTGCTCTCCGACCGTCGACTCGGTCTCAGTGATCCCAAGCCGCAGCCGGCGGCCAAGAACACAGCCAGGAGCACCATGATGGCACTCATGGCCGGGGACGACTACGACACCGAGGCCACCGAGCATCCGCGGATGCGCGAGTTGCTTGTGCCCCGGTTCTCCACGCGCCGGATGCGCCTGATGAAGACCCGGATCGAGCACCACGTGGACGAACTGCTCGACCAGTTGGCCACCAGCACCGTGCCGGTCGACCTGCACCGCGCGCTGTCGTTTCCGTTGCCGACCATGGTGGTCTGCGATCTGCTCGGTGTGCCGTTGGCCGACCGGGAGCGGATCGGGCAGTGGGCGAGAGGCACATTCGACCAGAGCGACAGCCGGCACTCGATGAACACCTTTCAACAGGTTGTCGACTACATGACGGAACTGGTGGTGCGCAAGCGAACCGAGCCGGGCGACGACATCCTGTCCGAGTTGATCGCCGAGAAGGACGGCACGCTGTCCACTGAGTACATCGCCCAATTGGGTTGCGCCGTACTGTTGTTCGGCTACGAGACCACCATCGTGCGCATCGACATGGGCGTCCTGCTGATGCTGCGCAATCCGGCCCAGCGTGCCCTGCTGGCCGAGAATCCCGGACTCGCGCCGGCCGCGGTCGAGGAGATCCTGCGCCTGGCCGTTGGCGGCAAAGGATCCAACGCGCTGATACCCCGCTACGCGCACAGCGACATCACCGTCGGCGAGACAGTGATCCGGACCGGGGACGCGGTGATGCTGGCCATCGGCGCGGCCAACATCGACGACCGGGCGTTCCCCGACAGCGACGTGCTCGACCTGACCCGGCACAAGCCCAAGTCGCATATGGCATTCGGGCACGGCACCCGGCACTGCATCGGCCGCGTGCTGGCCCGGATCGAGCTCACCGCGGTGTTCGAGCGGCTGTTCCGCAGACTGCCCGACCTGCGGCTCGCGGTACCCGAGGAGTCGCTGCGCTGGCAGGAGCACCGGATCACCGGCGGGTTCGACGAACTCCCCGTCACCTTCTGAGTGGCGTTGCACGAGCGCATGTTTGACGCTCCTTCCCCGACGCACAGACGTCACGAGGACAAGGAACCATGACGGACACTTTCAGCGACTACGCCGACTGCACGCCTCTCCTCGACGACCGTGAGGCCCTCGACCGGTTCTACGACGAGCACGGCTACGTCTGTCTGCGCGGCGCTCTGGACCGTGAACTCGTACGGACCGCCGCCGAGCAGATGCTGGAGGGCCTGATCGCACTCGGCCACGCCGCCCCCGGCGCCACGCTCGACACCCTCACCATCGAGTCCTTCGAGGCGGTCGACGAGGTGGCGATGCACGACTACGTCAAGTACGACGACCTGTGGAACCACCCCTCGTCCCTCAAGGTCTGGGAGAAGGTCTTCGGCGAGCCCGTGTTCGTCTTCAAGTCGACGACGATCCGCTACTACCCCTCCGCCGCGGGCTCCGCGGAGCCGAGCTTCCTGACGCCGCTGCACCAGGACGGCTTCTACATCGGCCCGAACAAGGACTTCCGCACCGCCTGGATACCGCTGCTCCCGACGACCCGCGACATAGGCGGCGTCGCCGTCGCCGACGGCAGCCACAAGAAGGGCCCGCGCGAGCACGTCGTCACCGAGAACTTCCGCCGCTTCGGCCACGCCGTGCGCGGTATCCCGGCGGCAGAGTTCGGCGCGGACGAGCAGCTGCTGTTCTCGCCCATGGAACCCGGCGACGTGATCATCTTCCACGCCTTCATGTGTCACAAGTCCATCCCGAACGTCTCGGCGAACCCGGCCGGCATGCGGATGTCGATGGACACCCGCATCCAGCCCGCCTCCTCGCACCGCGGGTTCAACGCCCTGACCCCCTGGACGGAGTCCGCGAAGGACCCCTCCAAGGGAATCCTGTCGAAGATCACCGGCACTCCCACCACCATCGAGTGACGTTGTCACCCCCGCACCCGCCTCAACCGTCCCCCCACGAACGCCTGGTAGGCAGCGCATGACGAAACCCGAGGGCCTCCCCCCTCTGAAGGGGCCCAACGCAACACCGGAGCCCTCGGCCGGCCCGGAACCGGCCGCCGCCGGGCTCAGTGGCATCGCCCTCGTGGTGGTGCTCACCGGATACGCCCTGTCCATCGTGGACGCCTCCATCGTCAATGTGGCGCTGACCTCGATCAGTGACGACCTCCACGGTGGCGCCGCCGCACTGGAACTGGTGGTGTCCGGCTACGGCCTCACCTACGCGCTCGGCCTGGTGCTGGGCGGACGGCTGGGCGACGCCTTCGGCAGACGGCGCCTGTACGCCTACGGGCTCGCGGCGTTCACCGTCACCTCGGCGCTGTGCGGACTCGCCCCGACCATCGAGTTCCTCGTCGCGGCCCGGCTGCTGCAGGGCGCTGCCGCCGCCATGCTCGTACCGCAGGTGCTGGCGACGATCCAGGCGGCCACCGAGGGCCAGGCGCGCGCCCGTGCGATCGGCATGTACGGCGCGACCGCGGCCCTCGGCATGGTCACCGGGCAGATCCTGGGCGGGCTGCTGGTCTCGCTGGACGTCGCCGGGATCGGCTGGCGGTCGGTCTTCGCGATCAATGTGCCGATCGGAGTGGCCGCGCTGCTGGCCGTCCGGCGCGTCCCCGCGACCAGGGCCGACACGAAGCCGGGCTTCGATCCGCTGGGCACCGCGCTGTTCGGTGTCACCATGGTCTGTGTCCTGGCCGTGGTCGTGGCGGGCCCCGACCTGGGCTGGCCGCTGTGGCTGTGGTCGCTGCTCGCGGTCGCCGCGGTGGGGGCGCTGGCGCTGGTGCGGGCCGAACGCGGACTGGAGGCGCGGGGCGGGGCACCGCTGCTGTCCCCGTCGGTGCTTTCCCATCCGGGGATGCGCAGAGGGCTGGCGGCGGTGGTGCCGTTCTCGGCCGGCTTCGGTGCCTTCCTGTTCGTCTACGCGCTGATCGCGCAGGGTCACTTCGGCTTCGACGGGCTCGCCTCCGGCGGGGTACTGACGCCGTTCGCCGCGGCGTTCTTCGTGGTGACGCTGTTCACCCCGAGGATCGCGGCGGCCCTGGGCAGCCGGATCGTCACCCTGGGCGCCCTCGTCCAGGGCGCGGGCCTGCTGTTGCTGGCGCTGGTGATCTGGCTGGGCTGGCCGCATCCCTCCCTGGCGCTCGTGCTCGTCGGGATCGGCTTCTTCGGCGTGGGCGCGGCGCTGACCGGTCCGACGCTGTTCCGGCTGATCCTCGCCGACGTACCCCCCGCGCAGGCCGGCATGGGCAGCGGTGTGCTGGTGACCAGCCAGCAGATGGCGACCGCGCTGGGCGCGACCGTCGGCGGAACCCTCTATGTCTCCCTGGCCGGTTGGCTGTCGACGGCGTCGGCGGCCGTGCTCGTCCTCGCCCTGTTGGGGTGTTTCTCGGTGACCGTTCTCGTGATCAGCCTGAAGCTCCCCGACCCCCGCTGACACCCGCGCCTCTCGAACGGCGCGATCTGATCCAGACCTTCTCGTGGGCAACGGCGCGCCGTCCTTCGGCGTACCCGCGCGCAGAAGCGGAGACAGCCAAGTGCACTTACAGACAAGGGCCGCCGTGGTGACCGGCGCGGCCAGCGGCATCGGCCTCGCCCTCAGCGCCCGCTTCGCGCGCGCCGGCGCCGGCGTGGTCATGGCGGACGTCGAAGGCGACGCACTGCGCCGCCGGGCCGCCGAACTCACCGCACAGGGTGCTCAGGTCACCGCCGTGACCGCCGACCTGACCGCCCCGGACGCCGTCGAACGGCTCGCGGACACGGCGTTCGACCTGCTCGGCGACATCGACGTGGTGTGCAACAACGCCGGGGTCCTCGGCCCCGTGGGACAACCCCTGTGGGAGCTGCCGCTGGAGCGGATGCGGCAGGTCTTCGAGGTGAACCACTGGGCGCACGTCCTGGTGGCCCGCGCCTTCGTCCCCCGGCTGCTGCAGCGCGGCCGGCCCGCCCATCTGATCCACACCGCCTCGATGTCCGCCTTCGTCGTCGGCGCGGGCAGCGCCGCCTACGCCGCCTCCAAGCACGCCGACCTCGCGGTCGCCCGCAGTCTGCGCGCCGATCTGCGGGGCACCGGGGTCCGGGTGTCGGTGCTGTGTCCCGGCCGGGTCGACACCCCCATGGTCCAAGGCCTGACGGCCCCGCGCGGGGCGGGCGGCGACACCTCGGTGAGCGCCGAGGACGTCGCCGAACTCGTGTGGGAGGCCCTCGGCTCCGACCGCTTCTATCTCTTCAGCAACTCCGACGCCCCGCTGCGGCTGCGCGATCAGTTCGACGACGTATGGCGTCATGTTTCCCTTCCGCCCCCTTCCCCCGAGGAGGAGCCGTGGCCCGCGCCGCAAGCGACGACCGCAGCGACGAAATGACCATCGACCTGGAAGCGGTGAGGGAGAAATACCGGCGGGAACGCGACAAGCGCAGCGTCGGTCGCACCTACCAGTTCGCGCGCGGTGACTTCAGCCGCTACGCGCGCGACCCCTACACCGAGCGGCAGGAGCGCGAGCCGCTCACCGACGAGGTGGACGTCGCCGTCGTCGGCGCCGGCATCGGCGGCCTGCTGACCGGCGCCCATCTGCGCAAGGAGACCGGCCTGGCGCGCATCCGGCTGATCGACGAGGCCGGCGACGTCGGCGGCACCTGGTACTGGAACCGCTTCCCCGGCGTCCGGTGCGACGTCGAGAGCTACATCTACATGCCGCTGCTCGAAGAGATCGGCACGATACCCACCGAGAAGTACTCCACGGGGCCCGAGATCTTCGCCCACCTCCAGAAGATCGCCCGCAAGTACGACCTCTACCGCGACGCCCTCTTCCAGACCACCGTCACCGAGCTGCGCTGGGACGAGGCCGCCGGGATTTGGCTGGTGAGCACCGACCGCGGCGATCTGATCCGGGCCCGGTACGTGGCCATGTCGATCGGTCTGATGCACCGCCCCAAACTCCCCGCACTGCCGGGCCTGGAGACGTTCACCGGGCACTCCTTCCACACCAGCCGCTGGGACTTCGACTACACCGGCGGCGACAGCACCGGCGGCCTGACCAAGCTGAAGGACAAGAAGGTCGGCGTCATCGGCACCGGCTCGACGACCGTCCAGCTCGCCCCGCACCTCGCCGAGTGGGCCGAGCAGCTCGTCATCTTCCAGCGCACCCCGGCCGCGGTAGACGTCCGCGGGAACCGGCCCACCCCGCCCGACTGGGCGGACAGCCTCGAACCGGGCTGGCAGCAGCGCCGGATGGAGAACTTCCACGCGCTGACCTCCGGCATCCCGCAGGACGAGGACCTGGTCCAGGACCGCTGGACCCAGACCACGGCCAAGCTGGCCGCCGCGATCCTGCCCACCGGCGACACCGGGGGCGACCCGAAGGAGCGGGCACTCGCGGCCGAGCGGGCGGACTTCCTCAAGATGGAGGAGCTGCGCGCCCGCATCGACAGCGTTGTCACCGACCCGGAGACCGCCGCCGCCCTCAAGCCGTACTACCGCGTGTACTGCAAGCGGCCCTGCTTCCACGACGGCTACCTCCAGACCTTCAACCGGTCCAATGTGACCCTGGTCGACACCCAGGGGCAGGGCGTGGAGCGGCTCACCCCGGCCGGCGTGGTCGCGAACGGCCGGGAGTACCCGGTCGACTGCCTGGTCTTCGCCACCGGCTACGAGCACGAGTTCGCCGTCCCGTACACCGACCGCGCCGGCTACGACATCGTCGGCCGCGACGGTGTGAGGCTGTCGGAGAAGTGGGCGCACGGGGCGCACACCCTACACGGACTCCAGGTGAACGGCTTCCCCAACTGCTTCATCCTGTCCAAGGTCCAGGCCGGCCGGCACGTCAACATCGCCTACATGCTGGGCGAGCAGACCCGGCACCTCGCGCACATCGTCAGTCGCGTCGAGGAGGGCGGCCACCGGGTCGTGGAGGCCTCCGAGGCCGGCGAGAAGGAATGGGTCGAGGAGATCCTCCGGCTCGCCACCAACGACATCGACTTCCTCGAGAACTGCACGCCCGGCCTCTACAACAACGAGGGCGACCCGAGCGGACTGCCCCTGCTGAACTCCAGCTACGGCGGCGGCTCGGTGGAGTTCGTGAACATCCTCAGGCGCTGGCGCGAGGCGGGCGACCTCGCCGGCCTCGAACTGCGCTGAGCACCCCGTCCCCTCTGCGAAAGGCGGCAACGCCCATGGACGTAACGCCGATACCCGGCGCCGCTCTCGGCGCCGTCGTGCACGGCGCCCAGGTCACCGGCGACATGGACAAGACCCAGCTGGAGGAGATCTGGGCGGCGCTCGACGCGCATCTCGTCCTCGTCTTCCGCGGCCACGAGACCCCCTCCCACGAGGAGTTCCTGGCCTTCGGCCGTCGCTTCGGGCACATCCCGAAGACCGGTCTGACCAGCGGCGCCCACCCCGACCACAACGAGATCCTGATCGTCTCCAACCTGGTGGAGGACGGCCGCAAGATCGGCGTCGGCGACGCCGAGTGGATGGGCTGGCACACCGACTACTCCTTCCGCCCCCGCGTCTCCCAGGTCGGCTTCCTGGAGGCCGTGGAAGTGCCGTCCTCCGGCGGCGAGACCCTCTTCACCGACATGTACGCCCTGTACGAGTCGCTGTCGCCCGAGGAGCGCAGACGTCTGCACTCCTATCGGGTCCGCCACGCCCTGCGCACCGGGTACGAGGAGACCATCGAGGAGGAGCTCCAGGGCGAGGTGTCCCTCGGCGAGAGCACCGGGCAGATCCAGCCCGAGGACGGCACCTCCACCATCCACCCCCTCATCGCCCGCAATCCGCGTACCGGCCGCCAGTCGGTCTACATCAGCACCCTGAACACCCAGCGGATCGTGGACCTCGCCCCCGACGACAGTCGCAAGCTGCTCGACGAACTGCTGTCGCACGCGGGCAAGCCCCAGTACACCTACGCCCACACCTGGCAGCCCGGGGACATCGTCATGTGGGACCAGCTCGGCACCGTCCACGCCAAGCAGGCCTTCGACCCGGCCGAACGGCGCATCATGCGCCAGGTCGTCAGCATCTTCGACGACCCGACCGACCCCTGGCGCGCGAAGGTCGCCGCATGAGCACCGCCCCCGCCTGCCTCAGCCACAGCCGGGTCACGATCACACCCGCGCTGCGCGCCGCCGTCGACCGGCTCGACCACCGCTCACGTCACCAGGCGGCCTACCACTTCGGCTGGATCACCGCCGGCGGCGCGCCCACCAGCGCCGACGCCGGCAAGGCCGTACGGCCGGCGCTCGCGCTGCTGTCGGCCGAGGCGGTCGGCGCACCGCCGGAGGTCGCCCTGCCCGGCGCCGTCGCCGTGGAACTCGTGCACAACTTCTCCCTGGTGCACGACGATCTGATGGACGGCGACGAGGAGCGCCGCCACCGGCGCACGGTGTGGAAGCTGTGGGGTCCCTCCAGCGCCATCCTGACCGGTGACGCGATGCTGGCGCTCGCCCAGGAGGTGCTGCTGGACACCGGGCTGCCCACGGCGGCGCCCGCCGCCCGGCTGCTGGCGCGCACCACCCGGCATCTGATCCGCGGCCAGGTCCAGGACCTGTCCTTCGAACAGCGCTCGCACGTCACGGTCGAGGAGTGCGTCGACATGGCCACCGGCAAGACCGGCGCGCTGCTGTCGGCGAGCGCCGCGATCGGTGCCGTCCTCGCCGGGGCACCGGAGGCGACGGTGGACGCGCTGGCGCTCTACGGCGACCACGTCGGCGTCGCCTTCCAGCTCGTCGACGACGTTCTCGGCATCTGGGGCGACCCGGCCGTCACCGGCAAGCCGGTCCACTCCGATCTGCGCTCCCGCAAGAAGTCACTGCCGGTGAGCCACGCACTGAACCAGGACGGCCCGCTCAGCGACGAGCTGGCCGCCTGGCTCAGCACCGCCGGCGAACCCGACGAGGAGGAACTGCGGCGCGTGGCCGGCCTGATCGAGGGTGCCGGCGGCCGGGACTGGGCGCTGGCCGAGGCCGCCCGGCGGATGATGCTGGCCGAGGACGCGCTGCGCGGTGTCGAGCTGGACGCCGGCGCGCGGGACGAACTCCTCGCGCTCGGGCGGTTCGTCGTCAACCGCGAGGTCTGAGACCGGACCGGCCCCCGTACCCGTATGCCCCTTTCCGCCTTATGACTCTCCGATCAGAGCAGTTCCCGCCAGGGCACCACCATGCCCGCCCCTTCTCCGCCTCCCACTCCCAAGGATTCCCTGATGCCCCAGGACGTCGACTTCCACATACCCCTGCCGGGCCGGCAGAGCCCGGACCACGCGCGGGCGGAGGCCGAGCAGCTCGCCTGGCCGCGGTCGCTCGGGCTGATCAAGTCCGAGGCGGCGGCCGAGCGCCATCTGCGCGGTGGCTACGCCGACCTGGCCTCCCGCTTCTACCCCCACGCCACCGGCGCCGACCTGGACCTGGGCGTCGACCTCATGTCGTGGTTCTTCCTCTTCGACGACCTCTTCGACGGGCCGCGCGGCGAGAACCCGGAGGAGACCAAACAGCTCACCGACGCGGTCGCGGCGGCGCTGGACGGCCCGCTCCCCGACACCGCGCCCCCCATAGCCCACGGCTTCGCCGACATCTGGCGGCGCACCTGCGAGGGCATGACACCCGCCTGGTGCGCGCGCAGCGCCCGGCACTGGCGCAGCTACTTCGACGGCTACGTCGACGAGGCGGAGAGCCGCTTCTGGGACATGCCGTACAACTCCGCCGCCCAGTACCTGGCCGTGCGCCGGCAGACCATCGGGGTGCAGCCGACGGTCGACCTCGCCGAGCGCGCCGGCCGCTTCGAGGTGCCGCACCGGGTCTTCGACAGCGCCGTGCTCTCCGCGATGCTCCAGATCGCCGTCGACGTCAACCTGCTGCTCAACGACATCGCCTCGCTGGAGAAGGAAGAGGCCCGCGGCGAGCAGAACAACATGGTCATGATCCTGCGCCGGGAGCACGGCTGGTCCAAGGACCGCAGCGTCGCCCACATCCAGAGCGAGGTGCGCGTCCGCCTGGAGCAGTACCTCCTGCTGGAGTCCTGCCTGCCGCAGGTCGGCGACATCTACCGGCTGGACGCCGCCGAGCGCGAAGCCCTGGAGCGCTACCGCAACGACGCCGTGCGCACCGTGATCCGCGGGTCCTACGACTGGCACCGCTCCTCGGGCCGCTACGACGCCGAGTTCGCGCTCGCCGCCGGTGCCCAGGGCTACCTGGAGGAGCTCGGCAGCACCGCCCGCTAGCAGACCCGCACACCAGGCTCAGCAGACAGGAAGTTGGGAAACGAATGACCGAGCAGACCACCTTCTCGGCGGGAGCGGCGCCCGGGGCGCTCCCCGCCGTGGGACACGCCCTCCAGATGATGCGTCACCCCGTGAACTTCATGACCTCGCTGTCGGCCCACGGCGACCTGGTCGAGATCAGGATCGGCCCCACCAAGGCCTATGTCCCGACCCACCCCGAACTGCTGCGGCACGTCCTGACCAACGACCGCATCTTCGACAAGGGCGGCGTCTTCTACGACCGCGCCCGGGACATCGCCGGCAACGGCCTGGTCACCTGCCCGTTCGCCGACCACCGCCGCCAGCGCCGGCTGATGCAGTCGGCCTTCACCCGCGGCCGGCTCAAGCGGTACGCCGAGGCCATGCACGCCGAGATCGAGGACACGGCGTCGCGCTGGCAGGACGGCATGGTCGTCGACGCCTTCCAGGAGATGTACGGCATGGCCCTGCGCACGGTCGGCCGCACCCTGTACTCCACACCCGTCAGCCCCCAGATGGCGGAGAAGGTGGAACGTTCCTTCGACGTCGTGCTCAACGGCCTGTTCCGGCAGATGTTCCTGCCGGCCTCGATCCGCCGGCTGCCCCTGCCGTCCCAACGCCGGTACAGGAGCAACCTGGACTTCCTGCACGAGACCACCCAGCAGCTCATCGACGACTACCGCAGCTCCGACACCGAGCGCGACGACCTGCTCGCCGCCCTGATCGCCTCCCGCGACGACGACGGCGGCCGGCTCGGCGACAAGGAGATCCACGACCAGGTCATCACCGTGATGGCGGCCGGCACCGAGACCGTCGCCGGCACCCTCACCTGGGTCTTCTACCTCCTCTCCCAGCACCCGGACATCGAGGCCGCGCTCTACGACGAGATCGACACCGTCCTCGACGGCCGCGCGCCGCAGTGGGACGACCTGCCGAACCTCTCCCTGGCCGACCGGATCATTTCCGAGACGCTGCGACTGCACCCGCCGGCCTGGCTGTTCACCCGGCTCACCACAGCCCCGACCGAACTCGCGGGCCGTCAGCTGCCCACCGGCTCCACCGTCGTCTTCAGCCCCGCCGCGGTCGCCCAGTACGAGGACGCCTTCGACGACCCCGAGAAGTTCGACCCCGACCGCTGGCTCCCGGACCGTATCTCGCCGGCCTCCCGCCACGCGTACGTGCCGTTCGGCACCGGCGCCCGCAAGTGCATCGGCGACCTCTACGCACGCACCGAGGCCACCCTGGGGCTCGCCACCATCCTCGGCCGCTGGCGGGTCACCTGCGAGCCCGGCATGGACATCCGCCCGGTCCCGCTGGCCACCGTCTACCACCCGCGCCGGCTGCGCCTGAGGCTGGACGCACGCACCCCACGCCGGACGGCCTCCGCCCTCCCCGCAGCGGCCGGGGGGTGACGTGACGCGAGCGAGGCAAAGGCCGTCCTGGCCCAGCCGCGCGGCTTCTGCGCGGGCGTAGATCGTGCACAACCACTGCATCGTCCCGGAGCTGCAAAGGCGCGGCACGGTCATCGTCGACAGCGAGGAGGAGGTCCCGCACGGCGCGGTCTGCGCGTTCTCCGCGCACGGCGTCTCCCGCGGAGTGTGCTCCGCCGCCACCGGCCGGCAGCTCGAAGTCATCGACGCCACCTGCCCGCTGGTGTCCAAGGCCGGCGGTCCCTGTACGTCCACCCGGAGGGCAGCTCGGTGCGCAGGGTCCGGGCAGCGCCGACCAGGCCTTCGTCCCGCACGGGGGCTCTCGCCGACCGGCCGTCCTCCGGCAGGCACGGCCAGGCGAGCACCGCTCCGCGCGCCGTGGCATGGGTGATCACGGCCGCGGCCTGCTCGCCCGGGCGCAGCGTCGGCTCGGGTGGCGCCTCACAGCGGCTGGGTGGCGAGCGCAGCCAGGTAGACGCCGTAGAGCAGGGACACGGCCGTGAGTCCGCCGCCCACCAGGAGGGCCCGGGAGGACGGGCCCCCGCGCCATGCCCGCACCAGGGCGCGAGCCGGCGGGATGAGCAGGGGGAACGCCGGAAGGAGGAAGCGCGGCTTGGAGGAGAAGGGGCCGGACACCGCGACCACCAACAGCAGCAGCACGCCCGCGAAGACCACCAGCGGCAGCGGGGCGCGCTCCAGACACAGCACGCAGAACGACACGATGCCGGCCACGACGAGGACCACGGACACCGGATAGGCCACCAAGCTGCCCTGCAACGGCATCGACTCCAGAAACCGCAGGGGCCCGACCGAGAGGTCCAGACGGGAGTTCCAGGCACTCTGCACGTGCAGGTAGCCGTGCCACAGGTCACCGGTCTGCCGTCCCACCCACAGCACATAACCCGCCCAGCCCAGTGGGCCCAGGACCGTGCCGAGAAGGAGACCCGGGGAGGCGCGCCCACGCTGCCGTACGACCTCGTGCGCGGCCGCGGCGGCGACGGCCGCGGCGACCGCGATCCCGTTCGGCCGTGCGAGGCCCGCCAGCAGCGCCAGCGAGCCCGCGGCGAGCCAGCGCTGGCGCAGCACGGCGTACAGCGACCAGGCGGCACATGCGGTGAACAGAGGTTCGGTGTAGGCGAGGGTGAGGGTGACCGACGGCGGCAGTACGGCCCACAGGACGACGACAGCGGTGGCGACCGCCCGCCCGTAGAGGTGATGGCCGATCATGTAGATGCCGTACACGGCGAGCAAGGCGGAACTCCAGGCGATCAGCATTCCGGCCTGCCCGGCGGTCAAGGGGAGTAAGCCGCGCAGGGCCCGGATGAGCCCCGGATACAGCGGAAAGAACGCCCAGTCGGTCTGGACCGCGCCCGTGCTGGTGATGCGCAGCTGGGTCCCGTAGCCGTGCTCGGCGATGTGCAGATACCAGACCGAGTCCCACGCATGGACCAGGCTCTTCCCGAACGGGCGGCCGGCCACCGCGTCGACCACGATCAGCAGGACGACTCCGACGAGCCGGACGGACGCGAAGACGGTAAGGGCCCGGACAACGCCCGGGGCACCCTCCACCCGACCGCGACCGGTCTCACGAGGGCTGTCGGGCGGCCGCAGCGCGGGTGACATGCTCACCCTCCGACCATGAGCGGCCGCAAACCCGAGCGCAATCCGGAACACACCCGGAAGGGAGTCCCCCCGGCATCCTGCCCGTCCCGGGCTCATGGCGCGGGCTGGATCTCCTGGGTTCCCAGCACCAACAGCAGCCCCAGCCGCTCGGCGTCCTCCGGTCCGGGTTCGCCCTCGACGTGCTGCGGCCGACCCGGAGCCTGGGCGATCGGACCGTCCGTCACCAGCGAGAAGCCGGCTGAACCGCTCCCCGTGGACGGATTCCCCGCGGGCTGCCTGCGTCGCACGCGGTCGCCGAGGGCGTCGTGACGGGCGTGGACGACCTCCTCCGCCTCGCGCAGGCTGGCCCCGAGAGGGCGCAGCGCATCCCAGGCGGCCTTGAGCGCCATCATCGGACGGTGGTGCAGCACCTCCATGTCGATCTCCCGACGGGTCCGTTCGTCCAGGGACGACCACCAGACGCTCATCGCCTCACCAGGACCGATGCCGTGAAGTGCCGCATGCGCCGAAGGTACCTCGACCCCCTGACACCAGAGCGGGCCGGCCGACCCGGCATGGCGCCTTTCGCGCGGATATGGTGGGTACGCGGGGTACACCAATCCGCTGGGTCGGCAGGCGTGGAAGAAGTGATGCCGATGATCTCCGACATGGTTCTGGTGCCCACCAGCGACGCCACACTCTCCGGTGACCTTGTGGTCCCCACGGCGGCGCGGGCCGTGGTGCTCTTCGCCCACGGCAGCGGCAGTTCCCGGCACAGTCCGCGCAACCGGATGGTGGCCGCCGAACTGCGCACCGCCGGGTTCGGCACCCTGCTGATGGACCTGCTCAGCGAACGGGAGGAGCGGCACGACGCGCTGACCGGCGAGCACCGCTTCGACATCCCGCTCCTCGGCCGACGGCTCGTGGCCGCGATCGACTGGATGGACACACAGCCCGACACCCGTGGCCTCCCGGTCGTCCTGTTCGGCGCCAGCACGGGCGCCGCGGCTGCGCTGGTGGCCGCGGCCGAGCGCCCCGACCGGGTGCTGACCGTGGTCTCGCGAGGCGGCCGGCCCGATCTGGCGGGTGACGCCCTGGGACAGGTACAGGCCCCGGTGCTGCTCATCGTCGGCGGCCAGGACCAGCAGGTCCAGGAGCTGAACGAGGAAGCGGCCCGGTACTTGCGGGTCCCGCACGCCGTGCACGTCGTTCCGGGTGCGACGCACCTGTTCGGAGAACCCGGAGCGCTGGAACAGGTCGCCGAGGTGGCCAGGCAGTGGTGCGACGAGCGACTGACCGGGAAGGCCGGCTGACCGGGAGAAGGCGCATTTCCCGGCGGCACTGATGGTCTGTCAGCTCGGATTCGGCCTGCCGAAGAACTCGGCGTAGCGGCCCGGCAGGCCGGACAGGAGGTGGTCGATCTGTCGGTCGGGCACGGCGTCGGCCACCGTGGACAGTACGGCGTCCGCGTCCCACTCGGCCGTACGGGGCCGGGCGCCGGTCTGCATGGAGACCCGCCGGAGGAACTCGTCACAGTCGAACGTCTCGGGACGCCCGCGGTCCAGATGCAGGGCCTCGTCGAGTGGAGCGGGCAACCGGGCCGCCAGTTCGTCGGCCTCTTCCGGGGCGATCCGGGTCGCGAGCACCCACAGGACCGCCTCACAGACGTGCTCGGTCTCCTCGCGGCTGCGGTACTCACCCCGGTCGCGGACCTGGGCCAGGAATTCTTCCAATTGCACGGCGGCCTCCCACGGTTGTCGCAGGCCATCACGGCGAGCGCACCCTTCCCGTCTCGTCATTGTAGGTTTTCGGGTGGTTTCCGGCCGGGAGTAACCGGAGGAACGCCTCGACTCCCACCAGCGGAGTGCCGCGCCGGCCTCCATCGGCTGCTCGGTGCCACCCGGCGCGAAGCCTGACCCGGGCGTCGGCGAGCCCAGTGCGGAGGGGAGGGGCCGTTCCCGCTCACCGGTGGGGCGGAGCGAAGCCGGTCGGGTGATTGACGGGCCGGTCCCGGCTCGGGTGCGGCCTGTCGCGGGCTCGGCCGGAGAGACTGCGGCCATCCCAACGGAGGTGGCGAACATATGCTCAGCGACAGCACAGCGACGATCCTTGCCGAGAGGCCGAGCGTGGCTGCGGTCGTCGCCGGTGCTCCGCGCGTGGCGCAGATCGCGGCGGGGTGCAGCGACCAGACGGAGGCCGCCCGGCGTCTTGCGCCCGAGGTGGTCGAGGCGGTGCGGGAGGCCGGGTTCGCCCGGCACTTCGTCCCCTCGGCCTTCGGCGGCACGGAAGGCCGTTTCGTGGACATGACCTCGGCGGTGGCCCTGGTCGGCGAGGGCTGCGCCTCGGCCGCCTGGGCAGCCTCGCTGTCCGCCTACGCGGCCCGGTACGGCGCGTACCTGCCCGTCGAAGGACAGGCGGTGCTCTGGGGCGACGGGCCGGACGCCCTCATGGCGGGTGCGCTCATGCCGGCCGGCAAGGCGGAGCCCGTCTCCGGCGGCTGGCGGCTCAACGGTGAGTGGAAGTACATCAGCGGGGTGCGCTTCGCCGACTGGGTCTTCGCCTGCTCCGCCGTGCCCGGCAAGGTGGGCCCCGACGGGCGCGGCGAGGTGCGGTTCTTCGCGGTGCCGCAGGCGGACATCACCGTGAAGGACACCTGGTTCACCCTGGGCATGCGCGGGACCGGCAGCGACACCATGGTCCTGGACGACGTGTTCGTGCCCGACCACCTGACCCTGTCGCGGCTGGACATCAACGCGGGGCGGGCGACGGCCTCGGAAGCCCGCTGTCACACGGTCCCGGTGAACGCGGTGAACGGGCTGCCGCTCGCCGTGCCCGTGGTGGGCGCCGCGCGGGGCGCGGTGCGGGCCGCGGCCGAGCAGAATCTGCGCCGGGTCGACCGGCGGGGCGCCCCGCTGCGCGAGAAGGCTTCGGTGCAGATCGACCTGGCGCGCTCGGCCGCGGAGGTGGACGCCGCGGAGCTCCTCGTCCAGCGGGCTGCTCGGGTCGCCGACGGCATCGAGGAGACCAAGGAGGGCGAGACGGCGGTCCGCGGACCGCGGGACCTCGCGCTGGCGGTCGAGTTGTCGGTGTCGGCCGTCGAACGGCTCTTCCGCGGCACCGGGACGACGGGCCATTTCGAGTCCGACCCGGTCCAGCGGTTCTGGCGTGACGTCAACACCGCCGCCTCCCATGTGATCTTCTCCTTCGAGACCACCGGGACGGCCTACGGGGCCTGGGCACTTGGCGTGGAGAGCGCCGAGCCGAGGCGTTGACACGACCGCCTGGACCCGCGAACTGCGGCCCCGGCGCATCGGCTTCAGCGCGGTGCGCCGGTGACGGCCCGGCGCACCCGGGGTTTGCAGCGGGGCGGTGGGACCATGTGGTGCCATGCGTGCTGCGTACATCGAGGAACTGGGTCCCGCCGACGTCATCCGGTACGGCGAGATCGCCGCGCCCCGGCCCGGCCCCACCGACGTACTGGTGGACGTCCTGGCCACCGCGGTCAACCCGGTGGACACGTTCGTGCGGTCGGGGCTCTTCGCCACGCAGGTCGACTTCCCCTTCGTCGTGGGCCGTGATCTGGTCGGCACGGTCGCCGGGGCGGGCGCCGGAGTCACCGGCTTCCGTGCAGGTGACCGGGTGTGGTGCAACAGCCTCGGGCACGGAGGAAGGCAGGGCGCGGCAGCGGAGCAGGCGGTGGTGGCGGCGGACCGGCTGTACCGCCTGCCCGACGGAGTCGATCCGTACGCGGCGGTGGCGGCGTTCCATCCGGCGGCGACCGCCTATCTGGCGCTGTTCGCCCACGGGCGGCTCCGCGTGGGCGAGACCGTGCTGGTCGGCGGCGCCGCGGGCAATGTCGGCGGTGCCCTGGTGACGATGGCGGTGCGGGCCGGCGCCCACGTCCTCGCCACGGCCGGCGCGCGGGACACGCGGTACTGCGCGGAGCTGGGCGCGGCCGAGGTGTTCGACTACCGGGATCCGGAACTGACCGAGAAGATCCGCCGCGCGGCGCCGTCGGGGCTCGACCTGTACCTGGACACGGCCGGCGTCAACGACCTGGAGACCACGGTCGACCTCCTCGCCCGCAGGGGCCGCGTGGTACTGCTGGCGGGCGCCCGGACCCGCCCCGTGCTGCCCGCCGGGGCGCTGTACATGAACGACCGTTCCATCGTGGGGTTCGTGATCTCCCACGCGACATCCGACGAACTCGCGGAAGCCGCCGCGTACATCAACGACCTCCTCGGCCGCGGTGCGCTGCGCCCGCGCAGCATCGAGGTCTTCCCCCTCGCCGCGGCCGCCGATGTGCACGCCCGGATGGAGAAGGGTGAGCTGCACGGACGGCGGGCCGTCCTGCGTACTGACCTCGGCTCCGGCGTCAGGTGATGTGCCGCAGCAGCGCCGCGACCGCCGCGGGCGGCTCACCGTGCGGCCGTACCACCATCACCTTCCAGCTCGGCGCATGGCGGGTGAACCGATACGTCGTCAGGTCGGGGAAGCGGTCGGCGATGGACTCGGGCATGATGCAGACGCCCAGGTCGTTGCGGACCAGTTCGGACGCGGCGACGATGTCGTTCACCTCGAAGGTCGTGGTGCGGTCGACGCCGGCGGCCCGGAAGGCGCGATCGACGGCATGGCGGATCGCCCAGCCCGGGGTGAAGTCCACCAGGGGCAGCTGCGCCACCGTGTCCGGTTCGACGGTGCCCTCCGGGGCGCTCGCGGCGAGGTCCCTTCGCGGTGAGACGACCAGGACCATCTCCTCGCGGGACAGCAACCGGGTCACGAGCCCCCGCTGCTGCTGGCGGTCCAGCGCCACCACCGCCAGATCCACCGTGCCCTCGCGCAGGGCCTGCCGGATGTCGGTCACCGCCTCCTGCCGCAACCGGACCACCACCCCTGGGTGCTCCGACCGCAGCGCGGCCAGCGCGTGGTGCAGTCCCGCCCAGACGCCCTGCATGATGCCGACGGTCACCCGCCCGCGCAGTTCGCCCTTGGCCGCGTCGACCGCCTCGCGCGCCAGCTCGGCGGCGCGCAGGGCCGCTCGTGCCGCGGGTACGAAGGCCTCCCCGGCCGGGGTGAGCGCCACCCGGTGGGTGTTCCGGGTGAACAGCGGGGTGCCCAGCTCGCGTTCGAGGGCGCGGACCGTGCCGGAGACGGCGGACTGCACCACGTGCAGCCGCCTCGCCGCGGCCGTGAACCCGCCCGCGTCCGCCACCGCGACGACGGCTTCCATCTGCCGCAGGTCCATCATCCGCTCCCGGTGAGGCAGTGCCCGTACGACGGGCTCGGATCTTCGCTGCATCGTATGTGCGCGGCCGGTGAACCGACGCCGTTCGCCGGGCCTGGGCCTTGACCGAAGCCCTTACGCGGCGTCCCGGGCACGGTTCCGGCCTCCCCGCCGGTGCTCGGTGAGCCAGTACAGGAGCCCCAGGACGGGGAGCCCGGCGCCGAGGGCCGTCACCGCCGTCCAGCCGCCGGAGTGGTAGGTCAGCGAGCCGAGCTGGGAGCCGAGGGCGCCGCCGAGGAAGAACGTGGCGATGAACGCGCTGTTGAGGCGGGCCCGGGCGTGGGGGTCGAGCTGGTAGATGGTGTGCTGGCCGAGGATCAGGGTGGTCTGGACGGCCATGTCGAGCAGGATGGCGGCGAGGGCCATCAGGACGATGTGGTGCCGGCCGAACCCGGCGGCACCGAAGGCCAGCGCGGCGAGGACGAACGCGGCGCCCGTCATGGGCCGGGTCAGCTTGCGGTCGGCCCACCGTCCCGCCAGCGGAGCCACGGCCGCGCCGGCGGCTCCGACCAGGGCGAAGACACCGACGCCGATGGGGGAGTAGTGGAACCCGGGGCCGGTCAGGACATAGGAGACGGTGGTCCAGAAGGCACTGAAGGCGCCGAACATCGCGGCCTGGTACAGGCCGCGGCGCAGCAGTGCGGGGTGGGTGCGGGCCAGTTGGAGGGTGGAGTGCAGCACACGGACGTACGGGATGCTCGTGGTGGGGGCGTGCCGGGGCAGCGCGGAGCGCAGGGCGAGGGCGAGGACGGCCATCAGGACGGCGGAGCCCAGGTAGACCACGCGCCAGCCGGCGATGACCGAGACCAGGCTGCTGAGGGTGCGCGAGAGCAGGATCCCGGTGAGCAGGCCGCTCATCACCCGGCCCACGATCCGGCCGCGGGCGTGGTCGGGTGCGAGACTCGCGGCGAACGGGACCAGGATCTGGGCGACGACCGAGGTGGCGCCGCTGACCAGGGACGCGATCAGCAGAACGGGGAAGTTCGGGGCCAGCCCGGCCGCGACCAGGGCGGCCGTGGTGACCGTCAGCAGGGCCGTGATCAGGCTCCGCTTCTCCAGCCGGTCGCCGAGCGGGACCAGGAACAGCATGCCGATCACATAACCGACCTGGGTGAGCGTGATCAGCCAGCCGGCCGCCGCCGTGCTGGTGTGGAAGACCTCGCGCAGCGAGGAGAGCAGGGGCTGGGCGTAGTACAGGTTGGCGACCGTCATGCCGGCGGCGACGGCCAGCAGCGCGATCAGCAGGCCAGGCACACCGTGTGCGGGCTCGGCGCCGGCCGCACCCTGACGCGAGATCCGGAGTTCGAGGGGCTGGGGCACGTTGACCTTCTGCGGGGGCGGGAGCCGGTGAGGCCGGCTCGGCGGGATGCCTGGCGACGACCGAGCAGCTTCGTCGCTGCTCTCACCAGCACCAGCGCTGGGCCGCTCCCTCTGCTTCCCTCCTGGTCGCGATGATCCGTGATGCCGGTCATCTCTGATGGAGATGACCAGCCCCGTACTCCGAGGATTTATCGGCCGATTTCGAACAGAACGCGTAATTTGGTCAGCATGACGAGCATCCGGTCGAGCCGGCGGCCGGCATGCATGGAGATCTGGTGGCGACCGCCCGGGGTCATGGCATGATAGTTGAATATAGAACCACCCTTCCAGGAGGCGGTCCACGGTGAGCAACGTCGAGACGAAACCCATGGAACTGCGGTGCGGTCGCGCGGTGGACGCCGAGCGGTCGACCGAGGTGGCAGGGGTCGACGTACTGACCCCGCGCGATGTGCCCCTCGGCGGTCCTCGGGCGATGACCGTACGCCGCACACTGCCCCAGCGCGCCCGGACCCTGATCGGCGCGTGGTGCTTCGCCGACCACTACGGCCCCGACGACGTCTCGGTGACGGGCGGCATGGACGTCGCCCCGCACCCCCATACCGGGCTGCAGACGGTGAGCTGGCTGTTCACCGGGGAGATCGAGCACCGGGACAGCATGGGCAACCACGCGCTCGTACGGCCCGGCGAGCTGAACCTGATGACGGGCGGGTACGGCATCAGCCACTCGGAGGTCTCCACCCCGCGGACCACGATCCTGCACGGCGTGCAGCTGTGGGTGGCGCTGCCGGAGGAACACCGCCACACCGAACGGGACTTCCAGCACTACGCACCCGAGCCGCTGCTGACCGGTGAGGCCGAGATCAGGGTCTTCCTGGGCTCCCTCGCCGGCCGGGTCTCCCCGGTGCCGACCTTCACGCCCCTGCTCGGCGCCGAGATCGTCCTCCGGCCCCGCGCGACCCTCACAGTCGCCGTGGACCCCGCCTTCGAACACGGCCTCCTGGTCGACCAGGGGCAGGTGCGCCTGGCGGACACCCTGGTCGGACCTTCGGAGCTGGGCTATGTCCCGCCGGGCGCCGCCGTGTTGACGCTGACGAACGAGTCGGACGACATCGCGCGGACGGTGCTGCTCGGCGGAACCCCCTTCGGGGAGGAGATCATCATGTGGTGGAACTTCATCTGCCGGTCACATGAAGAGATCGTAGAGGCCCGCGATGAGTGGATGTCGGGGGACCGGTTCGGTTCGGTGCAGGGGTACGACGGTGCCCCGCTGCCGGCGCCCGAGCTTCCCAGGGTCCCGTTGAAGCCGCGACGGAACCCCAGTTGACCTGCCGGGCGGAACTGACGGGCCGGAGCGTTTACGGCCGTCCGTCCGGCCCATCGATTTAAGTCGATCAGTCGACTTCACCTGTCGTTGGTGAGGCGCTCGTGCCGCCGGACGAATGGGCAGACCTGCGGCACCACTGTCCGCTGGCCCCGGTGACCTTCCCGCAGACTTTGAGCACGGACTGCGCGTCAGTCTCGCCCTGGCCGCCGCCGTGACGCTCGTCGCGGCACTCGCGGCCACCCGCATGGACACCGCTCGACGCGGCGCCTGACTCTTCGCGCTCCGTGAGCGCGAGCCCCCTTCGACAACTCCCCGAGCCTGACCGGACGTCGGCGTGCCCGGAGTGGCAACGGCAGCAGAGCGGCCAAGTCCCGACTGGCCGCGCTGTCGATACTGGTTCGCGGGCAGCGCGGCGTAACCGCTCACCTGGGCCTCCGCGCCGCCTCCGCCGGTGGTGACGGCGGTGCGCAGCACTCCGCCGTTGTTGGACGGGATGGTGGAGAGGTACCTCGTGGTGTCGGCGCCCAGGTCGAAGATCCGTTGCCAGGGCGAGGCACCGCCCCAGATGGTGGACGTATCCTGGCCCAGACGATCAACCCCGGAGACCCATGCTGACGGTCTGCCGGCCGACAGCCGCGCCACACGCTGCTGACCTGCGGTAACGATGATGAGGTTCGAGGAAAGGCATCTCATGAGCCAGCCCGCCGCCGCTCCGACCGTCGAGCACAATGAGGCCAAGCACCGGTACGAAATCCTGGTCGACGGCAAGCGCGCCGGACTGACCGCCTACCGTGACCGCGGTGAACAGCGCGTCTTCTTCCACACCGAGGTCGACGAGGCGTTCGCCGGACAGGGCCTGGCCTCCCGGCTGGTCCAGGAGGCGCTCACCGACGTGCGCGGGGCCGGCAAGCGGATCGTGCCCGTCTGCCCGTACGTGGCCAAGTTCCTGAACACGCACGAGGAGTTCGCCGACATCACCGACCCCGTGACCCCCGATGTCCTGCACTGGCTGGACACCGAACTGGGCTGACCCACCCCGGCCGGCTGTCGATCTCGGCGGCCGGCCTCTCGACAGCGCGCCATTTCGGCCGTACACCCTGCCGACACCTGCCGTACGCCTCGGCGCGGCAGCTTGGGCGCATGACGTACGCCCCCCTGCGGTCCGTGGACGAGCTGATGGCCCTGCTGGCCGACTGTGCGGACGTCTGGGACACGCCGGACCGGCCGGGCGACCCGGTGGACATCCTGGACCACGGCCTCCAGGTCGCCGCCCTGCTCGCCGTGAGCCACCCGGACGACGAGGAACTGCAGGTGGCCGGGCTCGTCCCCGACATCGGCCACTACCTCGTGCCCGCCGACGAAGCGGGCCACGGCAGGCACGCCGCGGCCGCGGTCGAGGGGCTGCTGGGGCCGCGGGTCGCCCGCCCGGTCGCCGCGCACATCCCGGCCAAACGCTACCTCGCGGCTGCCGACCCGCAGTTGGCGCTGTCGCCGGAGAGCGCCCGCACACTCGGCTGCCAGGGCGGTCCCATGGTCCCGGCGGAGGCGGCGGCCTTCGCGGCGGACCCCGAATTCCCGGCCGCGATCGCACTGCGCCGTGCCGACGACGCGGGCAAGGTCGTGGGCCTTGCGGTGGCTCCGCTCGCGTCGTGGCGAACGGTCGTGGAACGAGTCGCCGCCCGCCGTTAGAAGGACACGCCCGCCGGGGGCGGCAGCGGATCCCGCGTCGAGGGCCAGTGCCGCGAAGGTTGCGGCGTGACAGCGATGGAACGCAGCGCGGCGGCCCTGCTGAGGCTGTGACCCGGCAGATGGCCGATCTGCGGGTCGGCCCGCTCCGCAAGGGTGCCGTGCCGGCTCCCTTGTGGGATTGTTCAACAATCGATTACGTTTCGGGACGTGATCGACCTCAACGCAGACCTCGGTGAAGGCTTCGGCCGCTGGACCCTCACCGACGACGACGCCCTGCTCTCCGTCGTGACCAGCGCCAACGTCGCCTGCAGCTTCCACGCGGGCGACCCCGCGGTGATGCGCCGCGTCTGTGACCTCGCCGCCGAACGCGGTGTCCGGATCGGCGCGCAGGTGTCCTACCGCGATCTGGCCGGCTTCGGCCGCCGGGCCATGGACGTACCGGCCGACGAGCTGGCGGCCGAGACGGCCTACCAGATCGGGGCACTGCGGGTCTTCGCCCAGGCCGCCGGGGCCGAGGTGGCCTACGTCAAGCCGCACGGCGCGCTCTACAACCGCACCGTGCACGACGCCGAGCAGGCCGCGGCCGTCGTCGAGGGGGTGAAACTCGCGGGCGGCGCCCTGTCGGTGCTCGGCCTGCCGGGCTCCGAACTGCTGGCCGCGGCCGAGCAGGCGGGCCTCGCCGCCGTACCGGAGGCCTTCGCGGACCGCGCTTACACCCCTGCCGGCACGCTCGTGTCGCGGCGCGAGACGAACGCCCTGGTGACCGACGAGGAGACGGTGGTCCGGCGCGCGCTGGCGTTCGCCATGGACGGCGCGGTCGAGGCCGTGGACGGTACGACGGTCGTGGTGACCGCCCGCTCCCTGTGCGTCCACGGCGACACCCCGGGCGCCGCCCGGATCGCGGCGCGGGTGCGCACGGCTCTGGAGGCGGCCGGGATCGAGGTCGGGGCGTTCGCATGACGGAGAGCCGGTCTCTGCAGGTGCGCCTCGCCGGGCGGCACGCGGTGCTCGTCGAGCTGCCGGACGCCGAGCACACCGGAGCCTTCCACGCCGAACTCCTGCGGCGGCGCGCGGCGGGCACCCTGCCGCCCGTCGCGGAAATCGTGCCGGGCGCGCGGACCGTGCTCCTGGACGGCGTCACCGACCCGGAGGAGCTGGCGCGCCACCTCTCCCACTGGGACGTGCCGACCCGGGCCGCCGACGACCGGGGAGTCGTGGAGATCCCCGTACGCTACGACGGACCCGACCTGGCCCAGGTGGCCGCCCTGTGGGGCGTCGCCGTGCACGAGGTCGCCGCCCGGCACTCCTCCTGCACCTTTCGCGTCGCCTTCTGCGGCTTCGCCCCCGGCTTCGGCTACCTCACCGGTCTGCCGGCGGAACTGCACGTGCCGCGCCGTGACACACCCCGCACCCGGGTCCCGGCCGGTGCGGTCGCGCTCGCCGGCCCCTACAGCGCGGTGTACCCGCGCCCCACCCCCGGCGGCTGGCAGCTGATCGGGACCATGCCGGACCCGACCCCGCTGTGGGACCTCGGCCGGGCGGAACCGGCCCTGCTCACGCCGGGAACGCGCGTCCGGTTCGTGGCGGAGGAAGGCACGCCATGACTGCCAAGCTCACCGTCGTGCGCTCCGGCGCCCTCACCACGGTCCAGGACGGCGGCCGTCGTGGCCATGCCCACCTGGGGGTGCCGCGCTCCGGCGCCCTCGACGCCGCCGCCCTGAGACTGGCCAATCTGCTGCTCGGCAACGCCCCCGGTGCCGCCGTCCTGGAGACCACCCTGACCGGCTGCGCCCTGCGCCCCGACCGCGGCGTGACCGTCGTGGTCGGCGGCGCGCCCTGCCCGGTGACCGTGGACGGCAGGCCGGCGCCCTGGGGCGTGCCCGTACGGCTGCCCGTGGGCGCCCTACTGAACGCGGGCGCGGTGACGGCGGGCGTGCGCTCGTACATCGCCGTCGCCGGCGGCATCGCCGTCGAGCCGGTCCTCGGCAGCCGTTCGACGGACCTGCTCTCCGGGCTCGGCCCGGCGCCGGTGCGCGACGGGGACGTCCTCCCGCTGGGCGCTCCCGCCCGGCAGCCGGTGTCTCCCGACAGCGCTCCCTGGCCGGCGCCGCCGACCGCACTGACCCTGCCGCTGCGGCTCGGCCCCCGCGCCGACTGGTTCACCCCCGGCGCACTGCGCACCCTCACATCTTCGACGTACCGCGTGTCGCAGCACAGCAACCGGATCGGCCTGCGCACCGAAGGGCCGGCGCTGGAGCGCGTGTCGACCGGCGAGCTGCCGAGTGAGGGCATGGTCCTCGGCGCCGTGCAGGTGCCCCCGGACGGGCGCCCGGTGGTCTTCCTGCACGATCACCCGACCACGGGCGGCTATCCGGTGATCGGCGTCGTCGGCGAGGCCGCCCTCGCGGCTGCCGCGCAGGCCGCCGCCGGTACGCCGATCCGCTTCACCCTGGGATGACCCGCCCGTGGCGGCTCTCCGCCGCGCCGGCCGGCGGGGTGCCGGGCCTTCGGAGGTGGGTGATTCTGTAGGGGTGGGTGGTGTCCCAGCCCGCCGGAGCCCGGCGGACTACGCCGACTCGGGCCGCCGGGCGGTACGCGTGACGCTGGTCGCCGCGGCCGGTTTCTACCTCTTCCGCTACGGCCTCGACCGTCCTGTGGCGGCCACCTACGCCCTGTTCGCCGCCGTGGCCCTGGGCGGACTCGCCAAGATCCCGGGCACCGGCCGGCAGCGGGCCGCGACCGTGTTCCGCCTGCTTCCGGTGTGCTGGCTGCTGGTCGTCGTCGGCACATATCTGTCCGTACGGACCTGGTGCGCCGTCGTCGGCATGCTGGCGGTCGGCTTCGGGCTGGCCTTCGCCGCCGTGGGCGGTCCTCGGCCGGCAGGGGCGGCGCCGGGCCTGCAACTCCTCTACATCCTCCCGTCGTTCCCTCCGTACGCCCCCGGCACTCTCGGCGAGCGCCTGATCGGGACCAGCACCGGACTGGTCCTCTTCATCGTCGCCGAAGCCCTGATGTTCCCCGAGCCCAGCCCGCCGACGTACCGGGAACGGGCCGCCCACGCCGTACGGACCGCCGGACACGGCGCGGCCCTCCTCGCCGCACCGCCGTACGCCCTGACCGGTCCCGACGTCCGGGCGGCCGGGGAGGCCAGTCGGAGCCTGCGGTCCCTGACCGTGCCGGAGGCGGAACGCCCGGCCGGGCCAGGCCTGCACGATCGCGCCCTCGCCCACACCGGCCTCGCCACCCGCACCCTCCTCAGCCGCCTGGCACAACTGCCCGTCCCGCCCGGCGGGCAGCCGGGCCCCGAGGTGACCGCCGTACTGCGGGCCGTCGCCCGGCTGGCCACGGCGACCGTGGACTGCCTGGGGACCGGGCCGTCGCCGGTGGCCCCCTACGAGGACCTGGTCAGGGCACGCGCGCACCTGTCGGCCGTGTCCGCGGGTCCGGCCCCCGGAACCGCTCGCGCGCCGGACTTCCCGCCCGCCGTACTGCGCCGGCACGCCGCAGTGCTGGAGATCGCCGACGCCGCACTCGCCATGGCCACCGCGGCCGATCTCGCCGTACGCGGAAGGCATGCCGCGGTACAGATCTCGCGAGGCCGCTTCTGGTACGCCGGCACGCGGGCGCCGATCCTGTGGTGGCACCGGCTCCGCGGCCACGCAGGTCGCCGCTCGGTGTTCTTCCAGAACGCGGTCCGTATCGCCCTGGCGTTGACCGCGGCCCGGCTCGTGGCCGGGGTGGACACGCTGCCCCATGGATTCTGGGCGATGCTGGCGACGCTCACCCTGACCCGGACCACCATGGACGAGACCTGGCACACCATCCGCCTGGCGCTCGCCGGCACCCTGGCCGGAGCTCTCGTCACCGCCGGGGCACTGAGCCTGGCCGGCACCGACACCGCCGTCTACGCCGTCGTACTGCCGGTGTGGATGCTGTTCGCCTTCACGGTGGGGCCGGTCAAGGGCGTCGGCTGGGCACAGGGCCTGTTCACCGTGCTCGTGGCCCTGGTCTTCGCCCAGCTGGCCCCGCCGACCTGGCGGCTGGCGGAGGTCAGGATGCTGGACGTGCTGGTCGGCAGCGCCGTCGGCGCCGTCTTCGGACTGCTGGCCTGGCCGCGCGGTGCCCATGACGAACTGCGCTACGCGTCGGCGGAACTCCTGCGCAGGGCGGCCGAGATCGTGGTGGCGACCGGCGCCTCGGTGGCGGGCGGCGGCGCCGTGGCCCCGCCGTCCGGGGTGTTCGGACACCGGTCGTTGCAGCGCGCGGTCATCCTCGCCGAGTCCGCGTTCGCGCAGTTCCAGAGCGAGCCGACACCGTTCGGCGGCGCGCCGCGCAGGCCCGCTCCGCGCACCGTGGACTGGCAGGCCGCGCTGATGGCCGGACACCACACCCTGTGGGGCTCCGAACGGCTGTTGGCGCCGCCGGTCACCGGCCTCGGCCCCGTGGCGGCCGAGGCCCTCAGCGGGCTGGGGGACCGGGTGGCCGGGCGGATGCTGCTGATCTCGGCGGCGCTGGACCCCGGAGCGGACACTCCGACCGGGCCGATTCCGCTGGTCGATCCGGGGGTTGTCGGGCCCGTCGCCGAGCCGCCCGGTGCACCCCGCCGGTACTACGCGACCGTGTCGTGGCTGGACTCGCTGATGACCGACCTGACCCGGATCGCACGCGGCGGCCCGGAGCCAGGGCAGGGCCCGCCCACGCCGTGAAGGTGCCGCCGGATCCGGCCGCGGCCGACGGCGGCGCCGTTTGGCCCACGTCACGGCGGGGGACCCGGAGCGACATGTTCCGAACCATCGCCCGTGGCTGTGCCGCCGGGGCCGCCGGCACCACCGCGTTGAACGCCGTGAGCTGCCTGGACATGGCGGTGCGCGGCCGGCCTTCGAGCAGCACCCCCGAGGCCGTGGTGGGGAAGATCACCACCCGGGCGGGACACACGGTCCCCGACGGGGAGGGACGGGACAACCGGCTCTCCGGTCTGGGGCGCTGTCGGGCATCGCCGTGGGAGTCGGCACGGGCGCCCTCGTGCCACTGCTCCACCGCGCCGGGCTACGGCCGCACGCCTGGCTGGGCGCCGTGCTGACCGGAGCCCTGGCGATGACGCTGGCCGACGCGCCCATAGCCGGCCTGGACATCAGCGACCCGCGCACCTGGTCGCCCGCCGACTGGACCTCGGACGCGCTCCCGCACCTCGCCTACGGCCTGGTCACCTACGGGGTCATCACGGCTGCCTGAGGATGCGCCGCAGCCAGCGGGTACGGGCCTCGCGGGCGTCCTGGCTGAGTGCCGCCCGTGGTGCAAAGGTGTCGAAGCCGTGGCAGGCGCCGGGCCAGACGTGCAGTTCCGCCTGGCCTCCGGCCCGCCAGAGCGCCTGCGCGTAGGCCACGGCCTCGTCCCGCAGGGTCTCCGCCGACCCGACCTCGACATAGGCCGGGGGCAGTGCGGACAGATCGGTCGCGCGGGCGGGCGCCGCGTACGGCGGCAGGTCCGCGGCGCCGTACCGGTCGCCCAGCACCGCCTGCCAGGCGGTCGCGTTGGAGATCCGGTCCCAGGTGTCGATGCCGGCCATCTGACGGCTGGAGCAGGTGTTGCCGCGGTCGTCGAGCATCGGGCAGAGGAGCAGTTGTCCGATCGTGCCGGGCCCGCGCCGGTCACGGGCGAGCAGGGCGAGTGCCGCGGCGAGTCCGCCGCCGGCGCTCTTTCCCCCGACGACGACACGGCCGGCGTCGATGCCCAGCTGCGCCGCGCGCGCGGTCGTCCAGATCAGCCCCGCGTAACAGTCCTCCACCGCCGCGGGATACCGTGCCGCGGGTGCCAGCCGGTACTCGACGGAGACGACCGCCAGTTCCAGGGTGGCGGCCCACTCGCGAAGGAGCCGCGGCAGCACGGACCACGCATTGCCCGTGACCATTCCGCCGCCGTGCATGTAGTACAGCAGGGGCAGCGGCCCGGTGAACCCGGCGGGCCGTGCGCTGACGAGGGTGACGTCCGGTCCGCCCGGCGGCCCCGGCACCCGCAGCTCCGCCACCTCGAAGCGGCCACCGGCCCGGAGGTCCTCGAGGGTCGGCCTGGGGCGCGCCGCGGCATCCCGCTTCTGCCGGGCCACGAGGTTCTCCGGGGTGACCGGCTCCCTCACATCACGCCCCAAACCCACGAGCGCGACCGCCAGTTCGGGGTCGAGCGGGGGCGCGTCCCAAGCCGCCGGGACAGGGCCGGGCTCGGAGGGCAGGTCGTCGGCGAGGTGCGTGCGGTCCACTCGTTCACCCGCCGGGCACGGGTCATCGGGGCGGGCCGGATCAGGGCTCATCCGAGTTCCCGTGGCCCGTACAGCGCACTGCCGGCTTCGGTGGCGAGAGCCCAGTAACGGTCGCCGTAGGACCAATGCCACCATTCTGTGGGGTAGTTGACCAGGCCGACGGCACTCAGGGCCGCGCCGAGCACCCGCCGGTTGGCCCGCGCCTCGGGGCCGATCGTGGCGGCGTCCGTGTAACAAGCGCCGTCGCTCTCCTCCGGACTGGCGTTCACGGGTGTCCCCATGTCGAGTTCCCGGCCCTCGGCGTCGACGAGCGTGAGGTCCACCGCGGCGCCGGCGCTGTGCGGCGCGATCTCCGGCGGCGACACATATCGGCTCGCGGCCTCGCGCACCCGCGCCGGCGACCAGTCAGGATGAGCGGCCCGCAGCGTGCCGGCGTACCGCTCGAAGTACTCGCGCTGCAGCGCGGGCGGCCGGTAACCCTCGACGAACAGCAGACGCAGCCCGGCCGGGAGGAGTTGCCGGGCCCTGAGAAGGCGGATCAGGACGCCTTCTCGCAGCTGTGCGAACGCCCCTGACGGTTCGGCCCTGCGCGCGTCCACGGCGAGGGCATCCCGCAGCCGGACGTCGACGAGCGGTTCTCCGCAGTCGGTCACGGGGACGGCCGCGACCCTCGGATCCGACATCAGCACGATCTTGTTCATGCGCCGATCCTCACCGATCGTCTCCGCAACAGGTGGCCGCCTGTGCCGCCTTGGCCAAAAGCCATGGGTCCTGGTAGTCATGGCCTGTGCGATTCGAGAGTGTCCCCATGCCGGCGTCGGTCGAGGCACGGCCCCGTGACGCCCGTGGGTATCCGGTCCCGGCGATCACCCCCTGGGAAGGGGAGGAGCCGCAGTTCGCGCTGACCGACTACGAACGCAGCGCCGCATGCGCGCGGAGTCGTCTGTGCTCGGTGTGCAACCAGGCCATGCCGCAGGGGCCCGTGTGGCGTGTGGTGGGGGCCGCGGAGAGCGCTGCGATCGGGGAGGCGCTGGCCGCCGGACGGCCCTACCGCAATCTCGCGCCGACCCTCGAAGGACCGGGCCACCGTGCCTGCATGCTGTACGCCTCGATGGTGTGCCCCTATCTGGCCCGGCCCAACGCCCGGCGCGGCATGTCGGCGACGGAACCGGACGACATGACCTCGCATGTGGTGCGGGGCGCCGTCCGGGGCACGATGGGTGCGGTGGTGGGCTTCGGCGAGTACGAGTACGCCGTCACCGGCAGCCGGGTGCTCTTCCGGTTCCTGGACGTCGTCGAGTTCCTGCCGCACGACACCGCCGACGCGCACCTGGACGAACTGCGGGCCGAGCTCGCCCGGACCGCGAAGTGACCCACACTCCGCGGCCCCGGACGCGCCCGGCCCGTTCACTCGTACGACGTCAGGGGCGGTACGCCGCCAGCCCGACCGTCGAGGTGACCTTGGCCGGACGGCCCGAGCCGTCGGCCGGCAGGGTCACCGTGCCGGACGGGGTGTGCACCGCGAGGGTCTTGCCGTCGGGGGACCAGGCCGGCTCGGTGTAGTCGGTCGTGGCGTGCGGGGTGAGGTCCTTGATGTGGTTGCCGTGCATGAAGTCCTCCACGAGCACGTGGTCGTGACCGGCGACCGAGCGCACGAAGACGACCTCCTCCTCGTTCGGGGACAGCGCCGGCTGGGAGCCCTGGGTGAGCTTGCCGCCCTGCTGGCGCAGGTAGTCGTCACGGATGTAGACGGCACCGGTGTGGTCGTTGGCGTAGACCGAACTGCCGTAGTGGCCGGCCGCGTTCGGCCAGAGATTGCCGGTCTGCGGCAACGCACCGCCCGGACCCGCCTCGCCGTTCAGGGACAGCGTCTTGGGCGTGCCGTGGACGGCCTTGGCGGAGATGTACTTCAGCCGGGACACACCGTCGGCGCGCGCCGCGAAGATGAGGTTGTCCTTGGCGGGGATGCCGTTCTGGGTGTCCTTCGCGGTCACCTGCCAGGTCGGGTGGGACCAGTTCTGGTTGCCGGGATTCCTCGCGACGACCACGCGCCCGCTGCCGTCCGGGTTGGCGATGTCCAGGTTGCCGGAGCCGTCCACGAAGGCGGCCCTCTTGCCGTCCGGGGACCAGGCGAGGTCCCGGACGGGCACCCCGAAGTTCACCTTGTGGCCGCCGATCAGCACGTAGTTGGTGCCGTTGCTGACGGTCAGGGTGCCGTGCGAGGCGGTGGTCGCGGCCGACGCGGCGCCGGAGACGCCCAGCAGCGCGGTGCCGGTGACGGCTGCGGCCACGGCGATGGCGGCCGCCGTGGTGCGGGTGCGTGAGGTCATGAGTCGATTCCCCCAGGAACATGGACTGGTCAGGTCGTGCGGTGAAGCCGAGCTTGGCAGGGCCTGATCTTGGAACTGTCAGTTCGGTGTCACAGGGGCGTAACACAGCCCGGTGACGGGCGGGAAGCGCCCAGGGGCTAAGGTCCATCCGATCGTTCGGAACAACGTGTGTGAATCTCCTTCTGACCAGAGGATGTTGATGAGACGAAGATCCCTCGCCGGTACGGCCGCGGTCTTCATGTCCGCCGCGGGCCTGACCGCGGCACTGCTGGGCGCCGCCCCGGCCGGCGCCGCCACCGGACAGCCGGTGATCACCCTCGACGCGCCGGAACCGGTGGCGCTGCCGGCCGCGCCCGCCACCGCTGACGTGTCCTTCGATTTCCAGACCAAGGCCAAGAACCTGCAGGCGTACGATGCCACGCTGACCGTGGACGCCCGGGGCCTGTCGAAGATCGCCAAGGTGACGTTCTCGGACAACTGCACGGCCAAGGGCCTGGTCGCCACGTGCTCGGAGATGTTCCAGTCCGATTCCTCTCCCACCACCCACATGGGTGCCGAGACGAGCCTGACGCTGACCCCGCTGAAGGGTGCCGCGCTCGGTGCCGTGGGCACGTACAAGGTCAGCGGCCACTCCGCGCACGCACAGATCGTGGGCGGCACCGGCAGAGTCGAGGTGGGAGGCCCCTCCTTCGGCCTCGACAAGCTCACCGACCACACCGGCCTGAAGGTCGGCAGCACCGTCAGCGAACCGGTCCGGTTCACCAATGTGGGCAACCGTCCCGCCAAGGGCGTCCAGGCGGTCCTGGCCGCCTCACCGGGCCTCGACTTCGCCGACCACTACGCCAACTGCAAGTACGGGTACAACGGCACGATCCACTTCGCGGAGTGCTACCCCAAGGGCGCGATCAACCTCGGAGAGACGGCCGCCCTGGCCGCTCCGGTGCGCCTGCGGGTGAACTCGGCCGCGTTGTACACGTACCTCGACACGATGACCGTGCCGCTGGGCCAGCCGGGATGGCCGGACGGGCAGGGCATCAGGTGGACCTGGGGCAAGGGGTCCACGCTCAGGCTGAAGGTGATCAAGGCGGGCCGAAAGTCCTCGGTCCCGGCCGGGTCCGTCTCCCTGCCGCAGACGGGTGACGTCACCGACTACCGGATCACCTCCCTCCAGGCGCACAACACGGCCGACTTCGGAGTCTCCGGCGCGAGCGCGCAGGCCGGGCAGGGCAAGAACGCGACCCTCGCCTTCCACCTGTCCGCGGGCGGTCCGGCCACGCTGTACGACCGCAGCGGCGGTGAGGGAGTGCCCACCGTCTGGGTGACGTTCCCGCCCGGTACCACTGCCGTCGGCCACTCGGCCAACTGTGCTCCCTGGCAGGACCACAACCCGACGGCACAGGCCCACGGCCCGTACGTCTGCCGCCCGTCGGGCATCGTCCTGCCCAAGGGACAGGTCACCGACTTCAGCCTGACCCTCCGGGTCGACGAGGTGACCACGCATGCCAAGGGCGGCGTTCAGCTGGTATGGGGCCCGGATCCCGCCAACTCCCACCGGCCGGCATTCGACCCTGACAGCCGGAACGACTCCGCGACGCTCACGCTGAACTGAGCCGCGAACTGTGCGCCGATGCCGAGCACCTTCCGCTCGGCATCGGCGCGCACCCGCTCAGGACATGGACGCCAGCAAGTCCAGCTCACTCCCGATCGCATCCCGCAGTGCGTCGTGCTGCGGACCGAGCCCGAACCGAGCGTCCCGCCACCGGTCCGGCGGATACAGCCATACGGGCTTGCCCACCACCTCGGGCGACTCCCACTCGAACCGGGGCCAGATGTGGGCGTGCAGGAACGGGTCGGTGTTGCCGAGGATCTCCAGGTTCACCCGGCGGAAGCCGGGATCCAGCCGTCGGCAGGCCCGTTCCACCGCCTCTCCGAGCCGGTCCATGTCGGACAGGAACGCCAGCCGTTTGCCCCGGGGCAGGTCCGACAGCCGCTGCACACCCGGCTCGTCCACCAGCAGGACCGAGTAGCCCGGCAGGAACTGCACGTCGCCGATCACCGCGAACCCGGCCCGAAGCCGTCGTAGCACCGTCGGGTTCTCACCCCGCAGAGCAGCCCCGATCCGGTCCGTGCGCCAGTCGTCACTCATGCTCCCAACCTATGGCCTGCCCGGACAAGCAGGGGTGTGACCTGCACAATTGCTTCAGAGTGTCGACGGCTCGACGGCCCGGTCGACGTCCTGCGGCCGCGGCACGCGCAGGATGCCTTCGAGCAGGTAGTAGTCGGCGTAGGGGAGAGAGACCTCGATTCCGCCCCTCGGCCGGCCGGCCGGTTGCGGGTGCAGCGGGCGACTATCGCCTCCGCGCGGGTGGAGTTCCGCGTCGGGCAGGTCTCCGACAGCGCGGTGAGGATGCGCAGGGCGACCTGCCGGTAATCGCGCCGGCCGACGCGTCCTTGATGTCGTAAGGCGCTTGCGGCGCACGGTAGTTCCGCACCGGTATGTGATCCGGACTCAGCGCTCCCACCGCGAAGTCGGCGAGACGGCCCGCCGTGGAGAGAAGCCACTGTTGTCCATGGACGGTGTTCGGGCCGATCGGGGCGCCGGTGTCCGGGTCGAAGTCGAAAACATGTGGCGTTGAGCCGTCCGGGCGGGGAAAGACGCGTTGCGCCGTATTCGCGTGCTCTACGGCGATCTAGAGGCACTTGTCATCATCTGTCTGTCCCGCGTTGTTCGGGTCGTTCAGCGCTCCCCAAGCCCGGATGAAGCGGCCGCGCGGGTTGTAGCGCTGGATGAGCGACTCGGCCGCCTCGATCGCGCCCGCGCGCCAACTGTGGTCCGGTCAGCCCGGGCGCGACGGCGTGCAGCTTCTCCACCGTGTGGTCGGCCGCCGCGCGGAGCGTTCGCGCGGCGGATGCCGGGCTCTGGTCCCCGGACGCCTCCGCGGCGTCGGCGGGGGAGACGCGGTTGGCCGTGGCTCCGGCTGCCACGGCGAGCACGGTGCGCCGGTGAGGCCTGCCTGTGGCGCACAACTCGGGTGCCGGTACGGTGCGGAGCGACCCGCTCATCCGGCCGACGTGTCCGGCGATCCCGGGGACGGCCGGGTGGGCCGGACCGATTCCCACCCGGAAGGTGACCGCCGATGTCCCAGTCCGCCATGCCCACCCCTATCGCCGACGCGCCGAGTACCCCGGTCCTCGCCGAGGTCGTACGCTCCGGATTCGTCGAAGGGCGGCACCGGGGCGGCGTGGTGCTCCTCGCCGCGGACGGCTCGGTGGAGTGTGCGATCGGCGATGTGACGTCCCCCGTCTTCCCGCGTTCCGCCAACAAGCCGATGCAGGCGGCGGGCGTGCTGCGGGCCGGCCTCGGCCTCCAGGGAGAACGGCTGGCCCTGGCTGCCGCGAGCCACTCCGGCGAGCCGTTCCACCGCGACCTGGTGCGAGCGATGCTCGACGAGCACGGGCTGACCCCGGAGCACCTTCAGTGCCCGCCCGCCCTCCCGCTGGACCAGCAGGAGCAGGAGGCCTATCTGGCGGCCGGCGGCCGGCGCGACCGCGTGGCCATGAACTGCTCCGGCAAACACACGGCGATGCTGGCCGCCGCCGCGCTGCGCGACTGGCCGCTGGAGTCCTACCTCGACCCGGACCATCCGCTGCAACGCGTCATCCGTACGGTCGTGGAGGAGGCGGCCGGTGAACCGGTGGCCGCCGTCGGTGTGGACGGCTGCGGGGCGCCGCTGATGGCGATCGGCCTGACCGGCCTCGCCCGTGCCTTCCGCTCCTTCGTCCTTGCCGCACCCGGCACCCCCGAGCGGCGGGTCGCCGACGCCATGCGCGCCCACCCCGAGTACGTCGCCGGCACCCACCGCCACGACACCTGGCTCATGAAGGAGATACCGGGCGTCCTGTCGAAGGTGGGCGCGGAAGCCGTACAGGCCCTCGCCCTGCCCGACGGCCGCGCCCTGGCCCTCAAGATCGAGGACGGTGGAGTGCGAGCCCTCGGGCCCGTCCTGGCCCGCGCGCTGCGCCTGATGGGCGTCACGGCACCCGTCGTGGACCGCGTCGGTCGTACGCCGGTGCTGGGTCGGGGGCGGGAGGTGGGGGAGGTGCGAGCCGTGTTCTGACACGTGTCACTGAGGGCATGTCAGCCGCGCTGGACGGCGGGGGCGCTGGTGCGGCCTCGCGGCTGCGGACGGCTGTTGTCTTCCGTTCCTTGAGCGTTCGACTGGCGATTCCTGTGCGGACGGTGTGCTCTCCCTAGGGTCCATGAGGCTTTCGAAAGAAGGGGCTCATGGACTCACTGCTCGCGATCCGGGCTCGCGGGATCACCAAGTGCTTCGGTGATGTCGTCGCACTCGACGGCATCGACCTCGATGTGGCGCGGGGACAGATCCACGGGCTGGTCGGCCCGAACGGCGCCGGCAAGACGACGCTTCTCGGGCTCCTGCTCGGGCTGGCCGTGGCCGACAGCGGCCGTCTGGAGATCCTCGGTACGCCGGTGGGCAGGACGTTCGCCGCTCCCGACGGTGTCGCCGGGTTCGTGGACGGCCCTGGCCTCTATCCGTCGCTCACCGCCAGGCAGAACCTCGCCGCGCTCGCGGCTCTGCGCGGACAGGACCCCCGCACGGCCGGCATCGACGACGTCATTGCCCAAGTCGGACTCACCGACGTCGCCGGCGACCGGATCCGGGGCTTCTCCCTGGGCATGCGGCAACGGCTCGGGCTCGCCGCCGCCTTGCTCACCAAGCCCCGGCTGCTCGTGCTCGACGAGCCGTCCAACGGCCTCGACCCGGTCGGAAAGAAGCACGTCCACGGCGTCCTCGCCCGGCTCGCGGCGGAGGGAACCAGCGTCGTGCTGTCGAGCCACCGCATGGACGACGTGGAGGCACTGTGCTCCGAGGTCACCATCCTCGCCACCGGACGCGTCGCGTTCTCCGGCCCGTTGCGCAAGCTGGCCGCCGAGAACCGTGAACTCGACTACCGGCTGATCGCCTCCGATCCGCGGGCCGCCCGCCGGCTCGCTGCCGACACGCCCGGGATCCACCTCGTCGACGACGGACGCCCCGGCAGCGACGAGGTGCTCGTCGTACGCGCCCTGGTGCCGGCCCTCGACGAACTCGTGGTGCGGCTCGTCCGGTCGGGCACCGCCTTGCGGGAGCTCGCCCCCGTGGTGTCCCCGCTGGAGGCCGCCTTCCTGGCCCTGACCGAGCATCAGGAGGCCGCCACGGAAGGGACGGGGCCCGACGCCGAACAGCGACAGGAAGCCGGCGCCCAGCCGCAGGACACCCACGCCCAGCAGCAGGAGGCCGGCCGATGACCGCCACCGTGACCGCTCCCGCCCCCGACCGGTTCACCGGTGCCGGCCGTGTCTCGGTGGCCCGCGGCTACCGATTCGAACTGGTCAAGCTCGTCTCGCAATGGCGGATCCGCCTGCTGGTGCTCGCCTGCTGGATCGCCCCGGCGCTCTTCGTCGCGGCGGTGAGCCAGCAGAGCACACTCCCCTCCGACACCCTCTTCGGCCGCTGGATGCTCGCCACGGGCTGGGCCGGACCGCTGGTGATGCTCGGTTTCGCGGGCACCTGGGCGCTGCCGCTGCTGACCTCGGTGGTCGCCGGTGACGTGTTCGCATCCGAGGACCGGGTCGGCACCTGGCGCCACCTGCTCGTGGCGGTCCGCTCGCCCCGGCGGATCTTCGCGGCCAAGGCGCTGGCCAGCCTCACGGTCATCCTGTTGCTGGTGGCCGGGCTGGCCTGCTCCAGCGCGGCCGGCGGTCTGGTGACCGTCGGCAACCGGGCGCTGGTCGGTCTCGACGGCCACCAGTTGACGCCGTCGGACGCCGCGGGCAAGGTCGCCCTCGCCTGGGTGTGCGTACTCGCCCCGACCCTGGCCCTCGCCGCGATCGGACTCCTCGGGTCCGTCGCGCTGGGGCGGTCCCCGATGGGGCTGCTGCTGCCCGCGGTGGTCGCGCTCGCGATGCAGGTCGCGCAGATGCTGCCGCTCCCGGTCGCCGTACGCCTCGCCCTGCCCGGCTACGCGTTCATCTCCTGGAACGGACTGTTCACCAGCCCGGCACAGCTCGGCCCGCTCCTGATCGGCATCAGGGTCAGCCTGGTGTGGGCCCTGCTGGCGACAACGTCGGCGTATCTGCTGTTCCTGCGGCGCGACTTCACGAATCCCACCGCCGACGGCTCGGGGCGCCGCGCGGTCACCGTCGGTCTCCTGCCGCTCGTCGCACTGGCCGGCGCGACCGTCGCCCTCGTCGCCTCGGCGACCGGGGTCACGGGCTCCGGGATCTCGCAGGACAAGGTGCAGCGCTCCCTCGCCACGGAGTTCGCCCACCTCTATCGCATGCAGACCGAGCAGCTCAACCGCCCGCACGTCACCGAAGCGCAGCTGAAGGCCGCGGCGACGTGTGACAAGGGCAGCGTCAGGGTCGCCGCCGAGGGCCCCGGCAACGACTGGCGCTGTGTCGTGTCCTGGCATCTGCCTGGCGTCGAGGCCACCGGGACGGCCGTCTACCAACTCGACGTCACCTCAGACGGGCGGTTCGTCGCCGACGGCGACGGACCGAAGGAAGTGAACGGCTACTTCCTGGTGCGGACCCCGACCGGCGACGCACCGAACCCCCTTTGGCAGTTCGACGGCAACGTCGAACTTCTCAGCACCTCGAAAGGATGACTCTCCATGCAGGTAACACGTCATCGCAGGCCTGTGGAGACGGAGTTTCGCGGTAGACGAATCGGGCGCCGGAGCGCCCTCACGGCAGGCGCCACAGCGGTCGTCCTCGCCGTCACCGCAGGCGTCGGTTACGCCCAGACCCACCAGTTCGGCACCGACCAGGTCGGCCAGACGACCGATCGAGGCCAGGTCGTCTCCAGCGACCAGTACCTCGCCCCGTACGGCGACCGCCTCGTCATCAGCAACGGCAAGATCATGTCGTCCTCGCCCAGCCCGGACGGCACCCACATAGCGGCCGCGGTCACCGACGGTGGCAGCGCGCTGGCCATCGTCGACGTGAAGAACTGGAAGGTGCAGCAGGTCGTCGGCACCGCCGCCACGTCGACTCCGCGCCTCGGCAGCAACTCCGTGGGCCAGGAAGGCCCCACGTACTCGCCCGACGGCAAGCAGCTGTGGCTGGGCCAGACCGACGGCTACACCAAGTTCACGGTCAACCCGGACGGCACCGTCGACAACCCGACCAGCATCAAGATCCCGGCGGACGGATCCAAGCACGCCCTGGTCGGCCAGGCGGTGTTCTCCGCCGACGGCTCCACCGTGTACTCCGCGGTCAACGGCCAGAACCGGGTGGTCGCCATCGACGCGGCGACCGGCGCCATCAAACAGAGCTGGAACGTGGGCAACGCCCCGCGTGACATGGTCCAGGTCGGCAACAAGCTCTACGTCGGCAACGAGGGCGGCCGTCCGGCCAGGGCCGGCGACACCACCATGAACTCGTACGGCACCCAGGTGCCGGCCAACCCGAGGACCGGGGCCACCACCACCGGCACCGTCAGCGTCATCGACCTGGCGAACCCGGCCGCGGACCCGTCGAGCATCGACGTCGGTCTGCACCCGACCGCCCTGTACGCCAAGGGCAAGGCGCTGTTCGTCACCAACACGGCCAGCAACAACGTGTCGGTCATCGACACCGACAAGAACAAGGTCGTCCAGACCATCGACACCCAGCCGTGGCCGGAGGCGTCGGTGGGCTACGAGCCCAACGCGGTGACGCTCACCGACGACGGCCGGCTGCTGGTGACCCTCGGCCGCGCCAACGCGGTCGCCGTCTACCGGTACAAGAGCCCGCTGGAGCCGGTGAGTTACGTCGGTCTGCTCCCGACGGACTACTTCCCCGCGGAGATCACGACCGTCGGCAACCAGGTGCTGGTCTCCAACACCCGTGGCATCGACGCCCGTCGCCCGAACAACCCCGCCGGGCACGGCACCCACGACACGACGTCCAGCGTGCAGCGGTTCACTCTGCCGGACGACAGCGTCATCAGGTCCGAGACGGCCAAGGTCTTCCAGCAGAACGGCTGGACCCCCGGCTCGGTCTCGATGGCCAGGGGCGGGAGCAAGGCGCGTCCGGTGCCGGTCCCGCAGCGGCTCGGCGACCCCTCGACGATCAAGCACGTCTTCATGATCGTCAAGGAGAACCGGACCTACGACCAGGTCTTCGGCGACATGCCGCAGGGCAACGGCGACCCGTCGGTGACGCAGTTCGGCGAGAACGTGACGCCGAACCAGCACGCGCTGGCCAAGCAGTTCGGCCTGTACGACAACACGTACGACGTCGGTACGAACTCCGCCGAGGGCCACAACTGGCTGATGCAGGCGGACGACCCGGAGTACACCGAGTCCTCGGCCGGTGAGTACCAGCGCAGCTACGACACCGAGAACGACGCGCTCGGCCACCAGAAGTCCGGCTTCATCTGGACCGGTGCGCAGGCGGCCGGGAAGACCGTGCGGGACTTCGGCGAGTTCCAGTCGATCGAGAACAAGCCGTCCGGCGCGACCTGGCAGAACCTGTACTGCGACGCCAAGAACATGGACGCGACCGGCCGGCCCACCGCTTACCCCATCCAGACCGGTTCGGCGATCCCCTCGCTCAACTCCGTCTCGGTGCCCGGCTTCCCGATGTTCGACCTCGACGTCCCGGACGTCTACAAGTACCAGATCTGGAAGCAGGACTTCGAGAAGAACGGTCCGGCCAACCTGAACATGTTCTGGCTCTCCAACGACCACACCGGTGGTCCGGCGAGCCCGGCGGCCGCGGTGGCGGACAACGACCTCGCGGTCGGCAAGATGGTCGACGAGATCTCCCACAGCAAGTACTGGAAGGACTCGGCGATCTTCGTCGTCGAGGACGACTCCCAGGCCGGTCTCGACCACGTCGACGGCCACCGTGCCCCGATCCAGATCATCAGCCCCTGGTCTCAGCACGGCACCGTCGACAACCACTACTACTCGCAGATCACGATGGTCCGCACCATCGAGGAGATCCTCGGGATCCACCCGATGAACCAGAAGGACAGTGCGGCCAGCCCGATGCGCGGGGCGTTCACCCAGCGCCCGGACTACACGCCGTTCAAGGCGCTGCCCAACCGGACCTCGCTGACCGACGGCCTGAAGACCCCGCCTTCCTGCGGCGTCGACACCCCGGCGGCGCAGGACCCGAAGGCGGCGGCCGTCCCTGCGGCCAAGGTCCCGGCGGACATGCAGCAGCTCGCCGCCGAGTGGAACAGCTGGAAGTCGAAGCAGCACCTGACCGGCTCCCACGCGACGGCCGACTTCGCCAACCCGGCCCAGATGAACCACTTCACGTGGTACCAGACGCACAACTGGAGCACGCCGTACCCCGGTGAGAAGAAGATCTACGCACCGAACGACGTGCCGGGTGCCTACATCCCGTCGTCGGAGTCCGACGGCTGATACAGGCCGACCCGTCGAGGACCCCTGGCCGGCCACACGCCTGCCGGGGGTCCTCGGCGTTCCGGCGCGTTCGGTGCCGGGGCGGGCCGTCAGTTCGTTCCCGTGGCGTCGGCCGGCGATCCCGGTTCGTGAGGTGCGGAGATCCCATTCGGGCATAGCCTGGCAATGGGCAGGACTCGTACCTCTCAGAAGGCACTCCGTCATGAACACCATCGACGAAACGACTGTCGGCGGCCTGCGCGAGGCACTGCGGGGACCCCTGATCACACCGCAGGACCCCGGCTACGACGCGGCCCGCAGCATCTACAACGCCATGATCGACCGGCGGCCGGCCGCCTTCGCCCAGTGCGTTGACGTGGCGGACGTGCAGGCGGTGATCTCCTTCGCCCGGGACACCGGAGTCGAGCTCGCCGTACGCGGCGGCGGCCACAGCGGCCCCGGTCTGTGCCTGGTCGACGACGGACTCGTCCTCGACCTGACGCCGATGCGCTGGGTCAGGGTGGACCCGGAGACGGACACCGCTCAGGTGGGCGGAGGCAGCCTGCTCGGTGACCTGGACCATGCGACACACGCCGTCGGGCGCGCCGTGCCGGCCGGGATCGTGTCGACCACCGGCGTCAGCGGTCTCACCCTGGGCGGCGGCCACGGTTATCTCACCCGCAGGTACGGCCTGACGATCGACAGCCTGTCGTCCGCCGATGTCGTCCTCGCCGACGGCAGCTATGTCACCGCGTCGGCGGACAGCCACCCGGACCTGTTCTGGGCGCTGCGCGGTGGCGGCGGCAACTTCGGCGTGGTGACGTCGTTCACCTTCGGGCTGCACCCGGCGTCCACGGTCGGGGCCGGAGTGACGGTGTGGCCCGTCGACCGCACGCCCGAAGTGCTGCGCTGGTACCGGGAGTTCCTGCCTGCCGCGCCCGACGAGCTCTACGGGTTCTTCGCCCTCCTCGTCGTGCCGCCCGGGCCGCCCTTCCCCGAGTCGATCCACGGGCAGAAGATGTGCGCTGTGATCTGGTGCTATACGGGAGACCTCTCCGACGAGCGCCTCGCGGAGATGTTCGCCGTGGTGAACGAGCCGGCGCCGCCGGCCTTCCACTTCGCCACCCCGATGCCCTACCCCGCCTTGCAGACCATGTTCGACGGGCTGCTTCCCGAGGGACTGCAGTGGTACTGGCGCGGCGACTTCTTCCAGACCATCTCCGACGCCGCGATCGACGTCCACCACAAATACGGCCAGAACATTCCGACCGGTCTGTCGACCGCTCACCTGTACCCGGTGGACGGCACAGCGCACCAGCCCGACGCGGACGGCACGGCCTGGGCCTACCGGGACGCCGTCTGGTCCGGCATCGTCGCCGGCATCGACCCGGACCCCGCCAACGCCGAGGTGATCCGGCAGTGGTGCGTCGACTACTGGACCGATCTGCACCCGCACTCCATGGGCGGCTCCTACGTCAACTTCATCGGCCCCGGGGAGAGCCAGGAGCGCGTCCGCACCACCTACCGCGGCCACTACGACCGCCTGGCCGCGGTCAAGCGCGCCTACGACCCGGACAACCTGTTCCGCGCCAACCAGAACATCCCACCGGCGCCGGACTGACCGGCGCGCACACCGTGAGCCGCGTCAGCGGCCGCCGTCGTGCTCGCTGATCCAGCGGGTGGCGAGCAGGCCGGAGCCGGCGGTGAGCGCGGCGGCGGCGACGACGGTGGCGTTCAGACCGAGGGTGTCGGCGAGGACGCCCGCGACGAGGGCGCCCACGGCGTAGCCGATGTCGCGCCAGAAGCGGTAGGTGCCCAGCGCGCCCGTCCGCCAGGCGGGGTGCGCGTGGTCGGAGACGGAGGCGATCAGGGCGGGGTAGACCATGGCGGTGCCGAGTCCGAGCGCGACGGCGGAGAGGACGCCCGCGAGGAGCGGGGTGTCCAACAGGACGAGGGCGAGGACGAATCCGACGGCCTGGGTCAGCATGCCCGCGACGATGAGCGGTTTGCGGCCGACCCGGTCGGAGAGGTGGCCGGTGGGGATCTGGCCGAGGCCCCAGAGGATGGGGTACAGGCCCTTGACGAGCCCGACGGCGGCGAGACCGAGACCGTGGTCGGTGAAGAGCAGGGGGAAGACGCCCCAGGTCAGGCCGTCGTTGAGGTTGTTGACCAGGCCGGCCTGGCTGGCGCCGCGCAGGGACCGGTGGTGCCAGGAGGTCCGGGCGAAGGTGGCGGCCAGGGCGGTGCTCTCGCCGGAGGCCAGGGGCTTGGTGTGCCGGGAGAGTTCGAGGGCGACGTGCGCGGCGGTGTCCCGCACGATCAGGGCGAGGCCGAGCCCCGCTGCGACGAAGACCACACCGATGAGTTCCGGGACCGGGCGCAGGCCGTACGCCGTGGCGAGATAGCCGGTGACCAGGGCGGTGGTGCCGACGGCGGTGTAACCGGCCGCCTCGTTCAGGCCGGTGGCCAGTCCTCGCCGGGCGGGTCCGACCAGATCGATCTTCATGTTGACCGTCATCGACCAGGTCAGGCCCTGGTTGAGGCCGAGCAGTACGTTCGCGGCGACGATCCAGCCCCAGGACGGCGCCCAGGCGAGGGCGAACGGCACGGGGATGCCGATGAGCCAGCCGGTCACCAGGAGCTGCTTGCGGCGGAAGCGGGCGGTCAGCGCGCCCGCGGCGAGGTTGGTGAGGGCCTTCGTCAGGCCGAAGGCGATGATGAAGCAGAAGACGGCCAGGTCATTGGTCAGGCCGAAGGTGCGGGCGCCGATGAGCGGTACGGTCGTGCGTTCCAGCCCGACGAGGCCGCCGACGCAGACGTTCACGATGACGAGCAGCGTGAACTGCAGCCGGTTCTCGCGAAGTCCCAGCCGAACAGGCCCGGCCGCGGACTCGGTGGTCGCGCTCACCGGGCGGCGCCCGCGGTGAGCCGGTGGCCGTGGGCGGCGGCGCAGTCGCCAGCGCTGCCGTTCAGCACGGTCAGGTCGGCATGCCCGGGGGTCGCCAGGGCCAGCAGCGTCAGCCCGCCCAGGTCGACCTCGTCGCCGTCCGCGAGGGCCTGGTGGGGGAAGGCGCGGCGGCCGGCGGCGGAGGCCAGCACGGTGGCGCCGTGGTCGTGGCCGAGCTGGACGGCACCGGAGAGGAAGTCGGCGTGCAGATGGGTGTCGGCCGCGAACGCGACGCGCAGCCCGCGCCGGTCGGCGGCGGCGTGCAGGGCGCGCAGATCGCGGCTCGCGTCGACGGCCAGGGCACGGCCCTCGCCCAGGTCGACGAGGTAGGCGCTGTTGCCCAGTCCTTCGTCCACCAGCGGAATCAGATGCTCCTCCGCGAAGCCCATGGCCGTGCCTCCAACATCCGGTACTCGTGCCGCCCCCGAATCCTCTACAATATTCCATGGATTTATGGAGGAAGCGCATGGCGGAGACCACGGCAACCGGCTCGAAGGCGGAGCTGTACGACGCGTTCGCGGCCAGCGGCAAGGCGCTGGCCAGCGGAAAACGCCTGGAACTGCTCGATCTGCTGGCCCAGGGCGAGCGGACGGTCGACGCCCTCGCGAAGGCGGCCGGGCTGAACCTGACGACCGCGTCGGCGCATCTCCAGACGCTCAAGCAGGCCGGATTCGTCGCCACCCGCCGGGACGGCGTGCGCATCCACTACCGGCTCGCCGGCGACGACGTGGCCCGGCTGTTCGCGCTGCTGCGCAAGGTCGCCGAGAGCCACCAGGCCGCCGTGCCCGCCGCCCGCGACGCCTACCTCGGCGACGACGGCGCCGTGGAGGTCAGCCGCGAGGAACTCCAGGCCCGCGTCGCGGCAGGGAGCGTGACGGTGCTCGATGTGCGGCCGGTGGAGGAGCACCGGGCCGGGCACATCCCCGGCGCGATCTCCATCCCGGTCCACGAACTGGCCGACCGCATCCACGAGTTGCCCGAGGACACCGAGATCGTCGTCTACTGCCGGGGCGAGTACTGCGTACTCGCCTACGACGCGGTCCGTCTCCTGACCGACCGCGGGCGACACGCCGTCCGCCTCAACGACGGCATGCTCGAATGGCGGCTGGCCGAGCTGCCCGTGGCCGCGGCGGAGCTGATGTGAGCGGGGAACCGCCGTCGCATCCTGGCCGTCCCGCCCCCCATCGCCGCCACCGCGAGCCGCCGATGAACCCGTCTACCCCTCGGCCGGGCCGATCCGCCGGCCCGTGAGGGTCACGGGCCGGATGGACACCCACATCTCCCGGTGACCACCCGCCCACGGCGTGCTGTGGGCCTGCCGGGTGAGCCGCCGTACGGTGTCCGGGTCCGTCACGACGCTTGCCGGGCCGACGGCGAGGACGCTCCAGCCCTGGCTCAGGGCCTCGTCCAGGTGATCGACCTCGAAGGCGACCTCCCGTTCCGCGGCCGCCACGGCCACGGAATCAGGCACGGTCCGGAAGACGATGGCGTCGTCGACCACGTCGTAGTTGACCGGGACGACTGCCGGGCGGCCGTCGGACGTCGACACCGAGACGCGTCCCACACCGTGTGTGGAGAGCAGCGTGCGGCATTCCTCCGGGGCGAGGTCGCGCAGCTCGGGATGGAGCAGTGCGTGGCCCTGGCCGGGTGGGAGATCGATGCCTCCGCCGCGCAGGGTGGCGACCGTGGTGCCCAGTGCGTCGGCCAGTCTGACGAGCGTCGCCAGGGTCGGGTCGGCGGGCCGTTCCTCGAGGTAGGCCAGATAGTCGGGCGACATCCGGGCGCGGCCGGCGGTCTCCTCGCGGCTGAGGCCCTGCCTCCTGCGTTCTACGGCCACGCGTCGGCCGATGTCGCCGGGGTCGGCCGCCCAGCGCGGTGAGGCGGCGGGGGACACGGTGGCCGCGTCACCCGGGTCCTGTCGTGGCTCGTGGGTGCCCACGGTCCGCTCGTGGTGCAGAGGACGGACGTGTGCGTCGGGTCCGGGGAACACAAGGGTCACTTCGTCGGTGTCCGACCAGCGCACGTCGTAGGGCGGTGTTCCGTCCTCATGGTGGAGTCCGACGATCTCGCCGTCGCGCTTGCCGGCACCGGTCGCCGGACTCTCCACGATGAGCTGGTCGCCGAGGTGAGCTCGCATGATCGCTGCCCTCTCCGCAGAGTCGTGCTGTTTCCAACCTGCCACGCGGGACACATCACCGCACCGGGGCACGAGCGGGAGATCGACGGGGAGGCGCTGCCACGTACTCACACGGGCCGTGCAGAGGGTTGGCGGCGGACACTCCGCCCCGGCGCCTGCACTCCCCGGATGTCCCGTTCGGCGGTGCTCAGCAGCTGATGGGCGAGGTCGATCATGGCCCGGCCTGCCGCCAGTTCGTCGCCGATCTCCGGCACGTTCGCGTCCGCGGGATGGCAGCGTGCGCATCCCTGGGCGGAGAGCGCGGAGGTGCCGGTGTCCAGCACGACATGTGCCTTCGTCGTTCCGTCGTCGTCCTCGAAGAGATGGAGGCGGACGTTCCACTGCGCCGTGTGCGACATGATGTTCCTCCTCGCCCTCGTCCCGGTCCGACGACCGTCACATCGCCCGGCCTCCGGCGAGCCGCTGGTCGGTTCCCCCTCCACCCCACCATCGAACGGCGAAGGCCTTCGGGCACAGGGCCGAACGTCCCCGAGAGGTCCGACGTCCGGCCCCGTACGTCGCAGGACCGCTCGGGTTCACGGCTGCCGCCCGCCTGAGACGATGGACGGGCGACGTTCCCGGGAGGTGACGGGTATGCCGCCTCGGTTCCGGCTCACGCTGCTGGGCGTGGGCGCCATGGCGTCCCCGCGTTTCGCCCCGGCCGGCCTGCTGGTCGCCTACGGCCGCCGGCGCGTCGCGTTCGACGGCGGGCCCGGCGCACAGCCGCCGGAAGGCCCGCTGGACGCCTGGCTCGTGACCGACGAGCACGCCGAACTGCGCTCGGCCCTGCGGCGTCTCGCCGCCGAGCGCGGGCTGGTGCCGCGCATGACGGACCTGGACCTCGGCGAGCTCCGCATCCGCGCGCTGCCGGTCGCCCACACCTCCCATCCCACCTGCGGTTACCGCATCGAGGGAGAGCCGGGGGCGGTGGTGTGGGCGCCGGAGTTCTGGACCTTCCCGGCCTGGGCGGCGGACGCGGACCTGATGTTCGCGGAAGCCTCGTGCTGGGACCGCCCCATCCGCTTCCGCGGCGGAGTGGGCGGGCACGCACCCGTGCGGGACGTCGGCCCGGAAGCGGCCCGGAACCGGGTCGGACGGCTGGTCTACGCGCACATCGGCCGCCCCTGCCTCCGGGCGATGGACGCCGGTCTGATCCCCGAGTACGGGGAGTGGGGCCGAGAGGGCCGTACGTACGTCCTCCGGTCCGCCCCGCACCCCGGCGCCGACCGTGGGGCCAACGGCCCGCGGAGGGGCCGTACGGCCCCATGACAGGCGCCGTCTGCCCGGCGAGCGTGAAAGCGCGTGGGGCGCGACACTGGTGCCGTCCGAGGGGAACACCGCGACCGGACGCCCGGCGCGAGGAGGCAACCGTGAACGAGCGACTCGTGGTGCGGAGTCTGATGGATGCCGCCCCGTACGCGATCGGTGAGGACGAGAGCGTGCTGATGGCCTGGGAGGTCATGGAGAGGTCCGAGCAGTGTCAGCTCCCGGTGGTCCGTGGGGACGGCTGCTGCGCCGGAGTTCTGGACCGCGCCGAACTCGCCGTGGCCTGCGCCGCCGCGGCGGTGACGCTGTCCCGCCGCAAGGTGCGCGAGCTCGTGCACGCCCGCCGGACCGTCACGGTCCACCCCGAGGAATCGGCTCTGCGCGCCGCAGCCGTGATGACCGAGGAACACCTCGACGCCCTGCCGGTCACGGATCCGCGCGGACGGCTGGTCGGTCTGCTCACGGCCCGGGACTACGTGGCCGCCGCCGCGGGCCTGCACACCCGCGCCGAGGCTGTCAGCCGGAGTCCCGCACGGGCCACCCTCGACGGCTTGCCGCCGCACCGCGCACCACAGGAACACGGAATCCCCATCCCGTAGTGGATCAGTTCATTCGTCCCTTCACCCGGAGAGGAAGGCTGACGTCATGGTCTGGGCATCATGGACGACCCCCGGGGTCTTCACCGGCCAGGGTGGCGCACGAACCGTCGAAGCGGGGATCGTCGCCGGCGACCTGACCGTCCACACCACCTGGGACGGCAAAGAGGCCGACGTGGCGGTCCAGTACACGGGCACGTCCGAATGGTTCACCCTCACGGGCAGCCCCGTGCCCTGCCGTTCCGAGGTGCACAGCCGGCAACTGCACCAGGCAGCCGTGGAAGCGGTCAAGGCAGGCGGTGGCTCCACCGTTCCCGAACTCTGAGGAATCGCATATCCGATTGCCCCTGCGCCGCCGGGTGCGCATGCTGCTGGGATGCGGTTTTCCATCAACATCCCCAACTTCGGCGACTTCGCCGATCCCCGTAACGTCGCCACCGTGGCGGCCGCCGCCGAAGAGGCGGGCTGGGACGGGCTGTTCGTCTGGGATCACGTCCTGCACCGACAGCACCAGGGCCGTCCCTTCGGGGACCCCTGGATGCTGCTGACCGCCGCCGCGTCGGCGACGTCCCGGATCCGGCTGGGCACCCTGCTGACGCCGGTCCCGCGTTACCGTCCGCAGCAACTCGCCCGCCAAGTGGCCACCTTGGACCAGCTCAGCGGCGGCCGGGTGATCTTCGCCGCGGGCCTGGGAGGCCCGATCGAGGACGAGTACGGCAGCTTCGGCGACGCCACCGATCCGCGCCTCCTCGCCGAGCGGCTGGACGAGGGACTGGAGCTGCTGCGGCGGTTCTGGTCCGGCGAGCCGGTGAACCACCACGGCCGGCACTACGAGGTGCGGGACGTCACGCTGCTGCCCGCCACGGTGCAGCGGCCCGGTCCGCCGGTGTGGATCGGCGGGTTCTGGCCGCGCCGTCCGCCCATGCGCCGAGCGGCGCGGTGGGACGGCGCGGTGCCGCTCTTCGAGACGGCCCGGCACGGGCATGTGCCGGACGCGGCGGAGGTACGGGAGCTGATCGGCTATGTGCGCAAGCAGCGTACGGCCACAGCCGAGCGCCCCTTCGAGTTCGTGCTCGGCGGTGCCACGCCCCTCGATCCGGCCAAGGCCAGGGACGTGATCGGTCCGATGTACGACGCCGGCGCGACCTGGTGGGACGAGCGACAGGTCCAGACCGGCCCCGACCTGGACCGGCTGGCACCGGTCCTGCGCCGCATCGAGGCGGGCCCGCCGCCGATCTGAACAGCTACCGCGGCGCCCGAGGACGAGGTCGATGATCCAGACGTTGCGTCCCTAAATCGGTCAGCGCGGCCGAGTGCGCCAGCAGCAGCGCGCAGGACGCGACGAAGAGAGTCACCATGAGGGGTCCTGCGACGCCGTGCCCCTCAGCGAGGCTTCCCGACGCGGCCTGTCCGGCGGCGGTCCCCAGGGGGCCGCCGCCGGACAGGACGGTCATGGCGATCGCGGCGCGTCCGGCGGGGGCTAGCCGCTCGGTGAGGGCGTAGAGGCTGATCATGTAGGGCGCGACCGTGAAACTCGCCGGCGCGATGCCTGCGGGCAGGGACACGAGCCGGGCATCGACGAACAGTGTGAGCATGCCGATGAAGAGACCGCGGCGAATGACACACACCGGGCGCGCAGGGAGAACCGCTGCGGGAGCCAGGCACAGGCGGCGCCGGCCAGAGCACTGCCGATGCCGAAACTCGGCGTACACGAGGCCCGAGGCGCCGGGCCTGCCGATCGGGCGCCGAAGATCACTCCCATCGCGACCATCGCCATCGCCAGCGACCTGACGGCCAGGGGACGACGAGGCAGCCGGGGCCCTTGATACCGCTCCGCGGGACGCCGCCGCGAGGGGCCTGGGCGTGGAGCAGGGCCATGGTCGCCCCCGCGGGCGCGCAGGGGTTCACGGCCGCGAGCAGGCCGACCGGCGCCGGCCTGGCGACGAAGGTCAGGATACCGAGCGTCGCCTCCACGTGGGTGAGGATCGCCGCGTGCCCGTCGCGCACTGTCAGCCCGCCGAGGGAGAACTCCTCGATGCCGGTGAACTCGTCCTCCTGGACACGGGTACGAACGACCGTGCCCTGGGCGCCCGCCCGGCGCCGCAGTTCCGCTTCGGCACCGGTCGTGTGCCGGCGCCGGGCGAGGTCGCGCATCTCCAGCAGCTCGGACTCCCGCTGCCGCCAGTGGGGCGCATCGTGCAGTACGGCCTCGACCAGCGTCGGCGAGCCCGAGTCGACGGCTTTGCGCAGCGGCGGCACACCGTCGGGTCCGCACCGGTCGGGGTCGGCACCGTGCCGGACCAGCGCATGGGCCGCGGGTCCGGCGAACTCCTCGATCGCCAGGCACAGCACGGGTACCCCGCGGCCGTCGCGCACGTCGGGATCGCTGCCCGCCCACAGCAAGCTCTCCAGCTCATCGACGTCCCCGGCCCGAAGCGCGGACACGAGGGGCGGCTCGGAGCCCGACCCGCCGCTCATCCCCACACCACCGCTCACGCCCTCGCCCCTGCCGCGTAGCCCTTGCACCGGTGGCCGCCGCCGATCGTGATGCCGTACTCGAACCAGCCCGCTCGTGGTCGGAGTGGTACGAGCGGACGGCACCGACCAGTTCACCGGTGTCGACGGCCTCGACGGCCAGTTGGAAGCGGTCGCCGTCCGGCGCGGCGGTGGCCCGCTCGACACCACGCAGACGTACCCGCTCGCCGGTCCAGAATGACGTCATCAAGCCATGCGATCATGGCGAAGTGCGCGACGTCCATGGCACTTTGCCCCCTCGGACAGCCGCGGCCGCGCAGGGCACGGGCTGTCCGAGAAGGCTGCGGCGTCGGCCTGTTGCCGGTTACGGCTTCCGGGCGAGCCCGCCGTGCTCCGCGATGATCTCCGGGGTGGCCGAACCTGGCTCCGGACGCCACTGCGTGACCGAGACGACGCCGGGCTCGACAAGTTCCAGGCCGTCGAAGAAGGCGGTGATCTCGTCGACCGTACGCAGGTTGTACGGGACGGCGCCGCTGTCGTTGTAGGCGTCCTGGGCCTGCTCGAAGACCGGGTCGATGCCGCGTGAGCCGTCGTTGATGGAGAGGTAACTGCCCGACGGCAGGGCGTCCATCAGGCGGCCGGCGATCGAGCGGGCCTGATCGTGGTCGGCGACGTGTCCCAGGATGTTGCTGAGGATCAGCGCGACGGGACGGTCGAAGTCCAGTGTCGCGGCGGCGGCCTTGAGGATCTCCTCCGGGGAAGTCACGTCGGCGTCGATGTAGGCGGTCGCGCCCTCGGGGGAGGAGTAGAGCAGGGCGCGGGCGTGCGCCAGGACCATAGGGTCGTTGTCGACGTAGACGATCCGCGCCTCGGGGGCGAGCCGTTGGGCGACCTCATGTGTGTTCTCGGCGGTCGGCAGACCGGTGCCGACGTCCAGGAACTGCCGGATGCCCGCCTCACGGACCAGATAGGTGATGTTGCGGCGCAGGAACGCACGGCTGCTGCGGGCGATGGTGACGATGCCGGGGAAGACCGCGGTGTACGCGTCGCCGGCCTCCTCGTCGACGGGGTAGTTGTCCTTGCCGCCGAGCCAGTAGTTCCAGATACGGGCGGAGTGCGGCACCGACGTGTCGATCTTCTGGCCCATCGCCGTCTCGGGCGTGGTCGCGGGGTCGGTCATGAATCGTGTCCGTCTTTCGGTGAGGGCGTGTCAAGGCATGGATCACTCACCGCACAACCTACGTCCGAACGACCGGCTTTCGCCCATGAGTTCGGCCTACTCCCCGCCGGACGGTGGCGTGGGGTCGCCCGACTGCTCCTGGAGACGGACGGTCACTACGGCTTCCGCGAGGACCTCCGCCGGCATCTCGTGTCGGCGCTCGGGGATGTGCACGGCGATCGCCTCGGCCACCGGTTCGTACACCTTGGGCCGTCGGCCCACCTTGCGGATACCGCTGTCACCAGCCTGTCCAGGTGGAAGGCGGCGAGTTCGCGGGAGATGCCCAGGCTGTCGGCGACCTCCTTCGACCAGCGCGCCCTGCCCAGAGGCAGCATCACCCCGCCCGGCGCCGTCGCGGGCGTCACGCATCCCCCGGTCCGGGTACGCGTGTTCCTGGGCCTCCTGCTCGGCTGTGCCGGAGGGGACCCCCGGGGCATGGTGTCCCAGGGGTTCTCCGCTGTCCTGCCGGTCGGGCTCGCGCGGGTCAGCCGAGCTGGAACGTCGCCTCGACCGGGTAGTGGTCGCTGGGGGCGTTGGTGTCGGTCTGGCCCGTCGTCCAGCCGGACTGGGGGTCGAAGTCCACCTTGACGGTGGACATCGCGGCCGGCGTCGGGCGGCCCGGCGCGTTGAGATAGCCGAGGTAGTCGAGGTCGTCCCGGTAGTCCTTGGGGAAGGACTCGATGCCGGACATGTACTGGCACCAGACGGAGACCGGGCAGTCCATGGTCCTCGGGGTCTGACCGGAGTCGGTGGCCGGGGTGCCGAGCACACCGTTCACCGCGGCCTGGGCGTTGGCGTAGTCACCGCGCGACTGGCCGCCGTAGTACTCCACGTTCAGGTCTCCGCCGATCAGCACCGGCGCGGTCGAGCCGGCGATGCCGTCCACCCAGGTGCGGATCTCACCGAGCTGGGCGAGCCGGGTGGACTGTGTGGTGTCCGTGGAGGCGTCGGACTCGTCGGCCTGCAGATGGGTGCCGACCACCCAGCTCTTCACGCCCTCCTTCTCGATCTGCACCAGCGCCGCGCCCTTGTTGGCGTGGTAGTCCCAGGTGCCGTAGGTGGAGTTGCTGAAGACGTGGGCGTACTGGGCGGTGATCGGATACTTGGAGAGGATCATGGTGCCGCCGTTGATGACGAACCACGAGTTGGAGCAGTCACCGCTGATGCCCGTCCAGCCGCCACCGGAACAGGTCTGGCCGACGACGGGGGTGTGGTACGGGTAGAGGTCGGCGAGCTTGCTGATGATGTCGGCGGTCGAGCTGTTGTTGAAGTCCTCGTCCAGAACCACCACGTCCGCGCCGTGCTTACGGATGATCGACTCGACGGTCGGGGTGCGCTGCGCCGCCTTCTCGTTCTGGGTGCTGTCGACGATCGCGGTGCCGAGATCGACGTTCCACGCGAACACCGAGAGGCCGGTGCCGGTGCCCGCGCTCGCGGTGGGGGCCGCGTAGCCGCTGAAGCCGAGCAGCAGGGCGGCCGCCGCGGAGGTGAGGGCGGTAGCTGTACGACGCGAGACCATGCGCTCTCCTGGTGAGGTGGGAAGTCCCCGGGCCGCGACCGATTGATCGGTCGCGTACATGACATTGCGACTCTAGGGTGCTCGCAGGTACGGCTGGGGGAACTTCTCCCGATCGCCTCATGGAGAGAAGGTGTCTGGACAAGTTCGTCCCGTGGCGGAGTGAATCCGACCGGCCGGAGCCTTCTGTTCGGGTCACGCCTGTTCACACATTCCCTGAGCCGGACCGGGCCGGGAAGACGCCGCCTAGGGTGGGTGTATGGGCGGCGTGGTGACGCTGTTCCTGTGCGGGGACGTGATGCTCGGGCGCGGCGTCGACCAGATCCTTCCGCACCCCGGAAGCCCGGTGCTGCGCGAGGGTTACGTCACGGATGCCCGGACGTACGTGGAACTGGTCGAGGCGGTCAGCGGTCCGATCCCCGCGCCGGTCCACCCCGCCTGGCCGTGGGGCGACGTGCTGGGGCTGCTGGACGAGGTCGCGCCGGATGCCCGGATCGTCAATCTGGAGACGGCCGTCACGCGCAGCGACGCCTTCATGCCGGGCAAGGCGGTGCACTACCGGATGCACCCGGCCAACCTGCCCGCCCTCGCGGTGGCCCGGCCCGACGTGTGCGTCCTGTCCAACAACCATGTGCTGGACTTCGGCCGGCCGGGCCTGGAGGAAACCCTGGACTCACTCGCCGGCGCGGGACTGCGAGCGGTGGGCGCGGGACGCGACGCCGACGAGGCCTACGCGCCCGCGGCGCTCCCGCTCGGTCCCGGCCACCGCATCCTGGTCTTCGCCCTCGGAGCCCTGTCCAGCGGCATCCCGCCCGACTGGGCCGCGACCACGGACCGCTCCGGTGTCGCCTACGTCCGCGAACTGTCGGCGTCGGCGGCCGAGGCGGCCGTCCAGCGGGTGCGGCGGGACAAGCGGCCGGGCGACATCGTGGTCGTGTCGGTGCACTGGGGCACCAACTGGGGCTATCTCGTCCCCCGCGAGCAGACGCGTTTCGCGCGCGCCCTGGTCGACGGCGGCGTCGACATCGTCCACGGGCACTCCTCGCACCATCCCCGCCCCGTCGAGGTGTACCGGGACCGGTTCATCCTCTACGGCTGCGGCGACTTCATCGACGACTACGAGGGCATCTCGGGCTACGAGGAGTACCGCGACGACCTCCGGCTCGGCTACCTCGTCTCGGTGGAGGCGGACACGGGACGCCCGATCGGCATGCGGATGGTCCCCTGGCAGGCGCGGCGGATGCGGCTGGAGTCCGCCGGGGAGCCGGACCGCGCGTGGCTGCGCTCGACCCTCGACCGGATCTGCCACGGCCTGCACATCGGCATGGAGGCCGACGGCACGCTGAGTGTCATGGCGGGGTCGGCGGGCGCGGACCGGTGATGCAACGGGGCGCCGGACGTCACGCGGTGCAGCGGGGGTGAGCCGGAGAGTTGCGGGTACCCGCGGTTGGCGGACGGAACGGCCTCGCGCTGTTCGGCTCGGGCCTCACGCCGGCACTCGTCTTCTGCCTCGGGCTGGCGATGACGGCCGTCGGCGGCACCCGCCGCCGTCACCGCCACCACCGCGTTTCCAGGTGGCGCAGGAGGCGGGACACGACCGGGCCCGGCGGGATCACGGGGCCGGGAGCACGGGCCTGAACGCCGATTGAAAGGCCAACAAGACAGCGCCGCGCACCTCGGGCACCATGGCTGCAGGCCTTGTTCGGCCGATGGATGTGTTCGTGCGCCGCGGCATCGGCGCCACCACCGGAAGTCCGCCGAGTCACCTGGGGTGGTGAACTCACCATGCTGCTACCGGCGAAATCCGAAGTCCGCCGCCTGCTGCGACACTATCGGGTGTGCGAACGCGCCACCGTCGCGGCACCCGCCGATCTCGCGTCCCGTGCCGCCTTCGAGGACTCGGGCTACACGCTGTGCGTGCTGATGGGCGAGCGCAACCCGCGGGAGGCGGCCGCCGCCGCCCGGCGCTATCTGCGCACCGACCTGGTCACTTATCTGAGGAAGCGGACAAGGCGGGTGCGTGCGGCCTCCGTCGGCCGGCGCTCGCGTCGGTCCGCTCCGACGACCCAGGATTCCCGGGCGGGCTGACTGCTCGCACCGGCACAGTCGTGAAGGGACGAGCGATGACGACTGCGAAGGACATCATGAGCCCGGGCGCCCAGTGGATACCCCGGCACGAGACGCTGGACCGGGCCGCGCAGATGATGCGGGACCACGAGGTGGGCGCACTTCCGGTCAGCGACCCCGACAACGGTGACCGCATGTGCGGCATCATCACCGACCGCGACATCGTGGTGAAGTGCATCGCCTCGGGTCGTGACCCGGCGCGGATGACGTGCGGTGACCTGTGCGAGGGCACGCCGCGCTGGATCGATGCCGCCGCCGACATCTCGGACGCCCTGCGGGAGATGGAGGGCCACCAGATCAAGCGCCTTCCGGTGGTCGAGAACAAGCGCATGATCGGGATGATCAGCGAGACCGACATCGCCCGGCACCTCGGCGACGACCAGCTCGTGGAGTTCGTCCATCGGGTGTACGCCCCTGCCTGATCATGTAAGAGACGCGACACCCCGTCGCCGACGGTTCGGCCGAACGCCGACTCCGGTCACCGGAGTCGGCCGGCCGAGTCGTCGGCGAAACCTTTGACGGCTGACCGATCCTTGACCGCTGCTTCGGCCTCGGCGATGCTGTGTTGCGAAACGTGAGAGGTGTGCCGTAATAGGCAACGTCTCGATCCCGCCGTGAGCCGAGGAGTGGCCATGTCTCAGCAGGTCCGTGGTGTCGTCGCGCGGAGCAAGGGCGCCCCTGTCAGTCTGGAAACGATCATCGTGCCCGACCCCGGCCCGGGCGAGGCGCTGGTCAAGATCGAGGCCTGCGGGGTCTGCCACACCGATCTGCACTACCGCGAGGGCGGTATCAGCGACGACTTCCCCTTCCTGCTGGGGCATGAGGCCGCGGGTGTGGTCGAGGCGGTCGGCGAGGGGGTCACCGAGGTGGCGCCCGGTGACTTCGTGATCCTCAACTGGCGTGCCGTCTGCGGCCAGTGCCGGGCCTGTCTGCGCGGGCGGCCCTGGTACTGCTTCAACACGCACAACGCCAAGCAGAAGATGACCCTGACCGACGGTACGGAGCTCTCGCCCGCGCTGGGCATCGGTGCCTTCGCCGAGAAGACGCTCGTCGCGGCCGGCCAGTGCACCAAGGTCGACCGGGCCGCCTCGCCCGCTGCCGCCGGGCTGCTCGGCTGCGGAGTGATGGCCGGCCTCGGCGCCGCGATCAACACCGGGAACGTCGGCCGCGGGGACACCGTCGCCGTGATCGGGTGCGGTGGGGTGGGAGCCGCGGCGGTCGTCGGATCGAGGCTGGCGGGTGCGTCGAGGATCATCGCCGTGGACATCGACGACCGCAAGCTGGACACCGCGAAGAAGCTGGGCGCGACCCACACCGTCAACTCCAAGCAGGCCGACGCGGTCGACGCGGTGCGCGAGCTGACCGGTGGCTTCGGCGCCGACGTCGTCATCGAGGCCGTCGGCCGCCCGGAGACGTACCGGCAGGCCTTCTACGCCCGCGACCTCGCCGGTACCGTCGTCCTCGTCGGCGTCCCCACCCCCGAGATGAAGCTCGAACTGCCCCTGCTGGACGTCTTCGGCCGGGGCGGCGCCCTCAAGTCGTCCTGGTACGGCGACTGTCTGCCCTCCCGTGACTTCCCGATGCTCATCGACCTCTATCTGCAGGGCCGTCTCGACCTGGACGCCTTCGTCACCGAGACCATCGCGCTGGACGAGGTGGAGAAGGCCTTCGAGCGGATGCACCAGGGCGACGTGCTGCGCTCGGTGGTGGTCCTCTGATGGCGGGCGCCCGCATCGAACGGCTCGTCACTTCGGGGACGTTCTCGCTGGACGGTGGCACCTGGGACGTCGACAACAACGTATGGATCGTGGGCGACGACACCGAGGCGGTCGTGATCGACGCCGCCCATGACGCCGACGCCATCGCCCGGGCCCTCGGCGGTCGCACCCTGCGGGCCATCCTGTGCACCCACGCGCACAACGACCACATCGACGCCGCACCCGACCTCGCCGCCCGCACCGGCGCCCCGGTCCTGCTGCACGCCGACGATCTGCCGCTGTGGAAACAGACCCATCCCGACCGGGCGCCCGACGGCGAGCTGACCGACGGGCAGCGCCTCACCGTCGCCGGAGTGGAGCTGACCGTCCTGCACACCCCGGGACATGCCCCGGGGGCCGTCTGTCTGTACGCCCCGCACCTGTGCGCGCTGTTCAGCGGCGACACGCTGTTCGCCGGCGGCCCCGGGGCCACGGGACGGTCGTACAGCGACTTCCCGACCATCATCCGTTCCCTCAGGGAACGCCTCCTCGCCCTGCCGGACGACACCGTCGTGCACACCGGCCACGGCGACACCACCACCATCGGCGCCGAGGCGCCCCATCTTCAGGAGTGGATCGAACGCGGCTTCTGACCGCCCGGCGACAAGCGGCCCTGCCCCGGTGACGGACCGACGTGGACGGCACCGGCGGCAGGGCCGTCGTCGCACCTGTGCCGCCACCCCTGATCTCTTTGCCGACCTGCGCTTTCGAGGTCGCTGCTGCATGCCCGGAAACCGGTCGCCGGACCCCGCGCAAAGGGCCCTGTGGATGCCTTGACAACGCTTCAGGGCGGCCAGCAGACTGGCGTTGCGCTAATCGCAATCCGTTTCGCTATACGCACCGAGGTGTCATGATGATTCCCGCGTGCCGACTCGCGGATCTACCGCGAGGCGAGGCCCACCGGCTCGACATCGACCCGCCGGTCTCGGTGTTCCACACCGACGACGGCGAGCTCTTCGCCATCGACGACACCTGCACCCACCAGGACGCGTCGCTCGCCGACGGCTGGCTGGAGGGCTGTGAGGTGGAATGTCCTCTGCACGCCTCCAAGTTCGACCTGAGGACCGGAGCCGTGGACGCACCGCCGGCCAAGCTCCCGGTCCGCACTCATGAGGTCGTCGTCGAGGACGGCATGGTCCACGTGCGGCTGTCCACCGAGGCGCCGAACCTGCCGCCGTGCGTCGCCGCCCGCCTGGCCGGAGGCCCCGCGTGAGGACCGTCGCCGTGGTGGGCGCCTCGCTGGCCGGTCTGTCGGCGGCGCGCTCGCTGCGGAAGCAGGGGTACGACGGCCGGCTGGTCGTCGTCGGCGACGAGCTCCACCGCCCGTACGACAGGCCGCCGTTGTCCAAGGAGTTCCTCGCCGGTGCCATCGGCGAAGCGGAACTGGCACTGGAGAGGGACGACGAGGAGCTCCAGGCGGAATGGGTGCTCGGCGCCCGCGCCACCGGCCTCGACCGCACCGGGCGGGCGATCCGGCTCGCCGACGGCCGGGAGATACGCGCCGACGGCGTGGTCATCGCGACCGGCGCCGCCGCCCGCACCCTGCCCGGCACCGAAGGTCTCGCCGGCGTCCATGTGCTGCGCACGCTCGACGACGCCCGCGCCCTGCGGGACGACCTGGCCCGGGGCGGACGGCTGGTGGTGATCGGCGGCGGCTTCATCGGCGCCGAGGTCGCCTCCACGGCGTACGCCCTCGGTCTCGACGTGACCGTGGTCGAGGCGGCTCCGACACCGCTGGCCGGACCGCTCGGCGAGGCCATGGGCCAGGTCGTCTCCGCCCTCCACGCCGATCACGGTGTACGGCTGCTGTGCGGCGTGGGGGTCAAGGGCCTGAGCGGGGACGAGCGAAGCGAGACGAGGGTCCCCCCGGGCGGAGTCTGGGGGAGGGTCGACGCCGTGCTGCTGGAGGACGGCCGCAGCATCCCCGCCGACACCGTCGTCGTCGGTGTGGGGGCGCGCCCCTGTGTCGAGTGGCTGGAGGGCTCCGGCGTCGCCCTCGACAACGGCGTGAAGTGCGGCGCCGACGGCCGCACGAGTGTCGCCGGGGTGGTCGCCGTGGGCGACTGCGCCAACTGGTACGACCCGCACACCGGGGTCCACCGCAGGGTCGAGCACTGGACCGGCGCGCTGGAACGGCCGGACGCCGCCGTCGCCGTGCTGCTCGCCCACGGTGCGACGGAGCCGGGTGTGCCCCGGCCGCCGTACTTCTGGTCCGATCAGTACGGCGTGAAGATCCAGTTCGCCGGCCATGCCGCCGGGGCCGACAGTGTGACGGTCGAGGAGGGCTCGACCGACGACCGCAGTTTCCTGGCCGTCTACCGCAGGGCCGATCGGCCGGTCGCCGTGCTCGGCATGAACCAGCCGCGGCTGTTCACCCGATGGCGCAAGCAGTTGGCCGCCGCCACGTCTTGACACCGCCCCTGCGGCAACCCATTCTGCGTTGCACATGAAACGCAGTGTTGCTTCATACACAACGCCGACCGAAGTCGCTCTTCCCGGCGCGTGACCTATCGATCCACGACGTTTCCCGAGGAGTGCACCGTGACCTCGACCAGCCTGCCGGACAGCCTGATCGCCACTCTCCCCGGCTCCGCCTACACGGACCCCGGCATCTTCGCCCAGGAACAGGAGCACATCTTCGAGACGATGTGGTTCTGCGTCGCGCGCTCGTCCGATCTGGCCAAGCCCGGCGCCTTCCGCACCGTGGACGTGGGTCGCGAGAGCATCCTCGTCACCCGGGCCCGGGACAACGCGATCCGCGCCTACTTCAACGTCTGCCGGCACCGCGGGGCCAAGCTCTGCACCGAGGAGACGGGCGAGGTCAAGCGGGCCTTCCAGTGCCCGTACCACGCCTGGACCTACGACCTGAACGGCAAGCTCGTCGCGGCGCCCAACCTGACCAAGATGCCCGACGTCGGCCGCACCGAGTACGGGCTGGTGAGCGTGGCCGTCCGCGAATGGCTCGGCTATGTCTGGGTCTGCCTGGCGGAGAACCCGCCCTCCTTCGAGGAGGACGTGATGGGGGCCGTGGTCGAGCGGCTGGGCGACACCGCGTCGATCGACCGCTACGACATCGCGAACCTCTCGGTGGGCAAGCGGATCGTCTACGACGTCAAGGCGAACTGGAAGCTCGTCATCGAGAACTTCATGGAGTGCTACCACTGCGCCACGATCCACCCCGAACTCACCGAGGTGCTGCCCGAGTTCGCCGACGGCTACGCCGCCCAGTACTACGTCGGGCACGGCGCCGAGTTCGGCGCGGAGATCCAGGGCTTCACCGTCGACGGCTCAGAGGGCCTGGACCGCATTCCAGGGGTGTCCGAGGAGCAGGACCGCCGGTACTACGCGATCACCGTCAAGCCGCAGGTGTTCATCAACCTCGTGCCCGACCATGTGATCTTCCACCGGATGTACCCGGTGGCCGTCGACCGCACGATCGTCGAGTGCGACTGGCTCTACCTCCCGCACGTGGTGGAGACCGGCAAGGACGTCAGCCGGTCCGTGGAGCTCTTCGACCGGGTCAACCGCCAGGACTTCGACGCCTGCGAACGCACCCAGCCCGGAATGAGCTCACGGCTGTACGCCAAGGGCGGCGTGCTCGTGCCCAGTGAGCACCACATCGGTGCCTTCCACGACTGGGTGAACGAGCGTCTTGGCACGCACCACCCGGAGTGAGGAGCGCCCGTGGCCCGCGCGGGGGGCGTACGCGGGCCGTACGGCGGTGGTGCTCCGTGCGCTCAGCCGAGGTATCCCATCCGGTGGCTGATCTCCTCCGCACCCTTGACCAGCACCGGAGCCAACTCGTGCATGCGCTCCTCGGTGAACCGGTAGGAGGGCCCGGAGGCGCTGATCGACGCGATGACCCGGCCCTCCCGGTCACGGATCGGGGCGGCCATGGCGTGCAGCCCGATCTCCAGCTCCTCCAGCGTCCAGGCGTAACCGCGCTCCCGGGCCTCGGCGAGGTTCTTCTCCAGCTTCGCCTTCGCGGAGATCGTGTGCGGGGTCAACTTCTTCAGGCCCGTCTCGGTCAGCAGGGCGGCGCGTTCCTTGGCGGGCAGGTGGGCCAGCATGATCTTGCCGCTGGAGGTGGCGTGCAGCGGGGTCAGCTGGCCGACCCAGTTGTGGGCGGTGACCGCGGACTGGCCGCGCACCTGGTAGAGGTTGATCGCGTAGCGCTCCTGCATCACGGCGATGTTGACCGTCTCGCCGATCTCCTCGGCCAGGCGCTCGCACACCGGCCGGCCCTGCTGGGTGATGTCGATGCGTCCCGTGACGGCGCCCGCCAGGCGTACGATGCCGAAGCCAAGCCGGTACTTGCCGCGCTCGCCCGACTGCTCCACGAGGCCGCGCGCCTCCAGGGCGCCGAGCAGCCGGAACGCCGTCGACTTGTGCACATCGATCTCGGCGGCCACCTCGCTCACGCCTGCCTCGCCACGCTGGGCCAGGATCTCCAGGACGCTGATGGCGCGGTCGACGGACTGCACCCCACCGGGCGGCGCACCGTTCGTTTCGGTATCCGGACTGTAGTTGCTCATAGCGGAACTATACGCGCAGTAAACAACACGCAGGCAAGTAACGCGCTGTGAACAAAGATCTTACAAGTTGCGTGGTTCGCAACCTAGTGCGTATAGCGATACCCGTACTAGCATGCCCGCACATCAACGGCGCGAGCGAGACGAGGCACCATGGCTCCCCTGCAGTACGACTTCGTCATCGTCGGCGGTGGATCGGCCGGCAGCGCACTGGCGAACCGGCTCTCGGCCGACCCCGGCAACCGGGTGCTGGTCCTGGAGGCCGGCCGCTCCGACTACCCCTGGGACGTCTTCATCCACATGCCCGCGGCGCTCACCTACCCCATAGGCAGCCGCTTCTACGACTGGAAGTACGAGTCCGAGCCCGAGCCCCACATGGGCGGCCGGCGCATCTACCACGCGCGCGGCAAGGTGCTCGGAGGCTCCAGCAGCATCAACGGCATGATCTTCCAGCGCGGCAACCCCATGGACTACGAGCGCTGGGCGGCCGATGCCGGCATGGAGACCTGGGACTACGCCCACTGTCTGCCCTACTTCCGCCGGATGGAGAACTGTCTGGCGGCCGACCCGGACGACGAGTTCCGCGGCCATGACGGACCCCTCGTCCTGGAGCGCGGCCCCGCCACCAACCCGCTCTTCACCGCCTTCCTCAAGGCCACCGAGGAGGCGGGCTACGCCCCGACGGACGACGTCAACGGCTACCGGCAGGAAGGCTTCGCCAAGTTCGACCGCAACGTCCACCGCGGGCGCCGGCTGTCGGCCTCCAAGGCCTACCTCAAGCCCGCCATGAAGCGGCCGAACCTCACGGTGAAGACGCGTGCCCTCGTCACCCGGGTGCTCTTCGAGGGCAAGCGGGCCGTCGGCGTCGAGTACCGGCGCGGCAAGGGTGCTCCCCAGCAGGTCCGCGCCGGCGAGGTGATCCTGTGCGGCGGCGCGATCAACTCCCCGCAGCTGCTGCAGCTCTCCGGTGTCGGCAACGCCGCCGAACTGTCCGCCCTCGGCATCGACGTCGTCCACGACCTGCCGGGCGTCGGCGAGAACATGCAGGACCACCTGGAGGTGTACGTCCAGTACGGCTGCAAGCAGCCCGTCTCCATGCAGCCGTACATGGCGAAGTGGCGCGCCCCCTTCATCGGGCTGCAGTGGCTGTTCCGCAAGGGTCCCGCGGCCACCAACCACTTCGAGGCGGGCGGCTTCGCCCGCAGCAACGAGGACGTGGACTACCCCAACCTGATGTTCCACTTCCTGCCGGTCGCCGTCCGCTACGACGGCTCCTCGCCGTCCGGCGGCCACGGGTACCAGGTGCACGTCGGGCCCATGTACTCGGACGCCATCGGATCGGTGAAGATCAAGAGCAGGGACCCGCGGGTCAAGCCGGCGCTGCGCTTCAACTACCTCTCCACCGAGCAGGACCGCCGGGAGTGGGTCGAGGCGATCCGCGTCGCCCGCAGGATCCTCAACCAGCCCGCCCTCGCCCCCTACAACGCCGGCGAGATCTCGCCCGGAACCTCCGTCGAGACCGACGAGGAGATCCTCGCCTGGGTCGCCAAGGAGGGCGAGACCGCGCTGCATCCCTCGTGCACCTGCAAGATGGGCACCGACGAGATGTCCGTCGTCGACCCGCTGAGCATGCGTGTGCACGGACTGGACGGGCTGCGCGTGGTGGACGCCTCGGTGATGCCGTACGTCACCAACGGCAACATCTACGCGCCGGTGATGATGATCGCCGAGAAGGCGGCCGACCTCATCCTCGGCAAGGAGCCGCTGGAGCCGTCGAAGGCCGCGTACTACCGCCGCCGCGACGCCCAGAAGCAGGCCGGGTGAGCCATGGGCGCCGACGCCCTGCAAGAGCTGCTCACCCGGGTCCGCTACGAGGTGCTGCCGGCGAAGGCGACCGAGGAGAAGGTCCTCGCCCATGTGCCGCGAGACGTCGTGGTCACGGTCACGGCGTCGCCGGTCAAGGGGCTGGAGCCGACGCTCGGCCTCACCGAGCGGCTGGCGGCGCACGGATACCGCGTGGTCCCGCATGTGCCCGCACGGCTGCTGCGGGACGACGCACATCTGAAGGACGTCGCCGAGCGGCTGCGTGCGGCGGGCGTCGACGACGTCTTCGTGCCGGCCGGTGACGCCGATCCGCCGGCTGGGCCGTACGACGGAGCGCTGGCGGTGCTGCGCGCCCTGAGCGACCTGGGCAGACCCTTCGCCGAGCTGGGCATCACCGGTTATCCGGAGAGCCATCCGGTCATCCATGACGACATCACCATCCAGTCGATGTGGGACAAGCGGACGCACGCCACGTACATCGTCAGCAACCTGTGCTTCGACCCGCGTGTGCTCGGCGACTGGATCACCCGGATCCGGCGCCGCGCCATCACCCTGCCCGTGTACGTGGGCGTCGCCGGGCCCGTCCAGCGGGCGAAGCTGCTGTCGATGGCGACGAAGATCGGGGTGGGGGAGTCGACCCGCTTCCTCACCCGGCACCCCTCCTGGTTCCTGCGGTTCGCTTCACCCGGCGGATACGCCCCCGAGCGGCTGCTCGGCCGCGGCGCCGAGGCGTTCACCGGGGCCGCGGCCGCCGTGGCCGGCCTTCACCTCTTCACCTTCAACCAGATCGCCGAGACGGAGCACTGGCGCCGTGCGGCACTGGACCGGCTGGGCGGCTGACGTACGCGGGCGGGCGACGCGACGGCGGCCAAATCGAGATACACCGACCCCTTGACGGGTCTCGGCCGATTCGGCCAGGGTGTTCCACCACAAGCAATTCAATGCACAATGCGCAACGAATTCTTCGAAGGGCGCGGCCGTGACAGATCTGTACGTGGACGGAGAATGGCGCGCCGCGGTGGCCGGCGGCCACCGGGAGATCCGCTGCCCCGCGGACGGCACGCTGGTCGCGACGGTCCAGGAGGCGACCCGCCCCGACACCGAGGCGGCGATCGCCGCCGCCCGGCGCGCCTTCGACGAGGGCCCCTGGCCCCGTACCCCCGAGCGGGAGCGCGGCGCGCTGCTGCTGCGCACCGCCGACATCATCGAGCGCGACGCCAAGGAGTTCGCCCGCGCCGAGTCCCTCGACACCGGCAAGCGCCTGGTCGAGAGCGAGTACGACATCGCCGACGTCGTCTCCTGCTTCCGCTACTACGGCGGCATCGCCGGCACCAGCGCGGGACGGGTGGTCGACACCGGACGCGACGACGCCCTCAGCCGGGTCAGCTACGAGCCCGTCGGCGTGTGCGGACTGATCACGCCCTGGAACTACCCGCTGCTGCAGGCCAGTTGGAAGGTCGCCCCCGCTCTTCTCGCGGGAAACACCGTCGTCCTCAAGCCCAGCGAGCTGACGCCCTCCACCTCCGTCCTGCTGATGAAGGCGCTCGAGGAGGCGGGCCTCCCGGCCGGCGCCGCCAACCTGGTGCTGGGTGCCGGAGCCGAGGCGGGCGCGCCGCTCGCCGAGCACCCGGCCGTCGACATGGTGTCGTTCACCGGAGGCCTGCAGACCGGACGGCACATCATGGCCACGGCCGCCGCGACGGTGAAGAAGGTCGCGCTGGAACTCGGCGGCAAGAACCCGAACGTGGTCTTCGCCGACGCCGACTTCGCCACCGCCGTCGACTTCGCGCTCACCGCCGTCTTCCTGCACTCCGGGCAGGTCTGCTCGGCCGGCGCCCGTCTGATCGTCGAGGACTCGATCCACGACGCCTTCGTCGACGAGGTCGTACGCCGCGCCCGGCTCATCCGCCTCGGCGGGCCCTTCGACCCCGAGGCCGAGACCGGGCCGCTGATCTCCGCACAGCACCGCGAGAAGGTCGAGGCGTACGTCGCCGCAGGCCTGGCCGAGGGCGCCGTACTGCGCTGCGGAGGCGCGCGCCCCGACGACCCCGCGCTCGCGGACGGCTTCTACTACCCGCCCACCGTCCTCGACGAGTGCCGGCAGGACATGCGCGTGGTGCACGAGGAGTCCTTCGGACCCGTGCTCACCGTCGAACGCTTCCACGACGAGGACGACGCCGTCCGCATCGCCAACGACACGGAGTACGGCCTCGCCGGAGCCGTCTGGACGCAGGACGCGGGCAGGGCCCAGCGGGTCGCCCGCAGGCTGCGCCACGGCACCGTGTGGATCAACGACTACCACCCCTATGTGCCGCAGGCGGAATGGGGTGGCTTCGGGCACTCGGGCGTGGGCCGTGAGCTGGGACCGACCGGCCTGGACGAGTACCGAGAGCCCAAGCACGTCTGGCAGAACATCCAACCCCGGCCGCAGCACTGGTTCCGCGGCTGAACGCCGAAAGAGGTCGATCATGACCCCAGCACAGACCGAGGTGTCGCAGCGGCGCGACACGTCCCAGCATCCCAAGGACCGCACCCCGGTCATCTCCGTGCGCCGGCTGTGGAAGGTGTTCGGGCCGAAGGCCGACGAGGTGCCGGGCTCCGCGGAGTTGTGCGGACTCACCCGCCGCGAGCTCATGGACCGCACCGGCTGTACCGCCGCCGTACGGGACGTCGACTTCGAGGTGTCGCCCGGCGAGGTCTTCGTCGTCATGGGCCTGTCCGGCTCCGGAAAGTCCACCCTGGTGCGATGTCTGACCCGGCTGATCGAACCCACCGCCGGGGAAGTCGTCTTCGAGGGCGAGGACATCCGCGGTGCCGACGCCCGCCGGCTGCGCGAACTGCGCCGCAGCAAGTTCTCCATGGTCTTCCAGCACTTCGGCCTGCTGCCGCACCGCAAGGTCGTCGACAACGTGGCATTCGGGCTGGAGATACGCGGCATGAGCAAGGCCCAGCGCACCAAGCGCGCGCTGGAGACCGTCGAACTGGTGGGCCTGGCCGGATACGAGAACTCCTACCCCGACCAGCTCTCCGGCGGTATGCAGCAGCGCGTCGGTCTCGCCCGCGCCCTGGCCGGCGACCCCGACGTCCTCTTCTTCGACGAGCCGTTCTCCGCGCTCGACCCGCTGATCCGCCGCGACATGCAGAGCGAGGTCATCCGCCTGCACCACGAGGTCGGCAAGACCATGGTGTTCATCACCCACGACCTCTCCGAGGCCCTGAAGCTCGGCGACCGCATCCTGATCATGCGCGACGGCAAGACCGTCCAGTGCGGCACCGGCGACGAACTGGTCGGCGCCCCGGCGGACGACTACGTACGCGACTTCGTGAAGGACGTGCCGCGCGGCGACGTCCTCACCCTGCGCTGGATCATGCGCCCGGTGGAGAGCGAAGACGCCCTGGACGGACCCGAGTTGGGACCGGACGTCGTGGTGCGCGAGGCCACCCGTACCGTGCTGGCCGCCCACAAGCCGGTCAAGGTCGTCGAGAACGGCAAGCTGCTCGGCATCGTCGGCGACGAGGAGATCCTCTCCGTCGTCGCGGGACAGGCAGCCGGTCAGGAAGGCGGTGCGTGATGGCCGTCGCCGCCGACGCGACCGCGCCGGTCGCGACGATGCGTGAGAGGGTCAGCCGCCCGATGGTGGTGGCGGCGATCCTGCTGGCCTGGCTGGTGCTCTTCGCCGTGCTGCGCGGCCGGCAGACGCTGGCCCTCGCCGCGGCCGATCTCACCGGCCTGCACCGCTGGCTGAACGACGTCAACGACAGCATCGGGGCCAACCGCAACTCCAACCCGGTCTTCCTGTACTTCTTCAACGAGATCCGGCTGGCCATCGACAACCTGGTGACCTTCGTCCAGTCGCTGATCTCCCAGCCCACCGGCACCCGCCCGGTCCCGCAGATCGGCTGGCTCGGCGTCGTGGGACTCACCGGCTATGTCTCCTGGGCCGTGGGCAACTGGCGGGTCGCCCTGCTGGCGGTCGCGGGCTTCACCTTCTTCGGGCTGCAGGGCCTGTGGCAGGAGAGCATGGACACGCTGGCGCTGACCCTGTCGGCGGTCCTCGTGGCGCTGCTCATCGGCATCCCGCTGGGCGTGTGGGCCGGGCTCTCCGACCGGTTCAACCGGATCATGACGCCCTTCCTGGACTTCATGCAGACGATGCCGACCTTCGTCTACCTCGCCCCGCTGACCCTGATCTTCCTCATCGGCGGGGCCTCCGCCGTGATCACCACGGTGATCTACGCGGCACCGCCCGCCATCCGCATCACCGCACACGCCATCCGCTCGGTGCCCGAGACCACCGTCGAGGCCGCGGACTCGCTCGGCACCACACGGTCGCAGCAACTGCTGAAAGTGCTGCTGCCGATGTCGAAGCGCACCGTGGTCATGGGCGTCAACCAGACCATCATGGCCGCCCTGGCCATGGTGACCATCGCCGCCCTGATCGACGCGCCCGGCCTCGGCAAGACCGTCGTACAGGCCCTGCAGTCGCTCGACGTCGGCACGGCCTTCAACGCGGGCCTCGCCATCGTCGTGATGGCCATCGTGCTGGACCGGGTCACCACCGCCGCGGCCGCACGCGCCGACACGGCCCGGCGCAGCGGTGACCGGCTGCGGAAGTGGCGCCGTCCGCTGCTGGTGGCGGGCGGGATCGCGGCCGCCGTCCTGGTCTACCTGTCGCACACGTACGTCTGGGCGGCGGAGTTCCCCGGCAACGGCAGCACCGGCAGTCACATCGCGAGCGCGGCCGACACGACGACCACCTGGCTGCAGGACCACCTCTCGGGACTGACCAACGGCGTCCGGGACATCATCACCAACGGTCTGCTGAACCCGTTCCAGACACTGCTCACGGACTCCCCCTGGTGGCTCGTCGGCATCACCCTGGTCGCGCTCGGCGCGGTGCTCGGCGGCCGGCTCGCCGCGGTGACGGCCGCCGTGTGCGTCGGGCTGCTCGTCGGCACCGGGCTGTGGTCGGACAGCATGACGACCCTCGCCTCGACCGCCGTGGCCACGGTGCTGGTGATGCTGTCCGGCGTCGTCTTCGGTGTGTGGATGGGGCGCAGTCAACTGGTGGACCGGATCGTGCGGCCCAGCCTGGACGCCGCACAGGTCATGCCGCCGTTCGTCTATCTCGTGCCGTTCCTGGCCCTCTTCGGCGCCACCCGGTTCACCGCGATCGTCGCGGCCGTCGTCTACGCGGCGCCCGTCGCGATCAAGATCATCGCGGACGGTGTGCGGAACGTGTCCGAGTCCACCGTGGAGGCGGCCACCTCCGCCGGGTGCAACACCTGGCAGATCATCACCAAGGTCCAGCTGCCGATGGCACGCAGTGCCCTGACCCTGGCGACCAACCAGGGTCTGATCTATGTGCTGTCGATGGTTGTGGTGGGCGGCCTGGTAGGGGCAGGCGCCCTCGGCTACGACGTCGTGGCCGGATTCTCGCAGGGACAGCTGTACGGCAAGGGGCTGGCGGCAGGGCTCGCCATCGTACTGCTGGGAGTCATGTTCGACCGGATCACGCAGGCTGCGGCGCGACGCACCAGGGCATAAGGAGCACGACACCATGGCAAGACACTGGCGAGCCGGAGCGGCCGGCCTGGCCGTCCTCGGCCTCACCCTCACGGCCTGCTCGGGAGCGAAGGTCGGCGACAGCACCTCCGCCGGCGCGAAGTCCTCGGGCGGCAAGTGCGGCGCCTTCAACCTGGCCGTCAACCCGTGGGTCGGCTACGAGGCGGACGCGGCGGTTGTCGCGTACGTGGCGCAGCACGACCTCGGCTGTACGGTCAACAAGAAGGACCTGAAGGAGGAGATCGCCTGGCAGGGCTTCGGCACCGGCGAGGTCGACGCCGTCCTGGAGAACTGGGGCCACGACGATCTGAAGAAGAAGTACATCACCGAGCAGAAGACCGCCGTGGAGGCGGGTTCGACCGGCAACAAGGGCGTCATCGGCTGGTTCGTGCCGCCGTGGCTGGCCAAGGCCCACCCGGACATCACCGACTGGAAGAACCTGAACAAGTACGCCGCCAACTTCAAGACCTCCGAGTCGGGCGGCAAGGGCCAGCTGCTCGACGGGGACCCGTCGTACGTCACCAACGACGCCGCCCTGGTCAAGAACCTGAAGCTGAACTTCAAGGTGGTGTACGCGGGCAGCGAGACCGCGCTCATCCAGGCCTACCGCACCGCCGAGAAGAACAAGCAATGGGTGATCGGCTACTTCTACGAACCGCAGTGGTTCATGTCGGAAGTGCCGCTGGTGAAGGTCAACCTGCCCGCGTACACGAAGGGCTGCGACGCCGACGCGGCGAAGGTGGCCTGTGACTATCCCGTGTACGACCTGGACAAGATCGTCAGTGCCCAGTTCGCCAAGTCGGGCAGCCCGGCGTACAAGCTGGTGAACAACTTCCACTGGACGAACGACGACCAGAACACCGTGGCCAAGTACATCGCCGTGGACAAGATGTCGGACGACGCGGCGGCCAAGAAGTGGGTCGAAGCCAACCGCGACAAGGTCGACGCCTGGCTGAAGTAGCAGGGGGTCGCAAAGGCCGGCTGAGGACGCCCGGCGGGCGGTGTGCACCAGTGCGCACCGCCCGCCGGGCATTGCCGTGTTCCAGGCCGTTTTCCGACGTCACCGACCCCTTGACACCCTCCATGGCGACAGGCACATTGAGTTGCGCAACCTGAATCACGTTGCGCAACAAGCAACTGAACCGGTATCGAGTTCGGAGGTTGGGCGATGGCGGGACCCCGAGTGGTCATCATCGGAGCGGGCGTCGTGGGAGCCGCCCTTGCGGACGAGATCTCCGCGCGCGGCTGGACCGAGGTGACCGTGGTCGACCAGGGCCCCCTCCCGGCCACCGGGGGCTCCAGCTCGCACGCCCCGGGCCTGGTCTTCCAGACGAACGCCTCGAAGACCATGACGGAGCTGGCCCGGTACACGGTCGAGAAGTTCTGCTCCCTCGAGGTGGACGGCAAGCCCTGCTTCCTCCAGGTCGGCGGCCTCGAGGTCGCGACCAGCCCCGAGCGGCTCGCCGAACTCCGGCGGCGCCACGGCTGGATCACCGCCTGGGGCATCGAGGCGCGCCTGCTGACCCCGGACGAGTGCGTGGAGAAGCACCCGCTGGTCGACCGCGACAAGATCCTGGGCGGCCTCCTGGTCCCCACCGACGGCCTCGCCAAGGCCGTCCTGGCCGTCGAGGCGCAGATCCGCCGGGCCACCGAGCGCGGCGTGCGCTTCCTCGCCCGCCACGAGGTCCTCGACGTGGCGCAGAGCGAGGGCCGCGTCACCGCGGTGGTGACCGACCAGGGCGAGATCCCCGCCGACATCGTCGTGTGCTGCGCCGGCATCTGGGGCCCGAAGATCGCCCGCATGGTCGGTATGAACCTGCCGCTCACCCCGCTCGGCCACCAGCTCGCCTGGACCGGCCCGGTCCCCGCCCTGGCCGGCCAGACCGAGGAGGCGGTCCGCCCGATCCTGCGCCACCAGGACGCCGACCTCTACTACCGCGACCGCTTCGACGGCCTCGGCATCGGTTACTACGGCCACCGCCCGATGCCGGTCTCCGCCGACGACATCCTCTCCGTGGACGAGGCCGAACAGATGCCCTCGGTCCTGAAGTTCACCGAGGAGGACTTCGAGCCCGCCTGGACCGAGACCCAGTCCCTCCTCCCGGCGACCAAGGAGGCGAAGGTCGAGGAGGGCATCAACGGCCTGTTCTCCTTCACCACCGACGGCTACCCGCTGCTGGGCGAGTCCGCGGACGTCAAGGGCTTCTGGGTCGCCGAGGCCGTCTGGGTCACCCACTCCGCGGGCGTCGGCCGGGCCGTCGCCGAATGGCTGGTCGACGGCTACTGCTCGTCCTTCGACCTGCACGAGTGCGACGTCAACCGCTTCGAGCCGCACCAGCTCTCCCCGGAGTACGTCCTGGCGCGCGACTGCCAGAACTTCGTCGAGGTCTACGACATCCTCCACCCCCTCCAGCCGGCCGGGAAGCCGCGCCCGATCCGCACCAGCCCCTTCTACGTCCGCCAGCGGGAACACGGCGCGTTCTTCCTGGAGGCGAACGGCTGGGAGCGCCCCCAGTGGTACGAGGCCAACGCCGCGCTGGTGGAAGGCCGCGACATCCCCGTCCCCAACGACTGGGCCGCCCGCTACTGGTCGCCCATCGTCGGTGCCGAGGCCCAGGTCACCCGCGAGAAGGTCGCCCTCTACGACATGACCGCCCTCAAGCGCCTGGAGGTCAGCGGCCCCGGAGCCGGCGACTTCCTGGAGGGCCTGGTCACCGGCAAGGTCGCCAAGTCCGCCGGCTCGGTGACGTACACGCTGCTCCTGGACCACGACGGCGGCATCCGCAGTGACATCACCGTCGCCCGCCTCGCCCGTGACCTCTTCCAGGTCGGCGCCAACGGCAACCTGGACCTCGACTGGTTCACCCGCCACCTGCCCGCCGACGGCCGCGTCCAGGTCCGCGACATCACCGCCGGCACCTGCTGCATCGGCCTGTGGGGCCCGCTCGCCCGGGAAGTCCTCCAGCCGCTCACCGACGAGGACTTCTCCAACGACGGCCTGAAGTACTTCCGCGCCAAGCACGCCTACATCGGCAGCGTCCCGGTCACCGCGATGCGGCTGTCGTACGTCGGCGAGCTGGGCTGGGAGCTGTACACCACCGCCGACCAGGGCCTGAAGCTGTGGGACACCCTGTGGGCCGCGGCCGAGCCGCTGGGCGGCATCATCGCCGGCCGCGGCGCCTTCAACAGCCTCCGACTGGAGAAGGGCTACCGCTCCTTCGGCACCGACATGACCTACGAGCACGACCCCTACGAGGCCGGCGTCGGCTTCGCCGTCAAGCTCGACAAGGGCGACTTCCTCGGCAAGGCCGCGCTGGAGCGGCGCAAGACCGACGTGCGGCGCAGGCTGAGCTGCCTCACCATCGACGACCCGCGGGCGGTCGTCATGGGCAAGGAGCCGGTGTACGACGGCGACCGCGCCGTCGGCTATGTCACCAGTGCCGCGTACGGCTACACGATCGGCAAGGGGATCGCCTACGCCTGGCTCCCGGCGGAACTGGCCGAGCCCGGCAGGACCGTGCAGATCGGCTACTTCGACCAGCGGATCGAGGCGGTCGTCGCCGAGGAGCCGTTGTTCGACCCGGCCATGTCCCGCCTTCGCGGCTGAGCGTTCGAGGGGAGTACCGCACGTGACCGCACAACTTCTCGACGGCAAGGCCACCGCCGCTGCCATCCGGCGTGAACTCGCCGAGCGCGTCGCCAAGTCGACGGCCCTGACCGGCCGCCCGCCCGGCCTCGGTACCGTCCTCGTCGGCGACGACCCGGGCAGCCACGCCTACGTCTCCGGCAAGCACCGCGACTGCGCGCAGGCCGGCATCGCCTCCCTGCGCCGCGAGCTGCCCGCCGACGCCACCCAGCGGCAGGTCGAGGACGTCATCGACGAACTCAACGCGGACCCCGCCTGCACCGGCTACATCGTCCAGCTCCCGCTGCCCCGCCACCTGGACGCCAACGCCGTCCTGGAGCGCATGGACCCCGTCAAGGACGCCGACGGACTGCACCCGGTCAACCTCGGCCGGCTCACCCTCGGCGTCGAGGCGCCCCTGCCGTGCACCCCGCGCGGCATCGTCGAACTGCTCCGCCGCCACGACGTGCCGCTCGCCGGAGCGCGGGTGTGCGTCGTCGGCCGGGGCATCACGGTCGGACGGCCCATCGGACTCCTGCTCACCCGCAGGTCCGAGAACGCCACCGTCACCCTGTGCCACACCGGAACCAGGGGCCTGGCCTGGCACATACGCGAGGCGGACATCGTCATCGCGGCGGCCGGCTCGCCCGGACTAATCACCAAGGACATGCTGCGCCCCGGCGCGGCCGTCCTGGACGTCGGCATCACCCGCACCGAGCACGGGCTCGTCGGCGATGTCCACCCGGAGGCCGCCGAGGTCGCCGGATGGCTCGCGCCGATGCCCGGGGGAGTGGGACCCATGACCCGAGCCATGCTGCTCGCCAACGTCGTCGAGGCCGCCGAGAGGAACGCGACCACCGTATGAACGCGCTGAACACGCCCTTGGCGGAGCTGGACCCCGAGGTCCACGAGGCCCTCCGCGCCGAGCTGCACCGACAGCAGTCCACCCTGGAGATGATCGCCTCCGAGAACTTCGCGCCCACCGCCGTGATGGAGGCGCAGGGCTCGGTCGCGACGAACAAGTACGCCGAGGGCTATCCCGGCCGCCGCTACTACGGCGGCTGCGAACACGTCGACGTCACCGAGCGGCTGGCGATCGAACGCGTCAAGTCCCTGTTCGGCGCCGGCTACGCCAATGTCCAGCCGCACTCGGGCGCCCAGGCGAACACCGCCGTGTTCTTCGCCCTGCTCCAGCCCGGCGACACCGTCCTCGGCCTGGATCTCGCGCACGGCGGCCACCTCACCCACGGCATGCGCATCAACTACAGCGGCAAGATGCTCAACGTCGTGCCGTACCACGTCTCGGAGACGGACAACCTCGTCGACATGGACGAGGTGGAGCGGCTCGCCAAGGAGCACCGGCCCAAGTTGATCATCGCGGGCTGGTCGGCGTATCCCAGGCAGCTGGACTTCGCGGCCTTCCGCCGGATCGCCGACGAGGTCGGTGCCCTCCTCATGGTCGACATGGCGCACTTCGCGGGCCTGGTCGCCGCCGGACTGCACCCCAGCCCCGTCCCGCACGCACACGTGGTCACCACCACCACGCACAAGACCCTCGGCGGTCCCCGCGGCGGCGTGATCCTCACCAATGACGCCGACGTCGCCAAGAAGATCAACTCGGCCGTCTTCCCCGGCATGCAGGGCGGCCCGCTCGAGCACGTCATCGCGGCCAAGGCGGTCTCCTTCAAGGTCGCCGCCTCGCCCGAGTTCGCCGAACGCCAGGCCCGCACCCTGGCCGGCGCCCGCATCCTCGCCGAACGCCTCACCCGGCCCGACGCGGCCGCGGCCGGAGTGAAGGTGCTGACGGGCGGCACGGACGTCCACCTGGTCCTCGTCGACCTGCGGGACTCCGAACTCGACGGAAAGCGCGCAGAGGACCTGCTGCACGAGATCGGCATCACCGTCAACCGCAACGCCGTCCCCTTCGACCCGCGCCCGCCCATGGTCACCTCCGGCCTGCGCATCGGCACCCCGGCCCTTGCCACCCGGGGCTTCACCGAGGAGGACTTCGCCGAGGTCGCCGACGTGATCGCGCTGGCCCTCCAGCCCGGGCCGGACGTGGCCACCCTGCGTGCCCGCACCGAGGCGCTGGCCGCCCGGCACCCGCTCTATCCGCACCTCTCGCACGACGGAGACGCCCGATGAGCCCCCGCACCCCCGGCGCCGACCTGCCCGACCACCCGGACTGGCTCTGGCGCACCCCCGAGCCCAAGCGGTCGTACGACGTGGTGATCGTGGGCGGCGGCGGCCACGGCCTGGCCACCGCCCACTACCTGGCGAAGAACCACGGCATCACCGATGTCGCGGTCCTGGAGAAGGGCTGGCTCGCGGGCGGCAACATGGCCCGCAACACCACGATCATCCGCTCCAACTACCTCTGGGACGAGAGCGCCGGCATCTACGAGCACGCCCTCAAGCTCTGGGAGGGCCTGGAGGAGGAGCTGGACTACCCGATCCTCTTCTCCCAGCGCGGCGTGCTGAACCTCGCCCACAGCCTGCAGGACGTGCGCGACAGCGTCCGGCGGGTCGAGGCCAACCGGCTCAACGGCGTCGACGCCGAATGGCTCGACGCCGAGCAGGTCAAAGAGGTCTGCCCGATCGTCAACACCTCACCCGACGTGCGCTACCCGGTCCTCGGCGGCACCTACCAGCCGCGCGCCGGCATCGCCAAGCACGACTACGTGGCCTGGGGCTTCGCCCGCTCCGCGGACGCCGCCGGCATCGACATCATCCAGAACTGCGAGGTCACCGGACTGGACGTGGTGGGCGGCCGGGTGGTCGGCGTACAGACCACGCTCGGGCCGATCGCCGCGGGCAAGGTGGCCCTGTGCTCGGCCGGCCACACCTCGGTCCTCGCCGCCATGGCCGGCATCGAACTGCCCCTCCAGAGCCACCCGTTGCAGGCGCTGGTGTCGGAACTCCTGGAGCCGGTGCACCCGACGGTCGTCATGTCCAATGCGGTCCATGTGTACGTCAGCCAGGCGCACAAGGGCGAACTGGTGATGGGCGCGGGCATCGACGCCTACAACTCCTACACCCAGCGCGGCGCGTTCCACATCATCGAGGAGCAGATGTCGGCGGCCCTGGAACTCTTCCCGGTCTTCGCCCGGGCCCATGTGCTGCGCACCTGGGGCGGCATCGTCGACGTCAGCCCGGATGCCTCGCCCATCGTCGGCCTCAGCCCGGTCGACAACCTCTACCTCAACTGCGGCTGGGGGACGGGGGGTTTCAAGGCCACCCCGGGTGTCGGCTGGGTCTACGCCCACACCATCGCCCACGACACTCCCCACGCCCTGAACGCCCCCTTCTCGCTCGACCGTTTCACCACCGGCGCGCTCGTCGACGAGCACGGCGCGGCCGCGGTGGCCCACTAGGGAGCCGAACCATGCTGCTCATCACCTGCCCGTGGTGCGGGCCCCGCGACGAGGCCGAGTTCCACTACGGCGGCCAGGCCCACGTCCCCTACCCCGAGGACCCCGCCGCCCTCACCGACGAGGAGTGGGCGCGGTACCTGTTCTTCCGCGACAATCCCAAGGGCCCCTTCGCCGAGCGGTGGAGCCATGCGGCGGGCTGCCGCAAGTGGTTCAACGCGGTGCGGAACACGGCGACGAACGAGATCCTGGCGGTGTACCGGGTGGGGGAGACGCCCCCGGAGACGCTGGAGCCCCGTCCGGAGCAACCAGCCTGTCCGGCGTTTGAGGACGAGGCCCGTTCAGGGCCGACGGGGGCCCAGGGGGTGGAGCCTCCTGGCGGGGTCGAAGGGGCAGAGGCCCTGGAGGATGGGACGGGTAGCGGCGGCGGGGGCGACCATCCCTTCCGCACCCCCACCGGCGGCCGAATCGACCGCGGCACCCCCCTCACCTTCACCTTCGACGGCACCGAATACGAGGGCTACCGGGGCGACACCCTCGCCTCCGCCCTCCTCGCCAACGGCGTCATCCAGGCCGCCACCAGCATCAAACTGGGCCGCCCCCGAGGCATCTTCTCGGCCGGCGTGGAGGAACCCAACGCGGTCGTCCAGATCGAGGCCCCCTTCCCGGAGCCGATGCTCCCCGCGACCACGGTCGAACTCTACGACGGCCTGGTCGCGAGCAGCCTTCCCGGCCAGGGCCGCCTCGCCACCGAACCGGACCCCGCCCGCTACGACGCCGTACACGCCCACTGCGACCTGCTGGTCGTCGGCGCGGGCCCGGCCGGGCTCGCGGCGGCAGCGGCGGCGGCGAGCACCGGCGCCCGCGTCATCCTCGCCGACGACCAGCCCGAACTCGGCGGCAGCCTGCTCGGCACCGGCCGGCACCTCGACTGGGTCGAAGCGACACGCGCGCGCCTCGAAGCGGCCCCCGAGGTGCGCGTCCTGCGCCGCACCACCGTCTTCGGCCACTACGACGACAACCACCTCCTCGCCGTCGAGCGCCGCACCAACCACCTCGGCGCCGAGGCCCCGGCGAACGTCTCCCGCGAGCGGGTCTGGCGGATCCGCGCCCGGCACGTCGTACTCGCCACCGGCGCCCACGAGCGTTCGCTGGCGTTCGGCGACAACGACCGCCCCGGCGTGATGCTGGCGGCCTCGGCGCGGACGTACCTCCACCGGTACGCCGTGCTGCCCGGCCGGCACGCGGCCGTGTTCACCACCAACGACAGCGCCTACGCCGCCGCACTCGACCTGGCGGCCGCGGGCGTGGACATCGCGGCGATCGTCGACACCCGGCCCGAGCCGCAGGAGTGGGCCGAGCGCGCCCGGTCCGCCGGGATCGAGGTGCTCGCCGGATACGCGGTCACCGGCACCGAGGGCGGGGCCCGGCTCACCGCAGTGACGGTCGCCCCGTACGGGGAGTCCGCCGGACAGCGGGAGTTCGCCGTCGACCTGCTCCTGGTCTCCGGCGGCTGGAACCCGGTCGCGCACCTGTTCAGCCAGGCGGGCGGCAGGCTCCGCCACGACGACGCACTCGGCGCGTTCGTCCCCGACACCGGCCGCCAGGCGGTGGAGGTCGTGGGCAGCGCGAACGGCGCCTTCGATCTCGCCACGGTCCTCGCGCAGGGCGCGGCGGCCGGCGCCCGCGCGGTCGAGGCGGAGGGCTACACCGCCGAGGCGCCCGCTCTCCCGGCCGTGGCCGCACAGCCGTACACCCCGCCCATGCAGGTCTTCACCATCCCCACCGGCACCGGCGCCCCCCGGTTCGTCGACCTCCAGCGTGACGTCACGGTCGACGACCTGGCGCGGGCGACGGGGGCGGGGCTGCGCTCGGTGGAGCACACCAAGCGCTACACCACCGCCGGCACCGGGGGCGACCAGGGCAGGACGGCCGGCGTCCTGGCCAGCGGGGTCGTGGCCGAACTCCTCGGCGTGGACATCTCCGCGCTCGGCCTGCCCACCTTCCGGCCCCCGTACACCCCCGTCTCCTTCGCCGCCCTCGCCGGGCGCGACCGCGGCGCGCTCAGCGACCCGGTCCGCACGACGGCCCTGCACACGTGGCATGTGGCGCACGGGGCGCTGTTCGAGAACGTCGGCCAGTGGAAGCGGCCCTGGTACTACCCGCAGGACGGCGAGGACATGGAGACCGCCGTGCTGCGCGAGTGCCGTGCCGCCCGCGACGGCGTGGCCTTCATGGACGCCTCCACCCTAGGCAAGATCGATGTGCAGGGCCCGGACGCGGCGCTGTTCCTCGACCGGCTCTACACCAACATGATGAGCACCCTGAAGGTCGGGATGATCCGCTACGGCGTGATGTGCCGCCTGGACGGGATGGTCTTCGACGACGGCACGGTCATCCGGCTCGCCCAGGACCGCTTCCTGGTCACCACCACGACCGGCAACGCGGCGGCCGTCCTGGACTGGATGGAGGAGTGGCTGCAGACCGAGTGGCCCGAACTGCGGGTCCACTGCACCTCGGTCACCGAGCAGTGGGCCACGGTGGCCCTGGTCGGTCCGAAGTCCCGCGAGGTCCTCGGCTCGCTCGCGCCCCGACTCGCCGTCGGCAACGACGACTTCCCGTTCATGACGTGGCGGGAGACGACCGTCTCCGGCATCCAGGCGCGCGTGTGCCGGATCAGCTTCTCCGGTGAACTCGCCTACGAGATCAACGTCTCGCCGTGGGACGCCCTCGCCCTGTGGGAGGCGCTCTACGAGGCCGGCGCCCCGTACGGCATCACCCCGTACGGCACCGAGACCATGCACGTGCTGCGTGCCGAGAAGGGCTACCCGATCGTCGGCCAGGACACCGACGGCACGGTCACCCCGCAGGACCTCGGCATGGGCTGGGCGGTCTCCAAGAAGAAGCCCGACTTCATCGGCAAGCGCTCCTACGCCCGTGCGGACACCGTCCGCCCCGACCGCAAGCACCTCGTCGGGCTCCTCACCGAGGACCCGGCCGCCTTCCTGCCGGAGGGCACGCACCTGGTCGCCGACGGCGAACTGCCCGCGCCGCCCGTGCCGATGCTCGGCCATGTCACCTCCAGCTACCGCAGCGCGGCGCTCGGCCGGACCTTCGCGCTCGCTCTGATCAAGGGCGGCCGGGACCGGATCGGTGAACGTCTCTACGCACCCGTCGGCGACCGGCTGGTCCCGGTGACCGTCGCAAGCCCCGTCCTCTACGACCCCGAGGGAGCCCGCCGCGATGGCTGACACCGCCCTGACCGCACGGCAGCGCAGCCCCCTGGCCGACGCCGCCCACCGCCTGGCCGCCGCGACCCGCGCCTCCCGGGGCGCGATCCGGCTGGCCGAACTCCCCTTCCTGGCCCAGGTGAACGTCCGCCTCGACGCCAAGGGCCCGGCCGCGGACGCCGTCGGACTCGCCCTGGGACTCCAACTGCCCCTGGAACCCAACACCGTCGTGCACGCGGGGGACGTGACCGTGGTGTGGCTCGGCCCCGACGAATGGCTCGTGGTGGGCCTGCGCGGAACCGAGCGGCATCTGGAGAGCCGGATCCGCGCGGCGGCGGGAGACGAACCGGTCTCCGTCACCGACGTCTCCGCCCAGCGCACCACCCTGCTGGTCGGCGGACCCCGCGCGCGCGACCTGCTGGCCCACGGCTGCTCGCTGGACCTGCACCCGCGCGCCTTCGGCCCCGGCCGCTGCGCCCAGACGACCCTGGCCCGCACCCAGGTCGTCCTGGTGGCCCGCGACGAATCCCGGGCCGGCTTCTGGGTGCTGGTGCGCTCCTCGTTCGCCGGCTACCTGGCGGACTGGCTGCTGGACGCGGCCGTCGAATACCGGTGAGCGGCCCGGCAGGGCGGCAGAGATGACCCGGCGGTGCCGGGCCGACGCGGACGGTCGGCCCGGCACCGCCTTTCCAGTCGCGACCTGACGGCGAACTCCCGTGAAAGCCCGGGCGACTTCTTGACAACGATGGGGGCCGACCTCAGACTGACGTTGCGCTAAGCGCATTAAGTTTTGTAATACGCACCGAGGTGGTCCCGATGATTCCCGTGTGCCCCATCGCCGATCTGCCCCGAGGCGAGGCGTTCCGGCTCGAGAACGACCCGCCCGTCGCCGTGTTCCACACCGAGGACGGCGAGGTCTACGCGATCGACGACACCTGCACCCACCAGGACGCCTCGCTGGCAGACGGCTGGCTGGAGGGGTGCGAGGTCGAATGTCCGCTGCACGCTTCGAAGTTCGACCTGCGCACCGGCGGCGTGGACGCTCCGCCGGCCCGGCTCCCCGTGCGCACCCACCAGGTCCTCGTCGAGGACGGCATGATCTACGTCAAGCTCTCCGACGCCCCGCCGAACCTTCCGCCGTCCTGCGTCGCCGCCCGGCTCGGAGGCGTCGCGCTCAGCGGAGGCGGTGCGTGAGCAACGTGGCGGTCCACGGCGCCGCGCTCGCCGGGGCGGCGGCGCGCAGGAGGGGGTCCCCGTGACCGCCGCCGGGGCCTGTGCCATCTCAACCCGTCCTGGCAGCCCGGACGTCCATCCGTACGGGTTGCCACGGCCCGGCCGTACGCTGGTCATGGGCGTCGTGAACGTCACGCCGGACTCGTTCTCGGACGGCGGGCGCTCGTTCGCCCCGGAGGCTGCCGTCGCGCACGGACTCGCCCTGCTGGACCAGGGAGCCGACATCGTGGACGTGGGCGGCGAGTCGACCCGCCCCGGCGCGGCTCGCCCACCGGTCGAGGAGGAGCTGCGGCGCGTCCTGCCCGTCGTCCGGGAACTCGCGGCCACGGGCGCGGTCGTCAGCGTCGACACCATGCGGGCCGAGGTCGCCGCACACGCCCTCGACGCCGGTGCGCGGATGGTCAACGACGTCTCGGGCGGACTCGCCGACCCGGCGATGCTGCCGCTGATGGCCCGGGCGAACACGCCGTACGTGCTGATGCACTGGCGCGGCCACTCCGCCGGCATGCAGGCGAACGCACGCTACGACGACGTCGTCACCGACGTGGTCGACGAGCTGCGCCTGAGGATCGACGCCGCGCTGGAGGCGGGAGTCCCGCCCGGCCGCCTGATCGTCGATCCGGGGCTGGGCTTTGCCAAGGAGCCCGGGCACAACTGGGCGCTACTGGCCCGGCTGGGGGAGGTCCGCGCGCTGGGCCGTCCCGTGCTCGTGGGCGCCTCCCGCAAGTCGTTCCTGGGGCAGGTGCTGGCCGATCCGGCGACGGGACGGCCGCGCCCGGCGCCGTTGCGGGACGCCGCGACCACCGCGGTGTCCGTGCTCGCCGCCGCGCAGGGCGTCTGGTGCCTGCGTGTGCACGACGTGGGCGCCACCCTCGACGCGGTGCGGGTGACGGCCCGCTGGGGCGCCGAGGCGCCGGCCGCTGCGCCGCCGCCCTTGCAACGCCTGGGCGCGTGAGGGCGGTTCCTCGGCGCGTCGACGTTGCGACTCAGCCCACGTACCCCATCCGGTGGCTGATCTCCTCCGCGCCCTTGAGCAGCAGCGGTGCCAGCTGGTGCATGCGTTCCTCGGTGAAGCGGTACGCGGGACCGGAGGCGCTGAGGGCGGCGACGACCTCGCCGTGGTGGGAACGGATCGGGGCCGCCATGGCGTGCAGCCCGACCTCCAGCTCCTCCAGCGTCACCGCGTACCCGCGTTCCCGGGCCTCGGTGAGGTTCTTCTCCAGCTTCGTCCTGGCGGTCAGGGTGTGGGGGGTGAGCTTCTGCAGCCCTGAGGCGGCGAGTACCTCGGCACGCTGGTTCGCCGACAGGTGTGCGAGCAGGATCTTGCCGCTGGACGTGGCGTGCACCGGGGTGAGCTGCCCGACCCAGTTGTGGGTGCCGACGGCGCCCGGGCCGCGCACCTGGTACAGGTTGACGGCGTAGTGCTCCTGCAGGACGGCGATGTTGACGGTCTCGCCGATCTCCTCGCTGAGCCGCTCGCACACCTCCCGGCCCTGCTGGGTGATGTCGAGGCGTCCCGTGACCGCGCCGGCCAGGCGCACGATCCCGAAGCCGAGCCGGTACTTGCCGCGCTCGCCCGCCTGCTCCACGAGACCGCGCGCCTCCAGCGCCCCGAGCAGGCGGAACGCGGTCGACTTGTGGACGTCGATCTCGGCGGCGACCTCGCTGACCCCCGCCTCCCCGCGCTGGGCGAGGATCTCCAGGACGCTGACGGCGCGGTCGACGGACTGCACCCCGCTCACCGCCGGAGCTGACGTTTCGCCATCTGCGGTGTAGTTGCTCATAGCGCAACTATACGCATTGCCGGCCGCCGGGTCCCGCGGTTCGCAGAGGGAGGGTATACGACGGCTCCCCGGGCCGGGGAGCCGTCGTCGTCGGTGGGTCCGGCGGGTCGTGCGACCGGCGGTGTCAGCGGAAGACGACCGTGCAGTTGCCGTTGGTCAGCACCCGGCTCTCGCTGTGCCACTGCACGGCGCGCGACAGGACCCGGGCCTCGACATCGCGGCCCATGGTGACCAGCTCGTCCGGGGTGTGGGAGTGGTTCACCCGGACGACGTCCTGCTCGATGATCGGGCCCTCGTCGAGGTCGGGGGTGACGTAGTGCGCGGTGGCTCCGACGAGCTTGACCCCGCGCTGGTGCGCCTGCACGTACGGCCGGGCGCCCTTGAAGCTCGGCAGGAAGGAGTGGTGGATGTTGATGGCCCGGCCGTCGAGCCGCTTGCACAGGTCGTCGGAGAGGATCTGCATGTAGCGGGCGAGCACCACCAGGTCGATGCCGAGTTCGCCGACGAGCTCCAGCAGCCGGGCCTCGGCCTCGGCCTTGGTCTCCCGGGTCACCGGGATGTGGTGGAAGGGGATGCCGTAGTTGTGGGCCAGCGGCTCGAAGTCGCGGTGGTTGGAGACGATCGCCGGGATCTCGATGTTGAGCGAGCCCGTGGACTGGCGGAAGAGCAGGTCGTTCAGGCAGTGGCCGAACTTCGACACCATGATCAGCGTGCGGGTCGGCGTCGAGGCGTCGTGCAGTTGCCAGGTGATCCGGTACGCCTCGGCGACCGGGCCGAAGTCGGTGCGCAGTTGCTCCAGGGACGTGGCCGGATGCGAGACCTCGAAGTGCATCCGCATGAAGAAGCGGTCCTGCAGGCGGTCGTCGAACTGCTGGCTTTCCAGGATGTTGCCTGAGTGGCTCACGAGAAAGCTGGTCACCGCGTGGACGAGGCCGGCCCGGTCGGGGCACGAGAGGGTGAGGACGAACTCGCGGCCGGGCTGCGGGCGAGGGGACATGGCATCCTCCGTAGTGCGCATTACGCAACGATGAGAGTGATGCGCAACATCGTCCGATGTGGAAGGCGACCGGTCAAGAGGCGTGTTCTCAAAGGTGCATGAAGATGCGCCATGCGCAACAATCGGCCTCAGGGGCGGTCGAGGTGGCCGAGCCGGCCGGAGATGCCCTGGGCCGCGGTCCGCACCAGAGCGACGACCTCCCGCAGTCGCCGCACGTTCAGCCGGAAGGGCGGCCTCGACGCGCTGAGCACGGCCACCAGCTGCCCGTCGAGCGCGACGACGGGCGCTGCCACCGCGTTCAGCCCCCTTTCGAGCTCCTCCCCGCTGTAGGCGCAGCGACCGGCGCCGTGCCCGGCAGCGCCCGGCCTGCGACGGCCGACCGGGACCGCGACCTGGAGCGATCCTGACGGCGTAGGCGCGCCGAACCGCCCGACCTGCAGCCGGCCGTCCCCTCGGGGCGGCCGGCTGTACGCGTTCCCCGCGCCGGCCGCGCGCTCTCCCGCACGGACGAAGTCGGCCGGGCCGACCCCTTGACACTGGTCACCCAGAGGCATGACAGTGTGACTGTTGCTCATGGTGAAGCGTATCGCACATTACGCAACAAGAATGGTGAACGCGGGAGCAGGGCGGCGCCTGGTCGCCGTCGTCTGCACCGTGCCCACAACGACCACGTGAACGTCGTTCCGGAGCCAGCCGCCCGGACCGGGGCCCCGTCCTGCTGCACCCGGCCGAGAAGGCGCTGTGGAAGGCGACCCCGACACTCTCGACCGGGAGATCCATGCGGAGGAGATCGCGGCCATGGCCGCGTACCTGCGTCCGCGGCTCCCCACCCTGCCCGGCCGCTTCCTCAAGGGCGCGGCACGGACGTGGACCGCTCGGTGGAGCTGTTCCACCGCGTCAACCAGCAGGACTTCGACGCGTGTGAGCGAACGCAGCCGGGCATGAGCTCGCGGGCCTATGCCAAGGGCGGCGTCCTGGTGCCCAGCGAGCACCACATCGGCGCCTTCCACGCCTGGCTGCAGGACAGGCTCGCCCGGCCCGCCCGCTGACCCCGCCCACCCGGGTTCCGCCCGTCCATCGGGCCCTCGCCCGTTGTGGCATGCAACGCTGTTGCGCATTGCGCAATTTTCTTCACCATGGGCCACTGGTGCATCCCGTCCCCTTGACAGTGGCCCGAAGGCGCAGAAAGCATGTTGCGTATAGCGATTGTTGTTGTGTCATTCGAGACGCTTGACACTTTCCTCGGGGAGCCCGCATGAGGAGCATCACCGTCGTCGGCGCGTCGCTGGCAGGCCTGAGCACGGTCCGCGCGCTGCGCGCACAGGGCTACGACGGCGAGATCGTCGTCGTCGGGGAGGAGCGGCACGCCCCCTACGACCGCCCGCCGCTGTCAAAGGACTTCCTCAAGGGCGATCTCGACGCCGACGCGCTCGCGCTCGGCGACGCGGACGAATACGAGGACCTCGACGTGCAGTGGCTGCTCGGCGAGCGCGCCGTGCGACTCGACCCCGCCGCCCGGACCGTCATTCTGGCCGGAGGGCGGCATGTGCGCACCGAAGGCGTCGTCATCGCCACCGGCGCCGCTCCCCGGACGCTCCCGGGCACGGAGGGACTGGCCGGCGTCCACACGCTGCGCACCCTGGACGACGCCCAGGCCCTGCGCACCGAGCTGCTGAACGGTCTGCCCCGCGTCGTCGTCATCGGCGCCGGCTTCATCGGCGCCGAGGTGGCCTCCACCGCCCACCGGCTCGGGCTCCACGTCACCGTCGTCGAGGCGCTGAACGTGCCGCTGGAACGCCAACTGGGCCGCGAGATGGGGCTCGTGTGCTCCTCGCTCCACAGCGACCACGGGGTCGGTCTGCTGTGCGGAACCGGTGTGGCGGGACTCACCGGCAACGGCCGGGTGACCGGCGTCCGGCTGACGGACGGGCGCGTGCTGCCCGCCGACGTCGTCGTGGTCGGGGTGGGCGTACGGCCCGCCACCGACTGGCTCGCCGGTTCCGGCGTCCAGGTCGACGACGGCGTGGTGTGCGACGCCGGCTGCGCCACCGGCGTCCCGGGCGTGGTCGCCGTCGGAGACGTCGCCCGCTGCCCCAACCCGTTCACCGGGCGGCACGCCCGCATCGAGCACTGGAGCAACGCCACGGAGCAGGCCACGACCGCCGCCCGCACGCTGCTCTCCGGCGTGTCGGCCCCCGCCCCGGTCACCGCGCCGTACTTCTGGTCCGACCAGTACCAGGTGCGCATCCAGCTCGCCGGACACGTCGCTCCCGGCGCAGAGCCCCAGGTCGTCGACGGCGACCTGGACAGCCGTTCCTTCACCGCCGTCTACCGGCGCGAGGACACGCCGGTCGCGGTGCTCTCCCTGAACCAGCCGAAACTGTTCAACCGGCTCCGCCGCACCCTCGCCCCCGCCGCCGTGCCCGCCACCTCATGAGTTCCGTGGGCCGACTTCCCAACCCATGACCCCGCCCCAGGAGCGTGCCAGCACATGCCCGGCACGCTCCGCCCATCCCACGGAGTATGGCGTGGCAATCAGCGTCTTCGACCTGTTCTCCATCGGCATCGGCCCGTCCAGCTCGCACACCGTCGGCCCGATGCGCGCCGCCGCGATGTTCGCCGCCCGGCTGAAGAAGGACGGCGTACTGGCCCAGACCGCCGCGGTACGAGCGGAGCTGTTCGGCTCCCTCGGTGCCACCGGCCACGGCCACGGCACCCCCAAGGCCGTCCTGCTCGGCCTGGAGGGCAACGAACCGCAGACGGTCGACGTCATCCAGGCCGAGCTGGACGTGGAGCGGACCCGCGGCACCGGGCGCATCCGCCTCCTCGGTGCCGAGATCGGCACCGCCCACGAGATCGACTTCGACGCCTCGACCCAGCTGATCCTGCACCGCCGGCGCGCGCTGCCGTACCACGCCAACGGAATGACCCTCTTCGCGTACGACGCCGACGGTCTCCCGCTGCTGGAGAAGACGTACTACTCGGTCGGCGGCGGCTTCGTGGTCGACGAGGACGCCGTAGGGGCCGACCGGATCAAGCCCGACGACACCGACTTGGCCCACCCGTTCCGCACCGGCGACGAACTGCTGCGACTCGCCCGCGAGACCGGCCTGTCCATCTCCGCGCTGATGCTGGAGAACGAGAAGGCCTGGCGCACCGAGGACGAGATCCGCGCGGGACTGCTGGAGATCTGGCGGGTCATGGCCGGCTGCGTCTCCCGCGGCCTGTCCCGCGAGGGCATCCTCCCCGGCGGTCTGAAGGTCCGCCGGCGGGCCGCGGCCGCGGCCCGGGCGCTGCGCAGCGAGGGAGACCCGGCGAGCCGGGCGATGGAGTGGGTGACGCTCTACGCGATGGCGGTGAACGAGGAGAACGCCGCCGGCGGCCGGGTGGTGACCGCCCCGACGAACGGTGCGGCCGGCATCATCCCGGCGGTCCTGCACTACTACATCAACTTCGTCCCCGGCGCCGACGAGGACGGCATCGTCCGCTTCCTCCTCGCCGCGGGCGCGATCGGCATGCTCTTCAAGGAGAACGCCTCTATCTCCGGCGCCGAGGTCGGCTGCCAGGGCGAGGTCGGCTCCGCCTGCTCGATGGCGGCGGGCGGCCTCGCCGAGGTGCTCGGCGGCAGCCCGGAACAAGTGGAGAACGCCGCCGAGATCGGCATGGAGCACAACCTCGGCCTGACCTGCGACCCGGTCGGCGGCCTGGTGCAGATCCCGTGCATCGAGCGCAACGGCATGGCCGCGGTCAAGGCCGTGACCGCCGCCCGGATGGCCCTGCGTGGCGACGGCCGCCACCACGTCTCCCTCGACAAGGTCATCAAGACCATGAAGGAGACCGGCGCCGACATGAAGGTCAAGTACAAGGAGACCGCCCGCGGCGGACTCGCCGTCAACGTCATCGAGTGCTGAGGTGGTCACCGAGCGAGGCAGCGTGCCGCGCAGGCGCCCGCCGAGGCCGCGGTGGTCCGGCGCGCACAGCCGACCCCGGCGCATCGCGATGCTCAGCGTGCACACTTCACCGCTGCACCAGCCGGGCACCGGCGACGCCGGCGGAATGAACGTCTACATCGTCGAGCTCGCCAAGCGCCTCGCCGCCGTCGGCATCGAGGTGGAGATCTTCACGCGGGCCACCTCCGCCGCACTCCCGCCCAGCGTCGAACTGGCACCCGGAGTCCTCGTACGGCACGTGACCGCCGGACCCTACGAAGGTCTGGCCAAGGAGGACCTTCCCGCCCAGCTCTGCGCCTTCACCCACGGCGTGACGCAGGCCTGGGCCGACCACCGCCCCGGTCACCTCTCCGCCCGGATGGGCGCGGGCGCGGCCCGGCATGCCCGTCGCTTCGGCTGGGACACGGCCGCGGCGACGACGGCAGACGTGTACGCGGCGGCACTGCACGCGCACCGCCTCCACAGGTGACTCGAGCGACTCAGTGGCTCAGGTGACTGAGAGCTGGCTGAGAGGTGGCTGTGGCAGCCTGGCGCGCGCCCGTACCCCCCTCAGGAGCCCCTCGATGACTCTGATAAACGGTCTGCCCGCCCATGTCCTCTTCGTGCACGTGGTCGTCGTGCTGATACCCCTCACCGCGCTGGCCCTCGTCACGGCCGCGCTCTGGCCGCGCGCCGCCCGGCGGCTGGGCGTCCTGCTCCCGGTGCTCGCCTTCGTGGCCCTGGTCAGCGTGCCGTTGACCACGCAGGCCGGCGAGTGGCTGGAACGGCACGTGGACGACGACGCCCTGGTACGCCGGCACACCGAGCTGGGCGACGGACTGCTGCCGTGGGCCCTGGGCCTGTTCGTGCTGGCGGCGGCCGTGTGGTGGGCGGGGCGGCGTGCTTCCGCGGAGCCCGGACGGGGCAGCGGCACGCGCTGGTCCGCCCTGCCGGTACGGATCGTCGTCGGCGTGCTCTCGCTGGCCGTCGCGGTGGGAGCGGTCGTGGACGTCTACCGGATCGGCGACTCCGGAGCGAAGGCCGCCTGGCACGACGCCTACTCGAAGACGGCGGCGGGGTCGAAGTCCGGCGACTGATCCAGCGCGCACCCGCGCGGCGCAGACGTCCGGCTCGGGGCCGAAGGGCCCCAGGCCCGGCCCGAGTGGCCCGTGGCGGCCTCGGCCGGACGCGACCACGCTGGGAGCAGAGGCCACGAAGGGAGCCGGTGCGATGACCACCACCATGAGCGCGGCTCTGGAACCCGTCTACCGCGAACGGCTGATGCGCCTGCCGCACGAGGTCTCCTTCGAGGCCGGGTCCCGCCTGTTCGAGGAGGGCCGGCGCGCCGACCGGTTCTGGATCGTGCGCACCGGCACCGTCGCCCTCGACCTGCATGTACCGGGCCGCCGGCCCGCCCTCATCGAGACCCTCGGACCGGGCGAACTGGTCGGCTGGTCCTGGCACTTCCCGCCGTACCTGTGGCACCTGGGCGCAGAGGCCCTGAGCCCGGTGCGCGCCTGGGAGTTCGACGCCGGAACCGTGCGGGCGGCCTGCGCCGCGGAGCCCGAGTTCGGCCGGGCGGTCGCCGTCTGGGTGGGGCGGGTGGTCGCCCAACGGCTGCATGCCTCCCGGGTGCGGCTGCTCGACCTCTACGCCCCTTATGGCAGCGGTGATCCGACGTGACCCCGGTCCTGTGAGGAGAGCGCCATGGACAGCAGCCCGCACCGGGTGAGCGACGTGATGACGCGAGCCGTCGTCGCCGTGGGCCGCAGGGCTCCGTTCAAGGAGATCGTCGAGCGCATGGAGCAGTGGCAGGTCAGTGCCCTGCCGGTGCTGGAGGGCGACGGGCGGGTGGTCGGCGTGGTGTCCGAGGCGGATCTGCTGCTCAAGGAGGAGTTCCGGAACAGCGATCCGGACCGGTTCACACAGCTGCGCCGGCTGTCGGACCTCGCCAAGGCGGGGGCAGTGTGCGCGGACGAGGTGATGAGCACCCCGGCCGTCACCGTGCACGCCGACGCCACGCTGGCCGAGGCCGCACGCATCATGGCGCTGCGGCACGTCAAGCGGCTGCCCGTCGTGAACGCGGAGGGCGTGCTGGAAGGCGTGGTCAGCCGAGGGGACCTGCTGAAGGTGTTCCTGCGGCCGGACAACGACCTGGCCGACGAGATCCGGCGCGATGTCGTCGACCCGCTCTTCCCCGCCCCGGTCGAGCCGGTCCACGTCATGGTCACCGAAGGCGTCGTGACCCTGACCGGACGGGTGCAGGACGGCGCGCGGATTCCGCTCGCCGCACGTCTGGCGCGCGGCGTGGAGGGAGTCGTGGGCGTGGACTGCAGGCTCACCGCGGCCGGCGCCGACTGAGAGATGCAGCCGTCCGCGTGGCGCGGCCGGTCCGTCAGGGCGTGCGCACCCTGTCGGTCTCGGGGAGGTCGGGGTCGAGGTTCGGACGGCGCGGCGGTCCGGCCAGTGCGCAGTGCACGTCCACCACGCCCGCCACCGCCCGTGCGAGCCGCGCCGCGACCGGCACCAGGGCTGTTTCACGGACCCGCCCGGCCAGCGTGACGACACCGTCACGCACCTCCACCCGGACGGTGGCGGCGCGCGGGCCGAAGAGGCGTACGACGACCTCGCGCCCGACCTCCTCGGCGATCTCCTCGTCGTCCCGCAGAAACACCTTCAGCAGGTCGGAGCGGCTGACGATGCCACGCAGAGTGCCGTCGGGGCCGACGACCGGCAGCCGCTTGACCCTGGTGCGCGCCATGAGGCGCGCGGCGTGGGCGAGTGTCGCGTCGGCCGCCACGGTGACGGCCGGGGCGGTCATCAGCTCGCCCGCGGTCACGGCGTCCGCCTTACGGACCTCGGCGGGGTACCGAACCTCCCCGTACCGGCCGATGTCACCGCCCCGGTACTCCTCCTTGGCCAGCAGATCGCCCTCGGAGACGACGCCGACGACACGACCGGCGTCGTCCAGCACCGGCAGTGCGCTGACCTGCCACTCCCGCATGACCTTCACGATGTCCTTGAAGGTCGCCCCCGCACGCAGGGCGACGACCCGGTGCGTCATCACGTCGGTCACGAGGGCCGGAGTGCCGTTCATGGCGCGTCCTCCAGAGGCGTGGGTGCCGTCGCGGACACCTTCAGACTGCGGCGGCGGATCCGCTCGCGGCATGGGCCGAGTGGTCCCGATCCCAGGCCCCGTCGGCCCTGCGCGCTCCGCCGCGAGGGAACCGAGGACGGTCGCGGCCTAATCGGCGGGCAGCGGGACGTGCCAGTCGAGTGCGGTGCCGCCTTCCTCGGGGCTGGTCACGTCGAGCCGTCCGCCGAGGTTCTCCGCCCGTTCGGCCATGTTCAGCAGCCCACTGCGCCGGCCGCCGGAGGGGATGCCCACGCCGTTGTCCGAGACCCTCAGACGCACCTCGCGGCCGTCGGCCGCCAGCGCCACCTGGGCCCGGTCGGCGTGGGCGTGCCGGGCGATGTTGGTGAGGGCCTCGGTCAGCACGGCCACGATATGGTCGGCGATCTCGGGCGGCACATCGGTGTCGACCAGGCCTTCCATGCGCACACTGGGGGCGAAGCCCAGGACGGGGGCGGCCTCGCCGGCCGCGCGGACGACCCTCGCCCGCAGCCCGCTGCCGGCGGTACCCGTGCGGGCCCGCAGCCCGAAGATCGTGGACCTGATGATCTTGATGGTCTCGTCGAGGTCGTCCACGGCCCGCAGCACCCGTTCGGAGGCCTCGGGGTGTTCGATGAAACGGCCCGCGCTCTGCAGGGTCATCCCGGTGGCGAACAGCCGCTGGATGGCGAGGTCGTGCAGGTCCCGGGCGATGCGGTCGCGGTCCTCCAGCAACGCGATCTGCTGGGCGTCCTGCCTGCGGTCGGCCAGCTCCATCGCGATCGCGGCTTGGGCGGCGAACCCCTGCAGCAACTCGGTCTCCTTCTGCAGGAAGACAGGCCGGCCGGCTTCGCGGGCCACCAGGACCACGCCACGTACCCCGCGCTCACCCGTGCCGATCGGGACGGCCACGGCGGGACCGAGCCCCTCGAAGCGCGGCGGTTCGGGGGTGATCCGGGCGTCGTGGATGACGTCGCTGCTGGTGACCGGGGCGGTCGCGGTGTACGCCAGCCCCATGAGGCTCGCGTCCATGGGCAGCACCAGTCCCCGGTGCGCCTCCGCGTCCACTCCGACGGCGATCTCCACGGTGAGCGACTTCGTGCCCTCCATGGGCATGGCGACCGCCGCCAGGGCCGAGCCCGAGATCTCCCGGGCACGCTCGGCGATCAGCCCCAGCGACTCGGCCCGGTCGGTGCCGGACATCAGGCTGTGGCCGATCTCCGCGTTCGCCCGCTGCCATCGCTCGCGCAGCCGGGCGTCCTCGTACAGGCGCGCGTTGTCGATGGCCACCCCGGCGGCCACGGCCAGCGTGGACAGCACCGACTCGTCCTCCTCGTCGAACTCCACGCCGCCGCGCTTCTCGGTCAGGTACAGGTTTCCGAAGACCTGGTCGCGGACCCGGATCGGGACACCGAGGAAGCTCTTCATCGGTGGATGGCCCGGCGGAAAGCCGTACGAGGCGTGGTGCCGGGAGATCTCCGGGATCCGCAGCGAATGCGGGTGCCGGATCAGCTCGCCCAGGATGCCGTGGCCCTCCGGAAAGGGGCCGATCGCGGCGATCTGTTCCTCGGTGACGCCCACCGTGTGGAAGGCGGACAACGTGGTGCCGTCGGGTCCGATGACGCCGAGGGCGGCATACTCGGCGTCCACGAGCGCCGCGGACGCCTCCACGATGGAGTACAGGACCTGCTCCACGTCCAGTTCCCGGCCGACGGAGAGGACGGCCTCCAGCAGACTGTGCACCCGGTTCTGCGTGCCACGCGCCGCGTTGATCCGGGCCTGCAGCTCCTCGAGCAGCTCGTCGAGCTTCAGCTGCGGCAGTCTGACGCGGGGTTCCTCCGAACCGTCCACCAGGTCCTCCAGTTCCCGTCGGCACCTGGCGATGAACCGATGGGTTTCTCCACACGGTATCCCCTCTCGGCCGGGGTGGAGGCGCGATCCGGCAACCGATCGCCGCGCGTGGACGGGCCGGCACGCGACCGTCACGTCCCTTCTCCGTCATGCCGCCGGAACGGCCACTTCCGCGTGCTGCTCCCCGCCGAGCACGATCTTGAGCGCACCGGTCTCGGCAGCCTGGGCGAAGACGTCGTAGGCCTCCTCCATGTGGTCCAGCGGGAAGGTGTGGGTCACCAGTTGCCCGGTCGGCAGCCGGCCCGCGGCGGCCATGCGCAGCAGAGTGGGTGTGGAGTAGGTGTCCACCAGGCCGGTCGTGATGGTCACGTTCTTGATCCAGAGGTCTTCGAGGTGCAGCGTCGCGGGCCTGCCGTGCACCCCGATGTTGGCCACGTGCCCGCCGGGACGGACCATGCGGGTGCACAGCTCGAAGCTCTCCGGGACGCCCACCGCCTCCATGACCACGTCCGCGCCGAGCCCGTCGGTCAGATCGGCGACCAGTGGGCCGGGTTCCTCGCGGGCGTCGGCGACGGCGTCGGCACCGAGCCGCCGGGCGGCCTCCAGCCGGGCCGGAGCCATGTCGACCGAGATGATCCGTTCCGGGGAGAACAGGCGCGCCGTGGCGACGGCCGCGAGTCCGATGGGCCCGGCACCGACGATGGCGACGGTGTCGCCCGGGCGCACGTGCCCGTTGAGGACACCGACCTCGTAGGAGGTCGGGAAGATGTCCGCGAGCAGGACGGCGTCCTCGCTGGGCACGGTGGCGGGCAGCGCATGCACGGACAGGTCGGCGCAGGGCACGCGGACGTACTCGGCCTGGGTGCCGTCGACCAGATGGCCGAGGATCCATCCTCCGCCGCCCCGGCACTGGCCGTAGGAGCCGTCCCGGCAGAACCGGCACCGGCCGCACGAGGTGATGCAGGACACCAGCACCCGGTCCCCCGGCCGTACCGTGCGCACGTCGCTGCCGACCTCGACGATCTCGCCGACCGCCTCGTGCCCGAGCACCGTGCCGGAGCGGACCTCGGGGAGGTCGCCCTTGAGGATGTGCAGGTCCGTCCCGCAGATGGTCACGGCGCCGACCTGCACGATGGCGTCGGTGGGTTCCTTGATGGCGGGGTCCGGGACGTCCTGCCAGGTCGCCTGCCCCGGACCGTGGAACACGAAGCCCTTCATGACAGCTCCTCGTCGCCTCTTCGTCCGTCCGCCGCGGGATCGTGGTTCCGGCACGACGGCGGAACGGCCGCCCGCACCTTCAGCTTCGCGAGTGGGGGAGCGGTGCCGCTTGGGCCGTCCGGCCCTCGCCGCGCGGCCGGACGGTGCCCACCGGTCCGCTGCCGCCACGAGGCCCGGCAGTGTCCCGTACGGACCGCAGTCAGGGCCGGATGGCCCTACCGCCCCGTGCGGCCCGCCCGGTTCGCTCGTGTCATGTCCGAGAACGACACGGCTCACGTCGCTGGGCAGCACACCGCACATGAAGTGCACGTGGCCCATCGCGTGGCCGGCGGAGCAACCGTCGTGTCCCTGCACGGCGTGATCGATGCGCTGACCGCCCCCGCGCTCTCGCTGCGGCTCGACGCGCTCACCACCGGCCCCGAGCTCGACCTGGTGCTCGACCTGCGACCGGTCACGTTCATCGACTGCGCCGGACTCGGGGTTCTGTGCCGCGCACGCAACCGGATGCTGGCCCGGCAGGGCCGACTGCGGCTGATCACCGAGAGCGCGAGCCTCCGCCGGATCCTGCGGGTCACCGGGCTGGGGGACGTCTTCGAGGTGCACGCACGACCCCCTCAGCCGCTGCCGGGGCCCCAGGGCTGAGCGGCGAGATGAACGCGAAGTCCGGGCTGTGGCGTTGGCGGAGCAGTCCGCTGCGGCGACGCGAGGACGTCGTGGAGGCCTGGCTCGTCCTGGCCGTCTGGATCGTGGTCGTGGTCGGCGGGGCTGTCGCCGGGGTGGTGACGGCGCGTGCTGCCGGGGATGTGTTCGCGGCACAGCGCGCCCACCGGCATCCCGTTCGCGCCGTGCTGCTCGCCGACGCACCGTACGGCGCCACGGCCGCCTGGCCGGCAGGCGGCCTGGTCCGGGCGCCGGTGCGCTGGACCGCCCCGGACGGCACTCCCCGTACCGGTGACACGCTGGTCGACAGCGGTCTGAAGGCCGGTGCCGGAGTGGTGGTCTGGGAGGACGACCAGGGCGGCCTCGCCCCCTCCAGGCCGGCGAACCCCACCGAGGGCGCGATCGAGGCCGCTCTCTTCGGCACGGCGGCCGCCCTGGCCGTCGCCGCCCCGGTGTACGGGGCCGGAGCGCTCGGACGGGCGTGGCTCGACCGGCGGCGCATGGCCCGCTGGGACCGGGAGTGGAATCTGGTGGAGCCCCGCTGGGGGCACAGGACGGGGTGAGCCGGACCGACGGCCGGAAGCGAGGACGTCGGACGGCTGCTGAGGGCCCGCCTGCGCCATCGCGGCGGTGACCGGCCGAAAGCGGGACCGGCGGCGGTGTACGGCCCAGGAATCTCAGGCGGGTTCCGGGACGACGGCCACCGGGCAGGCCGCGTGGTGGAGGACCCCGTGGGCGACGCGGCCGAGCTGGAGGCCGAAGTGGCCGTGTCTGCGCCGGGCGCCGACGACGAGCAGGTCGGCCTCACGGGAGACGGCGATCAGGGCGTCGCGGGCATGGCCCTCGACGGTGCGGCGGTCCACCTGCAGCTCGGCGGGGGCGTGGCGAAGGGCCTCCTTCAGCGACTCGACGGCCTGCTGCTCCGTGAGGTGCGCCGGGCCGGTGTTCGCGTGCGCGGGGCGCCGCCAGGCCCGCACGGCTTCCAGGGAAGCCCCGCGCATGGACGCCTCCTCGACGGCGAACCGGACGGCGGCCGAGCCGGTCGCCCTCTCGCCCACCCCGAGCGCGATCCGTCCCCGGATGCCGGCGCGAGCCCGATCGTCGGGGCTGCAGCGCAGGACGATCACCGGGCACCGCGCGTGCGCGGCGACCGCGAGGCTGACGGAACCCAGCAGCGCCTCGGCCATGCCGCTGCGGCCACGACACCCCACCACCATGGCGAGGGCGGTGTCGCTCTCCCGTACGAGTCCGTGCTCCGGCTCCTCGGGCAGCACATCGGTGGCGATCTTCAACTGCGGCCCGCGGCGTCGGGCGCGCTCCTCCGCGGCACCGACGACATCCCGGGCCATCACCTCCTCCAGCGGCTTGTCGAGTTCCTGCGCGAGCAGGGCGCCTTCGTAGCGGTCCCACAGGGAGGCGTACACCAGCCGGAGCGGGGCCCCGCGCAGGGCGGCCTCGTCGGCCGCCCAGTCGACGGCCCGCAGGCTCGGCTCGGAACCGTCGACGCCCACGACGATCGGAAGGTCCAACGTGCTCACCGCTCTCTCGGAGGATCAGTCGTGCGGAACCACGGCGACCGGCGCCACGACGTGATGCAGCACGGCATGCGCGACATGGCCGATATGGGCGCCCAGCGGGCTGGTGCGGACGCGCCGGCCCACGACGACCAGGCAGGCCTCGCGGGACGCGTCGACGAGAACCTGCGCCGCGCCGCCGCACCGGCTCGCCTCGATCACTTCCACGTCCGGGAACTTCTGCCGCCAGGACCGCAGCACCTCGGTCAGGGCCTTGGCCTGCCCCCGGGCGAGCTCGTCGTAGAGCTCGGCGTCACCGTAGAAGCGGTAGAAGGAGGTGGGCGGCTCGCTCCAGCCGTGCACGACCCGGAGGGACGCGCCTCGGCGGGCGGCGGCGTCGAAGGCGAACCCGAGCAGCCTCTCGTCGGGGGTGGCGATGTCGAGGCCGAGGACGACGGGCCGGAAGGGGGTCGCGGCGGACGGTACGCCCACGGGGTCCGGCTTGTGTTCGTCGGCGGCCTGCTCTCCGGCCCGGACCAGCACCACAGGACGTTCGGCGTGGGCGAGAACGGCCAGGCTGACCGAGCCGACCATGAAACCGGCGAGCCCGCCGAGGCCACGCGAGCCCAGCACCATCAGCTCGGCGGCATCCGCCGCCTCGGTGAGGGCATGGGCCGGATTCGCGGTGAACCGGTCGGTGATCACCTCGACACCCGGATGGCGCAGCCGCAGCCCCTCGGCGGCCTCACGGGAAACCTCCTCGGTCCACTGCTGCTGGGTCTCGCCGCCGAGCAGCGGGGCCGGGGCCACGGGTTCGGGCGCCGGCTCCCAGACATGGACGATCTTCAGCGGCAGACCGCGCAGCGCTGCTTCGCGCGCCGCCCATTCGGCAGCGGCCCTGCTCTCGGGCGACCCGTCGAGACCTACCGTGACCGTTCCCGGCATCGCGTAACACCTCCTGGGACGAGGATCCGGTTTCCAGCGTGACGCCGCCACGCCGGCGGGGTGAGAGGCCGCACGTCCCCGCAGGGGGCCGACCGGCCCCGAGGACCGGCACACCTCCCTGTGTACTTCCTGCCTGAGTACTTCCGCGGAGCCGAACGGCCCGCCTGGGGGACGGGTGGCCCCTGGCCGGGTCCCGGGCACCGGCACATGCTGAGAACGGACCGGCCGGCACGGCTCACGGAGGTCACCATGTACGGCACCCCGCACATCGTCAGCGATGTCATGACCCTCACGGTCGCCGCCGTGGGGCGGCACGCCCCCTTCAAGGAGATCGTCCGGCTGATGCAGGACTGGCAGGTCAGCGCCCTGCCCGTGATCGAGGGCGAGGGCCGGGTGGTCGGCGTGGTCTCCGAGGCCGACCTGCTGCCCACCGAGGAACTGCGGGACAACCCGGAGACCGGCTACCTCCGGCTTCGCCGGCCGGTCGACATGGCGAAGGCGGGCGCCCTCACCGCAGCGGACCTCATGTCGTCGCCCGCCGTCACGGTCCGGGCGAACGCCACCCTCGCCGAAGCCGCGCGCACCATGGCGCGCGAGGGGGTCAAGAGGCTGCCGGTGGTGGACGAGGCCGGACTGCTGGCGGGCATCGTCAGCCGCGCCGACCTGCTCAAGGTCTTCCTGCGCGACGACGACGCCATCGCCGAGGAGGTCCGGCGCGAGACCGTCGCGTACCTCCTCCCGCCGCCCTCCTCGGCGATCCAGGTGGACGTGCACGACGGAGTCGTCACGCTGACGGGCCGGATCCGCGACACCGCCCTGGTCCCGGTGGCCGCACGCCTGGTGCGGGCCGTGGAAGGCGTGGTGGACGTGCAGTTCGACCTCGCGCGCGACGACCAGGGAGGGACCAGGGCCGATCGGCCCTAGCCCGTACGGCACCGCCGGACGGACGATCGGCCACGTGGGCAGCGCGCGGCCCGTCCTACCCGGGGAACAAGAGGTCGCCATGACCGAGACACGCACCTTCACGGAGCAGAACCCGATCCGGGTGTTCCTGCTGGACGACCATGAGGTCGTACGACGCGGCCTGGCCGACCTGCTCGACGCCGAACCGGACATCTCCGTGGTCGGTGACGCGGACACCGCCGCGCACGCGCTCGCTCGCGGGCCCGCGCTCCACCCGCATGTCGCCGTGCTCGACGTGCGGCTCCCGGACGGCGACGGCATCTCCGTCTGCCGGGAGCTGCGCAGCCGGATGCCGGAGCTGGCCTGTCTGATGCTGACTTCATTCGACGACGAGGACGCCCTGCTGGACGCCATCATGGCCGGAGCCTCCGGCTATGTGCTGAAACAGATCAAGGGCTCGGACCTGGTCTCCGCCGTGCGTACCGTCGCCTCGGGACAGTCGATGCTCGACCCGGCGACCACGGCCCGCCTGATGCGCTCCCTGCGCACCGACCCGGCGCAGACCCCGGCGCTGCCGTCCGAGCTGGCGAGCCTGTCCCCCCGCGAACGGGACATCCTCGCCCTGATCGGCGAAGGTCTCACCAACCGGGAGATCGGCAAGCGGCTGTACCTGTCGGAGAAGACCGTCAAGAACCACATCTCGCGGATGCTGGCGAAGCTGGGAGTCCAGCGCCGGGTCCAGGCGGCTGTCCTCGCCTCCCACCTGGAGCCCCAGGGCAACGGGGAACGCCCGCACCACTGAGAGGCGCACCGCTGAGACGCGCGGGCCGGCCCGGCTGCCCGCGGAGCGCGACGCACCGGCGTGCCCGCATCGAGCCCGCCGGTGAGTGAACGGTGCGTCAGCTGCCGTGCCGGATCTCGACGTGCTTGGCCTCCGCCTTCTCGGCGCCCAGGCCCACGCTGACGGTCAGCATGCCGTCGGTGTAGTCGGCCGTCACGTCGTCCTCGTCGGCGCCGGTCGGCAGCGTCACGCTGCGGCTCAGCGCGCCGTACCGGATCTCGCTGTGGTTCTTGTCCACGTCCCGCTCGGTCCGCTCGGCCTTCACCGTGAGCACCCCGTCGCCGATGACGACGTCGATGTCCTCGGGGGACATGCCCGGAAGCTCGGCACGCACGACGTACCGGTCGTTCTCCGTGTAGTCCTCGATCCGGACGGAGGACATCGCGAACTTGCTCGGAATGGTCTCGAACCATTCCGGCATGTCCGGGAAGGGGATCCGCTGCCTGCGGGTGAGTGCGCCCATGGCCGTACCTCCTCGGTCTTCGCCTGCTTTCAGTGCACCGCGCCCGAGGTTCCCGTGCTGAGGCCGAACAGCCCATGGCATGGGTCCTCAAGGCCCCTTTTGCCGACTCTGCGATCGGGCGGGCCGACCTGCCCGAAGCAGGGACCAACGGCCCCTGGCACCTGGTACGGCGCGCGCCTTGCATGGGATCGGACGGCGGAGGCGAGAACCGCAGCAGGTCCGCGCCACCGCGGCGAAGCGACTTCCCGCCTGGAGGCGATCATGTCCGGGTCGAGCGAGCGCCGGCCGATCGTGGTCGGTGTGGAGACGGACCCCGCCCGACAGTCCGCGCTGGCCTGGGCGGCCGACGAGGCGGCCCGCCGGCGAGTGCCGCTGCGGCCGGTCCGCGCCGAGGGTGTGCCGACCAGGGGGCAACGGAGGCCGGAGGTCCCGCCGTCCTGGGCGGGGTGGAACGAAGAGCTCCACCGGAGCGGAAAACAGGTCCTCGCCGAGGCCGTGGACTTCGTCGCGGACCGGCATCCCGAGGTCGAGGTGGACGCCGTACTCGCCGAAGGCGACCCCGTGTGGGTGCTGGGCGAGGAGAGCCGCACCGCCACGGCCGTCGTACTGGGCTCGCAGCACCTCAGCCGGGCGCAGGAGGTGTTCGGCTCCGCTGCGGTCGCCCTGCCCCTGATGGCACGGGCGCACTGCCCCGTGGTGGTCGTCCCGGAAGCGGAGCACGCCACCGGGGAGCCCGGGTTCTACGTCGTCGGCGTCGACGGCAGCGAGCACTCGACCGCCGCCTTGGACCTGGCGTTCGAGGAGGCTTCGCTGCGCGGTGCCCAGGTGCGGGCACTGTACGTCTGGGAGCCCGGACCGCTGCGGTTCTTCGACGAGTACGGAGTCCAGCAGCAGTCCCGGCGGCTGCTCTCGGAGACCGTGGCCGGCCGCCAAGCCCGCTATCCCGACGTGGACCTGCGGCACGAGCTGGCCGTCGGGCATCCGGTACAGGCCCTCACCGACGCCTCCGCCGACGCTCTGGGCCTGGTCGTGGGCACACGAGGGCACGGTGGCTTCACGGGGATGCTGCTGGGCTCGGTCAGCCAGGGAGTGCTGCACTACGCCCGCTGCCCGGTCCTCGTCGTTCCACCGACGCGGACTTGAGCATCCGAAGGTGTCCGCGCACCCGAGCAGAGTTCCAGGGCCGTCATGGGAAGCCCGGTACCTGTGTCCTGCACCGCTACGCCGACCTGGCGCGCGCCCTGCCATGAGCCGATCCGGAGACGGTCACTGGTCCTGAGCGCGCACGATCACGACCGGGCAGCTCGCGTGCTGCGACACATGCTGGCTGACCGAGCCGAGCAGGGCGGCGGCGAACCCGCCCCGGCCGCGACTGCCGACGACCAGGAGTTCGGCTCCCTCGGCGGCCCGCAGCAGCACGTCGGCGGCGTTGCCGTGCACCACATGACTGCGGACCGAGCCGGCCGCGTCCGCGCCGAGCACGTCGGTCAGTTCCTTCCGCATCTGCTGCCGTGTCTCCTCCTCGTCGACATCCGTGTCCACGGCGGGCGCCGACCAGCCGTGGAGCCCCGGCAGCTCCCACACCGCGACCGCGTCCACGGTGGCGCCGACGAGGCCCGCGTACCGGACGGCCCAGCGCAGGGCCTCGTACGAGGACGGCGATCCGTCGACACCGACGACCACCCGGGGCTCGGAGGTATCCCTTTCCATGCGTCCCACCTCTCCTACGGCTTTCCCGCCCCGTCGATCGGCCACCTTCGTCTCCACGCTGCACGTGGTCCCGCGTTCTCGCCAGGGCAACGTGTCCCCGGAGCATCGATCACGAGGGTTGTCGACAGTCACGGGACTTGACCACGGCGTGCCGTCCGAGGGCGGTTCTCCGAGAAAAGGACGATGATGTTCGGGGAGTGGGTGCTCATGCAGACGAACGCGGACGATCTACCGCATCCGATGTCGCGGGAGGAGCCATGAGCAAGGGGGCGCGGGCCCGGCCGCGGGCCAAGGCGCAGAGCTGTGGCTCCCGGCTGCCGACGCGCAGGGCGGAGCGGACCGCCGTCGTACGCAGGGCCTCGTCGACGAAGGGCGACTGGCTGCTGCTGCCCGGCGGCTCGTGGCGGCACGTCGAGACGATCAGGGTGCGCAGTCTGTTCGGCTGACAGAGCCGCGCTGAGGGGCAAGAGGGAACAACTCGCCCTCGGGAAGCGCTGTCGGTGATACCCCGGCGGGTATAGAGGCCGCCGGGGGAGGAACCGAACGGCGGAGGGACGTGAGGCCGATGGCGACGGCAGCGGACGACCGGCTCTGCTCGAACGACGAGAGCGGAGCCGAAGAGACGCTTCTGGTGACCAGGTGCGGACGCAGGATCGAAGTGCACCGCCTGCTGCTCGGACACCCGGACCGGCCCGTCAGCCGGATCGCCCTGGACGTGGGGGAGGACCGGGGTGGTGAACCGGGAGTCTGGGCGGCACTCACCCCGGACGAGGCACGCGGTCTGGCCCGCCTGCTTCTTCAGCGGGTCGGCGCGGCCGAGCAGCCCGCCGACGCCCGGCCGCGCAACGGTACTGCCTGACGAGACAGTCGGCCGGGCCGCAACTCCCCGGAGGGCGGCGGCGCTCAGCCGCGGCGCAGTGCCGCGAGCGTCGCCGCGAGGTCCGCCGGGCGGGGGCGATTGTGCGGCAGCTTGCCCAGTACGACGGCCATGCCGCAGGTGTCGGTGAGCGCGGAGAAGACGAGGCCGCCCGCTATACCGGCCGAGAGGAGCTGGAAGGCCGGATGCACCAGCAGGCCGAGGAGCAGGCCCAGAAGTACGACCGTGCCCGCGGTGAAGCGCACTTGACGCTCCATGCTCCAGCCGGCCCGCGTCTCGCAGACGGCCGGCCGATGCAGGTCGTGTCCATCGGCGGCCCAGGCGCTGGTGCCGCCGGTGAGGGTGGCCGTCGGAATGCCCTCCTCGGCCAGCAGCCCGCACGCCCTCTGCGAGCGGGCGCCGGAGGCACACACCACGAGGACGTCGCCGCGACCGGCGGCGTGCCGTATCTCGGGCAGGGCGCCCCGGATCCGGTCCAGGGGGATGTTGAGGGCGCCGGGGAGGTGGCCGGAGGCGTACTCGCCGGGGGTGCGCACGTCGATGACGGTGAGTTCGTCCAGCCGGGCGCGGGCCTGGTCGGTGTCGAGGGTGTGGGGAGTGGTGGTCATGGCAGATGTGATCCTTCATGGTCGCCGTCGCCCCGAACCGGGACGTACAGTACCCCTAGGGGTATTTTTCGAGGAGTGAGCGTGGAACTGGAGCTTGAGGGCGCGTCCCTGAGAGCCGTGCTGAACCGGCTGCGGCGTGCGCAGGGCCAGATCTCCGGCGTGATCCGGATGATCGAGGAGGGGCGGGACTGCGAGGACGTCATCACGCAGTTGGCCGCCGCCTCGCGGGCACTCGACCGGGCCGGTTTCGCGATCATCGCCACCGGACTGCAGCAGTGCGTGGCCGACATCGAATCGGGCCGCAAGAACGGTGAGGACACCGAGGCGATGCGCGCGCGGCTGGAGAAGCTGTTCCTGTCGCTGGCGTAGGGAAACGCGGTTGCGCGGTCATCCCACCGCCGCATCGACCAGCATGAGGCCCGCCACCGCCAGCAGGACGAGAGCGAAGACCCGCTGCAGGGTGTGCCCGGACAGCTTCGCCGACAGGCGTTTGCCGTCCCAGGCGCCCAGGATCGCCGCTCCGGCGAACGGTCCGATGACCGACCAGTCCAGGCCGTCGGCCGTACCGGCGCGCATCGCCAGCGCCGCCAGTGAGTTGACGGTGATGACGAGCAGACTGGTGCCCACGGCCGCCCGCATCCGCATGCCGAGGACGTTGACCAGGGCGGGGACCGCGAGGAAGCCGCCGCCCACACCGAGCACGCCGGTGACGGCGCCCAGTGCGGCGCCGGCGGCCGCCGCCCGCCCCGGCCGTACGTGGACGGTGCCGTCCGGGTCGGAGCGGGGCCTGAGCATGCCTATCGCGGCCACGGCCGCGACCACGGCGAAGGCCACGGTCAGCGCGGCCGCCGGCAGGCGTCCGGCGAGCGCGCCGCCCAGCATGGCGGGGCCGATCCCGGCCGCCGCGAACAGCAGCCCCGTACGCCAGCGGACCCGCCCGTCGCGGGCGTGCGCGGACAGGGCGGTGGCGGAGGTGACGGTGACGATGACCAGACTGGCCGTGGTGGCCGCGACCGGGGTGAATCCGAGCAGGTAGATCAGGGCGGGCACGGCCAGCACACTGCCGCCGCCGCCCAGGGCGCCGAGCGCCAGGCCGATGACGGCTCCGGCGGTCAGCGCGAGTATCACAGCGCTCACGCGACGGTCCCGTTCCCGCCCCGCGCGTCCACGACCGGCAGTCCCGCCCCGGCCCATTCCTGCATGCCGCCGATGACGTCGACGGCCTCGACGCCCCTGGCCCGCAGCAGTTCGACGGCCCGCCGGGAGCGCCGGCCCGAACGGCAGATCACGACGACCGGCCGCGCTTGCGCCGCGGCGGGCAGCCGGGCACCGGCGGCCAGCGCCGTGAGGGGCAGGTGTACCGCGCCGGGGGCGTGGCCGGCCTGCCACTCGTCGGCTTCCCGTACGTCGAGCAGCACGGAGGCCCCGCTGTTTCCGGCCGCCCGCGCGGAGTCCGTGCGTGCGGCGGCCTTCCGCGCGGTCACCCGCGCCGGGCCGCCCCGGCCACGTCCGAAGAGGCTCATCGTGGTTCCTCGCTCCTGTTCGTCTTCTCGGCTGCGATGCTCTGCGGCGGACGCCGTCAGGGGGTGTGGACGGTGAGCCCGGCCTTCTCGGCCGAGTCGAAGCGGTCGTCGACCGCGACGACGTCACGGCCCACGGCGTCCAGCAGGGAGGCGGCGATGGCGGCGCGCATGCCGCCCGCGCAGTGCACCCACACCTGCCCGCCGGGGACCTCGTCGAGGCGGCGGTGCAGGGCGTGGACGGGGATGTGGACCGATCCCGCCACATGGCCCGACGCCCGTTCCGAGTCCCGGCGGACGTCCAGTACGACGATCCCGTCCCCGGAGTGCCGCGCGAGGTCGGCGAACGTGGCCCGCGGGAAGGAGGCGAGAGCTTCGCCCTCCCGTGCCCAGCGCGCCGGGTCTCCGGTGGCCGCGGCAGCCGGGCGGTCGATGCCGACGCGGGCCAACTCCCTCTGTGCGGAGGCGAGTTGGTCGGCGGACTCGGCGAGCAGGGTCACCGGCTTGCCCCAGGGGACCAGCCAGGCCAGGTAGGTGGCGAGCTGTCCCTCGGCCTCGAAGTTGAACGAGCCGGCGACATGCCCTTCGGCGAAGGCGACCCGGTTGCGCAGATCGATCACCCACTCCCCGGCGGCGAGCCGGCCGGCGATCTCGTCGGCGTCCGCGAGGGAGGGCGTGGTGAGGTCGAGGGGCGCCGGCCCCACGGCGTTCGCCGGACCCATGTGGGCGTAGTACGCGGGAACGTCGTCCAGACCGGCGAGCAGGTCGGCGACGAAGCTGTCCACATCCCGGGTCAGGGCCGTGTTGGACGCCTTCTCCTTGCCGATCGTGGTGGACGTCCCCTCCGCCCGGCCGGCCGAGCAGAAGCTGCCGAAGCCGTGCGTGGGCAGCACGGCGGCGCTGTCCGGCAGTTCGGTGGCCAGACGGTGCGCGGAGGCGTGCTGGGCCCGGGCGAGGTCTTCCGTCAGCCGCGGTTCGACCAGGTCGGGCCTGCCGACGCTGCCGATCAGCAGTGAGCCGCCGGTGAACACGGCGACGGCCGTGCCGTTCTCCTCCAGCGCGTACGACGTGTGGTGCGGGGTGTGGCCGGGCGTCGCCATCGCGCGCAGCACCAGTGCGGCGCCGGAGTCGATCTCGTGGTGGTCGCCGTCGTGCACCGGTACGCGCTCGTACGAGACCCGGGCGGCGGCGGGGACGAGGTAGGCGGCGCCCGTGACCCGGGCCAGCTGCAGCCCGCCGGTGACGTAGTCGTTGTGCAGGTGCGTCTCGACGACGTGGGATATCCGCACCCCGCGCCGTGCGGCGGCGCCGATCACCCGGTCGATGTCACGGGGCGGATCGACCACCACGGCCGTCCGCTCGCCACCCGCCAGATAGCTGCGGTTGCCGAGCCCGGCCACCTCGATCGTGTCGACGAAGAACACAGGGACTCCCTTCCGGTGAAATTACCCCCCGGGGTATATGTCGACGGTAGCAGGTTACCCCGGGGGGTATTTTCCGAGGCGACGTGAACCGCGTCATGCCCCCGCACCGGGCGGAGAGGTGCCCCACAGGTCCTGCGATGAGGCCGAAGGATCCCTGCCGCTGTCCGCTGCTCCCGGCAAGAGTGGTGAGCAGGACCCTCTGGGCAGGTGAGCTGCGATGATGTACTGGGATGGCGGCTGGGCGTCGATGGCCTTCATGCCGTTGCCGTGGATCGCGCTGATCGCTGTGGCCGTGTGGGCGGGAATTCGCTTCGCCCAGCACCCGACAACGCGTGGCGAGGGCACCCACGGCGCTCCGCAACCGAGAGAGACGCCGGAGGAGATCCTCGACCGGCGCTTCGCCACCGGCGAGATCGACGCGGACACCTGCACCGAGGCGCGCCAACGCCTCGCGCCCACGAGCCGGGGCCCCGGTGACCGGGCTGACGCGCCGATCGCTCTTCCTGGCGGTGCTGGTCGCGGCGGTGACCGCGCTCATCGCCTCGCTCGTGTGGTTCATGGGCGTCGGTTCCGGGCCATGGCGTCCGGGTCCCGGGGTGATGACGGGTTCGCGCGCGGGCCCCGTCCGCGGCACGGGCGACGCGGACCGCGCCGCCGGACGCTTCGCCGACCGGTGGGGCCTGCGGGTCGGGGAGGTCATGCGGTTCGGCAACGGCTACTGTGCGGAACTCGTCGACCCCGACGGCCGCCCTGCCACCGGAGGGACCAGCGGCTGAGCGAGCACCACACCGGACTGCCCGCCGCCCAAGCCGATCGGTGTCGCGGCTCTTACACCCTGCACACTGTTGCGCGATCACCGCATCGTCCCTGCCCTGGGATCCCGATTCGAGCGGTCGCGGTTGTGGCGTCACGATGGTCTTCGTGACCGGCTCACGCTCACGCACGCAGGCACGACACCCACCGACGCCCGACCGGTCCCTGCACTGGCAGCCTCGCTTCGCCGTGGACGCGCGGCTCACCCTGGAGAGTCTGCGCCGTGGACGCGACGACCCCACGCACCGCGTGGATGCGGACGGCACGCTGTGGCGCTCGGCGCTGACGGCATCCGGACCGGTGACGTACCGCATCCGGCAGCAGCGCCTGGACGACCTGCAGATCGACGCCTGGGGAGCCGGGGCCGCCGAGCTCGTCGACCGCATCCGCACCGAGTTGGGCGCGGGTGACAGGCCGGACCTGTTCCGGCCCGGACATCCGGTCCTCCGGGCCGCCTGCCGGCGGATGCCCGGCCTGCGTGTGCCGTGCACCGGCCGGCTCTTCGAGGCGATCGTCCCGGCCATCATCGAGCAGCGCGTGATCGGCCCGGACGCTGCCGCGTCCTTCGGCCGTCTGGTCCGGGCCCACGGGGAGCCGGCGCCCGGTCCCGCACCCGTGGGCATGCGGGTTCCGCCCTCACCGGAGGTCTGGCGGACCCTCCCGAGCTGGGAATGGCGCCGGGCCGGCGTCGACCTGCAGCGCTCCCGCACCGTCATCCTGACCGCCCGCCACGCCGTACGGCTCGACCAGGCCGCCGGTGACCCGGCCCGGGCCTACGAGCTGATGGCGAGGCTGCCCGGCATCGGTACCTGGACTGCCGCCCAGGTCGGCCACCGCGCGCTCGGCGACGCCGATGCGCTGCCGCTGGGCGACTACCACCTCGGGCGGATGACCGGGATTGCCCTGCTCGGCCGGCCGCTGGCGGACGACGAGATCGAGGAGTTCTACGAGCCGTTCAGGCCACACCGCTACCGGGTCGTCCGGCTGCTCGAACTCACCGCCTGGCCGGCTTCCCGCCGGGCACCCCGCGCACCCCTGCGCCGGCCGCTGCGCTGAGAAGTCGAGGCCGTCAGGTATCGGTCCGTGTTCTGGACGCCGTCCCCCAAGAGTGTTCGCGCACCTCCAGTCGGAGCCGGTCACCGGGCCGACGCTCACCGGCGGACGGACGCTGTACGGGGTGGACCGCAGGGGTGGACCTCAGCCCTGAGCCGGTTTGAAGGGACCGGCTTGCCGGCGGCCGTGGACCGAACGGCCCTGTCGGGCACCCGGCGGTCCGCCGGAGGGTGGGTGCTGTGCCCGCCGGGGCATGCGTCACGCCCCGATCGCCGTCCGATCCGGAAGGAATCCCGATGTCCGTCGACCCGCAGCAGGCGCCCGCCGGGCTCACGGACGAGGAGCTCGCCACGCTGGACGCCCACTGGCGCGCCGCGAACTACCTCTCCGTCGGCCAGATCTACCTCATGGCCAACCCCTTGCTGACCGAACCGCTGCGGCCGGAGCACGTCAAGCCGCGCCTGCTGGGCCACTGGGGCACCTCACCGGGCCTCAACCTCGTGCACACCCACCTCAACCGCCTCATCAAGGCCCGCGGCCTGAACGCTCTGTGCATCTGGGGACCGGGCCACGGGGGCCCCGCCGTGCTGGCCAACTCCTGGCTGGAGGGGTCGTACACCGAGACCTATCCGGACGTCACCCGGGACGCGTCGGGCATGGCCCGGCTGTTCAAGCAGTTCTCCTTTCCCGGCGGGGTGCCCAGCCATGTCGCCCCGGAGACCCCGGGCTCGATCCACGAAGGGGGCGAGCTGGGATACTCCCTCGCACACGCCTACGGCGCCGCCCTCGACAATCCGGACCTCCTGGTCGCCTGTGTGATCGGCGACGGCGAGGCGGAGACCGGGCCGCTGGCCGCCGCCTGGCACTCCAACAAGTTCCTCGACCCGGTCGACGACGGCGCCGTCCTGCCGATCCTGCACCTCAACGGCTACAAGATCGCCAACCCGACCGTGCTGGCCCGGCTCCCCGAGACCGAACTCGACGACCTGCTCAGGGGCTACGGCCACGACCCGATCCATGTCACCGGCGACGACCCTGCGGCCGTACACCGCGCGATGGCCGCCGCCATGGACACCGCCGTGGACCGCATCACCGCCCTGCAGCGGGCCGCCCGCGACGGCGGGGCCACGGACCGGCCCCGCTGGCCGGTGATCGTGCTGCGCACCCCGAAGGGCTGGACCGGCCCGGCCGTGGTCGACGGGCTGCCGGTCGAGGGCACCTGGCGTGCCCACCAGGTGCCGCTCGCCGCGGTCCGGGACAACCCCGAGCACCTGCGGCAGCTGGAGCAATGGCTGCGGTCGTACCGCCCCCAAGAACTCTTCGACGAGCACGGTGCCCCGCGCCCGGACGTACTCGCGTGCATCCCCGAGGGAACCCGCAGGCTCGGGTCCACCCCGCACGCCAACGGCGGGCTCCTGGTGCGCGAGCTGCCCCTGCCGCCGCTGGAGCGGTACGCCGTGGCGGTCGACAAGCCCGGCTCCACCCTGCACGAACCGACCCGTGTCCTCGGCGACCTGCTCCAGGACGTCATGGCGGCCACCGCCGACCGCCGTGACTTCCGTCTGGTCGGCCCCGACGAGACCGCCTCCAACCGGCTGCAGGCCGTCTACGGCGCCAGCGGCAAGGCCTGGCAGGCCGCGACCCTTCCTGTCGACGAACACCTCGACCGACACGGACGGGTCATGGAGATCCTCTCCGAACACACCTGCCAGGGCTGGCTGGAGGGCTACCTCCTCACCGGGCGGCACGGGCTGTTCTCCTGCTACGAGGCGTTCGTGCACATCGTCGACTCGATGGTCAACCAGCACATCAAATGGCTGCGCACCACGCGCCACCTGTCCTGGCGTGCCCCCATCGCCTCCCTCAACTACCTGCTCACCTCCCATGTGTGGCGGCAGGACCACAACGGCTTCTCCCACCAGGATCCCGGGTTCGTCGACCACATCCTCAACAAGAGCCCCGAGGCGGTACGGGTCTACTTCCCGCCGGACGCCAACACCCTGCTGTCGGTGGCCGACCACGTGCTGCGCAGCCGCGACTACGTCAATGTCGTCGTGGCCGGCAAGCAGCCCTGCTTCGACTGGCTGTCGATGGAAGAGGCGAAGATCCACTGCGCGCGCGGCGCCGGCATCTGGGAGTGGGCGGGCACCGAGGACGGTACCCGCGAGCCGGACGTGGTGCTGGGCTGCGCGGGCGACGTGCCCACCCAGGAGGTACTGGCGGCGGCCCAGTTGCTGCGCCGCGAGCTGCCCGAGCTGGTGGTGCGCGTGGTGAACGTCGTCGACATCGCCCGGCTGTTGCCGAGCGAGGAACACCCGCACGGGATGGGCGACTTCGAGTACGACGGCCTCTTCACCGCAGACAAGCCGGTCCTCTTCGCCTATCACGGCTATCCGTGGCTGATCCACCGCCTCGCCTACCGGCGCACCGGGCACAAGCACCTGCACGTGCGCGGCTACAAGGAGATCGGCACCACCACGACGCCGTTCGACATGGTGGTCCGCAACGACCTCGACCGCTACCGCCTCGTGATGGACGTCATCGACCGCGTCCCCGGTCTGGCGGTGCGGGCGGCCGCCGTACGCCAGCGGATGGCGGACGCCCGGCAGCGGCACCACGACTGGATCCGGGAACACGGCACGGACCTGCCGGAGGTGGCGGACTGGTCGTGGGACGGCTGAACAGGGCCGGGACCACGGCATTCCCCCGCCCGGTCCGTGGCGGGGGCGGGTTCACAGGTGCGCCGCGTGGTCGGGGACGTAGGTCTGCAGAGCACGCGGCGGCCGTTCGTAGCCGCTGGACGGCGGCCGCTCTGGCAGCTCCAGCACCGGTGGCGGCACCTCGTGGTACGGGACGGACGACAGCAGGTGCGCCATCATGTTCAGCCGGGCGCGCCGCTTGTCGTCGCTCTCGACGATGTACCAGGGCGCCTCGGCGATGTCGGTGTGCACCATCATCTCGTCCTTCGCCCGGGAGTACGCCTCCCAACGGGTGATCGACTCCAGGTCCATCGGCGACAGCTTCCAGCGCCGCAGCGGATCCTGCAGGCGGCGCTGGAAGCGCTCCTGCTGCACCGCGTCGCTCACCGAGAACCAGTACTTGCGCAGCAGGATCCCGTCCTCGACCAGCATCCGCTCGAAGATCGGGCACTGGCGCAGGAACAGCTGGTGCTCTTCCCTGGTGCAGAAGCCCATCACGCGCTCGACACCGGCCCGGTTGTACCAGGACCGGTCGAAGAGCACGATCTCCCCGGCGGCCGGGAGGTGCTCGACGTACCGCTGGAAGTACCACTGGGTGCGCTCGCGCTCCGTCGGCTTGGGCAGCGCCACGATCCGGGCGACACGGGGGTTGAGATACTGGGTGACGCGCTGGATGGCGCCGCCCTTTCCGGCCGCGTCCCGCCCCTCGAAGACGACGACCAGCCGGGCGCCCTCGGCTCGCACCCACTCCTGCAGCTTGACCAACTCGGTCTGCAGCCGCAGCAGTTCGGCCTCATAGGTCTTGCGTGACAGCGTCGCCGCCTGCTTGTCCGTCATGCGGCCATTGTCTCCCGGCTCCCTGGCCTCTGCGGCACCACGGGTTCATCTGCCCCAGATCCTGCGGTACGCCTCCCGGTAGCCAGGTGGGTCCCAGCTTGGCACGACTCGCACCGAATCGCCGGTTCACAAGTCCGTCGGCCGAGACTCGAGCGAGAGGTGTTCGGCCACGGGGTGCCGGGTCACGGGGCCCACGGACGGACCGGCACGAGAACGAAGACCGGCTGCCTGCGACGACGCTGCCCCACACGCCGTCCGAGACGCACCTGCTCGACCAGGGACGGCTGCGCCGCGACCGGCTGCCGGACGCCCTCGCGGCCACGGTCCGCTCCCGGCTGGGCCTGCCCGCCACCGCGGACGGCGCGCCGCTCCGCGACCGCCGGCTGGTCCTCGCCCAGTACGACACGGTGGACGCGACAACCTCGGCCCACAGCAGACTGCCCTGCCCGGCGGCTTGTTGCCTCACGGGACGAGGCTGCTGCGGACGAGGCGGTACGCGGCCGGGCCGGCCGGCCACGGTGAGCAGTTCCACGCCGCCATTGTGCCCGCCACCGGCTGTCCCCCTACTCCACCATGCGTTCCGCGTCGTCCGGCACCCAGGGAAGGGGGACGTCGGGCCATCGTGCGGCGGCCCATGCTTCGAAGGTCGAGGGCGAGGACGGTGCCCTCCGGGCCCTCGTCGGCAAGGCGCCGGTTTCCGCCGGCCAGGATCTTCCCGCCCTGGGCCCGGACCCGGCTCGGGGCGCCCCGCGGCGCACAGTACGGGTGCCCCGATCTCGGCGGCGGCGCCGCACTGCCCACCACGGACGACCTGCGCGCCCGCGCGCGTGCCGCCCTCGGAACATCGGCGCCGACGTGCCCGGGCGCACCGTGGCGTTGTCAGTGGAGGGTGCCGGTGAGGCCGAGGTCGTGGGCGACCTGCGCGAGGGAGCGGTCCTGCTGGCGCGTGTAGAGGTCGAAGGGGTCGAGGACGTCGCGGCCGATGGCGCCGGAGAGCCAGGCGGCGTCGTAGGCGGTGCCCTGCCGGTCGTTGTCGCGGGTGCCCTCGCCGCTGAGGTTGGACTGGAAGATGCCCGCGGCGGAGCGGGGCAGGAAGTCCTCGTAGACGATGGGCTCCGCGCGCACCCATCCTTCCCGCACGAGATCGTCGAGGTCCGCGGGCGGGTTGCCGTCGCGAGGGTGGTCGGGGCTGAGCCGGTACGTAAAGTAGGCCAGCCCCTCAATGGCGAGTTCCCGTTCACTTCCGGGCATGTAACGCTCCCACACGGCGCGCGCGATGTCGCCTCGGGGCTCCGAGGGGTGCTCGGACGCCTGCTCGTCCACGCGGCCGAGGAGTTCGTCGTACAGGGCGCGGCCTTTGTGCGTGAGGGCGACGCCGCGGGCCTCGACCTCGCCGAAGCGGACCCGCAGCGCGCCGCGGATGATGCTGCCGTCCGGGGTGCGCATCGCGCGGGGTTCGGCCAGGGCCCGGAAGGAGGTCTGCCGCAGCAGCACATCGGGGCCCTTCCAGGCCGGCGGGCCCTGGATGGTGTCGATCATCTCGATGCCGCGCTGGGTCATGCGCCGGTACAGCTCGTCGATGTCGAGGACGCGCGGGGTGAGGTGGTTGATGTGCGTGCTGCGTACGCCGCCGATGTCCGCGGCGACGGCGGAGATCCGCTCCAGGGTCTCGTACCAGGCCTTGTCGACCGGCTCGGGGGACAACTCGAACGCCCGCAGGGCCAGGTGGAGGAAGCGTTCGGCCTCGTCCTCGGGCAGTTCCCGCTCGGCGGCGGCGCGGTCGGCCAGTGTCAGCAGCTCGGAGGGAAAGAGTTCGCGGCCTGCGAGGAAGTTTTCCAGGCGGGTGCGCAGGTCGGCGTCGAAGAAGCGGGGGTCGGCGGGGGTGAGCATCGAGGTGAACACCCGGAAGGGGTTACGTGCCAGCTCCTCGTCGTCGATGGGCCGGAACGCGGTGGAGACGACGGGGACGGCGCTGGCGGCGGCCTCCCGCAGGTCGTAGAAGCCGACCGGGTGCATGCCGAGGGCGCCGAAGACGCGGGCGACCTGCTGCAGTTCCCGCGGTGTGCCGACCCGGATGGCGCCGTGCCGCTCGGCGGTCACCCGGCCGATGGATCCGAGGCGTTCGGCGTCGGCTCCCCGCGCGCGCAGGACGTCCTCGTTGACCTCGCGCGAGACGTCCACGAGCGTGGTGTAGGCGGGCACCTCCCGCCCGTACATCTGCGACAGCCGCGCGGCGAACGCCGCCCGCAGCTGCCACTGACTGATCGTCGACATGGTTCGGCCTTTCGATCGGGGTTCACACCACGTGAGCCGTCGGTATGCGTGTGCCACGTGAGGCATCGCCGATCACATCACCTGAGCCATCGTTGGTCACACCACCTGCGCTTCGGGACGTCCCGGATGACCTCGCCGACCGCGGGCGCCTGCAGGAAGCCGGGCAGCTCACCGGAGCGGCCGATCAGCGCGCTGTGGTCCGCCGTGACCTCGTACAGGCCCGCCCAGCCGGCGGCGGTCTCCCATGTCGGCCAGGGCCGGGGCGCGGTGGCGGCCGGCGGTGTCCGTCGTCGCTGTTGTGGAAGCATGCGGTCGAGGAGAAGTCGATGGTGAACGGGATGCGTGGGGCGGGCGGCGCGAGCGGCGCGGTGAAGGCCAACTGCCCCTGCGGATGGCGATGGTGACACCGGCCCGGGTCGCGGCCCGTGGGAATGCCACCGGCATCGCGTCGGAGTCCGTCCCCCACCGAGTCCGGCCCATGGCGATGTCAGTGGTGACTGCAAGGCTGGCCACATGGACAGGAACGATGAGCAACTGCTTCGAGGCCGGGTCTACGGTCAGGACCACGACCAGCCGGGCCCGCGGCCGGGACGCCGGTACGCCGAACTGGTCGGCGGCCCGTTGGACGGGCTCCTGCTCGACATAACCGGCTGGACGCAGGCCGAGCTCGGCACCCGTGCGGCCCTCCCCACCGAGCTGGGGCAGTTCGGCGCCGGCGGCCGGGCGATGTACACCCCACGCCCCGGCGACACCCGCCACTTCGACTGGGACGGAGACGCACCGTGACGACTGTGGGTCGGCCACCGCGGCGGCCGGATGAACGTCCCGCGCCCGGTGAACCGGCGCCGCCGAGGACTGCCGCGTCGCGTTGGAGAACTGGCCGCTGCCCGACGAGCCGTTCGACGCGGTCGTCCCGGCGACGGCGTTCCACTGGATCGACCCGGCGGTCCGGATGGCCAAGGCCGCCGACGTGCTGCGTGCCGGTGGCGCGCTCGCCGTCGTGCGCGCCCAGCATGTGCGGGCGGAACAGAGGAGTTCTTCGTGGAGGTCCAGCGCTGCTACGAGCGATTCGACCCCGGGACGCCGCCCGGGCTGCGGCCTCCCGCAGCCGCCGACATCGACGGCTCGGACCATGTGGAGGAGGTGGTGCGCAGCGGCCGGTTCGGCCCCACCGTGTTCCGCCGCCACGAGCGCGAGCTCACCTACACCACGGAGGACTACCTCGACCTGCTGCGCACCTACTCCGGCCACCGCGCGCTTCCGGAGGCCGCCGGAACCGGACTGCTGGACTGCGTCGCGGCTCTGATCGACCAGCGGTACGGCGGCCGGGTGACCAAGCGTTACCTCATCGATCTGGGCGTGTCGCGGCGTCGGTGACCGTCCTGGACCGCGCGCCCGGTGGTGGGTGTCAGGTGCGCAGCAGTCGTAGGTCTATCGCGTCGGCCATGGCCTTCATGCCCTCGTCGTCGGGGTGGATGTGGTCGCCCGAGTCGTACGCCGGGTTGAGGGCGGCCGGGTTCGCTGGGTCACGCATCGTCCGGTCGAAGTCGATGACGCCGTCGAAGGCGCCGCCGGTGCGGATCCACTGGTTGACGCTCTGACGGATCGCCTCGGCGGCGGGCGTGTAGTACCCGTTGCCCTCGTCCGGCATGAGGGTCGCGCCGATGATGCCGACGTGGGCGGCATGCGCCTCGTCGACCAGGGTGCGATAGCCGTCGATGAGGTCCTGGGCGGTCAGCGGCCGGCCGTCGGGCCCCGCGTTGTTGCCGATGTCGTTGATGCCCTCGAAGAGGATCACGTCCTTGACGCCGGGTTGGCCCAGGGCGTCATGCCCGAACCGCTTGAGGGCGCTGACGCCCTGCCACAGGTTCGGGACGTCCGTGAGGACCCGGTTGCCGCCGATGCCGGCGTCGACGACGCTCAGCTTCTGCGGACCCGGTCCGGCGCCCAACCGGCGCCCGAGGAAGTCGGGCCACCGGCTGTAGGTGCCGGTCGAGGAGTGGTAGCCGTCCGTGATGGAGTCACCGAAGGCGACGACGGCGCCCCGCGCGGTCGATGCCACGACGTCCAGCCCCGCCAGGTAGTACCAGGAGGTCGTGGTGGTGCCGAACGCGGCGGCGCTGTCGTCACCGGCGTGGTTGCCGGAGGCCAGGTAGGTGGTGTCGAACGCGTCGGAGTGCCAGGTCGACATCCCCGTCGTACCGGGCACGTAGAGGCTGACGAGCAGGTTCTCCCCGGCGCCGACCGAGATCGGTACGACGTCGCTGACCGCCTCTTCGCTGGCGGGGATCGTGAGGTGGCGGGATCCGCCGAAGGTGATGTTCCGCGTGGTGCCGCGCGTCGCCTCACCACCGCTCGCCTGGACGGCCAGGTCGACAGCGCTGACGTCGAGCGGGGTGGTGCTGTACCGGTTGGACAGGGTGATGCGGGCGCCCGAGCCCGAGACGCTGCTGTGCACCACCATCCGGATGGTCTGGTCGGTGAAGGACGGGCCGCCGGTCGTCGTGCTGGGCGACCAGGCGCTGACCCGTGTGCCCTTGGCCTGCGACGCGGACGTGGCGGCGCTCGCCGTCTGCGCGGTGCTCAGCGGAACTGCCGTCAGGGCCAGTCCGGTCAGCGCTCCGAACACGGACAGCAGGGTTCTACGACGCGGTCGGCGAGCCACCGCCGAGCCTCTCTTCTCCGGGGACATGGTCGTTCTCTCCGCTCTTCTCGTGGTCCGCACCGTCAGCCGAAGGTGCCCAGCGTGACGGACTCACCGGGCCTGAGGCTGATCCTTCGCGAGGTGCCGCCCGCGAAGACGGTCGTGGCACGGCCGCCGACGCTCCTCAGCGTCACCTGCGTGACCTTGCCGTTCTTCCATCTGAGGTCGGCCACGAAGCCGCCCCGGACGCCGACGCCGGACACCGAGCCCGATGCCGCCCACGCGGACGGCAGGGCGGGCAGCAACTCGACGTGACCCGGCCGTGAGTAGAGCAGCATCTCGATGATCGCGGAGGGGGTGCCGAAGTTCGCGTCGATCTGGAAGATGCCGCGGCCTTGTCCCATGTCCATGATGTCGAAGAGGTTCGGCGCGGTGCCGTTGCTGCCGTTCACCGACGGCTTGAGGTTGTTGACGACGAGCTGGTAGGCGTTCTCCGCGTTCTTCAGCCGCGACCAGCACAGGCTGCGCCAGGCGTTGGACCAGCCGTAGCTGTTCATGCCGCGCGCGGTCAGGAGGGCCGTCGCGCCGGCGAGGATGTCCTTCGGCGTGGAGTCGTCCGGGCGGATCCGGTCGCCGGGGAAGAGGCCGATGAGCGGGGACAGGTGCCGGTGGGTGGTCTCGCCGAGGTTCTCGGGTGACATCCACTCCTCCAGCCAGCCGGTCCTGGGGCTGACCTCGGGCAGGTACAGGCGCCCGCGCAGACCGTCGATGGTCGCGCTGTAGGAGGCGTCTCTGCCGAGCACCTGGGTCGCGGTGTGGTAGTTGCCGAAGAGGTTCCACACCAGTTCCTGCGCGTAGGTTATGCCCTTGGCGTCCAACGGCCCCTGCTCGGGCGACCAGTCGCTGTCGGCGATCAGGACCTCGCGCGAGGCTCCGGACGCGTCGGTGACGGTCGTGGTGATGAGGCGGGCCTCCCAGAACTCCACGGCACCCTTGACGAGGGGGTAGATCTTCTCGAGGTAGGCGAGGTCCTGGGTGTACTCGTAGTGCTCGAACAGGCTCTGGCAGAGCCAGGCGTTGCCGGCCGGATGCCACCACCAGCCACCACCGCCGTGCGGGTTGGTGGATATGGCGACGGCCCAACCGGCGAGCTTCCCGCTGGAGTTGCGGTATCTGTTGGTCGGGCTGTTGAACAGCCGCTGTGTGGAGTCCGTCCAGGAGGGCAGCTGCGCCAGGCAGTAGTCCGCGAAGGCGTCGAAGCAGCCCGACAGGCCCGCGCGGTCGGCCATCCAGTAGTTCATCTGGACGTTTATGTCGGTGTGGTAGTCGCCCATCCAGTCCGGGTCGTTGCCGTCCAGCCACGGACCCTGCAGGCCCATCGGCAGCGTGCCGCGCGACCCGGATATCATCAGGTAGCGGGCGAACTGCAGGTAGGCGGCCTCAAGTTCGGGGTCGGGGACGTCGTCCCGGTAGCGGGCCTGCACCCGTTGCCAGGTGTCCAGCCTGCGCTGTGCGGCGGACGACACGCCGAGGTCGATGTCCAACTGCTCGAACACCGGGCGGAAGTCGGCGACATGGGTGTGCAGCAGTGTGCTCGCGGAGTTGCCGGCCGCGTTCAGGACCTTGGCACGGGCCAGGAGTTCCGGCACCAGGGCAGGGTCACGGAACTTCGCCGCCGCGTCCGGCGCGTAGTTGGTGCCGCCGCTGACCACGACGGTGAGGTCCTTGCAGCCGCTGAAGGAGATCGACGTACCGTCGACGGCGATCGTGCCACTGCTGCTGCGGGCCGTGACGGCGGCGCCGTACTTCAGCCCGTTGGCGAAGGAAGCGCCGAACGAGGCGTGGTGCCCGGCGCGGTGGGCGGTGGTCGCCTCGCCGTGAGTGCCGGCGAGGGTCACGGCACCGGTGTAGGTGCCGCCGCCCTGCTGGGAGAAGTACAGGACGATCACGTCGTCGGGGCGGCTGGCGAAGATCTGCCGCTGGTAGGTGACGCCGGACAGGTCGTAGGAGGCGCTGACGAGGCCCTGGGCCAGGTCGAGGGAGCGGCGGTAGTTGTCGACCGAGCCCAGGTCGTGCCCGAGGATGTCGACGGTGAGCTCGGCCAGCAGGGTCAGGGAGCCGAAGTCGTCCCGGCCGTAGGGGAACTGGCCGTCGCTCTGCAGGGTGTCGTTGAGGCCGCCGGTCCACAAGGTGGCGTCGCTGATCGTCAGCAGTTCGGTGGCGGGGTCGTTGCTCGCGAGTGCTCCGAGCCGCCCGTTTCCCACCGGCAGTCCCTGCTGGATCATCGAGTTGGCGGAGCCGGGAGCCTGCCACCACAGCTGGTTCCTCGCGGCGGCGGCCGTGGACAGCAGGGGCGAGGAGGTGGGACGGAGAGGGGCCGCCGAGGCGGTGAAGGCGGGCAGACCGCCGAGGGCGGCGGCCGCGCCGGCGGTGGCGGCGAGAGCGAGAAGGCCTCTGCGGCTCGGGTGGTTGTCGCGCGGTTCGGTGTGTTCGGTGTGTTCGGTGTCCACGTGGTGCACTCCATGTCGGGAAAACGGCACATGCGGGGGACGGATACGGGCAGTTGGGCGTGGGCGTGCCCGGTCGCCGCGGAACCGGAAGGCGGCGGGGCGAGGCGCGGGGGACGTGCCGCCCGGGCCCCGCAGGGACGGTCAGGCGGACTTCGGTACGTCGATCCTGTCGATGTCAGGGGAGTAGTCCCAGCCGCTGTCGAACGTGATGGTGTTGGAGCCCGCCTTCAGCGCCAACTGGACGCTGACGGTGTCGACCGTGCTCCAGTCGCCCGTGGAGGGGAACCTCAGGCTGGTGCCGTGGCCGCTGTTGGAGTAGACGGTGACCGAGCGGGGATCGCCGCTGACATAGGCGACGTTGACGGTGTAGATGCCGTCCTTCTTCACCGTGATGTCGTTGAACTGCAGCTTGCTGTCGAGATAGAGGTTGCCGACCTTCTTGCCGCCGGAACAGGAGTCGCATCCGGCCACGGAGGCGTTGCCGGTGAGGGTGTTGTCCGCGGACTCGGCCTCGTAGCGGGTGGTGGCCAGCGGGGTGCCGCCGGGCTTGACGGTGAACAGCCGTGAGCCGTGCGCGGGCAGCGTCGCGGTGATCCTGTTCCGGTACGTGCCGAGGTTCTGGTGGTTCCACAGATCGCGCACGGAGGCCGTGCCGGTGAAGCCGAAGGACGCCCAGTCGGCGGTGACGGAGGCCGACGAGCTGCCGAGGTTGAACAGGGCGACGGTGTATGTGCCGTCGGCGTTCCTGGTGCCCCAGACCTGCTGGTCGCCCAGCGGTGTGACGGGGCGTGCGACGGGCGAGTCGCTCTGGTCGACGCCGATGACCTCCTGGTTGGTCAGCAGGGAGAGGCCGTAGCTGTCCAGCTTGGTGAGGTCGTCACCGGTGAACAGGGGCGACTTGTTGATGGCCCAGAGCGTCATGTAGCTCTGCCGCTCGGCGTTGGTGAGACCGTCCATCGCGCCGTTGCCGACGTCGATCGCGTCGAGGTCGTTCCAGCCGCCCGGACCTGCCTCGTGGCTCCACGCGGGAGCGTCGTTCCACCGGTCGTTGACCGAGTTCTCCCAGGTGACCAGGGTGTTGCAGTAGCACTCCACATCGGTGTCGATGCGCCAGCCGTTGGAGTACTTCTTCCAGTCCGCGGCGTGCCCGATGTCGAGCGACCAGGACAGCTCCAGATGGATCGGGCGCCCGGTGCCGGCGATGGCCTGGTGCCAGGCGGCCACGTCCGGGACGTTGTTGTAGTTGTCACCGGACTTGAACGAGCCGGGGCCCACCCCGTCCAGTTTGAGGAAGTCGTAGCCCCAGTCCGCGAGCATCTGCGCCTGCGAATCGATGTACTTCTGCGCGCACGGGTTGTCGAAGTCCAGCTTGTAGGCGCTGTCCCAGCCGTTGGTGGTGCGCAGATCCGGGTAGACGATGTCCGCCGTGGTGCAGCCGGGCGCGTTCCGGATCGGCACCTTGCCGTCGCCGTACGCCCCTTTCTCCAGGCCCACGGGCAGGTAGATGCCGGCCTTGAGACCCTTGGAGTGGATGTGGTCGGCGACCGCCTTCATGCCGCTCGGGAACCTGACCGGGTCGGGTGTCTGCCGGCCGTACTGGTCGAACTCGGACGTCCAGTTCTTGTCCATCCACCAGCCGGCGTCGATGTCGACATGGTCGTAGCCGTACTTCTTCAGGGTGGCGGCGAGGGCGTCCGTCTGCTTCAGGACGTTCGCCTCGGTGAGGTAGCTGTAGTTGCCGTCCGGGTTCAGGCCCGGGTACTGGGAGGACTGCATGCTCCAGCTGGACCAGCCCATGTACGGCCTGGCCGCGAGGCCGGAGGAGGCGCCGTCCGTGGTCGCGGCCGAGGCGACGGCCGAGCTCGTGGAGTCGGAGGCCATGGCGCCGGTGGCGGCGGCCGGGACCGTGGCGAGTCCGGCCGTGACGGCCAGGACCAGCGCTGCTCGGACGGTGCGGCGCGGGAGGCCGGGGAGGGCTCCGCGCAGGACTCTGTACGGGGATGACCGCATGGGTCGCCTCCTGGGGTGAGGTGAGGGGGAACGTGCGGTGGCACCCGGTGGGGGACGGGCGTTGTTCCGGGCGGGGCAGGGCCGCGGTACGAGGCCCGATGCCTGAGCGAAGAGGTCGGACGGCCGGACCGCAGTGGGCGGCCGCCGACGTGTCCGGCCGGCGGTTCAGCCCTCGCCCGAGCCGATGGGGAGCCCGCTGATGAACCGGCGCTGCACGGTGCAGCACATCGGGAGCGCGGGGATCGCGGTCATGAAAACCCCTGCCGCGAAGAGGTCGGATGGTGCGGGCGGCTGCGGCTCTGCAGCGTCATCGCTACTCCTTCTCACATGCCCGATCCCATGAAGGACTGGATGGCGGTGGCAGCGGCCCCCCGCGCCCACTCCTCGAAGGGCAGGGGCCGTGTCACCAGGTCGCACTGTGCAGCGGTGCCGAAGGCGGACGCGGCGAACGCGTCCCGGATGCCCTCGGCGACCAGGTCGTAGGCGGCCAGGCCCTCTCCGGAGATGACCACCCGCTCGGGACCGAGGATGTTCACCAGGAAGCCGATGGCCTTGCCGATCGCTTCACCGGCTCGCGCATAGACCGCTCTGACACCGGGGTCCCCGCCGTGGGCCAGCTCCAGCGCCTCGGCCGCATCGGTCACCTGCCCGCCCGTGGCCGCGTGGACTGCGCGGAGTATCGCCGGATCCGCCGCGATCGCCTCCACGCACCCCCGGTTGCCGCAGTGGCAGAGCGGGCCCGTCGGATCGAGCGCCAGATGCCCGATCTCACCGGCCACGCCGTGCGCGCCCGACACCACCTGCCCATGGACCACCAGACCGCATCCGATGCCCGCGCCCACGGTCACCAGGGCGAAGTCCGAGAGACCGACTCCGGCCCCGAACCAGTGCTCGGCGACCGTGAGCGCCCGCACGTCGTTGTCGACCGTGACCGGTAGCCCGGTCGCGGTCCCGGCGATCTCGGCGAGCGGTACGTCCCGCCACTCCAGGAAGGGCGAGTAGCGGACCACACCGTCCGCGCGGTCCACGTCCCCCGAGATCGCGATGCCCAGGCCGCGCACCTGCACACCGAATCCGTCGGCCTCCGTGAGCAACTCCTGTACCAGCGCGGTGATGACGGGGAGCACCGCCTCCGGCTCGCGGCCCGTGAGCCGGACGTGCCGGGACAGCCGGACACGGCAACACAGGTCGGCCAGTACGGCGATGATCTCGTCGCCTGTCACCTTGATCCCGACGAACAGCGCCCTTCCCCCGTCCACCCACACCAGATTGGCCGGACGCCCCACCGCCGGACGCGCCTCTTCGTCCACGCCCTCGACCAGATAGCCGAGTTCCATCAGCGGACGCACCGCCTTGGTCACGGCGGCCGGAGAGAGCTGGGTCCGGCGCCCCACCTCGGACCGAGTGAGCGGACCGTGGGAGAGCAGCGTGGTGAACACGAGTGAAGCGGCCGGCGTCATGTCCGGGGCCGCCTGGTGGGAGGGGGCCGAGCGCATGGCCGGAAACTTAGAGAGGTTCTTTTTCTCTGTCAATGAAAAAAGCAGAGGCCTTTGTATGTGCGAGAGTTGGCAGCAATGTGCTTGTGAAACGAAGGCAGACAGCGGGAGTTGATGCTCATTACAAGCCGCGAGCGGCCGGCATCTCTCAATGGCTGCGGTGGTTCAGCGTGCCGTCAGTGCCGTGAGGGGGACGACGCGTCTTTGTTGGAACGTCCTGACAAACCTATTGACATGACCTTGCGTCGTTTCAGAGTACGGATCACTAGGCGCGCTAGTAGCGCGCTCCAGTCAGCCGCCCGCTGCGCCAGGTCGATCGGGACTTCCCTGGCAACGCACAAATCCTGCTTTCTCCCACGTGGGATGCGGCACCGGCTACCTGACGCGACATGGCCGCACGCGTCGGTCCGGACGGCGAGGTCACCGGAGTGGATCCCTCGCCGCCGGTCCTCGACCACGCCCGCAGCAGGAACCGGCGCCCGGACAGCGCCCCCTGTGACTACCGTGAGGGCGTCGCCGAGGCTCTCGACTTTCCGGACGCCTGCTTCGACACGGTCGTCACCAGTTTGATGCTGCACCATCTGCCGGAGGAGCTGCGGCCCACGGCCCTGCGCGAGATGTACCGCGTGCTGCGGCCCGGCGGCCGGCTGCTGGTCGCGGAGTTCCTTCCGCCGAGGAGCCGGATCGGCCGGCACCGGGTGCACGGCGGGACCGGCCGTGCCATGGCGCACAACCGGGTGGATCTGCTGGACACCCTCGTCACGGACGCGGGCTTCGAGCTGATCGGGCGGGGCGACCTGCGGCCGCGGCTGTCCCACGTGCAGGCGAAGCGGACGCGGTAGCGCCGGGGCACCGACCCGACCTGCGGGATGGTTGCCGGGGTGCGCGCGCGGCTCGGACGGGCCGCCGGAACACCGTCAGCAGGGCACGTCCTACGGCAGCTGCTGCTCCGCCCAGATGGTCTTGCCCGTGGCGGTGTACCGCGTGCCCCAGCGCTGGGCGACCTGCGCGACGAGGAACAGACCTCGCCCTCCCTCGTCGGTGGTGCGGGCGCGACGCATATGGGGGGAGGTGTTGCTGGCGTCCGACACCTCGATGACGAGGGTCCGTTCGTGGATCAGACGCAGGTTGATCGGCCCGTAGGCATGCGTGATGGCGTTGGTGATCAGCTCGCTCACGATCAGCTCGGTGCTGAAGGCGAGGTCCTCCAGCCCCCACGCCGCCAGGCAGCGGTCGCTGTTGTCGCGCGCCTCGTGCACCGCCTGGGGATGGGCGGGAACCTCCCAGGAGGCCACCCGGTCGGAGGGGAGGGCGCGCGTGCGGGCGATGAGGAAGGCGACGTCGTCCTGCGGACGGTCCGGCAGCAGAATGCGGACCATCGTGTCGCAGATCTCCTCCAGCGGTCGGTCGGGGTGGGCCAGGGCGAAGCAGAGTCGCTCGAAGCCGACGTCGACATCGCGGTCAGAAGCCTCGATCAGCCCATCGGTGTACAGGGCGACGACGCTGCCCTCCGCCAGTTCGATCTCGGCCGACTCGAAGGGCAGACCGCCCAGTCCCAGCGGGGGGCCGGCCGGGATGTCGGGCAGTTCGACCGGCTCGCTGAGGTGGGCGATGGCAGGGGTGGGGTGTCCGGCGCGCGCCACGTTGAGTTTGCGCGAGATCGGGTCGTAGACCGCGTAGACGCAGGTCGCGCCGATCACCATCGGCCCGTGCTCGGCCGCTTCCGCCTCATCGGCCAGGCGCAGGACGAGATCGTCGACATGGGCGAGAAGCTCCTCGGGGGGCAGATCCATGTCGGCCAGTGTCTGTACCGCCGCACGCAGCCGGCCCATGCTGGCCGCGGCGTGGATCCCGTGGCCCACCACGTCCCCCACGACCAGGGCGATCCGGGCGCCGGAGAGCGGGATGACGTCGAACCAGTCGCCGCCCACGCCGGCCTCGGCGTCGGCCGGCAGATAGCGGTAGGCGACCTCGACGGCGCAGTGATCGGGCAGGTCCGGGGGCAGCAGACTGGTCTGGAGGGCGAGGGCCGCGTTGTGCTCGCGGACGAACCGCCGGGCGTTGTCCACGCACACCGCGGCCCGTGCCACCAGTTCCTCCACGAGCAGCAGGTCGTCCTCGTCGAAGGGGCTGGGGTTCTCCCAGCGCAGCAGCGTGACCACTCCCATGGTCGCGCCCCGCGCCCGGAGCGGCACCACCAGATGGGTGTGCACACCGAGGCTGACGATCTTGGCCAGGCGCTGCGGGTCTTCGGCCAGCCACCATGTCGTCGGGGCCAGCACCGGATCGAGGATCGGCCGGCTCGTGGCCAGACAACGTCGTTGCGGGGACTTCGGCGGGTACCCGGTGGACTCCCCGATCGGGACGAGTGCCTCCGGCGCCTCCTCGTGGATCGACAGGTGCACCGCCCGCTGGAGCGTGCCGCCGGTGATCGGCCCGGGATTGAGGTCCCTGGCCGCGAGGACTCCCTGGAAGAGGTCGATCGCCACGAAGTCGGCGAGCTGCGGCACGAGGACCTCGGCCAGTTCCTGCACCGTGCGGTCGAGGTCCAGGGTGGTGCCTATGCGCTGAGCAGCCTCGTTGACCAGGGAGAGCCGCACGCGTGCCCGGTCCTCGGCGGTGAAGTCGACGGCGGTGTGACACACCCCCAGCGTCTTGCCGTCGATGTCCTTCAGCGGGAACGACGAGCGGAGCCTGAGCCGGCCCTGCGAGTTCCGGCGGGACATGCCGTGCCGCGGCGCCACATGCTCCACCGCCGGCGTGACCCGGCCCGAGACCAGCGCCTGGCGCGCCTGCCAGTCCACGGCCGAGGGCACCTGATCCAGTCCGGAGGGCGCAGCCGCGCGCGGGGCCGCGAGGTCGGCCGGCAGGCCCTCCATGGCGGCCAGCGCCTGGTTCAGCCACTGGCAGCGCAGCTCGCTGTCGAGAACGGCGATGCCGATGGGTGACTCCTCCAGGAGGCCGCGCACCACGGCCTGATCGAGTTCCCAGCGGCGCGATTCGGACACCGCACAGGCCGCGGCGAGCCAGCCGGAACCCTGCTCCGCGTGCAGCGGGCACACTCGCAGGGCCAGCTCGACCGGGTGGCCCGCCCGGTGATGCGCGGTGATCAATCCCTCCCAGCCCTCCCCGGCCTGCTGCGCCGCGGCGAGCAGCGAGGCCGGTGAGCGGTCGCTGGTGAGAAGGGAGGTCGCGGGCCGGCCCAGCACGCTGGGCGCCGGATACCCGAGGAGGTCTTCGGCCCTGCGGCTCCAGTAGCGGATCAGGCCGTGCGCGTCCACGAGGGCGACGGCGGCAGATGTGATGCCGAACGGATCGCCCCCGTGCTCGTCGGCCAGATCCCTGAGATCCATCGTGTCGGCCGCATCCGCAGAGGGGGGGTGCTGACACCACAGTCTCACACGGACCAGGGTGTGTCTTCGAGCCGACCGCCCTGGCATGCGCGCGGGCCGCGGAGGATCATGCCGCCGGAGGCGGTCCCGCGCGCGTTACTGTCGCGGGCGCTCGAAGGTGAGCAGCAGTCCTTCCACGGCTCCGGGCCCTATCCGGCCCTTGACGTCGGCGGAGGTGATGGCCTTCAGGCCCCAGCCGTCCTCGGCGTGCTTGTTCAGGACCTTCTCCAGCTTGTCGCTGTCCAGCGCGTCGCCGATCAGCGACTCCCGGAAGGTGACGACCTTGTACTCGTACGCGTAACCGCTGCTCATGGTGCGGAGTCCTCCTGACTGCGGGGGCGGGTGGTGGCGCGAAGGCCGGGGCAAGCTAATCATCATCTGGCCCCGCAGCATAAGGACGTCGCGTGTCGGCGGAAGCAGCGGAGGCCTGCGGTGAACGCTCGGCGGCGAACCTTTGGTGGCGTGATGTGCTGGAGTGCGACGGCGGATCTCGTGGCAGGCAGTGCTGTCGCGGCGGTGGGAGTGGCTTGCGTGACGCTCGTGCGCAGCGGCCGTGAACTCCCGCTGGCCGCAGTGCCGTTGCTGCTGGGCGCCCACCAGATCGTCGAGTCGGTGGTGTGGCACTCGGGCGGGGGCGGCGGACCCGCGACCGTCGCATGGGCCGTCATAGCACTGCCGTTGCCGGCGGTGTGGGTTCCGGCGGGAGTGATGTGCGTGGCCCCGCCCCACGCCCGGCTTCGGCTGGTCCTTCCGCTCACCGCAGGAGCGATGACCGCCGCATCGCTCGCCCACAGCCTTGCCACCGAACCGGTGACGGCCGAGATCCGCGGCCGCACCGTCGGGTACGCCCTGCACGTTTCGCCCGTACCCCTGCTCGTCATGGGCTACTTGCTGGCCACGGTGGGGTCTCTGCTGCTGTCCGGTGACCGGCGGCTGCTCGTGCTGGGCGTGCTGGTCGCCGCGGGCGCGACGGTGTGCTGGGTGCTGTGGCGGCTGGAGTTCGTCTCCACGTGGTGCGCTTGCGCCGCCCTGTGCTCGGTGGTGCTGCTCTGCTGGATGCGCGCACGCCGGACGTCCGCACAGCGGATGCGTGCCATGGCGTAGCCGTGCCCGCGCTCGGCGCGGACGGTCATCACCCGCTTCGGGTTCTCCTCCGCACGTCTCCTTCTGTGTCCGCCGGGAGTCGTAACAAGACCCGCCTGTAGAGGGATTCGCGCACCTGTGCTCCCACGAAATGGTCGTTCCGTCCTGCAAGTTGATCGAAAGGAACGGCCATCGTGCGGATAGGACGCATGGCGCCCTTGCTCGCCGTGGGGGTCACGGCAACGCTGGTCCCCGCCCTCGCCCCGGCGCAGGCATCCGCGGCGGAACCGCTGAAGAGATTCACGGACCAGAAGCCCGCGTGGCACAGGTGCGACGCGTCGCAGCCCGCCGTGTTCCAGTGCGCGACGATCGACGTCCCGCTCGACTACAGCCGGCCCGACGCCAGGACGATCAAGCTGGCCATCTCCCGGATCAAGACCGGTGTCCCCGGCAAGCGGCACGGCGCGATCCTCTTCAACCCCGGCGGACCGGGCGGCGAGGGCCTGGACATGCCGGTCATGATGAAGGACACGATGCCCAAGGAGGTGCGCGAGCGGTACGACCTCATCGGGTTCGACCCGCGCGGCGTGGGCCGGAGCAGCCCGCTCAGCTGTGGTCTCACGGCCACGGAGCAGGCCTTTGAACACCCGTACAAGCCGGAGACGTTCAGCCGTGACGTCAAGTGGGCCCGGACCGTCGCCGACAAGTGCCGTGCCAGGAACGGCGACGGACTCACGTACTACACGACCCGCAACACCGCCCGCGACATGGACGTCATCCGCGCCGTTCTGGGCGAGCGGAAGATCTCCTATCTGGGCTACTCCTACGGCACCTACCTCGGGGCCGTCTTCGCGCAGATGCACCCGGCGGGCGGTCAAGTCGATCTCGTCCATGCATCCGATCACGACGGAGCCCACTGACAACGGCTCGCGCCGGCCTGCGCTCCGCTCTCTGCGACCTGCTTCGCGCTGAGGGCACGCACCCCTACAGCGACGCGAGGTTGTCCACCAGGTCGTCGAGGCCGAGCGAGCCCTGGGCGAGCGCGTTCATGTGCCAGGCCCGCAGATCGGAGCCGGCCGAGGCGGCGGGATGCACACCGAGGCGGCCGGAGGTCATGGGGTCGAGAGCGGCGACCTGCGCGACGTCGTCGTCGTGCGCGCCCCGGGGCGCCGAGGAGCCCCGGGGCGCGCCCAGCGGGTGTCATCCCGTGGCCAGGGCGGTCCGCTCCGCACCGTTCTCCGCCGGCGACGCGCTCTCCTCCCCTCTACGGCCGCGCAGCGCCGTCACCACCAGGAGCGCCGAGAACAGCGCCGCCGAGCCGCACACCACGAATCCGATCGCGTAGCCGTGGCCGAGGGAGTCCAGGGCGTACGCGCGGGCCGCGCCCGGCGGGGAGGTGACGGGGACCGAGTTGAGGGCGAGGGGGCCGCCCTCCCGCAGCACTTCGTGCGCCGCGGCCTTCGACTCGGTGTTCAGGGACGACGAGCCCGCCACTGCGGAGGTCACCCGGGAAGCCGCCTGGCTCAGCGCGACCGCGCCGATGACCGCGGGGCCGAGGGTGAAGCCGAAGTCCCGCAGCAGGTTGGTCGCCGCGCTCGCCATGCCGGCCAGCGGCAGCGGCACCGTGTTGACGGCGGTCGCGGTGATGGACGACACCGTGAAGGCGAAGCCGATGCCGACCAGCCCGAGCGGCAGGATCAGCGAGGCCAGGTTCCGGTCGCCGACGTCGAGCCCGGCGGCCAGGAAGTCGCCCGCGGCGATCAGCGTCAGCCCGGCGGTGAGCAGCCCCCGCGCGGGCAACCGGTGCAGCAGCCGGGAGGTCAGCGGGGTGAGGACCGGGGTGATGCCGTTCAGCAGCAGGAACGCGAAGGCGGTGCGCAGCGGGCTCTGATGCTGGATGGGGCCGAGCCGGATGCTCGCCGCGTACGCTGTGCCCAGGAAGCTGAACATGCCCACGACCGCCACGACCGACGCGATCGCGAAGGCACGGTTGCGGAACAGGTCCAGGCGCAGCAGCGGGGAGCGGGCCCGGCTCTCGGCGGCCACGAACAGGCCCACGAACACCGCGGCGATCACGAACGCCACGACCACCGGCGCCGATCCCCAGCCGTCCGTCGGCCCCTGGATGACGGCGTACAGCAGGGCGAACAGACCGACGCCGATGGTGATCTGGCCGCCGACGTCGAGTGAACGTCCCTCCGGTGCCCGGGAGTTGGTGGCGAGCCACAGGCTCACCAGGGCGCTGACCGCGGCCACCGCGGCGACCACCACGAACGCCGAGCGCCAGGAGCCGTAGGTGCCGGTGACACCGCCGAGCAGCGGGGCGAGGAAACCGCCCGCGGACAGGCTGGAGGCCCATACGGCGATGGCGCGGGCGCGCCGCGGACCGGTGTGCGTGCCGGCCGCGATCATGGCGAGCGAGGTGGGGAAGAGCGCGGCGGCGCCGAGCCCCGCCAGGGCCTGCCCCACCCACAGCTGATGGATGCCGGAGGCGCTCGCGGCGACGACCTCTCCCGCGCACAGCACGGCGGCGCCGCCGACGAGGAGCTGCTTGCGGCCGAAGAGGTCGCCGAGCACGCCGAAGGAGAGTTCGAGCACGGCGACCGGCAGCAGGAACGCGTCGGAGATCCAGGTGAGTTGGGAGCCGACGGGGTGGAGGTGTTCCTGGAACAGGCCGTTGAGGGTGGCCGGTATCGCGAGGCCGATCTGGGCGAGGCAGACGGCGAGACAGCCGGCGACGAGCGTGCCGAGGGGGAGGGATGTGCGCGGAGTGGCGGATGCGTCGGACATGAGCGGGTCCCGATCTCAGTGGTGGGTGGGGTGCGCCGGGCGGTCCCGGCCGACGGTCAGGCGTGCCGGGCGATAGGGGACGTACGCCGCCCCGTCCAGACCGAGCGCGGTGGCGGACCGCTGGAGTGCCGCCGGGGTCGCCGCGTCGTCCCAGTGGCCGGACGAGACGCGGTGTTCGAGCGCGTGCAGGGCGGCCACGGTCTCGGCGGTGGTGAACGTGCAGTGGCCCTGCCGCTCGACGTAGGCCTGCCGCAGCAGCGCTCCGTCCCCGGCCGCACGTACCCGATCGCCGAACCGCCGCTCCTGTTCGACCGGGACCAGGTTGTCGGCGATCGTGTGCACGTCCAGCAGCGGTACGCCGAGGCCCTGACCGGCGGAGGAGGTGCGCTGCGCGGTACGGACCGCGGCGGGGTCGGCGGTGATCGCGGCGCCCCTGGTCAGCGACGCCAGGTCGGCGCGCAGGTCGAGGCCGGCCGCCCGGTACAGGGCGCGTACCTGCGGCGCGTGTTCGGATCCGGCGAGCAGTCGGGCGTAGTCCAGGCCCGCGTTCCAGGAGTTGTTGCCGCCGGCGGACTGCTCGACGGCGTACCGGCCGCCCTCCACGAACGACAGGATGCCCTGCGCGAACCACGCGTACTGCTGCTCCTCCTGGCCCGCCCAGTCCGTCGGCGCCGGCCGGTCCTGTCCGGGCGCCCAGGCGGGCAGGTTGAGGAAGGCCGCGGCGAGTGCGATCCGGGCGCGGCCCGCTGGGCTGGTCTGGGCGGCGGTGACGGCGTCGGTGAGCTTCTTGGCGGTGGCGGCCGCGGCGTCGGCGGAGCCGAAGCGGACCAGGTCGACGTCCTGCCCGGGCAGGAGGAGCCGGGCGAGGGTGTACTCGGCGTCTAGTTGGTAGTTGTCCAGGTCGGTGCCGCCCGCGACCAGGCCGCACAGGCCGAGCGCGCCGTCGACGCGGCCGGCGCCGTCGCGGGCGATCTGCGCGTTGACGAGCCCGCCCATGGACTGGCCGACGGCCAGGGTGCGGCGCGGGGTGCCGATCTTCGCGGTGACGGCGTCGAGCGTGGTGAACTGGTCGCGTTCCGCACTGTCCAGAGCCCACATCGAGCCATGGGGGTCGTACGACGACCCGGCCATCGCATAGCCCTCGGCGAGCAACTCGCTGCGTACGGCGTCGGAGGGGGCGTCCTTGGCGACGGTGGGGCCGAAGCCGTGACTGAACAGCAGCAGGGTGCCGTTCCATGGGGCGGGAACGTCCGCGATCCAGGTCGCGCCGTCGGAGAGGGTGCCGGTGAGGTGGCCGGTGGCCGGCGTGTCCGCCTGGGCGGCCGGCGCCGGGACGGTGGTGAGGGCCGCGGACGCCAGCGTGGCCAGGGCGGCCAGGGCGATGCGCAGACGGGTACGGGGAGTTCGGGGGCGGGTGCTGGCAGGCATGGAGGTGGCTCCTTGTGGGCGGCTGCGGAGCGGAGGCCCTGGGAGATCGACAGATGCTCAGTGCACTGAACGAAGGTGTGGAGGAATGTAGGGCCGAATTCTTGCGGCGGTCAAGACAATGCACAACATCGCTCGGGCGGAGAGCGTGCCGAGGTGTGGCAGGTGTGTACGGGGCTACGCCGCCGGAATCGTCTCGATCAGCCGGCGCGCCGCGTCCCGCGCGGGCGCTTCCAGCAGGGCGTGGACCACGCGGAACGTCGTCTCCGCCGTGGCCGCCGGCCAGTCCGCCGGCAGGTGCCGTACGGGCAACCGGGGGTCGCCGCGGATGACTTGGAGCCACTCGGCGGTCAGCCGGAGGCGCAGCGCGAGGGCGTCCTCGGCGGCCAGGTCAGGGCCACCCGACGCGTACGGCCGCCAGGACGCCTCGAAGTCCCGGTAATGCCCGGCCAGTTCGCCCAGGTCCCAGGTGTCGTCGATCATCTCGGCGATGTCCATGCCGGCGTCCGCATGCGCACGGAAGACCTTCACATGCGCTTTCAGGCCCAACTCGGCGAGGATCCCGGAGACATCGACCTCGCCGGGTGCGATCCACAGCCCGCTGAACAGCGCACCGAAGCCCGCCCAGGTCAACTGGGAACGCAGATCGTGCCGTTGGCGCTGCCATGATTCCGGGAGCGAGAAGCCGAGCAGGGTCCAGGTGCCGTCCCAGTCCCGGTTGACCGCACCCGTCTTCCAGATGCGCCGCTCGCCGTCGCGCAGGATCGCCTCCGAGCGGCCGGTGAGGCCGACATAGGTCCGCCGGCCCTCGCGCCGGCGGCTCAGCAGACCGCGGCCGACCATACGGGTGAGGGTGGAGCGGGTGGCCTGCTCCCCGACGCCGGCGCGCCGGAACACCTCGATGACGCTCCCCGTGTACACGCAGACCCCGCGGCCCAGCACCTCGTCACCGAGGAAGCTGAGCAGGAGGGACTGGGGGCGGGGGATAGGACCGGTCACGCGGCTACCTTACGAGGCCGCCTCCGCCTGCATGCACGCGGCGACCGAAGCGTCAGGTGAGCCCGTTGCCGGCGACGCGCAGCAGGAGGGTGTGCAGCGTCTCCCGTTCGGCGGGGCCGAGCGGGGTGAGCAGTTCGTCGGTCACGCGTCGGCCCGCATCGTCCGTGTCGCGGAGGAATGCGCGACCGCCCTCGGTGAGGACGACGATGCGACTGCGGCGGTCCTCCGGGGCGGGCCGGCGCTCGGCGAAGCCCAGCTTCTCCAGGTCGTCCACGAGGCCGACGATCGCGCTCGGGTCGTAGCCGAGCCGGGCGCTGAGCTCGCGCTGGAGAGCGCCCTCGCAGGTGGCGAGGAAGCGCAGCACGGCGTAGTGCCGCAGCCGTAGCCCCGACTCCTGCAGGAACGTGTTGAACACCTGACCGGAGCGCAGGCCCAGGCGGTACAGCAGGTAACCCGTGTCCGCGTGCAGCCCCCGCATCCACGGCTCGTCGGCGTCGATGGGGGTCGGGTGGTCGGTGTGCTGGCCGGCTATGGCGGGCTCCCTGGTCTCGGTCCCGGGGGCGCCGGTCTCGGCTTACCCCGGGGGCTTCTGGCGTGCGGAGTCCAGCATGACGCACCCGAAGGTGGGCAACAACTATTGACGACAACAATTATTGCTCTTAGCTTCGATCTCCCCGACCACACCCCATGCGAAGGGACCGCTCGTGCCCACCATCGATCTGACCGGCAAGGCCGCCGTCGTCACCGGAAGCGGCCGGGGCCTCGGCCTCGCCTATGCGCACGCCCTCGCCGCCCACGGCGCGTCCGTGGTCGTCAACGACATCGACGAAGCCGTGGCCGAACAGGCCGTCAAGTCCATCACCGAGGCCGGCGGCGCCGCCGTCGCCGAAGTGGTCCCGGTCGGCACGGCCGAGGCCGCCGACCGGCTGGTGAACCGTGCCGTCGAGGAGTTCGGCCGGCTCGACATCCTGGTCACCAACGCGGGCATCCTGCGCGACAAGGTGCTGTGGAAGATGACCGACGACGACTTCGACGCGGTGCTCACCACCCACCTCAGGGGCACCTTCACCTGTGCCCGCGCCGCCGCCGTGCGCATGCGCGAGCAGGGCGAGGGCGGCACGCTCGTCCTCGTCGGCTCCCCGGCCGGGCAGCGCGGCAACTTCGGCCAGACGAACTACGCCGCCGCCAAGGCCGGGATCGCTGCGATGGCCCGCACCTGGTCCATGGAACTGGCCCGCGCCGACATCACCGTCAACGCGATCGTGCCGGTCGCCGCAACCGCGATGACCGAGACCATCCCCGCCTTCGCCCCGTACGTCGAGGCCATGCGGCACGGGGAACCGCTGCCCGGGTTCCTGCGCAAGGGGGAGGGCTTCGGCACCCCCGAGGACTGCGCGGCCCTCGTCCCCTTCCTGGCTTCCGCGGCCGCCCGCGGCATCACCGGCCAGTGCATCGGCATCGGCGGTGACAAGGTGGCGCTGTGGTCGCATCCGCAGGAGATCAGGACCGCCTACGCCGAGGGCGGCTGGACGCCCGAGTCCCTGGCAGACGCCTGGCCCACCTCGGTCGGCGCCGAGCCGCAGACCGTCGGCATCCCCGCACCGAAGATCCCGGAGGCGTGATGGCATCCGCACCGAGGCTGGACGAACTGGTCGCGATCGACGTCCACACCCACGCGGAGGTGTCCGCCAAGGGCCACTCCTCCCTGGACGACGACCTGCACGACGCCTCCTCCGCCTACTTCAAGGTCGAGGGCAAACGGAAACCCACCCTGGAGGAGACCGCGGCCTACTACCGCGAGCGGCGGATGGCGGCCGTCGTCTTCACGGTGGACGCCGAGTCCGCGACCGGCACCGCGCCGGTCCCCAACGAGGAGGTCGCCGAGGCCGCGGCCGCACACCCCGACGTGCTGATCCCGTTCGCCTCCATCGACCCCTTCCGCGGGAAGGCGGGCGTACGGCAGGCCCGACGGCTCGTCGAGGAGTACGGGGTGCAGGGCTTCAAGTTCCACCCCAGCATCCAGGGCTTCTTCCCCAACGACCGCTCCGTGGCGTACGGCCTGTACGAGGTGATCGAGGAGACCGGCACCATCGCGCTCTTCCACACCGGCCAGACCGGCATCGGCGCCGGCGTCCCCGGCGGGGGCGGCATCCGCCTGAAGTACTCCAACCCGCTCCACGTGGACGACGTGGCAGCCGACTTCCCCCATCTGAAGATCATCCTGGCGCATCCGTCGTTCCCCTGGCAGGACGAGGCCCTGGCGGTGGCGACCCACAAACCCGGAGTGCACATCGACCTCTCGGGATGGTCACCCAAGTACTTCCCGCCGCAGCTGGTGCAGTACGCCAACACGCTGCTGAAGGACAAGGTGCTGTTCGGCTCCGACTTCCCGGTGCTCACCCCGGACCGGTGGCTGGCCGACTTCGCGAAGCTGCCCATCAAGGACGAGGTCAAGCCGAAGATCCTCAAGGAGAACGCGGCCCGTCTGCTCGGGCTGACGAAACCGTAAGGGGTGCCAGATGCGCAACGAGGGACTGGGGTCGTGGCCCGCACGCCGGGCGCGCAAGACCCCGCACCGCACGGCTCTGATCCACCGCGAGCAGCCGACCGACTACCGCACCCTGCACACGCGAGTCACCCGCCTCGCCCACGCCCTGCGCGCCCGGGGCGTCAGGCGCGGCGACCGTGTCGCCCACCTCGGCCCCAACCACCCCGCCTACCTGGAGACCCTGTTCGCCACCGGCACCCTCGGCGCCGTCTTCGTCCCCCTCAACACCCGCCTCACCGGCCCGGAGATCGCCTACCAACTCGCCGACTCCGGCGCCAAGGTCCTCATACACGGCCCCGCGCACGCCGGGCTCGTCGCGGGACTGCCGGGCGAGACGGACGTACGGACCTGCATCGAGATCGGCGACGCATACGAACAGGCCCTGGCAGCCGCGCCGGACGAGCCGATCGACGAACCGGTCGCACCCGACGACACCTGCATCATCATGTACACCTCGGGGACGACCGGCCGCCCCAAGGGTGCGATGCTCACCCATGGCAACCTCACCTGGAACGCCGTCAACGTCCTGGTCGACCACGACCTGATCGCCGACGAACGCGCCCTGGTCTCCGCCCCGCTGTTCCACACCGCCGGCCTGAACATGCTGACCCTGCCGGTGCTGCTCAAGGGCGGCACCTGTGTCCTGGTCGAGGCCTTCGACCCGGGGACCACCCTCGACCTGATCGAACGGCACCGGATCACCTTCATGTTCGGGGTGCCGACGATGTTCGACCAGGTTGCCCGGCACCCCCGCTGGGCGGACGCCGACCTGTCGTCGCTCCGCATCCTGACCTGCGGTGGATCACCGGTGCCGACCCCGCTCATCGCCGCCTACCAGCGGCGCGGGCTCACCTTCCTGCAGGGCTACGGCATGACCGAGGCCGCGCCCGGCACGCTCTTCCTGGACGCGGAGCACGCGGTCGCCAAGGCGGGCTCGGCGGGCGTACCGCACTTCTTCAGCGACGTACGGGTCGTACGGCCCGACCTCAGCCAGGTCGACGTCGGCGAGACCGGCGAGGTCGTGGTGCGCGGACCGCATGTCATGGCCGGCTACTGGGGACTCCCGGAGGAGACCGAGGCCGCCTTCGCGGACGGCTGGTTCCGCAGCGGGGACGCGGCCCGGGTCGACGAGGACGGTTATGTGCACATCGTCGACCGGATCAAGGACATGATCATCTCCGGTGGCGAGAACATCTACCCCGCCGAGATCGAGGACCTGCTCCTGGCCCACCCCGGTATCGCCGAGTGCGCGGTGATCGGTGTGCCGGACGACAAGTGGGGCGAGGTTCCCCGCGCGGTCGTCGTCCCGGCACCAGGAGCCGGACTCGAGCCGGACGAGGTACTGGCCTCACTGTCCGGGCGGCTCGCCAAGTACAAGATCCCCAAGTCGGTGGTGGTCACGGACGAACTGCCGCGCACCGCCTCCGGAAAACTCCTCAAGTCCCGGGTGCGCCACCGCTACGGCACCCCAACTCCCTGAGAAGAAAAGGCGACTTATGAGCATCACCGTCAACGGCCTGGACGAACTGAAGAAGCTCGCCGGCGGCGACCTCGGCACCAGCGAGTGGATCGAGGTCACACAGGAACGCATCGACACCTTCGCCGACGCCACCGGCGACCACCAGTGGATCCACACCGACCCGCAGCGGGCGGCCCAGGGCCCTTTCGGTGCGCCGATCGCGCACGGCTACCTCACCCTGTCCCTGTTCATTCCTCTCTTCACCGAACTGCTGGACGTGCAGGGCGTGACCACCAAGGTCAACTACGGCCTGAACAAGGTGCGTTTTCCCGCGCCGGTGAAGGTCGGCTCCCGCATCCGGCTCGCCGCCCGGCTCACCTCGGTCGAGGACGTGCCCGGCGGTGTGCAGATCACCGTCGACGGCACGATCGAGGTGGAAGGCGGCACCAAGCCTGCCGCGGTTCTCCAGAGCCTGTCCCGGTTCTATGCCTGACCCAAGTCGGACCCGGAAACGCGAGGCATGAGGGTCCAGGTGGATGAGGCGGACTTCCGCAAGCCGCGAGCAACAGACGCTCTGCTCCCGCGCGGGCAGCCCATCGCCGCTGTGGGCCACGGTCAGCCCGGGAGCCGTAACCGTACGCCCGCGTGCGGAACTTGATGCGGAAGGAGCCGCCGATCCAGCCGGAAAGCACCGACCTCAGCCTCCCTGGGGAGGGCGGCGCCCGCATCCGTGGTCCGCACCCCAGTGCTGCTGCGCACCAGCAGCTTCACCCTCAGCCGGCGCTCCAGACCACCAACCGTCTGGGACAGTGCCGGCTGTCTGACGTGCAAGGCGACGATGGCTTAGGCGATCTCACGTGCCGCGCGAAGGCGTCCCAGCGGGACCGTCCCTCCCAGTGCCTCGCAGTCCTCCTGGTCGGCGATGCCGGTCAGGCCGGCCACCGTGGTGATACTCACGACGCTGCCGGAACCCGTTGTTGACCAGGACGTCCACCTCACCGGCCTCGACGGCCAGGCTCGGGACCGAATCCAGATCGCTCAGGTCTGCGGCGACGAACCTTGGCTTGCCATCAGCGGCCTCGCTGGCCGCGACGGTCTCTGCGCCCTTGGCGGCACGGGCGCCCCACCCCATGGAGTCCCCTGTGTCATGGCTCTGGCCGGCGCTGGCCGCCGCGCTGAGCGAGGGTGTGATCCCCGTCCCCGTTCGTGAACGGCTGGCGATCGCCACCGGCCAGTACAACAATTGCGAGTACTGCCTGTCCGCGCACACCTCCATAGGGCGCACGGCGCCAAGGTCGACGCCGAGGGACTGGAGGAGCGTGCCGGCGACGCCGAGGCCTCCGACCCGCCCAGTGCCGCACTGCCGGCCCTCTCCAGCGCCATCGCCCGTAGCCGCGGCACCATCGATGAGACGCAGCTGAAAGCGGCCCGAGCCGTCGGCGTCACCGACGCCGAGATCGCCGGGGACGTGGGCAATCCCGCGCTGAACATTCTCACCAGCTACTTCAACATCCTCGCCGACACCGACACCTCAGCAACGATCGTGATGTGAGGAAACTTATGAGCGAATCGCCCGAGACCCAGGAAGTCAGCGCTTACGACGTGGTCGTGGTGGGCGCCGGTCCGGTCGGCCAGAACGTCGCCGACCGCGCCCGAGCCGCCGGCCTGTCCGTGGCCGTCGTGGAACGCGAACTCGTCGGCGGCGAATGCTCCTACTGGGCCTGCGTACCCAGCAAGGCGTTGCTGCGACCGGTCATCGCGGTCGCCGACGCGCGGCGCGTGGACGGCGCCCGGCAGGCCGTCACCGGCGCTCTCGACACCGACGGCGTCTTCGCCCGCCGCAACCGCTACGTCACCGACTGGGACGACTCCGGACAGGCGCGGTCGGTCAAATCCATCGGCGCTGATCTCTTCCGCGGCCACGGCCGCCTCGACGGGCCACGCCAGGTCACCGTCACCCGTGACGACGGCACACGCCAGACCCTCACGGCCCGGCACGCGGTGGCCATCGCCACCGGCAGCCGACCGAATTTCCCCGACATCCCGGGCATCAAGGAAGCCCGGCCCTGGACCAACCGGGACGGCACCGATTCCAGCACCGTGCCCGCCCGGCTCGCCGTCGTCGGGGGCGGCGGAGTCGGCGTCGAGATGGCCACCCTCTGGCAGGGTCTCGGCGCGCAGGTCACCCTGCTCACCCGGCGGCGTCTGATTCCCCGCCTGGAGCCCTTCGCCGGCGAGCTGGTCGCCCAGAGACTGGGCGAGGCGGGCGCGGACGTGCGGATCGGCGTGCAGGTGACCGCTTTGCGCCGACCGGACTCCGAGGGCCCGGTCACCCTCACCCTCGACGACGGAAGCGAACTGGAGGCCGACGAGGTGCTGTTCGCCACCGGTCGCACACCTGCCACCAGCGACATCGGCCTGGACACCGTTGGCCTCACCCCCGGCTCCTGGCTGGACGTGGACACCACCTGCCTGGTGCAGGGGGTCGACGGCGACTGGCTCTACGCGGTCGGCGACGTCAACCACCGCGCCCTGCTCACCCACCAGGGCAAGTACCAGGCCAGGACCGCAGGCGACGCGATCGCCGCCCGCGCCGCAGGCCGACCGTTGGACGACGCCCCGTGGGGCGACCACGCCACCACCGCCGACCAGCACGCCGTACCCCAGGTCTTCTTCACCGACCCCGAAGCCGCCGCGGTGGGCCTGACCGCCGAGCAGGCCGAACATGCCGGCCACCGCATCAAGACCGTCGACCTCGACTTCAACGCCGCGCAGGGCGCAAACCTCTACGCCGACGGCTATCGAGGCCACGCCCGGCTGGTCGTCGACGTCGACCGGGAGATTCTGCTCGGCGCGACCTTCGTCGGCCCGGGCGTCAGCGAGCTCCTGCACTCGGCCACCATCGCGGTCGCCGGCGAGGTCCCGCTCAAGCGGCTCAGGCACGCGATCGCCTGCTTCCCGACCGTCAGCGAGATCTGGCTCTTCCTCCTCGCCGCCTACCGACGCGACCAGGAGACGTCAAAGACCGGCTCGGCATGATGCCGTCGCCACAGCCGAGGGGCGGAAGCGTCCGCAGTACCCCGTGGCACACTGACGACCCATGATCGATGAGTTCGCGAAAGAGTACCTTCACAACGATCTGCGGCAGGTACGTGAGGCGCTGGTCTGGAAGCTCGACGGGCTCTCCGAGTACGACATACGCCGCCCTCTGACCGCCACGGGGACCAACCTCCTCGGCCTGGTCAAGCACATGGCGTTCTCGGACGCGAGGTACTTCGGCGAGGTCTTCGGCCGGCCCTTCCCCGACACGGTGCCCCGTTGGAACGATGAGGCCGCCTGGAAGGAAGAACACTGGGCCACCGAGCACGAGACACGCGAACGGATCGTCGGTCTCTACCGGCGCGTGGGTGAGCACACGGACGCGACGATCAAGGCTCTGGCCATCGACACGCCCGGTTTCGTGCCCTGGTGGCCGCGTCCCCACGTCAAGCTTTTCAACGTCATGGTCCACTCGCTCAGCGAGACCGCCCGGCACGCCGGACACGCCGACATCCTGCGGGAACAGCTGGACGGCGTGGTCGGGACGGGCCCGGGGAGCAAGGCCTTGCACGGGCAGGACAGGGATCACTGGGAGACCAAGTACGCGATGATCGAGCGGGCCGCCAGAGCAGCCGATGCCCCCGGTCCTACGCCCTGAAGCGTGTTGCTGATCGCGTAGTTCGGGGTGAGCGCGGCGCGGGCCTACCGGTGTCCCGGCTCGCCGCCGGCGATGAAGCGCATCAACGATGTCTCCAGCAGCTCCAGAAAGCGCGGTACTCCTTGAGTCGAAGAAGCACATCACAAGCCGGGTCGATGAAGTAGCCGTTGCCGACATCCGACCAGGTGACATCGCCGATGACGGCGTGCAAGGTGACCAGGTCGGCAGGAGCGAGGACGAGCGTGCGAGCGGTGGCCTGATCGTCGTGGTCGGCAGGCCGTACGTGATTGATGCCCGGGGGACACCCGTGCCTGCGCTCGAGGCCGGATCACGACCCTGGCGTCGTCGGCATCCAGCCGGCGCCGTGGTCAGCCGGTGACGCGGTCCATGACGCGGCGGGCGGCCTCGGCCTCTGCAGCGGGCGGGGACAGCTCGTCGAGGGTGTCGAGCTCGTCATCGGACTCCAGTTCCCGTTCCCAGGCCGCTGCGAGCTGTTCCTGTTCCTGGCGCGGTTTGGCGCCGACTGCGTCCCTGTGCTCGGGGTCCAGGGCCGCCAGAAATCGTACGACCGGATCTGTGAGCATGCCGTGCTCCCTTGTCGCATGGAGGGTGCCACCCTTGTCCAGCATCGCTGAACGAGCCCGCGTTGTCTGCTCGACGTGCCCGCCACCGCCCGCCCAGCGGTGGTGGGCCCCGCCCCCGCTACTCGACGGCCGGGTCCTCCTGCCCGCGCTGCACGGCCTTCTGCACGGCCTGCTCAACCTCGTGCGAGCTGGACCCGGTGGCTGCGGCGTGCGCGGTGATGGCCGCCTGTACGGCGTCGGACGCCTCGCGCCAACGGCGCAGCTGAACGTCGTACTCGTCACCGGTGAGGCCCGCGAGTTTCGCGCGCTCCTCCTCGGCGGTGCGTTCCAGCCTGATCAACTCATCGGGGACCTCTGCCACGGTCGGATCCTAGACGGCGAGTCCGACGCCTCCGCCGCCTCGCTTACCGCCCGATCGGGTGAAGCCGCCCCCGTCATCTGTCGGACGGCCGATCCGCTCCCGCGCCAGTCCGACCGGCGTGGCTTCCTCGGCCGAAGTCGCGCTCCGAAGCGCAGGGACACCGCCAAGTCGCACGGTGTTCATGCTCGCGGCCACGCGGTTGGCTAGCGGCGACGCCGCTGACGCCTTCGCCTCGGTGCTCACCGTCGCGGTCGCCAGGGTCTCGACGTGATCGGTGCCGACGGTGCCGGCGCCGATGACCCCGACCCGTACGGTGCTCACGCCAGGCTCACCCACGCCCCCTGCCGGGCCGAGCGCTCCATCGCGTCCAGTGCCACTGCACTGGCCACGGCATCGCCGAGCGTGGTGCCGACCGCGGTTCCCTCGGCGATGGAGCGGAGGAAGCGGTAGGCCTCGATGACCTTCAGGTCGTCGTAGCCCATCGCATTGGCCGCGCCCGGCTGGAACGCGGCGAACTCGCCGGCGCCCGGGCCGACGTACACCGTGCTGACCGGCTGGTCCTGGTAGGTCGTGCCGCGGCTGACGGCGAGTTCGCCCATGCGGCGGAAGTCCCAGGAGACGGCGCCCTTCGTGCCGTGCACTTCGAAGCCGTAGTTGTTCTGCTCGCCGACCGAGACGCGACAGGCCTCCAGGACGCCGCGGGCGCCGGAGGCGAAGCGCAGCAGACAGTTGACGTAGTCCTCGTTCTCGACCGGCCCGAGTTCGCCGCCGGTGGCCAGGGTGTGCCCGGCGGTGGCGCCGGTCGGCCGGGCGCGTTCGGGGAGGAAGACCGCGGTGTCGGCGGTGAGCGAGGCGATGTCGCCGAGCAGGTACCGGGCCAGGTCGACGCCGTGCGAGGCGAGGTCGCCGAGCACCCCGCTGCCGCCGCGTGCCCGCTCGTAGCGCCAGGTCAGGGCGCCGTCCGGGTGGGCGGCGTAGTCGCTGAAGAGGCGGATGCGGGCGTGGGTGACCGTGCCGATCCCGCCGGAGGCGATCAGATCGCGGGCGGCCTCGACGGCGGGCGCGTTGCGGTAGTTGAAGCCGACGGTGCCCTGCACGCCGGCCTTGGCGACCGCGCCGGCGACCGCCCGGGCGTCGTCGGCGGTGAGTCCGACCGGCTTCTCGATCCAGATGTGCTTGCCGGCCTCGGCCATCGCGACGCCGATCTCGCGGTGCAGGAAGTTCGGGGCGGTGATGCTGACCGCATGGATGCGCGGATCGGCGGCCACCTCCCGCCAGTCGCGGGTCGCGGCGGCGAAGCCGTACAGCGCGGCCGCCTCCTCCGCCCGGCCCGGTGCCTCGTCCGCGACGGCGAGCAGCTCCGGCCGCACGGACAGCTGGGGGAAGTGGTGCGGCAGGCGGGCGTAGGCCTGGGTGTGCACCCGTCCCATCCAGCCGAATCCCACGACGGCGACGCCGAGCGTATTCACCATGAGCGCCCTTCTTTGGACCGTTCCAGAACCAGGGCGATCACCATGGGTCCGGCTTCTGCCTGGTGTCAAGGGTCTTTACGGGAGCGAGGAGATTGTGGAACGGTCCAGTCATGAGCACTCCGACCATCCGTGACGTCGCCGAGCGGGCCGGCGTGTCCAAGTCCCTGGTCTCGCTCGTGCTGCGCGGCTCGGAGGGAGTCCGGCCGGAGAAGCGGGCGGCCGTCCTCGCGGCGGTCGAAGCGCTCGGCTACCGGCCCAACGCGGCCGCGCGCAGTCTGAGCGAGCGGCGCACCCGCACGGTGGGGGTGCTGCTCAACGACATGCGCAACCCCTGGTTCGTGGAGCTGCTCGACGGGTTGAACGCACGGCTGTACGACGACGGCCTGCACATGCTGCTCGCCGACGGCCACCTCAACCGGCGCCTCGGCGAGGACCTCACCCGCACCTTCACCGAACTCCGCGTGGACGGGCTGATCGCCGTCGGCACGCTCCAGGACCCACAGGCCCTGCGCACCGCCGCCGGCCTGGTCCCCACGGTCGTCGCCGGCGCCCGGGAACCGGTGCTGACCGGCGTGGACATCGTCGCCAACGACGACGAGCACGGAGCCCGCCTGGCCACCGAGCACCTCATCGGCCTCGGCCACCGGCACATCGCCCACATCGCCGGTCGGGGCGCGGTCGGCGACCTGCGCCGGCGCAGCTTCGAAGCCACCATGCGCGAGCACGGCCTGGCCGGCACGGCGGTGGTGGAACAGGGCGACCTCACCGAAGAGGGCGGCTACCGGGCGACCGTCCGGCTCCTGAGCCGCCCGCGGCGCCCGACCGCCGTCTTCGCGGTCAACGACATGACCTGCGTCGGCGCGCTCTCCGCCGCCGAGGAGACCGGTCTGCGGGTACCACGGGACCTCTCCCTGGTCGGCTACGACAACACATACCTCTCCCGGCTGCGCCATCTGTGGCTGACCACCGTGGACAACGCCGGCCATGAGGTGGGCCGGCGTGCCGCCCAGCGGCTGCTCGACCGGATCGACGAGCCGCACCGCCCGAGCGAGGTCGACCTCGCCGCCCCGGTCCTCGAAGTGAGGGGCTCGACGGCGCCACCGCTCGACGGCGCCTGACGGCCGTCGCCGTGAAGTCGCCTCGTTGTTGTGCGCCCAGAAACGATAGAAAGGTGACATGGGTGAAACTTCGGGTCGATCCGGGCGTGGTGCGCCTGACGCGTCCGGGAGCACCCATGTGCCCGATCGGCCCCGTCGGCGCGGAGAGGCGTGGCGGTCGCTGCTGAGCGTGCGCAGCGTCGCCGGCCAGGTCTTCCTGCTGCAACTGGCGGTCGTGGTGCTCCTCGTCGCCGCCACCCTGTTGGCCCTCGTGGTGCAGGCTCAACGCGACAACATGGCGGACGCCCGGAACCGGACGCTCGCCACCGCGCAGACGTTCGCCAACTCCCCGGGGATCGCGGCGGCGCTGCAGAGCGCACACCCGTCCGCGGAGCTGCAGCCGTATGCCGAGGCGGCCCGGAAGGCCGCGGGCGTCGACGCCATCATCGTGTACGGGCTCAACGGCATCACCCTCACCCACAGCGACCCCCACCGCATCGGGGAACGCGTCATCGGGCCTTATGCGCAGGCGGCGAACGGCAAGCCGTTCACCAGCACCTTCCACGGGTCCCTGGGGCTCTCCGTGGTTTCGGCGGTCCCCGTCAAGGGGCCCGACGGCTCGGTCATCGCCATCGTCTCCGTGCCCGTCACGGTCGAGAAGGTGCAGCACAGGGTGAACCGGCAGCTGCCGGTGCTCGTCGGCGGCGCCGCTGTGGCCCTCGCCGTCGCCGCGGGCGGGTCGGCCCTGGTGAGCCGCCGGTTGCGGCGGCAGACCCATGGCCTGGGGCCGGTGGAGATGACCCGGATGTACGAGCACCACGACGCGGTCCTGCACGCCGTGCGGGAAGGGGTGCTGATCGTCGGCGGTGACGGCCGGCTGCTGCTGGCCAACGACGAGGCGCGTCGGCTGCTGGACCTGCCGACGGACGCGGAGCAGCGGCACATCACCGAGCTGGGGCTGGAGGAGGATCTCGCCGCGCTGCTGGCCTCCGACCGCCCCGCGACCGACGAGGTGTACCTTGCGGGCGACCGGCTGCTCGCGGTCAACAAGCGGCTCACCGCGCCTCACGGTCCGGTCGGCAGCGTGGTGACGCTCCGGGACACCACCGAGCTGCAGGCTCTCGCCGGCCGGGCGGAGGTGGCCCGCGAGCGGTTGAAGCTGCTCTACGAAGCCGGGCTGCAGATCGGCACCACGCTCGATGTCAGGCGCACGGCCGAGGAACTGGCCGAGGTGGCGGTGCCCCGGTTCGCCGACCTCGTCACCGTCGAACTGCTGGACCCCGTCCTGCACGGTGAGGAGTCCTCCGACGCGACCGCCCGGATCACCGAATTGCGCCGCAGCGCCGTCGCCGGTCTGGGCCAGGGGCATCTCCTCCACCCCGTCGGCGAGCTGATCCGATTCGTCCCGGACCACCCCGTCTCCATGGCGCTGGCCGACGGCCGATCAGTCCTGGTCAGGGACCTGAGCGCCGACCAAGGCTGGCTGGCCCAGTACCCCGAACGTGCCCGGCGGATCCTCGACCACGGCCTCCACTCCATGCTCGTGGTTCCGTTGCGAGCCCGCGGCGTGGTGCTGGGCGTGGTGGACTTCTGGCGTGCCGAGGGCTCCCCGGCGTTCGAGGACGACGACATGTCCTTCGCCGAGGAGCTGGCCGCCCGGGCGGCGCTGAGCATTGACAACGCCCGCCGCTACACCCGCGAACACACCATGGCCGTCACCCTGCAGCACAGCCTGCTGCCACGTGGGCTGCCCGAACAGTCGGCCCTCGACGTGGCCTACCGCTACCTGCCGGCCCAGGCCGGGGTGGGCGGGGACTGGTTCGACGTCATCCCGCTGTCCGGCACCCGGGTGGCACTGGTCGTGGGCGATGTCGTCGGCCACGGTCTGCATGCCGCGGCGACCATGGGCCGGCTGCGCACCGCCGTGCACAACTTCTCCAGCCTGGACCTGCCCGTGGAGGAGCTGATGGGCCGACTGGACGAGCTGGTGGCCCAGATCGACGCCGAGGAGAGCGCCGCGACGGAGGACGGACAGGCGATGATCACCGGGGCGACCTGCCAGTACGCCGTCTACGACCCCACCTCCGGGCGGCTGGTCCTCGGCACCGCCGGCCATCCGGGACCCGCGGTGGTCCGGCCCGACGGGACCGTCGACTTCCTCCAGCCGCCCATCTCTCCACCCCTGGGGCTCGGCGCGGGCATGCCGGTCGAGACCGTCGAGTTCACCGTGCCGGAGGGGTCCCGGCTGGTGCTCTTCACCGACGGACTGATCGAGGACCGCGGCCGAGACCTGGACGCCGGTCTGGAGGCTCTGCGCAATGCCCTGTCAGGGCCCGAGCGCACGCCGGAGGCCACGTGCGCGGCGGTGATGGAGGCGATGCTGTCCGACCGGCCCAGGGACGACATCGCGCTCCTGGTGGCCCGCACGTGCCGACTCGGGCCGGCCCAGGTCGCCGAGTGGGACGTGCCCCGTGACCCCGCGGCGGTGGCCCCGGTGCGCGCCGCCTGCGCCCGCCGGCTGACGGAGTGGGGCCTGGAGCAGGTCGTCTTCACCGCCGAACTCATTCTCAGCGAGCTGATCACCAACGCCGTCCGCTACGGCAGCGAGCCCATCGCCGTCCGGCTGCTGCGCACGGTGCCGGTCAGCCGTCCCGGCGCGGGCACGCTGATCTTCGAGGTCTCCGACGGCAGCAGCACCTCCCCCCGGCTGCGCCGGGCGAAGGCCACCGACGAAGGCGGCCGCGGCCTCTTCCTGGTCGCCCAGTTCGCCGAACGCTGGGGGACCCGCTATACGTCCACCGGCAAGGTCATCTGGGCCGAGCAGTCCCTCCACGGCGGCGCCACGCCGGAGGCGGAGGGACTCGGCGACATCCTGCTCGGCCAGTGGGACGATCTGGAGCTGTGAGACGAGACGGCGGCGTGGGACGACACGGCAGAGTGAGGAGAACGTGTACGTCCCGGCCGTTCCTCGGATGCCGGGCACGCAGGCGTGCCGGCACGGCGCGACTGGGGCCCAAGGGGTACGGAGGCCACCTCCGGCCGGGGAACCACGCTGATCACAGGCTTACCGGACGGGATTCCGCCGTCGGGAGGGCCGGGTACCCTGGCCTCGATGCCCCGTTCGTCGACGCAGTAGACCCAAGGAAGCCGGAGAGGTGTCGGCGGACCGGAGTACTGCGACTCCCGGCCTTCCACGGCTCTCCGGACTCCACGAGCGCGCCGTGGCGGCACCGGGCATTCCCTGGCGGTTCGACACACCCTGAGACAAGCCCGGCTCCCTCGGCGACAACCGCGTTCCCCCACCCCAGGAGCAGTCGTGACCACACTCCGTGCCCGAGCAGCGGTCGTCCTCGGCTGCTTCTCTGTCCTGGCACTGGGGCTGAGCGCCTGCGAGCACGCACCGACCACCACGATCGCGAAGCCGTCGAAGGCCACCTCCGCCGAGAACGCGGGCGGCATGCGTGCACTGATCGCCGCGGCGAAACGGGAGGGCACGCTCAGAGCGATCGCACTACCGCATGACTGGGCCAACTACGGCGGCCTGATCGACGGGTTCGAGAAGAAGTACGGGATCAAGGTCACGGTCAAGAATCCGCACGGCCACAGCGAGGACGAGGTCGACGCCCTGAAGAAGAGCGGGAAGCGGCCGACCGCCCCCGACGTGATCGACGTGGGCGATACGTTCGCGCGCAACGCGGCGGACCAGAATCTGCTCGCGCCGTACAAGGTCGCCGCCTACGACTCGATCCCCGACAACCAGAAGGACTCGAAGGCCCGCTGGTCCAACAACTACGGGGGCTACATCTCCATCGGCTGCGACGCCAACCGGGTCAAGAGGTGTCCGGAGACCTTCGCCGATCTGCTGAAGCCCGCGTACAAGGGCAAGGTCGCGCTCGAAGGCGACCCGCCCCGGTCGGCCACCGCCTTCGACAGCGTCTACGCCGCCGCGCTGGCGAACAACGGATCGTTCGACAACGTCCAGCCCGGCCTCGACTTCTTCGCCGAGCTCAACAAGATCGGCAACTTCAACCCCCTCAACTCCACCACGGCGACGGTCGAGGACGGCCGTACCCCCATCAGCATCAACTGGGACTACATCAACCTCCAGTACGCCGACCAGCTCCGCCACAAGGGTGTCAACTGGCAGGTCGCGATCCCCTTCGACGGCAGCTTCGCGCAGTACTTCGCGCTGGCGGTCAACAAGAACGCCCCGCACCCGGCGGCTGCCCGCCTGTGGCAGGAGTACCTGTTCAGCCCAGAGGGCCAGAACCTCCGGCTGCGCGGCTTCGCCCGCCCGGTGCTCATGGACGCCATGAGGCAGGACGGGACCCTCGACAAGGCCGCCGCCGCCCGCTTGCCGATGGTCGAGGGAACGCCGCAGTTCCCGACGGACGCGCAACTGGAACAGGCACGGAAGACGGTCGACCAGGGCTGGGCGAAGGCCATGTCCGGCTAGGCGCGCCACCGCCGCGCGCGTATCGAACACGGCCGAGCGGGTGCCTTCCGGCGTGCCGGACGGTGACCTGCCGTGCCCGTCCGCACGTGGCTTCTAGCCTCGGCGGCATGCTGGGGCTTTCTGCGCACGTCCGTGCCTGCCTGCTCGACCTGGACGGGGTGCTCACCGGACCGCGAAGGGCCACGCGGCCGCCTGGCGCACGCGGGGTGCACCTGCCCGAGGGATCGCTCGAGGACCCGCCGGAGGCGGAGACGGTGAACGGCCTGGGCAACCGCAAGAGCGAGCTGGTGCTGCGGCGGATCCGCGAGGAGGGGGTGGAACCCTACGACGGCTCGGGCCGGTGCGTGCACGCGGCGCGGGCGGCGGGCCTGCGCTGCATGGCCCCAGAGGCGGCCCGAGCGCTGGGAACGGATCCGGGACAGGCCGCGTGACCTGGCCGACCTTCTGGAGGAACGATGATCACCCATCCCAGCTTCACGGTCGAGCCGTGGTCGCTGCGCGAGACCGAGCTGAATCTCGATGTGCTCGCGCAGAGCGAATCGGTCTTCGCCCTCTCCAACGGGCACATCGGGTGGCGCGGAAACCTGGAGGAAGGAGAGCCGCACGGACTGCCCGGCGCCTACCTCAACGGCGTGTACGAACGGCATCCGCTGCCCTACGCCGAGGCGGGCTACGGATACCCCGAGTCCGGCCAGACCATGATCAACGTCACCGACGGCAAGATCTTCCGGCTGCTGGTCGACGACCACCCGTACGATCTGCGCTACGGCCGGCTGGTCGCCCACGAGCGCGTCCTGGACTTCCGCTCGGGCATTCTCAGCCGCACGGCACGGTGGATCTCACCCGGCGGTCGCACGGTGCGGATCTCCTCGCGGCGGCTGGTGTCCTTCACCCAGCGAGCGGTGGCCGCGGTGGTGTACGAGGTCGAGCCGGTCGACGGGCCGACCACGGTCGCCGTGCAGTCCGAGCTCGTCGCCAACGCGCAGCTCCCGCGCTTCGAAGGCGATCCGCGCGTGGCCGCGGTGATCGGGTCACCGCTGGTGGCCGAGGAGTCCTTCGCGCAGGACACCCGGCTGCGGCTGGTGCACTGCACCGACCGCAGCGCGCTGCGGGTGGGGGCAGCGGCCGACCATCTCGTCGAAGGGCCGGAGACCACCCGCTGGACGGCGCAGTGCGAGCCCGACGTCAGCCGTCTGACGGTGACCGCGGATCTGGTGCCCGGGCAACCACTGCGGCTGGTCAAGTTCGTGGCGTACGGCTGGTCGGGGGAACGATCGCTGCCGGCCGTGCACGATCAGGTGGACGCGGCGGTGGCGGCCGCGGTCAGCACCGGCTGGGACGGGCTGGCCGCGGCACAGTGGGCGTACCTGGACCGCTTCTGGGCCGGCGCGGACGTCGAGGTCGAGGGCAGCCAGCGCATCCAGCAGGCGGTGCGGTTCGCCCTCTTCCATGTGCTCCAGGCGGCGGCCCGCGGTGAGAACCGCGCGATTCCCGCCAAGGGCCTGACCGGAACCGGGTACGACGGACACTGTTTCTGGGACACCGAGTCCTATGTGCTGCCCGTGCTGACCTACAGCGCTCCGCAGGCCGTGGCATCGGCGCTGAGGGCGCGTCACCGGATGCTGCCGGCGGCGCGGGAACGCGCACGTCAGCTGGGGCTCGCGGGAGCGGCGTTCCCCTGGCGCACGATCGACGGTGCCGAGTGTTCCGCATACTGGCCGGCCGGGACGGCCGCCTTCCACGTCAACGCCGCCGTCGCGGTGGCCGCCGACCGGTACGTCATGGTGACCGGGGACGAGGACTTCGAACGCGGTGAGGGAATCGAGATCCTCGTGGACACCGCCCGGCTGTGGCGCTCGCTCGGACACCACGACGTGGAAGGCGTCTTCCACATCGACGGGGTCACGGGGCCCGACGAGTACAGCGCGATCGTCCGCGACAACCTGTACACCAACCTGATGGCCCGGCAGAACCTGGTCTCGGCCGCGAACGCCGCAGCGCGCCATCCGGAACGCGCCGCGGAACTCGGTGTCGACGACGAGGAGACCGCGGCATGGCGGGACGCCGCGGCCCGCATGGCGGTGCCGTACAACGACTCGCTCGGTGTGCACGAGCAGTCGGCCGGTTTCACGAGTTTCCAGCGCTGGGACTTCGACGCGACCCCGCCCGAGAACTACCCGCTCCTGCTGCACTATCCCTACTTCGACCTGTATCGCAAGCAGGTGGTGAAACAGGCCGACGTGGTGTTGGCGATGATGGAGTGCCCGCATGTCTTCTCCGACGAGCAGAAGGCACGAAACTTCGCCTACTACGAGGCGCTGACCGTCCGTGACTCCTCCCTGTCGGCGTGCTTCCAGGCGGTGCTCGCCGCCGAGACCGGGCATCTGCGCCTGGCCTACGCCTACCTCGGCGAGGCCGCGCTGATGGACCTGGACGATCTGGAGCACAACACCCGTGACGGGCTCCACATCGCCTCCCTCGCCGGGACATGGATCGCGCTGGTCGGCGGGTTCGGCGGCCTGCGCCGGTACGCCGGCGACGACGGCAGCCAGGAACTGCTGGCGTTCGCACCGCGGCTGCCGGAGGAGCTGTCCAGGGTGGCCTTCACGCTGCTGGTACGCGGATGCAGGCTGAAGGTGGACATCGGTCCGTCCCAAGCGCGATACCACCTGGTGGACGGCGAATCGCTGGTCGTGCTGCATCACGGAGAGCCGATCACCCTGACCGCCGGGGCCCCGGTGGACCGCCGGGTGCCGCCCGCACCCGTGCGCCCCGAACCGCAACAGCCGCCCAGCCGCCGTCCGGTGGGCCTGCCCGTCGAGGAGGAGGACCGGGCGGCGACACAGGAGTAGAGCGCACAAGAGGCGACCGGTCTGTCGGGCCGCGCTCGCTGTGCAGGACGGGCATTGGCCGGGAGCAGTCCTGCGGGGCACGTGGTCGGCTTCGCCGCGGGAGTGACAAGTCTCACCCCGGGCATGGTTGCGATCGCCGCCCCGGGTTCACAACTCGCTCCGGCCGCGCACCGGACGCCTGGGCCGACCGCGCCTTCGCGCTGGCCACCGGGGGTTCGGCTGCGGTGTGCGGGAACCGGTACGGCCCTGCTCGGCGGGACCATGTGACCGGCCCGCGAGGGCAACGTCGACATGGCGATACACGTCCAACGCGTGGCCGTAACTCTCCTTGTCTAAGGTTGCCGCCGTCTGCACAGGCAACGCACGGGAAGACTGCCGAGCAACGGGGAAGGCGTATTCCGTATGGACGGCCGCTCCACTGCCAGCCCACCACGTCGTATCGACATCCCACACAACCCGTCCGACTCCCTGGGCGCGCAACCGCTGTGGCTGGAGCGGCATTTCGGGCCCGGGAGAGGCCAGGAGGACGGGGGAGCGGCAGAGCTTGGGGGGAGTGACACGCCGGGCGCCCTTCCCACCCCGCGGACGGCACGCATCGTGCTGCGGCTGACCCTGCTCGCCCATCTGCTGATCACCACGCTGAACATGCTCCGCGACCTGCGCGGTGCACCCGTCGAACTCTGCGGGTTCCTCGACCTGTGCGCGGTCTTCCTCGTGCAGCTGGTCCACAGCACTCCGGCAACACAGCGGGCTCCCGCCTGGCGCAAGGGCCTGTCGCTGGGTGCGCAGGCGGTCCTGACCTATGTGCCGCTCCTCGCCTGGCACGCCGAGTGGGGTGCCATGGCCGGCTTTCTCAGCGGCTCCGTTCTGCTGCTCCTGCCCGCGGTGTTCGCGTGGGCCGTCTTCGCCGTGATCGGCACGAGCATGGTGGTCTGTGCGCTGACGGATGGTCTGGGACCGTACACCGCCGTGTACTTGGGCGGTTCGACCATGCTCACCGGACTGGTGGTGTACGGGCTGTCGTGGCTCGCCCAGCTGGTCGCCAGGATCCACGCCGCGCGCGAGCAGCTGGCGACCTTCGAGGTGGCGAACGAACGCATGCGCTTCGCCCACGATCTGCACGATCTGCTCGGGTACAGCCTGTGCGCCATCACCGTGAAGGGAGAACTGATCCGCCGGATCATGCAGGGAGACCCCGAGCGCGCGTCGGAGGAGGTCTCCTCGATCGTCACGATCTCGCGCCAGTCGATCGCCGATGTGCGGGCCGTGGCGCGGGGATACCCGGAGATGCGGCTCCGGCACGAGGCCGACTCGGTGGCGTCCCTGCTCGCCGCGGCCGATGTGAAGGTCACGGTCGACATCGAACTGGGTGAGCTGCCGGACGCGGTGGACACGGCCCTGGCCACGGTGCTGCGCGAGGGCGTGGCCAACATGCTGCGGCACAGCGACGCCCGCCAGTGCGTCATCCATGGGGCCGAGTGCGACGGAGCGGTCGAATTGTGCGTGGCGAACGACGGCGTGGAGCCCGGCGGGCACGTGACCGGCCACGACGGCAGAGGCGGACTGGGCAGCCTGGTCCAGCGGGTCAGCGCCGTGGGCGGCACGCTCACCGCAGGTGTCCACAACGGTTCCTGGTTCTGCCTGCGGGTGGTCGTGCCCCGGCCGACGCACACATCCCTCGACCCCGGTTCCACCGGACCTCCAGCCCGCCGGACGACTCTGAAGCCGAACGAAGCCTGATCCGTTTCGCGCGCTCCGCGAAGCACTTTTCGGTGATTCAGCTGAGGGCCCGACCGACAGTGGCGGTGAGAGGGAATGGCGGTAGACACAAACCGTTTCCGGGAATTCTTCGGATCGTTTCCGACTTCGGTTGCGATCGTCACGGCTTTGGACGAGAGAAGCGAGCCGCGCGGTTTCACCTGCAACGCGCTGACAGCGGTGTCGGCGGAACCGCCGCTGCTGTCGGTCTGTGTGGACAAGCGCTCTCAGACGCTGCCGGCACTGGCCCATTCAGGAGCGTTTGTGGTGCATGTGCTCGCCGAAGGCGCCCAGGAAGCCTCGGAGGTTTTCGCGGGGAAGTCCGAGGGCAAGTTCGCCGGACGCGACTGGAGGCCGTCGTCCGTGGCACAGGGCGCCCCGGTGCTGGCGGACATCGCGCTGGCGTACGCCGAGTGCACCGTGGTGCAGCGGGTCGAGGCGGGTGACCACTGGATCTACATCGCACGGGTGGACGGCGCGGAGGCCTTCCCGCGTCGGCCGCTGCTGTATCACCAGCGGCGCTACAGCGTCTGGTCACCGGTCGGGCGGCTCACCGCCGCCGTCCGCTGAGCGGCGCTCGGGGACGGGCGACGGGCCGGCCGTCCCCGAGGGTTGCCGCACCGCGTGCGAGCCTCGCCGGCCCTCCCCTCAGGCCCGGCAGACCGGCAGTCCGCCGTGGTGCTCGATCATCTCCCCGAAGACCGCCCCGATGTCCATCGGGGCCCCGGGGGGCAGACCCCGCTCCTCCGCGTACGCGCGATGCAGGTTGGGCACCAGCCGTTCGGAGTCGAGCAGTGCGGCGTACTCGCCCAGATCGGTCTCCCTGGCCACCTCCAGCGGTGTGAGTCCGGCTGCGATCCCCTCCCGTGCCAGCCGCCGCACCCACAGCAGATAGCCCTCGGCGATGTCGAGGACCTCGGGCCCGGCCACCGGACCGTGCCCGGTCACCAGGACCCGGGCCCCGAACTCCCGCAGCCGGGCGATCCCGGCGAGCGAGCCGGACAGCGAGCCCATCGGGAAGAACGGGGTGACACCGGACATCACGAGGTCCCCGGTGAACAGCACCCGCTGCCGCGGCAGCCAGACCACGGTGTCGTTCGTGGTGTGGGCGGGACCCACATGCACCAGCTGCGCCTCGATGTCACCGATGTGCACGGTGAGCGCCTCCCGGTAGGTGACGGACGGCGGTTCGAGGATCAACTCGCCCCAGCGGACGTCCGGCCACAGCGTGGTCAGATGCAGCCCGGCCGCCGCCATCTCGGTGCGGCACAACGCATGCCCCACGACGACCGCCTCCGAGGTGAAGACGAAGTTCCCGAAGGCGTGATCGCCGTGGAAATGGGTGTTGACCACGACGCGCGGGACATGCGGCGTCAGCGCCGACACGGCATCGCGCAGCAGCAGCGCGCGGGCCTGTGTGGCAGCCGTGTCCACCAGCGCGGTGCTGCCGTCCGCGACGATGATCCCGGCGTTGTTCAGGCACCAGCCGCCGTCCGGCTGGACATGGGCGAAGACCCCGTCGGCGACCTCCTCGGTCCGGGGCGGTGCGATGGGTCCGTGCGCGGTGTTCGTGCTGCTCACCAGGCCTCCCGACGCTGTCGTCCGGCCGCGGACCGGCCGCGGCGCTGGATCCACCGTGCAGATCGCCGATCGAGGCCGGGTCGAGGGGGACCGGAACCCCATGTGACAAGGCGATCTGACGCCTCGTCCGGTATCGGGAACACAGGCCCGGCCGGGCGTTGATTTGTTAACGTTTGACTGTACCCAAGTTCGGTCAACTGGCTTGATCCTGTGGGGACTTGAGGAGCAGTGCAACGGGGGGAAGATTGATCAGGATTTTGCTCGCCGAGGATATGCGCATGCTTCGCGATGCGCTTGAGGCGTTACTCAGTCTCGAGAGCGACCTCGATGTGGTCGTCACGGTCGAGCGGGGCGACCAGATCGTGCCCGCGGCAGTGGAACACCGCGTGGACGTGGCGGTGATCGACGTCAACCTGCCGGGTCAGGACGGGTTGTCCGCCGTGGAGGATCTGCGCAGGCGGCTGCCTGGTTGCCGGCCGCTGATCCTCACCGGCATCGGTCACGCCGGTCTGCTGCGCAGGGCGCTGGCGCTGCAGGTGCCGGGCTACCTCCTCAAGGAGGCGCCGCCCGAGGAACTCGCCGAGGCGATCCGGCGGGTGGCGGACGGCGAGCGCGTGATCGATCCGCAACTGGCCCTGTCGGCCTGGGACGCCAGGGGCCGCCCGCTCACCGAACGCGAACGGGAAGTGCTGAGTGTCGCCGCGGAGGGTGCGGATGTGGCAGAAATTGCTTCCCGGTTGCATCTGTCGGCCGGCACGGTCCGCAATTATCTGACGTCGGCGGTGACCAAGATGAGTGCGCGTAATCGCGTGGACGCCATTCGCATAGCACGGGAATCCGGCTGGATTCTGTAATCCATGGGTGACGTGCGTCACGTGCATTCTTCATATCGGTTCTGATGACGCCTGCACTAGGCCCGATTGCCCTGCGAGTGACAGTCTGTTGCTCGGTGAATTCGGGCCCCTGGGCGAGCCTCGTGCAGGGGCACACCAGGCAGGGGGATTCAGGGTGGAGATCAAGGTTCTCGGTCCGCTGGAGGTCCTGGAGAACGGCGTATCGGTGGCGCCCAGCGCATGCAAGCCGCGCCAGGTGCTCGCACTGCTCGCTCTGCGCGCCGGCCGTGTGGTGCCGGTGCCCACGCTCATGGAGGAGATCTGGGGCGAGCGCATTCCGCAGAGTGCCGTCACCACACTGCAGACGTACATCCTGCAGTTGCGGCGCAAGCTGGCCGCCGCACAGGAGAGCACCGGTGGTGACCGCTCCAGCAAGGACATACTCGCCACCACCTACGGCGGTTACCTGCTGTCACCCGACGGCGCCGGCTCCGACGTCGCCGAGTTCGAGCAGCTCGCGGTCCGCGGTACGAACGCACTGGAGAGCGGTGACGCCCGGCAGGCCTCGACGCTGTTGGCCAGGGCCCTCGGGCTGTGGCGCGGTCCGGCGCTGGTCGACGTCCAGGCCGGGCATGTCCTCGGCCTGGAAGTGCAGGGCCTGGAGGAGGCGCGCATGCAGGTGCTGAGCCAGCGCATAGAGGCGGACCTCAGGCTCGGCCGTCATGCCGTGCTCCTGCGCGAGCTGCGCGTGCTCGCCGCCCAGCATCCGCTGCACGAGACCCTGTGCGGGCAGTTCATGCTCGCCCTGTACCGGTCGGGCAGTGCCTGGCGCGCCCTGGGGGCCTATCAGCACCTGCGCCGGACGCTCGCCGAGGAACTGGGCATCGAGCCGTCCCGGCAGCTGCAGCGCCTGCACCAGGCGATGCTGACGGGCGATCCGGCGCTGACCCCCGAACCGGCGCCCCTCGTGGAGAGCTTCGTCCTGGCTGCCTCCTGGTGAACAAGGGGGTCCTACGGCTCGCGCCCCGCCTTCGCCGGACGCTCCTGCGGGCGGAGGCCTGACGCGCGGCCGATCAGCCGGTGTGCTCCTCGGCCGCGTGGCGGACGGCCACGGCGAGGACGGCGTGGTGCGGCAGCGCATGCGTGCCGAACCACCAGCCCTCGGCGGCGGCCGGCGTGCCGTCGGCGTGCCGCAGCGTCGGCGGCACGCCGTCCCGCGCCGTAACCGGCGCGAAGCCGAACTCCCGGAACGGCAGCCGAAGTCCGAGGCCCATGGCCTTGCTGTACGCCTCCTTGAGCGTCCACAGCCGGATCAGTGCGGTGCGGCGCTCCTCGTCCGGCAGCCGTGCCAGGGCGGTGCGTTCGTGTGCGGTGCAGGCCTCCCGTGCCAGCGCGTCGGCATGGACGGTGCGGCTGTCGAGTTCCGCGTCCACCCCGATCGGCCCCACTCGGCTGATGGCGACGACGAGCAGATCGCCGGTGTGACTGAGGCTGACGGACATCCGCTCAGCACCCCGCAGATACGGACGGCCGCTCGGCGTCCGGGCCACCTCCAGCATGTCCTCGTCCGTCCCCGTGACCACCGCGACCGCGCGTCTGAGCAGCGTCCTTGCCGCGAAGGAACGGCGTGCTGCCCGTCCCGACAGCCCGCGGTGGCCGGGCGGTCCGGTCCCGGGCATGGGCTCCGGGACCGGACCGGCGGCCGGTTCGGGGTGCCAGTCGGCCAGGTGTGCCCGGACCACGGCCCAGCCGGTGGTCTCCAGGGCCCCCCGGAGCTCCTCCCCCCAGCCGCTGCCGGAGGCCACGGCCACGGCCGGCACGGTCACAGCGGTGTCCCGTGCGGGTCGAATCGGCGGCCCCGGGCACACCGCACCAGCACCTCCGCCGTCGCCGCCCCGGCGACGTCCGGAGCCGTCGCCCGTACCGGGGCGGCACCGAGCCGTGCCGAGGTCCGCAGCAGGACGCCGGTCAGCCAGGCCGGGTCGGCGAGGAACGCCGAGGGCTCCTCCGCACGGGCCGCCAGCCACACCTCCGCGCACACCGCCGCCGCCGCGAGCAGCGCGCGGCGCTCGGCGAGAGCCCTCTGCGGTGTCCGCCGGACGACCACTGCGGGACAGGACCGCTCGAACCCCTCGCCGTGGATCGAGGCGAGTTCCTCCAGGAACACTCCCGCCGCCGACCGCAGCCAGGCCGTGCCCGGTTCATGGCCCGTGACCGAGCGCAGCCCGGCGAGAGCGGCACCGAGGCGGTCCCCGTCGAGGCGGTCGGGCCCGCCCTCCGACGGGGCCGACGCCAACTCGCAGTCGAGCGCGCGCAGTTGCTCACGGCCGACAGCCGTGTGCCCGCCGGGCCCGGCGGGCACATGTGGTCCGAAGTAGAGGCCCAGTTCCTCCGCACTCTGCCGCAGGAGCCGAGGCACCAGGCAGGACGCCGCCGCCGGCTGTTGGGCGTTGAGCAGGCAGTGACAGCACAGCACATCGAGGAAGACACCGCCCAGCGTCCGGCGTGCGGAGCGGCTGCCGAGCGGCCGGACGCCCGGCCGCCGTACCGCCGCGGTCGCCACCGCACAGCGCAGCGCGGTCTCCAGCCTGCCGAGGGCCGCCGTCAGTGGCCGTACCCGAGTGGCCGGCGCCGGCGGCCGTACCAGAACGTCCGGCCGCATCAGAACATCTGGTCGTGCGTCACCAGCCGGGACCGGGTGAGCACCTGGTCGCCGGCGACCTCCAGCACGTCGTGTACGACGCAGCTCGGGGCGATCTCCGGCTTGCCGCCGGGACGGACGGTGACGACCAGCGCGTACACGGTGGAGCGTATGGACCCGTCGGACTGCGGCTCCAGAGCGATGTGGTTGAACCAGTGCCGGCGTCGTACCGGATCGTTCTCGAAACGCTTGTGGAACTCCACCAGCTCGCGCACGATCCCGGGCCGGGTCCTCGCGGGTTCCGCGCCGGGGGAGTGCTGGAAGGTGCCGTCCTCGGTGAAGGTCGCCGCGTAGTCCTCGAAACGGAGGCCGTCCAGCGCCTGCATCTGATGGGCGTAGAAGTGCTGCACCTGCGCGTACAGGTCGGTCAGGGTGCGTGCGGTCACGGTCGTGGTCATGGCTTCCTCCGGCACGGGCGATCGACGGCCGGGGCCCGGTGGTGCCCCGGCGCACGGGCACAGTGACCGAGCCCGCTCGAGAAGGACTCGACCTGGAGATGTTCCGGCCGCCGGGGCTGTCCAGCGTCGTTCCACCGAGCCTCTAGAGACAGCCGGAAGTCTCGGCGTTGCCGTCGCGCGACAGGCCAGGTTCGGTGAGGGAGGAAGCATGGCGGAGGCAGTCAAGCCGGTGTCGCTGGTCACCGGTGCCACGAGCGGGATCGGTCTCGAGGTGGCCAGGCGGCTGGCCGGGCTCGGTGCCCGGGTCTATCTGTGCGCCCGCCGCGGCGAGGAGCTGGCGGCCACCGTGAAGTCCCTGCAGGACGAGGGGCTCGACGTCGACGGCAGCGCCTGCGACGTGGCGGTACCGGAGCAGATCCGCGCCTATGTCCGGGCCGCCGTGGACCGCTTCGGCCCGGTGGACATCCTGGTCAACAACGCCGGCCGGAGCGGCGGCGGGGCGACCGCTGAGATCGCCGACGACCTCTGGTTCGACGTGATCAACACCAATCTGAACAGCGTGTTCCTGATGACGAAGGAAGTCCTCAACGCCGGCGGAATGCTGGCCAAGGACCGGGGACGGATCATCAACATCGCCTCCACCGGGGGCAAGCAGGGCGTGGTGCACGCCGCGCCCTACTCGGCGTCCAAGCACGGAGTGGTCGGTTTCACCAAGGCGCTCGGTCTGGAGCTCGCCCGGACGGGGATCACGGTCAACGCGGTGTGCCCGGGCTTCGTCGAGACCCCCATGGCCGAACGGGTGCGCGAGCACTACGCGGGGATCTGGGGAGTTTCCGAGCAGGAGGCGCACGACCGCATCACGACACGGGTGCCGATGGGCCGGTACGTGGAGACCCGCGAGGTCGCGGCCATGGTCGAGTACCTGGTCGGCGACGACGCCGCGGCCGTCACCGCACAGGCCCTGAACGTGTGCGGCGGTCTGGGCAACTACTGAGACCGCCGAGCGGTCGCGACCGCGCCGGCCACGTCGCCGTCCGGGGTCGCACCGGTCACGTCGGCGGTCTCGTCGGCCGGCTCCGACTCCCGTATCCCGACGCTCAGTTCTGGAGGCATCATGACCACGCGGCACGAGGCGACGCCGTCCGCCCCACCCGGGCTGCTGTTCCACGACGACTTCCGCGAGGGCCTGCGCCACGACGGCCCCGAGGCGCGCTGGCAGCTGCGTGCGGTGGAGGACATGCCCGCGGGAGACGGGCTGATCAGCACCTCCGACGAGGGACTCGTGGTGCTCCCCACCGGGCGCAACGAGACCACCGGGGAGCCCGCGTTCGCCCGGCCCGAGGACCCCGGGGCGACCACCGAGTTCCTGCGGTGGGCCGCGTTCGTCGACCGCAGCACGGAGGACGGCGGCTTCGGATTCGCCACCCGCCCCGGCGAAGTACTCACCGCCACCACGGAGTTCGCCGTCCGCACCTACGGCACCGCCGCCCACCCCCTCGGCGACGCGGTCACCGACCACGACGCCGACATGCGGCTCGGCGCCGGCGCCCTGATCTGCATAGACCGCGCCACGGGCATGGTCTTCGACTTCGTGCTCACCAACACCGCCGTGCTCGCCCTCTACGAACGCCTGCCGAGGCCCGACGCCGAACACGCCACGTTCTCGTACGCCGTCCCCGTCGGCACCCGCGAGCCCGACCGGTTCCACACCTGCTCGGTGGAGCTGGACGCAGACGCGGGCGTGGTGCGCTGGATCCTCGACGGCGAGGAGGTGCTCACCGTCGACAAGATCGGTCACAAGGTGCTCGACGCCTCCCGGCTGATCTGGCAGAGCGAGGGCGAGGAGCGCACCGCCACCCCTCGCCAGCTCAACTTCGGGCTCTCCACCTTCACCGGCAAGCTCTGGGGCCAGGGAGTCCGACTCGCCGCACGCCGGCTGACCATCACCTCGGTGCCCGGCCCGCGCACAAGCGACTGACAGGAGAGATCGACCATCATGCGGTTGCACACGTACATCCCCAGCGAGACCCCCGGACAGGACGCCGTCGAGGCGGCGGACGTAGCGGTGCACGCCGAACGCCTGGGCTACCACGGCGTCTGGCTCCCGGACCATCCCCTGCCCTACTACGAGTACCGGGACTTCTACGGCGGTGTCTGGGAACCGCTGGTCATGCTCGCGAACATCGCCGCCCGCACCACCACCGTACGGCTCGGCAGCGGCGTCCTGGTCGCGGCGATGCGCAATCCCTTCGCGGTGGCCAAGCAGGCCGCGACCATCGACCGGCTCTCCCACGGACGGCTCGACCTGGGCATCGGCGTCGGTATCGTGCTCAAGGAGTTCCAGAACATGGGCGCCGACTTCCACACCCGCGGCGCGCGCACCGACGAGATCATCCGGCTGATCCGCCACCTGTTCAAGGAAGGCCGGGGCCCCTTCGACGGGACGCACTACCCGCTGGGCGAGGAAGCCGTCTTCGCCCCCAAGCCGGTTCAGCCGGAGGTGCCCATCTGGATCGGCGGCCGCACCGAGGCCGCCTGGAAGCGGGCCGCGCGCACCGGCGACGCCTGGCTGTGCGCGATGACCGAGCCGGACGTCTTCGCCGCCAACCTCACCCGGATGCGCGACCTCACGGATCGCAAGGTCGTGGCGGGCGCCCGGATCCAGTTCTCCGCCGCCGAAGCCTCCTTCGAGCGGGCCGTCGAGGAGATCGAGGCGTGGAAGGCAGCCGGCACCGACGACCTGGTCGTCTGGTTCGGTGCCCCCGACGGCTATGTGGACCGCATGACCATGTTCGCCGAGGCCCTGGCCAAGACGCAGGGCGCCTGACCACACCGTGGACGGCCCGCCCGCCCCACGACGGAGGCGCACACGCCCCCAACACAGGCGTACCTGCCCCACAATGGAGGTGCACATGACCGACAAGCCCGTCGCCCTCGTGACCGGGTCCTCCTCCGGCATCGGTGAGGCCGTCGTCCGCAGGCTGTCCACCGCCGGTATGCGCGTGGTCGTCAACTCCGCCCGGTCCGCCGAGGCCGGGCGGAAACTCGCGGAGTCCCTGCCCGACGCGCTGTACGTACAGGCCGACATCTCCGCGGAGTCCGACGCCCGGCGGCTGGTCGCCACCGCGGTGGAGCACTTCGGCCGACTGGACGTCCTTGTGAACAACGCGGGCACCACCCGCCGTATCCCGCACGCCGATCTGACCGCCGCCACCCCGGAGATCTGGCGCGAGATCCTCGACGTCAATCTGATCGGCACCTGGCAGACCACGGTGGCCGCCGTACCCCACCTGACGGAGTCGGCGGGCACCGTGGTCAACATCTCCTCGATCGCGGGCAGCAGGCCCGCGGGCAGCTCCATCCCCTACGCGGTGAGCAAGGCGGCGATCGAGCATCTGACGCGCCTGCTGGCCGGCGTGCTCGGCCCTCGCATCCGGGTGAACGCGGTGGCTCCCGGGCTCATTGAGACGCCCTGGACCAGGGACTTCACCGACATCGCCCAGCACGTACGGGAGACCACCCCGCTGCGCCGCGTCGGGCTCCCCGAGGACGTCGCCGAGGCGGTGCTGGCCATGGCCGGTGCCACCTACACCACCGGAACGGTGCAGCTGGTGGACGGCGGCGCCCACCTGATCTGACGGCCTGTGGGCCGTGCCACCGGCCGCGGGACACCTCCCGCGGCCGGTTCGTCCTCTTGCACAGGGTCTTTGCCCTCCCCAGGTCCGAGGAGACACCGTCATGAAGCTGGGAGCGAATCTGGTGTACCAGGGCGCCGGCGAGCTGGCCCGCGCCGCGGAACACCTCGGGTACGACGTGGTGCTGGCGCCCGAGGGCTACCGCTCGGACGCCGCCAGCGTGCTGGGACTGATCGCGGGGCGGACCGAGCGGATCGGGCTGGCCTCCGGTGTCATGCAGATCCCCGCCCGGCCGCCGGGCCTGGCCGCGCTGACCGCGGCCACGCTGGACGCGCTCAGCGGTGGCCGGTTCCGGCTCGGGCTCGGTGTGTCCAATCCCGATGTCTCCGACGGCTGGTACGGAGCCCGGTTCGACCAGCCCCTCGCCCGCACCCGCGAGTACGTGGAGATCGTCCGCAGGGCGGTGGCCGGAGGCCCGGTGGAGTACCAGGGCCGCCACTTCCGGCTCCCCGCCTCCGGGCCGGGCGGCGGGGCACCGCTCCACATCCTCACCGAGTCGCCCCGTCCGCGCATCCCCGTCTACCTGGCCGCGGTCGGGCCGAAGAACCTGCGGCTGGCCGGCGAGATCGCGGACGGCTGGATCGGCGTGTTCACCTCCCCGGAGGCGGTGGCCAAGTCGGTCACCGAGATCCGCGCCGGACGCGAGCGGGCCGGCACGGACATGGCGGGCTTCGACGTGCTGCCGAGTCTGCCGACGGCCGTGGCCGACGACGTGGCCACCGCCGCGGACGCCCTGCGCTCCCACTACGTCTACATGCTCGGCATCGGCGATCCCGACCGGAACTTCTACTGTGCGATGGCCGGGCAGATGGGCTTCGAGCGGGAGATGACGCACCTGCGTGAGCGCCTGGATGCCGGAGACCGGGCCGGCGCGGGCGCCGCCGTGCCGCTGGACTTCATCGACCGCACGGCGCTGCTCGGCCCCGTGGCACGGCTGGCCGAGCGGATGGTGGCCTATCAGGAGGCCGGGGTGACCACCCTCGGCATCATGGTGTCGGCCGCGGCCACCTCGCCGGCCGGCCGGCTGCGTCTGCTGCGGCAGGCGGCCGAGGCGCTGGAGCGCTCGGGCGTGGGGGAGTAGCGCGCGCATCCGGCGAAGGGTGCCGACCGCACGATGTGGTCGGCACCCTTGGCCGTATGCCGGTTCGCCGGACGGCGTCAGGCGGACGGCCCCTCGGGCACGTTGCGCTTCTGCATGCCCGGGTGTTCCGGATCGATGCCCCAGCTCAGGATGCGGCGCGGGTACACCCTGATGAGCTCCTGGCTGAAGTGCGCCTGGGCGGGCGCGTGCCCGGAGATGGCCTCGGCCCGGCCGCGGATCTCGATGCCGCGTACCGTCCACGGACGGGCGGAGACCAGGTCGTCGATGACGAAGGCCACCTGCGGATTGCCGAGGATGTTCTTGAACTTGCGGCTCTCCGCGAGATTGCGGCCGCCGATGTCGAAGGTTCCCAGCTCGGTGTTGTACCGGAACGAGACGGGGTTGTTCTGCGGTGCGCCCTTGCTGTCGACCGTCGACAGGCGGCCCAGGTACTGGCTGTTCACATAGGCCAGTTCGGCCTCGGTCAGCGACACGACGATGGCTTCCCTTCCTGGTTCACTGCGGTCCTGCTGCGGTCCTGCTGCGGTCCTGCTGCGGTTCTTCGCCGGCGCCGTCAGCGGCCGGCCGGTGCGTCGGCGTTCCCGGCCGCGGCGGCCAGTGTGGTACGGCTGTTGCGGCCGAGGGCGTCACGGACATGGGCCCGGGCCTCGGCGAGGGTGGTGCCCGCACCCAGCACCTCCTCCACGGCCGCGGGGTTCAGCACGACCGTGTGCCGTGCCGTGACCGCGCTGCCGTCCGGCCCGTACGCGAACGTCCACAGGCCACTGTGCCCCAACAACAGCTTCGGTGTCCGGCGTTGCTTGTACGCGATCCACTGCCCGCTCTCGCAGACGCGCACCGAGCTGGTGGTGTGCGCGGCGCCGTCCGAGGTCACCGTGTCCATCTCCAGCTCCTGGACGCCCGGCTCGGTCTCGGTGAGCCGTACCCGGGACACGTGCGGAAGCAGGCCGGCCCAGCGGTCCGCCCGGTACACGAAGTCGTAGGCGGACTTGACGTCGGTGGCGAGCCGCACCGTGTCCGTGAAGGAGAAGACGACGTCGGCCGCCGGGTGGCCGAACTCCGCCGTGCGCGCGAGCGCCTGGAGCTCCTCGGGACTGTTGCGGTCCAGTGCCTCGCTGATCCACCGCACCGTCTCCGGCGCGTCGTCGACCGCGGTGAAGTCGTGCCGGAGCACGATCTCGGTACGGTCGCCGTGCAGCGAGCGGAACAGCCACTCGCCGCCCATGGAGGCGATCGGCGGCCTGCTGTGCTCCTGCCGGAAGGTGATGCGCAGCCCTTCCGGGTCGAAGGTGCGGCGTGACACCCAGCTGGTGACCTGCCCGCCCACGAGCGCCCAGATCCGGAACCGCTCCGCACGCTCCGCGCGCTCCAGGTGGTGCACGTGCACGCTGGGGCCGAAGACGGCCGGCCAGCACGTCACATCGGCGACCAGCTCGTAGAGGACGTGCGGGGGAGCCGCGACGACGACGGTGTGCTCGGTGCTGTGCTGCCTGGCTTCTGCCATGGTGGGTCTCCTCGGCTGATCCGTGCGGGAAGTGGACCGGTGCCGCCGTCTCGGGACGGCGGCACCGGTGGGTCTGCGGGGCGGGGCGGGATCAGGCCGCGGCCGTGATTCCCTCGTTCACCAGGGTGAGCAGCGCCCGGGGCGTCTCCACGTCGGTGATCTCGTCGTCGGGGATGCTCACGCCGAATTCCTGGTTGATCCGGGCCGCGGTCTCCATCAGGGCCAGCGAGTCGTAGCCCAGTTCCTCGAAGGACGCGTCGAGCACGTCCCCCTCCGGGGCGCCGAGGCCGTCCTCGGCGCCGGCGCACTCGACGAGGATGCGCCGCAGGTCGTCAAGGGTCATGGTGGTCATGAGATGTCTCCTGGTGTTCGGGTGACCGGTTGTCAGGCGTGCGGGGTGCGATCCGCGGGGAGCGGCCGGGCCGTCGTACCGCTCAAGATCGGGGGAACGGCGCGGACGACCACGGCCGCGTTGAAGCCGCGGTGACCTCGCGCGAGCACCAGCGCGCTGCGCACGGGCCGTTCCCGCGGTTCCCCCAGGACGAGGTCCAGTCCGTACTCCTGCGGGACGTCCGAGGTGTTGCCGGTCGGCGGGATCACACCGTCGCGGATGGACAGCAGGGCGGTCGCCACATCCAGCGGGCCGCCGCCCGCGTGCAGCCGGCCGGTCAGCGACTTGGGCGCGGTGACCGGGACGCCACCCGGGCCGAAGAGCTCGCGGATCGCCGCGGCTTCCGCCCGATCCAACTCGGCGCTGCCCGCCGCGTCCGCGAAGACCACGTCGACGTCGGCCGGCGCGACACCGGCGTCGGCCAGGGCCGCCTCCGCCGCCCTGCGCAGCCCCGGCGGACGGCCGGAACCCGGCCGGGGGTCGAAGGTCGCGGCATACCCGGCGATCTCGCCGTACACATCGGCGCCCGTGACGCCCCGCTCGCGCGCCGAGCGCGCGTCCTCCACCACGAGCAGGGCACCGCCCTCTCCCGGGACATGGCCGCACGCGCGGGCGTCGAAGGGCAGATACGCGCCGTCCGGGTCGGGCACGGTGCTCACCCGTCCGCCGGCCAACTGGGATACGTATCCCCAGGGGTCGAAGGCGGAGTCGACACCACCGGTGACGACGAGCCGGGTGCCGCGCCGGACGGTACGGCGGGCATGACCGAGCGCGTCGAGACCGCCCGCCTGTTCCCCGACCAGGGCCGCGCTCGGCCCGCGCATCCCGTTGCGGATGGAGATCTGACCGGTGTTCACCGCGTAGAACCACGCGAACGACTCGTAGACGCTCACGAACTCTGGCCCCTGGCTCCAGAGTTTGCGGAACTCGTGATGGGTGAAGTCGAAACCGCCCAGGGCGTTGGACACGACCACGCCCATGTCGTAGTCCGCCAGGGCCTCGGGGCCGACACCCGCGTCGGCGAGCGCCCAGTCGGCGGCCACCAGGGCGAGGCGCGTGGAGACGTCGGTCTGCGGCAGCAGCCGGCCCGGCAGATGCTCCTCGGGCCGGAAGCCGGTGATCTGCCCGGCGAGCCGTGCCGGATAGCGCGACGTGTCGAACCGGGTGAGCTCGCCGATCCCGTTGCGGCCGTCGAGCACGGCCTTCCAGTACTCCTGCGTACCGAGGCCGTTGGGTGCGGTCACCCCGATCCCCGTGACCACCGCTGCGCCGCTCATGCGCGGGCTCCTTCCGGACGCCGGAGCACCATGGCGCTCTGGAACCCGCCGAATCCGCTGCCCACCGTCAGCACGGTGTCCACCCGTTGTTCGCGCGCGGTCAGCGGGACATAGTCCAGGTCGCACTCCGGGTCGGGCTGGTGCAGATTGGCCGTGGGCGGGATGACACCGTGCTCGATGGCCAGGGCGCAGGCCGCGATCTCGATGGAGCCGATGGCGCCGAGCGAGTGACCCACCATGGACTTGATGGAGCTGACCGGAATGTCGTAGGCGTGCTCGCCGAGGCTCCGCTTGAACGCCGCGGTCTCATGGCGGTCGTTCTGCTTGGTGCCCGAGCCGTGCGCGTTGATGTAGTCCACCGCGGTGGGGTCCAGGCGCGACTCGTCCAGCGCCGTCCGGATGGCCTCGGCCATCTCGCGGCCGTCCTTCTTCAGCCCCGTCATGTGGTAGGCGTTGCAGCGCGTCGCGTACCCGGTCACCTCGGCGTAGATCCGGGCGCCACGGGCCCGCGCCGCGTCGTACTCCTCCAGTACGAACATCGCGGCGCCCTCGGCCAGCACGAACCCGTTGCGGGAGCCGTCGAACGGCCGGGAGGCGTGCTCGGGATCGTCGTTGCGGGTGGTGGTCGCCTTGATGGCGTCGAAGCAGGCCACCACGATCGGTGAGATGGGCGTGTCCGTGGCACCGGCGACCATGACGTCGGCCGATCCCTCACGGATCAGCTGGACGGCGTAGCCGACCGCGTCCAGACCCGAGGTGCAGCCGTCGGAGACCATGGTCACCGGCCCCTCCGCGCCCACCTCCCAGGCCACCTCGGCGGGCATCACGCCCGGGCTGAGGTAGTCGAACATGTGGGACGAGAGATAGGCGTGGTCCACCAGCCACTCCCGTCCGGCGTCCGACATCACCAGATACTCGTTCTCCAGGCTGGTCGCGGACGCCACCGCGCTGCCCAGGGCGACACCGATCCGGTGCGGATCGCCCGCCCGTGTCTCCAGCCCGCTGTCCACCACGGCCTCCCGCGTACACGCGACGGCGAACTGGGTGGCGCGGTCCATCCGGCGGATCTGCCGCGGGCTCAGACCTTCCGCCTCGGCGTCGAACACCACCTGGCCGGCGACCTGGGAGCGGAAGGGGCCGGGGTCGAAGAAGTCGATCCGCCGGGTGGCCGTACGGCCCGCGGTCAGCAGATCCCAGAACTCCTTCGTTCCGGTCCCACCGGGCGCACGGACACCGATACCTGTGATCACGACGCGCCGGGTCACCGCACACCTCCGGCACGACGGGGTTCTTTCGAGCAGACCATCGCAGTGCGTTCCTTTCGCCTGTGCCCGACGGGGTCGTCCACCGTCGGCGGTAGGGCAACGCCGCCCGCGTCGAGCAGCCTGTGCCGGACGGCTCGAGCCCGGCTCGAAACCGGGTGGTAGCGCCCCGCCTCCGGCGACCGGCCGAGGGATTCCAGCGGTCGGCGAGGCAGTCTCGAGCGGACCGGACGACCGTCGTTGCACAGGAGCGGGCCCTACGGCGCGTCCCCGCCGCCGTCACGAGGAGGGATTCCTGATGGAACGCCGAACGAACGAGGAGGCGTCACGGCCGGCCGACGGCGCCGTCGGCGCGCTGGCCGAACTCGCCGCCGCGCACGCCGCGAAGGCGGAGCTCGACCGCCGGCTGTCCCCGGAGACGTACGAGGCGATCCGGGGCGCCGGTTTCGCCCGGCACTTCGTGCCCGCCCGCTGGGGTGGCAGCGAGGGAACCTTCGACGACCATGTGCGCGATGTGGCCGCGGTCGCCGAGGGGGACCCCTCGGCCGCCTGGTGCGCCTCCATCGCGGCCACCATCGGCCGGATGGCGGGATTCCTGCCCGAGGAGGCGCAGCGTGTCATCTGGGGTGAGGGCCCGGACGTCTTCCTCGTCGGGGCGCTGCTGCCCGCGGGCACCGCGGAGCCGGTGGCAGGCGGCTGGCTGCTCAGCGGCCGCTGGCCGTACATGAGCGGGGTCCACTTCTCGGACCACGCCATGCTGTGCTGCCCGGTGCCCCTGGCCCACGGTGGCAACGAGGTGCGTTTCCTGCTGGTGCCGCGGGCGGCCTACACCGTCGAGGAGAGCTGGTTCATGACGGGTATGCGGGCCACCGGCAGCGACACGCTGGTGCTGGAGCCCACCTTCGTACCCGCCGAGCACTCCGTGGCGCGGCACGATGTGATCTCCGGCCGGGCTCCGGGGTCGTCGCCCGCCTGCCACGCGGTGCCGCTGAAGGCGGTGAGCGGACTCTCCTTCGCCGCCCCCGTGCTGGGCGCCGCCCGCGGTGCGCTGGCCCAGTGGACGGCCAAGGTCGCCCAGAAGCGGGCGGCACCGTCCACGAACCGGCTGCTCGGCGTCAGTGAGGCCGCCACCGACGCGGTGCTTGCCCGCACGGCCGGGCAGATCGACGCGGCCCAACTGCTTCTGGAACGCGCGGCGAAGGAAGCGGACCGAGGCGGGATCACCCCGCTGGTGGCCGCCCGCGCCCATCGGGACCAGACCCTGGCGGCCGACATCGTGGTGACCGCGGTCAACGAGCTGTTCCGCAACGCGGGCACCAGCGGCGCGAGCGAGACGGGCTCCCTGGCCCGCTTCTGGCGGGACGCCAACACCGGCTCGGCCCACGCGGTCCTGCAGTTCGAGCCGGCCGCCCGTGCCTACGCGGAACTGGCCTTGGCCGACGCGGTCATGGGGCAGCGGGGCTGAGATCCGGGGCCGGGAGAGGTGACAGGGACCGCTCCAGGTGCGGCTGGCGGCGGCGTGGGTGTGGAGGTGGGTCGGGGGCGTTCGGGTGGGTGCCGGGCTGGTGCGGTGGAGGCGGGTCCGGGTGCGACCGGGGCGGGCGGCGGAGGCGGCTCCGGACCTGCCCCGGCCGGGAGAGGTGGCGGAGGCCGGCTCCAGGTGCGGCTGGGGGCGGCGTGGGCGGTGGAGGTGGGTCGGGGTGCGGCCGGGGCAGGAGCCCGGCCGCTTTTCGCCCTGGTCCGTCTGCGGCGCGCCGACAGGCGGGAGCGTTCCTCCGGGCGTGCTGCGACGAGGCCCTGAGCGGAGGGCGTGCGCGCCGTGGTCCAGCGGCGCGCTCACCGGCCCGGTGCGGAGTCCCACGGTGCGGTCGGTGTGCCTTCGTACGACTTCTTCCTGCGGTGCCGTGCCCTTGCTACGGCGCCACTTCCCGCGGCGTGCTCTACTCCTCGCCGACGCCCCCCGCGCCGCCCTTCTCCCCGCCGCCGTCCTCTCCCGCGCCACCCGGGGCCAGTTGGCGGACGAGGTCGCGGAGGCCTCGTTCGTAGCGGGCGCGGAAGTCCGGGTCGTCGATGCCGGTGCCGAACAACCGGCGTGCCATGTCGGGGAACACCACGGGAGCCGCCACCGCGCCGAGCAGCACCAGGCGGAGTGACGCCGGGTCGAGACCGGGAGCCACCTCGCCTTCCTCCTGACGGCGGCGTACGCCGGACAGGTCCTCGGGCTCGGCGGGAGGCCGGGCGGCGGCGGTGTCCTGTGGCTCGGAGAGCCCGCGCCAGGCGAGCAGCCGCATGGGGCGCGGATCGCGGAGCGCGTCGTCCAGGTACCTGGCGGCGAGTTCGGCGAGCGGCAGCGACTGGTCGGCGAAGGCCGCCTCGCGTTGCAGCCAGGCGCGCTGCACCGCCAGGTACAGCCCCTCCTTGCTGTCGAAGTGGTAGTTGACGAGGTCCTTGCTGACACCCGCGCGTGCGGCGATGTCGCGTACGCGGGCCCCCGTGAAACCACGGGCCGCGAACTCCTCCAGGGCGGCATCGAGCAGGGCCGCGCGGGTGCGCTCGGCGTCGACTTGCCGGTCCTCGGGGGTCCGGGCACGCCGTGGCGTGCGGCGGGGCGAGGCGGCGGAGCGGGAATCGGCGGTCGTCATGGGCCAAGATTACGGCTTAGACAGACGTTTGACTTCGCTCGACAGCTGTCTAACAATGGGCGACATGAGCGCTGTCCCCACGCAAGGCACCGCACAGGCCACCGCACCGGTGCCCTTCTCACCCGCGTTACGACGCGCCATAGGCGTGATCATGATCGGCGCGTCGCTCTCGTTCCTCGACTCCACCGTCGTCAACGTGGCGCTGGACACCGTCGCCTCCGACCTGGCCGTACCGCTCACCGATGTGCAGTGGACGGTCACCGCGTATCTGCTGGCCTTCGGCGCGGTCATCCCGGTGACCGCCTGGGCTGCCCAACGGCTGGGTGCCGCGCGGCTCTACCTCGTGTCGCTGCTGGTGTTCACCCTCGGTTCCGCATGCTGCGCGCTGTCGGGCAGCATCGGCCAACTGGTGGCGAGCCGGGCCCTGCAGGGTCTCGGCGGCGGGGCGATCATGCCGGTCGGCACGATCATCTGGACCCGCATGGCCGACCGGTCACAAATGGCGCGCGTGATGAGCATGGTCGGCATCCCGATCGTGCTCGCCCCGATGATCGGCCCGCTCATCGGCGGACTACTGGTAAAGGGCGCTGGCTGGCAGTCCATCTTCTGGATCAACATCCCCCTGGGCCTGGTGGGCGCCGTACTCGCCCGGCGGCTGCTGCCCCGTGACCGCGGCTCGGAGGCCGGGCCCCTCGACATCCCGGGCCTGGTGCTCGCCGCCGGAGGACTGGTCGGACTGACCTACGGTCTGGCCGACATCGGCACCCGGGCCGAGGTCACCGCCCGCTCGATCGCCGTGCTCGTGGCCGCGGTCGGGTTCCTCGCCCTGTTCGTCGTGCGGTCGCTGCGCGTGCCCCATCCGCTGCTGGACATGCGGCTGTACGCCAACCGGCTGTTCAGCGCCGCGGCACTGACCATGTTCAGCCTCGGTGTCGCCCTGTTCGGCGGCATGATCCTGCTGCCGCTGTACTTCCAGATCGTCCGTGGCGAGGACGTCGTCAGCACCGGGCTGCTGCTGGTGCCGAGCGGAGTCGGCGCGCTGGCCGCCAACCGGCTGGCGGCGCCACTGACGGACAAGCTGGGCGGGGGAACGACCGCGCTGCTCGGCGGCGTCATCGCCGCGGTCTGCACGATCCCCTTCCTCTTCCTCACCGCCGGCACCTCCTATCCGCTGCTCGCCATCGCCATGGCCACGCGAGGAGCCGGCATCGGTCTGTCCCTCACCCCGGTGATGACCTCCGCCTACCGCACACTGCCGCCGCAGAAGATCAAGGACGCGACACCTCAGCTCAACGTCCTGCAGCGGGTGGGCGGTTCGATCGGCACCGCCGTCCTCACCATCGTCCTCTCCCACCAACTCGCCGGTCAGGTAAGCCCGTCCGGCCGGGCCCAGGCCTTCGGGGACACCTTCGGCTGGGTCATCGTCGCCGCCGTCATGGCGATCGTCCCCACGGTCCTGCTCTTCGTCACCGAGCGGGCACAGCGTGCGGCCTTCACCGCACACGACAAGCACTCTTGACCACGTTGGACAAGGAGTACGCATGACCACGGTTCTCGTCATCGGCGCCACGGGCAAGCAGGGCAGGGCGGTCACCGAACTGCTGCTGCGGCGAGGCCATGACGTTCTCGCCCTGACCCGCGACACCGGTTCCCCCGCGGCTCGCGCGCTGGCCGACCTGGGCGCCCGCCCGGTCGCCGGCAGCCCTGCGGACGCGGAGGCACTGTCCAAGGCCGTCACCGGCGTGGACGCGGTGTTCGGTCTCTCACTGCCGTTCGGCCCCGGAGGCAAGGAGCAGGAGGTCACCCAGGGGCGGCTGTTGGTCGACACCGCCGCGCAGGCGGGCGCGCACCTGGTGTACTCCTCGCTGCGCGGAGCCGACCGCATCGTCGACAGCCAGGTCGCCCATGCCGGCAGCAAGCAGCAGATCGAGGCGTATCTGCGGCAGAAGGACGAGCTGCGCGCGACCGTCCTCGGCCCCGTCTACTTCATGGAGAACATGCTCAACGTCAGGTTCAACGGACTGGCGGGCGGTCGGCTCGCCATGCCGCTGTCGCCCGGCAAGAAGCTGGACCAGGTGACGGTGCTGGACATCGCGGGCCTGGCCGTGCACGCCATCGAGAACCCCGAGGACCTGGCCGGCAGGCGGATCGATCTCGCCTCCGACAGCGTGACCGGGACACAGGCGGCGGCTGCGCTCAGCGCTGTGCTCGGCAAGGAGATCCCCTACCACCAGATGCCGATCGAGCAGGTGCGGCAGTGGGCCGGCGACGAGGTCGCCGCAATGTTCCAGCGCTTCGAGGAGAACACCCACTTCGTGGACCGGATGGCGCTGCGTGCCGCGTATCCGGAGGTGTCCTGGCACACCTTCGAGCAGTGGGCCCGCACCGTGGACTGGGAGCGGTTGCTGCAGGTGTGACGCCCGCAAACCGATGACGGCGCCGCCGTCCCGGACGGTCCGGGACGGCGGCGCCGTCACGAGTTCCCGCGCGAGTCAGCCCGCGTACGGAAACCGGTACTCGCCGGATGCCTCCGCCTCCGCCTCCCTCCGGGAACGCGCACCGGTGAGCGACAGATCCAGGATGTGGCCGAAGAGCACGGCCTGAGTCGTGAGGGCGAGAGGGTCGGACCTCGGCTCCCGAGGAGCGCGAGGCGCGTCGGGACGTCGACGAACGACACCGAAGTCGAGCGCGGTTGTCGAGAGAGCGGCCTTGTCCTGCATGCTGACGCACCACCATCCTGCTGATCCGGACGCCGGTCCGTGCCCGGCTCGTCACCGGCAGCGTTCCAGCCACGCCTCGAGCGGCACTGAACCGTCGGTGGACCGTTCCTGTCAGCGATGGGCACCCGGCGTACAGCGCGTGCGCTTCATGTCACCGGACGCCAGACGATGTCGTCCCGGGCGGAGAGTGCCGCGACCGCGTCGGCGGCGTCGAGCGGCAGCGGCATCGGACAGCGCCTGCGGATCTTGCTGAGTTCCCGGTGCGAGCGGACGAAGCCGGCGAAGTCGTGTGGGTGTGCGGCGGCGTCCACGCCGGTCAGAACTCCGATCTTGCCTGCGCGGACGGCCGTACGCTGCCAGGCCTGCGCGGCCAGCCCGATGGAGTCGGTGCCGTGGTTGAACAGCAGGATCCGGATCTCGTCGTACGGGGCGGAGGCGTCCAGGTAGGACTCGAGGCCCGCGCGGGCAGCCTCCGTGCCGAAGACGGTCCAGTACGGCACCGATCCGGTGCGCAGCGTCCACCGGGGTTCGAGCAGCAGGAACGACTCGACGAGGAGCCGCCCGGTGGGCAGGCCACGGTCGGCGTACCAGGATCGATAGAGGTCGGCCACGGCGGGACTGAGCCGTTGTCGCGTGTCGAAGCGCAGCAGATGGGCATCGAGCCGGTGCCGTCCGGCGCAGGCGCGGATGTCGTCGAGCAGCGTGGCATCCAGGCCCCATTCCGCCTCCGGGCTCTCGCCGTCGGCGGCGGGCGGATCCCAGCGGCGCACCGGGGCGCCGTAGCGGGCGAGCAGGCCGGCCACACGGGGACCGCCCTGGCGGTATTCCTCGCGCGTGGCGTTGCCGAGGGCGCCGAACTGGAACAGGTACCGGTCGTCGATCCTGGTCGTGGGCCAGCGCAGCGTGCAGTCGACGACGACGAGCAAGTCCCTACCCCGTAATGCGGAACGACGAGCACGGCAGCGGCGCCGAGGCCGGACGGCGTGAGCCTCGGCGCCGCCGTGCCCGTGTATGCGTCGGTCTCACGGGCACCCGTGGCAACGGGGCCCTCAGGGGCGCCGCTCGGCCCCCTCGGGCATGACCCCGTCCTGACCAGTGGGAGGCAGCATGATCACCCATCGGCATCTGGTGGAAGAGGTGTCGTCGCGGGCCCGGCTCGGCGACACGGAGGCCGCCGACGCAGCCGTGCACCTGGTCCTCGCAGCGCTGAGCCGCCGTCTGGACGCACCGCACCGTGAACATCTGCGCCAGGCCGTACCGGCCCATGAACGCGGGGCTCTGGTGTACGGCGCCGCCGAGGTGGACGACTCCGCCATGCGGCTCGACGAACTGCTGGCCGATGTCGCCCGGCCGGTGGGTGCCACTCCGGAGCAGGCGCTGTTCCTGGCGCAGACGGTCGTCTCCCGGCTCTCGGCGGACGACACGGACCTGGCGGCGGACCTGCGTGGCGCCTTGCCGGACGAGTTCGGCACGCTGTTCGCGGAGCCCGCCCCGATGCCCGAGCGGCCCAGCCGTGCCACGGACGCACCCGGCCCCGCTCAGTGACGAGGAGATCGCCGCGAAGCCCGGCAGCTTCAGTAGGTGGGTGCGGGTCCGCCCGCTGAGCGTGGCCAGACCGGGCAGCAGGCAGTCGGCCGTCCATGCCCTGCACCAGGACGACCTCGGGCATCTGCGGCCGCGGTCGCCCGACGGCACGGCTGCGCATACGACCCAACCCCCCGTCGTTGGGAGGAGATGTCGACGTCCTGGGGGAAGGGCGGGCCGGCCGGGTCCGGGGGAGTCACGGCACTTCACGCCACGGGCAGCGATCCGGTCGAGGAACTCCTCCCGGCCCTGCCGGGGAAGCGGGGGCGCTGCCGGGGGACGGTGTCCGCGGGCGGCGCCTGTTCATGCCGTGCCTGGGCCCTGCCCGAATCGCCGGACCTGGGCCCGGGGGTGCGGCGGGAGGCGCCGGGCACGGCCCAGCGCAGAGGGGGGTGACGGGCATGCTGCCGCCGACGTCAGCGCTGGTAGAGCCCGACGATCGTGCCGCTGGCCAGCTGCTCCCGGTCGAGGACGGCGTGTACGTCGTCGGCGCTGGCCCGGTCGGGCAGCGAGACCGGGGCGGGGAGGGCGTAGATCCGGAAGAAGTAGCGGTGGGCGTCGTCTCCGACCGGGGGCTGCGGGCCACCCCAGCCCCGCTCCCCGAAGCCGTTGCGATGCGGCTGGCTGCCCTGTGGTGTCTCGCCGGCGTCCAAGCCCCCGACATGGGGGTCGATGCCGGTGACGAGCCAGTGCACGAAGGTTCCGGACGGCGCGTCCGGGTCTTCGCACAGCAGGGCCAGCTCCGCCGCGTCGTCCGGTACTCCGGACCAGGCGAGCGGCGGCGAGACGTTGTCCGCGTCATGGGCATGGTGACGGGGGATCATGGTGTGATCACTGAAGGCTGCACTTCTGAGTTCGATACCGGCCATGCGACCGGAGTACCCGGCGCGGGCAGGGACATACGGCCGAACCGCACGGGATGACCGGCACGGCGCGGGGTACCCGCCAGGCTGACACACCCCCGTGCGAGGAGATGACTGGTATGCGGTTCATCGGACTGCTCCTTCTCGCGGGCGCGGGCGCCTTCACGGCCCTCGCGATCGCGGGCAACCTGTCCGGCGGGCCCGAGTACACGGTGTCCGTCCTCGATCACGACGTCGCCACCATGAGCGGTCTCGCCCTGTTCAGCTCCGGACTCGCGCTGGCGCTCATCTTCTGCATCGGCCTGGCGATCATGGTGGGCGGTGCCACACACACCGGCCGGCACCGGGGATCCGGGCCGCGCCGGATGCGGCACACGACGTTCGGCGGGACGGCGGGGCCCGACACCCGGGCGTGAACACCGCCCCCGCGGCCGGCAGCTCGAAACGGACCTGAACAGCGCCCGGCGGTGAGCAGCCGGAGCGGTGTGCCGTCAGCTCGCCCAGTCCAGCAGCCGCTCGCCCGTGCCCGCAGCCGGGCGAGCGACTGCTTCTCCAGCCGGCGCACGCGTTCCCGGGCGGCCCCACTTGGTCGGCCACCTGCTGCAGTGCGCGCGGATGCCCGGCGTGCAGCCGTAGCGCAGGCTGAGGATCATGGCTTCGCGGGGTGCTGGCACGCTCGCTCCGCGCGCGGCCGTTCCCTGGTGCGGGGCGACGCGCTGGACACGCCGTTTCGGCTGCGGCGCCGCGGGAACCCGATGCGGCATCCGCGGAAAGAGGAGCATCCGTGCCCGACACCGACCTGGACCGCATCCACAGCCAGGCCCTGCCGCTGACCGACCCGGCGTCGCTGGACCCGCTGATGGAGCGCATCGGCGACGCCCGCTATGTACTGCTCGGCGAGGCCTCCCACGGCACCGCGGAGTACTACCAGCTGCGCGACGTGATGACGCGTCGGCTGATCGAGGAGAAGGGCTTCTCCTTCGTCGCGGTGGAGGGCGACTGGCCGGACTGCCAGGCCGTGCACTGCTCCGTCGTCGCGGCGCCGGACGCGCCCGAGGACCCCGGCGAGGTACTGGAGGGCTGCAGGCGCTGGCCGTCATGGATGTGGGGAAACGCCGATGTGGCCGCCTTCACCCGGTGGCTGCGCCGGCACAATGAGGGCCTGCCGCCCGAGCGGCGCGTGGGCTTCTTCGGGCTGGACGTGTACAGCCTGTGGGAATCGCTGCACGCGGTGCTGGGCCATCTGCGCGAGCACGATCCCGGCCAGGTGGAACACGCCCTGGAGACGTTCCCCTGCTTCGAGCCCTATGCGGAGGATCCGCAGGCGTACGCGCTGGCCACCCGTTACGTGCCGGAGAGCTGCGAACCCCAGGTGGTGTCTCTGCTGACCGAGCTTCGGCGGCGGGCCGCGCAGGCGGCGGCCGTGGACGGCTCGCTCGCGGAGTTCGCAGCCAGACAGAACGCGGAGGTGCTGGCCGGGGCCGAGGCCTATTACCGGGTCATGCTCGACAGCGGCCCCGAGTCGTGGAACATCCGGGACCGCCACATGGCCGACACCCTGGACCGGCTGATGGAGCATTACGGCCCCGACGCCAAGGCGGTGGTGTGGGAGCACAACACCCACATCGGCGATGCGCGTGCCACGGACATGGTAGACGTCGGCGAGGTCAACGTCGGCCAACTGGTGCGCGAGCGGCACATGGGCCGGGGTGTGGTGCTGGTCGGGTTCGGCTCGCACTCCGGCACCGTGATCGCCGCGGACGCGTGGGGCGATGTTCCCAGGATCATGAGCGTGCCGCCGGCGCGCACCGGCAGCGTGGAGGATCTGCTGCACCGGGCGCTGCCCGGCGAGCGGGCGCTGTTCGTCTTCCCGCATGTGCAGCTCCAGCGCCCGCCCTCCTCCGGCCGGGGCGAGTGGTTCCACGAGGAGCACGGTCACCGCGCGATCGGCGTCGTGTACCGGCCGCAGTACGACCCCGTCGGCAACTACGTCCCCACGGTCCTGGCCCAGCGCTACGACGCGTTCTGCTACCTCGACCGCACCCACGCGCTCACCCCGCTGCACCCCTTGGCCGAAGAGAGCCGGGAGGAGCAGACCTGGCCTGCGGGCGTGTGACGCCCGCGGTGGACGGCGGCGGCCGGGTGTCGGTGAGCCGCGATCAACCGCCCTGACCTGCCCGGCGAGAGTTGAACGAAGACCCGTCAGGTCAGCTCGGGATGGCCGAACAGCGCGGCGTATCCGCTCGGCAGCAGGCTGAGCAGTTTGTGCAGCTCACCGCCCGACACGGTGTCGCCCACGGCGGTGAGGACCACTTCCGCGTCCCTCCGGGCGGTCGTCTCGTCCTCGGCGGCGGCCCGGGCCACCTGACGGACGAACTCCTCCACACCCCAGGTCCGTCCGGTGTTGCCCACGCCGGTGACGAAATCGCCGATCTCCAGCGGCAGCTGATCCGCGAGATGATCCGCAGCGCTGGGCTGCAGCCGGTCGCCGAGCGTGCAGAGGACGGCTTCGGTGACGCGGGTTGCCTCGTCGAGGTCGCTGTATTCTCCGTGCTCCCGCACGGTGGCGAGGAATTCGGTGGACGTCATGATTCGCTCCCCAGTGGTGCTCCCTGCGGCAGGTTGATCCGGAGGTCACCTGGAACGCTCCCGGTGAGTCCTGCCCCCGCTGCCACTCCACGCGCGCCCGGGTACCCGCGCCGTATGGCACCAACCGCCCTCCGGCGGCGGCGCCGCCGACAGGGCGCGCGGCGCTCCTCTGCCGACCTGGTGGATCGATACGGCCTACTGTGGATCCCCGCCCGGCACAGCCGGATAGCGCAGCAGGACACCCAGTCCGTCGGTCACATCGATGCGGTCCGGCGGCAGCACGATCAGTTCGGCCCCGGTGCGGACGGCGGCGTACAGCAAGGCCGTGAGGGCCGGTTCCTCCTCGACGGCCGTCGCTCCGAAGGTCTCCAGGTCCGCGGCGGACAGCGCGATCTGCGGCGGCTCCCTGCCCAGCCAGAGCCGCTCGGAGAGCCGGGCGCGGCGGTCGAGGAGGAGGGCGCGGGACTGACCCTGTTGCAGAGCGCCGACGGCCGCGGCGACGCCCTCCGATTGCCCGGGGCGGCGGGCGCGTTGCGCCAGAAACGTGTCCAGCTGCTGCTGGTCCGCCGCGCTCAGGTGCCCTTCCAGCACCCGAGCGGTGTGCGCCTCCAGCAGGGTCGGGACGGCGGCGGCCTCCGGACCGGTGACGCAGTCGTCCTCCACGACCGCCACCCGGTTCCGCAGCGAGTCGGGCCAGCGGTTCACGAGCACCCCCGACGCCCAGGCGTCCTCCCGGGCCCGGCACACCACGATCGACTCGGCGCGGTGCCGCTGTGCGAGATCGCCGAGGTCCCGGGCGACCTCGGGCGGGCGGCGCGCCGCCATCCGTCGGCCGGAATCCGGTGACTCAGCCGGTGTTCCGGCCTGACCCTGCCGGTGGGCCACCGCCCGGCTTCCGAGACGACCAGCACGTAGTCGCCCGGGACATGGTCTCCGGTGCCATCGTCCGGGGCCCGCTCGCCGCCGCAGGTGAGGGCCACGGCCAGGTACGGAATGTCCGGCGCATGCTGTACGGCCAGTGGTGCCGCGTCGGGGAGTGCGTCGAGCCGGGCCGTGTCCCGCACGGGCGGCTCGGGCAGCTCCTCCACCAGGGCAAGGCGCCCGTGCGTCGCGAACAGCGCCTGACCGTGCCGTCCCGGCTGCACCCGATCCGTGCCCACGGCCACCGCAAGAGCGGAAACAGTGGCGTGATCCGCTCCCTGGGCCAGCAGGGCATCCCGCTGATGCCGCCAGCGGAGATCGATCGCCCGGTCGGGATCGTCGATGAACATGACCTGCGCGAGGCCGCGCAGCACGCGGATCGCGAACCTCGGACCCCGGCCGAGCGACTATGGCGCCGCATACTCAACCCCACCCCACTTTTCCACTTGGTGGCATTGTATTTTCGCATGGCGGCATACCGTATGGCCGGAGCAGGCAGTGCGGGGGAGAGTCGATGATGGACCGTGCTCGGACAGCCGTGCCGCATCACCGGGAGGTTCCCCATGCTGTCGCTCGATCTCCATCCGATCTTCCGCAACAACCGCGACATCGAACTGGCGCTGCGTCAGTTCCTCTTCAAGGCGAACCATTCGGGCGAGCCCGTTGCGGAGATCATTCCGGGCAAGGGTTCCGGGCGACTCAGGGCTCGCGTGCTCGCGTTCCTGGACCAGAAGCACATCAGGAGGCTGTACGTCCGGCGCGAGGTCGACACGGGCAACAGCGGACGCATTCTCGTCTACTTCCAGTGATCGCGCCGGGCACTACAGCGGCGCGGGGGAAGAGGCCCCCGGGATCAGCAGGTGCGGGGTTCCCGAGCCGTCCGCGGGCACGCTCCACAGATCACTGCTGCCGACCTCGCCGTTCGTGGGGAGTGCGTAGGCGACGGTGTGGTCGTCGAGCCAGGTCGCCTGGTCGTCGACGCTGTGGCGCTCGGCCAGCGCCGTCTCGTGCAGGGTGCGCAGGTCGAGGACGTACTCGTGCCAGAGGTCGGTCCGGGACAACACCCGCTTCTTGAAGGCGACGCGGGTCCCGTCGGGGGAGAGCGACGGGCACTCCACGTTCTCGACCAGGGTGGTGACCGTACGCCGGGAGATCGAACCCCGGATCAGATAGGTCTTGCCGGCGGTGTTGACGGTGGCGTAGAAGGTGTCGTCGTCGGAGGCGAAGGTGACGCCCCAGAAGTTGATGTCCGAGGCGTGGTAGGGCTCGCCGTCCTTGATGACGGAGAACGTCTCCAGGCTGGGAGTCAGCCGCATGGTCCGGGTGTCCAGGATCGAGGTCCGGGTGGAGAAGAACGCGGACGAATAGGACTCGCCGGAGACGAAGACGGTCCAGGCGACGAAACGGCCGCTGGGCGAGACCCGGGCCCGGCTGGGGGTGCCGGCGAGCGGGAAGGCGCGCTTGGCGCGCAGATCGGCGTCCAGGAGCAGCGCGCGGTTGCTCTGCCTGAGGACACCGGGATTCGACTGGAGGCAGATGCCCGTGCCGGCGGCCGCGTAGAAGCGCGCGCACTTCAGTCCCGAGGCGGTCCGCCCGCCCTTCGGGTCCGTGGACGGTACCGAGGCGACCGCGGTGCGGTGCGGACCAGGGGCCGCGTTGAGGAAGGCGAGGCGGCCCTGCTGGCCGAGGGTCAGCTTGCCCGCGCTGACGGCGGGATCGCCCGACTGCGGCTGGTTCGCCCGGTCCGCGCGGGCGGCGGCGCGCAGGACCACGCCGGTGCCCAGGCCCGCGAGCATCAGGACCGCCGCGACGAGTATCAGCAGACGGCGGCGCGGCGATGTCATCCGGATGCTTGTGTCTGTGGTGGTCATCGGGTCCTGCCGGTCGGCCGCAGCACCACGCTCGCGACGGCCGCGCAGCACAGCAGCCCGACCGCCGAGCCGGCCAGCGCCGGGCCGTCTCCCCACGCGGTCCAGGCGGCGCCGAAGGCCAGGGAGCAGCAGAACCGGGCCAGCGCCTGGCCGGTGCCGACGATGGCCAGACCGCTGGCGCGCAGATGCTCGGGCACGAGGCCGGCGAGGGCGGCGGGGAGCACGCCGTCGGTGGCCGCGTAGAACGTGCCGTGCAGGGCGAGGACGCCAGGGGCGAGGAGGGGTGTGTCCGGGGCCCACAGCAGCAGGGCGTAGGCGATGAGCAGACCCACGTGCCCGGCGAGGAACACGGTGCGCCGTCCGGCCCGGTCGGCCAGCGCCCCGACGGGCATGGCCAGCAGCAGGAACACGGTGGCCGTGCCCAGCGGCAGCAGCGTGAACCACTGCTCGCCGACACCCGCGCGCCGCTGGAGGAGCAGATACACGAAGGCGTCGCTGACGGTGGTCAGGCCGAGCAGCGCGGCACAGCCGGCGAGCGCCCGCAGCCGCGGCAGCCGCAGCAGCGCCAGTGCCTCGCGTACGTGGACGGGCGGCTTGCGCTGGACCGCACGCTGCTCGCTCCGACGCCCGCCCGGCACGAACAGCACCAGCACGACCACGCCGAGGGCGGCGACGCACGCGCTCACCCCGAACACGGCGTCGTAGCCGTCGGCCGCCGCGCGCAGGATGAGGAAGGCGGTCAGCGGTCCGAGCATCGCCCCGGTGGTGTCCATCGCCCGGTGCACGCCGAAGGCCCGGCCCTGGTTCTGGGCCGGAGTGGCCAGGGAGATCATCGCGTCGCGCGGGGCGGTGCGCAGGCCCTTGCCGGTCCGTTCCAGAGCCAGGACCGTTCCGAGCGTGCCGAGGCTGCCGGCGATCAGCAGCAGCGGCTTGCACAGTGCGGACAGTCCATAGCCGAGCCCGGCCAGCAGCTTGTGGCCCCGCACCCGGTCGGCGAGGTGGCCGCCGGTGAGCTGGACCAGCGCGCTGACGCCGTTGTAGACGCCGTCGAGGGTGCCGAAGCCCAGCGGGCTGAAGCCGAGTGCGGTGACGAGGTAGAGCGGCAGGACGGCGGTGACCATCTCCGAGGAGATGTCGGTGATCAGACTGACCGCGCCCAGCACGAGCACGACCGGGGCGACCCTGGCCCCCGGACCGCGTCTTCGGCCCCGGTCGGTGTCCGCCCCGGCGGGCGCGGAGCGATCGGTGAGATACAAGACAAGGCTCCAGATGCGATGTGATCAGTTCTGCCGGCTGCTCTCGTCCCGTAGCCAGGTGCCGAAGTCCTGTGCCCTGATGGCTTTTCGGGCACCCCGCCGGGCGACGACCGCCGCCGCGACGAAGATCACGACACCCGGGAAGAGGCGCGGCTCCCCGCGCAGCAGGGCTTTCAGATCCGCCTTGCTCGTGCGTGCCGAGGCTCGTTGCGGTCCCTGATGCTGTTCGACCTGTGCGGTGGACACCGCGGCCCGGATCCGCCGTTTGATCAAGTCCGGCCAGGTGCGCGGCGGTTGGATCACGACGCCGGCCGCGCGGACCACGAGCCGCTCCTCGGGGGCGAACGCCAGTGACGCGGCCAGGTCGTCCGCCATCAGCGGCGGCAGCGCGGCGATCCGGGCCTGCCCGGCCTTGGACACCGCGATGACTCCCCGGCCGAACAGCCCCTCGCGTACGGCTGGGAGGCGCTGCCACACCTGGTAGTAGGCGCGCACCCGCCAGGCGCACGCGGCCAGCGTGATCCGCCGTTCCGGGGCCGTGGCGAGGATGCCCGAGGTGTCGTCGGTCAGGGGTTCGGTCAGTGCCCGTACGTCGGCGCCCGTGATCACGACGTCGGCGTCCACGTAGAGCCGGGGGAAGCCGCGCGCGTGATCGTCCCCCGTCCGCAGGGCGGCGTGCTTGGAAGGGACGGGGATCTCGACCACCCGGACGCGCGGACCGCGAGCGGCCGCGATCCCCGCGGTGTCATCCGTACAGCCATTGCACACGACCACGATGTCGGTCTCGTCCGCGGAGGAGTCGGCCAGCAGCGAATCGAGGAGCCGGCCGATGACGCGTGCCTCGTTGTGGGCCGGGATCACGATGCTCGTCACCCGGGCAGTATGGCCTCGAAGTCGCCATTGCGCTGCGTGTTTCGTCCAACTGTTCCCGTGACTGCGTCACGTGGTCTAGATTGAGGTCCGCCGGACCGGTTTGGGAGGGTGACTTGTCCTTGACGGCATGTCAATGTACGGCGTCATGAACCGGGTACGACACAGGCAGTAACCAACATGCTGGGGGCATGAGGCGGTTGGGGAACCGCTGAAGGCTCACTCGTTTTCCAGTGCCGCTGTGCTGAGGAGACACATGCGGTGCTGATTCAGCCCTGGCTGCGCACTTGCGATCACGTGTGCAGTTGCGTGTGGTCAGGGGGAGCCGCGCATGTGGTGGGGGGCGCATGACCATTGAGGTCACGCATGAGCAACTGGTCGTGGAGCACAGACGTCCAGAGGCTCGCCGAAGACGCTGGGAACGGAAGTACCGGACAGTCCTGCTGGTCGCGGACGGGCTCGCAGCCGTTGCCGCGGGCTTAGTGATCCACGGGGCGTACGGCCGCTGGGCGGTGGCCCTGGCGCTGCCCCCGACATGGATCATCGCGATGCTGGCCCATCGCTCCTACGATCGCAGTGCCTTCGGCCTGGGGAGCGAGGAATACCGTCGGGTGCTGCGCGGAGCCGTCGCGCTGCCGGCGCTGGCCGCCCTCGCGTACTGGTTGTTCACGCGTGATTCAGCCCTCCTTCATGACATGACCATGGCCGCGGCACCGGCCGCCGCGATCGCCCTGCCGATCCGGTACACGCTGCGCCGCCGGCTGCACAGGCGGTGGACGCGGGGCCGGGACCGCAGCACGACACTGCTGGTCGGCCCGGCACGCGGCATCGTGGAGATGCTCACCGTGCTGCGGCGCGGCGGCGTACAGGAACTGCAGGCCGCCGGAGTGTGCCTGAGCGATCCGCAGAACGCCGCGGAGATACGCAAGCTGGGGCTCCCCTTCCTCGGCGGCGTCGGTGACATGGACGACGTCGTCCGGGCCCTGGGCATCACCACCGTGGTGGCACTGCCGCTACCCGGGACCGACGCCTCCGTCCTGCGCCGGATGGCCTGGACGGCGGCCGCCCAGGGCGTCGACTTCCTGCTGGCTCCCGTGCTGGCCGACGTCTCCGCCTCCCGGCTGGCGGTACGGCCCACCAACGGGGTGCCGCTGCTGCGGATCCAGCCGCCGAACCTCTCCCGGACCTCCCGGCTGCCCAAGGAACTGCTGGACCGGTCGCTCGCCGCGGCGCTCCTGCTGTTCCTCGCGCTGCCCATGCTGCTGGTCGCCCTGATCGTCCGGCTGGACAGCGCCGGGCCCGCCCTGTTCAGACAGCAACGGGTGGGCCGGTACGGCGACCACTTCACCATGCTGAAGTTCCGCACGATGCGGCCGGACTCGGAGGCCCTGCGGGCGGAACTGGAGCACCTCAATCAGAACAGCGACGGCCTGCTGTTCAAGGTGAAGGAGGATCCGCGGATCACCCGCGTCGGCTCGTTCCTGCGCCGCAGTTCGCTCGATGAACTGCCACAGCTGCTCAACGTCGTCAGGGGCCACATGTCGCTCGTCGGCCCCCGCCCACCGCTGCCCGAAGAGGTGGAGGCGTACACGCCGGACATCAAGCGCCGGCTGCTCGTCAAGCCCGGCCTCACCGGACTCTGGCAGGTCAGCGGCCGCTCCGACCTGCCCTGGGAGGAGGCGGTCCGGCTCGATCTCGGATACGTCGACAACTGGTCGATGAGCCTGGACCTGTCGATCCTGCTGCGCACCGGGTCCGCCGTGGTGCGGGGAACGGGGGCCTACTGATGCACCGCCTGCGGACGGACCGCCTACCGATGGACCAAGGGGAGAGGAACCAAGTGACGCAGACCACGCAGCCGTTGGGGGTCGCGGTCGTCGGGGCCGGCTACTGGGGCCCCAACCTCGTCCGCAACTTCCAGGCCAGCGAGCGGTTCCGGCTGCGCTGGCTGTGCGACCTCGACGTGGACCGGGCCCGACGGGTCCTCGGCGGCTACTCGACGGTCGAGGCCACCGCGGACTACGCGGCCGTCCTCGCCGACCCCTCCGTGGACGCCGTCGCCGTGGCCACGCCCGCCGGCACCCACCTCGACATCGCCCTGGCCGCCCTGCGCGCCGGCAAGCACGTCCTCGTGGAGAAGCCGCTCGCGGCGACCTACGCCGACGGGATGCGCCTGGTGACCGAGGCGGAAGAGCGCGGGCTCACCCTGATGTGCGACCACACCTACTGCTACACGCCGGCCGTGGGCCGCATCCGGGAGCTGGTCCGCTCCGGCGAACTCGGCGAGATCCACTTCGTCGACTCGGTCCGGATCAACCTCGGGCTCGTCCAGAAGGACATCGACGTCCTGTGGGACCTCGCCCCCCACGACCTGTCGATCCTGGACTTCATCCTCCCCGACAACGTGGAGCCGGTCGCCGTCGCGGCCCACGGAGCCGACCCGATCGGTGCCGGACAGGCCTGCGTGGCCTATCTGACGCTCACGCTCAGCACCGGAGCCATCGCCCACGTGCACGTCAACTGGCTGTCCCCGACGAAGGTGCGGACCACCATGGTGGGCGGCGCCAAACGCACCCTGGTCTGGGACGACCTCAACCCCCTGCAGCGGGTGGCCATCTACGACCGGGGCGTGGACCTGGCCTCCCCCCAGGAGATCGGCGACGACGAGCGCCGGGACATGCTCGTCTCGTACCGCTCCGGAGACATGGTCGCGCCCGCCATCGGGGAGAAGGAGGCGCTGCGCGGCATGGTCGACGAGTTCGGCGACGCGATCAGGAACGGGCGGCCTCCGCTGACCGACGGCCGGGCGGGCCTGCGCGTGCTGGACATTCTCGAGGCCGCGTCCCGGAGCCTCGAATTCAAGGGCGCGGTCGTCGGCCTGCGCGCCGGGCGTTGAGCAGATCGAACACACTGAGAGGGCACGGCAGTTGAGCAGCGTACGAGGCAAGAAGATCCTGGTCACCGGGGGAGCGGGCACCATCGGCTCCAACCTCGTCGACCTCCTGGCCGAGGGCGGCGCCCGCGAGATCGTGGTGTTGGACAACTTCGTGCGTGGGCGGCGGGCCAACCTCGCCCAGGCCCTGCCCAGCGGCGTCGTGGAGATCGTCGAGGGCGACGTCCGTGATGCCGCCGCGGTACGGAAGGTCACCGAAGGCGCCGACCTGGTGTTCCACCTCGCCGCGATCCGCATCACCCAGTGCGCGGAGGAACCCCGGCTCGCCAACGAGGTCCTGGTCGACGGCACCTTCAACGTCCTGGAGGCGGCGGCCGAGACCGGGGTCGCCAAGGTGGTCGCCTCCTCCTCGGCGTCCGTCTACGGCATGGCCGAGACCTTCCCGACGACCGAGCGCCACCACCCGTACAACAACGACACCTTCTACGGCGCGGCGAAGGCCTTCAACGAGGGCATGCTGCGCAGCTTCCACGCCATGTACGGCCTGGACTACGTGGCGCTGCGCTACTTCAACGTCTACGGCCCCCGGATGGACATCCACGGCCTCTACACCGAGGTGCTCATCCGCTGGATGGAGCGCATCGAGGCGGGCGAGCCGCCGCTGATCCTCGGCGACGGCACGCAGACCATGGACTTCGTCGACGTCCGCGACATCGCCCGGGCCAATGTGCTGGCCGCCGAGTCGGATCTCACCGATGAGGTGTTCAACATCGCCAGCGGCACGGAGACTTCGCTGAAGGAGCTCGCCGAGGGCCTGCTGGAGGCGATGGGGGCGACCGGGCTGGAGCCGGTGCACGGGCCCGCCCGCAGCGTCAACTCGGTGGTACGGCGGCTCGCGGACACCTCACAGGCCGCCGAGCGGCTCGGGTTCACGGCGCGGATCGACCTGCGCACCGGGCTGCGGGACCTGGTCGAGTGGTGGCGCGCGGAGCGGGAGGCGGCCAAGTGAGCACCGACCGCATCCCGGTGATGATCCCCTGGCTCGGCGAGGAGGAGGCCCGGGCCGCCTCCGAGGCGGTGCTGTCCGGGTGGGTCGCCCAGGGCCCCCGGGTCGCCGCCTTCGAGCAGGCCTTCGCCGAGCGGGTGGGCGCCGAGCACGGCGTCGCCGTCAGCTCCTGCACCACCGCCCTGCACCTGTCGCTGGTCGCGCTCGGCCTCGGCCCCGCCGACGAGGTCGTGGTGCCCTCGCTGTCGTTCATCGCCACCGCCAACGCCGTACGGTACGTCGGCGCCGAGCCGGTGTTCGCCGATGTCGACCTCGCCACCGGCAACCTGACCGTGGCCACCGTGGACGCGGTCCGCACCGCCCGCACCAGGGCCGTCCTCGCCGTCCACCAGGGCGGCGCACCCGCCGATGTGCACGCCTTGCGCGCCGCCTGCGCCGACTGGGACCTGCCCCTGGTCGAGGACGCGGCCTGCGCCATCGGCTCGTCCGTCGGGGGCAAGCCCGTCGGGCACGGTGCGCTGATCGCCGCTTGGTCCTTCCACCCCCGCAAGCTCGTCACCACCGGCGAGGGCGGCATGATCACCACCGACGACGCCGAGTGGGCGGCCCGCCTGCGCCGGCTGCGCGAGCACGGGATGAGCGCCTCGGCGGCCGAGCGCCATGCGAGCAACAAGCCGGTCCTGGAGAGCTACTTGGAGGTCGGCTACAACTACCGGATGACGGACGTCCAGGCCGCGATCGGCCTGGTCCAGCTCGGCAGACTCGAGGCGATGATCGCCCGCCGCCGCGAACTGGCGGCCCGCTACGACACGCTGCTGCACGACGTCCCCGGCCTCACCCCCGTACGCGACCCCGCCCACGGGCAGAGCAACTTCCAGTCCTACTGGGTGCTGCTGGACGAGGACTTCCCCGTCGGCCGGGACGACCTGCTCGCCGCGCTCGCCGCGGCCGGTATCTCCGCCCGGCGCGGGATCATGGCCGCCCACCTCGAACCCGCCTACGCGGACCACCCCCGCGCGCCCCTCCCGGTCACCGAGCGGATCACCCACGACTCGCTGATCCTGCCGCTGTTCCACACGATGACCGAGGCCCAGCAGGACCGCGTCGTGGCAGCGCTGCACGAACAGGCGCGAAGATGAGCGGGCTGCTGATCGTCGGCGCGGGCGGCTTCGCCCGGGAGACCGCGCAGGCTGTACGGGACACGGGCGAGTTCGAGCTGCTCGGGCACCTGGACGACAACCCCGCCCTGCACGGCACCGAGGTGGACGGCGTGTCCGTCCTCGGCGGCTGCGACCTGGTCCACGTCCTGCCCGAGGCCCGGGTGGTGATCTGCGTGGGCAATCCCAGGGACTACGCGGCCCGCGCCCGGCTGGTCCGCAGGCTCGGCCTGCCCGCGGACCGCTACGCCACCGTGATCCACCCGACGGCGGTGGTGTCGGCGACCTCCGGGATCGGTCCCGGCTCGGTGCTGCTCGCACACTGCGTCCTGACCGCAGCCGTGCGGGTGGGCGCACATGTCGCGGTGATGCCGCAGGTCGTCCTCACCCACGACGACGTGGTCGAGGACTTCGCCACGCTCGCCTCCGGCGTCCGCATGGGCGGGGGCGCACGGCTGGAGCGGGGTGCCTATGTGGGCTCCGGGGCGTTGGTCAGGGAGGGTACGACGGTCGGCGCCTGGTCGCTGATCGGGATGGGGAGCAGCGTGCTCGGCGACATTCCGCCGGGCGAGGTCTGGGTGGGGAGCCCGGCCCGGCGGCTGCGCGGGGCGGAAGCGCCTGCGCTCGACGAACTTGCGACGCGAACAGTGGGGGGACCGCTGACATGAACCGGATTCCGCTCGTGGACCTCAAGGCGGCCCACGAGGAAGTCGCCGACGAGGTACGGGCCGGGTTCGAACGGATCCTGGCCGGCACCGCGTTCATCGGAGGAGACGAGGTCCGCCAGTTCGAATGTGAATACGCGGACTTCGGGGATGTGGCGCACTGCGTGGGCGTCGCCAACGGCACCGACGCCGTCGAACTCGCCCTCCGCGCCAGCGGGGTGGGGCCCGGCGACGAGGTAGTGATACCCGCCAACACCTTCATCGCCACCGCGGGCGCGGTGGCCAGAACCGGCGCCCGACCGGTCCTCGCCGACTGCCTGCCCGACACCTACCTGCTCGACCCCCAGGCCGCACTGGACGCGATCGGCCCGGCCACCCGCGCGGTCGTACCCGTGCACCTCTACGGGCAGATGGCCGATGTGACGGCGCTGTCCGGCCGACTGCCCGACCGGATACGGGTGGTCGAGGACGCCGCCCAGTGCCAGGGCGCCACCCGCGACGGCCACACGCCCGGCAGCGGCGGGATCGCGGCCACCAGCTTCTACCCGGGCAAGAACCTCGGCGCGTACGGCGACGCGGGCGCGGTGCTGACCGACGACGAGGAACTCGCAGGCCAGGTACGCGCGATCGCCAACCACGGCGGCGTCGCCAAGTACCGCCACGACGTGCCAGGGTTCAACAGCCGTCTGGACGGACTCCAGGCCGTCGTCCTGCGCGCCAAGCTGGCCCGGCTGGCGGACGGCAACGCGGCTCGGCGCGCGGCCGCGGCCCGCTACCACGCGCTGCTCGCCGACCTGGCGGCCGCCGGCCGGGTCGTACTGCCGACGACGGCGGCCGGCAACGTCCACGTATGGCACCTGTACGTCGTCCAGGTCACCGGCGCGGACCGCGACGCCGTCGTCGGCAAGCTCAACGCGGAGGGCATCGGCGCGGGGGTGCACTACCCCGCCCCGGTCCACCTCACGCCGGCCTACCGCCATCTCGGCCACTCCCGCGGCGACTTCCCGAACGCCGAGAGCGCGGCGGACCGGATCCTGTCACTGCCGCTCTACCCGCAGATCACCCCCGACCAGCAGCAGCGCGTCGTGGACACGCTCACCGACGCGCTCGGAAGCTGATCGACCCCCGGTTTTCCCGCTCCGCCCCGGCCGCACGGGCCGGTCCTGCACAGCACCGCTGAGAGGTACACATGAACAGATGGAGCAGACGGCTCCGGGGCGGCCGCCTCGCCGTCGTAGCAGCACTGATATGGGCGGTGCTCCCGCAGGCCGCGACCGCCCAGGCGGCAGCCGACCCGTGCGGAGCGGGCTCGAACCCGATCGTCTGCGAGAACTCCAAGCCGGGCAGCCCCAAAACCGACTGGTTCTCGCCCAACGCGTACGGCGACATCCAGGGCTTCTCCACCAAGGAGAGCGTCCAGGCCGGCGACACCGTCCAGTTCAAGGTCCAGTCGAAAGTGCCCTACCACATCGAGATCTACCGGCTGGGCTGGTACGGCGGCGACGGCGCGCGCGAGATGTCCACCGCGGCCCAGGCGGCCGTGACCTATCCGGCCAACTACGCCATCAAACCGGCGAGTTGTACCACCAAGAGCAGCACCGGTTTGGTCGACTGCGGCAACTGGCCGGTGACCGCGAGCTGGACAGTGCCCAGCGACGCCGTGTCCGGCCTGTACATCGCGAACCTGACGCAGACGGACGGCAACGGCCTGATGCCGTACCCGTTCGTCGTCCGCAAGGACTCCAGCGCCTCAGGCGTCGTCGTGCAGACCAGCGACCAGACCTGGCAGGCCTACAACCACTACGGCGGCCAGGACCTCTACGGCGGCACCGGGCCCGCGCCCGACGGCCGGGCCTACGAGGTCAGCTACAACCGGCCGCTGGACATCGGCGGCGACAACGGCATCTACGGCTCCGAGTACATGATGCTGTCCTGGCTGGAGCGCAACGGCTACGACGTCAGCTATCTGTCCGGCGTGGACGTGTCGTCGACCAGCGGTGCCACCCTGCTGAAGCAGCACAAGGTGTACATGTCCTCCGGCCACGACGAGTACTGGACACAGAGCCAGTACTCCAACGTCCTGGCGGCCCGGAAGGCCGGCGTCCGGGAGGCCTTCTTCAGCGGCAACGAGGTCTTCTGGAAGACCCGGCTCGCGCCGAGCATCGACGGCACGAACACGGCGGACCGGACCCTGGTCTGCTACAAGATGACCAAGATGGCGCAGAACAACGGCATCGCCGACCCCAGCGGCATCTGGACCGGCACCTGGATGGACCCGACCAGCACCCACTACGGGCAGGACTACCAGCCGCCGAACATCCTCACCGGCTCCATGTTCCAGGTGAACGGCTACCGCAGCGACGCCATCACGGTCCCCGGCTCGTACGGCAGGAACCGGATCTGGCGCAACACCTCCATCGCGAGCCTCCCCGCCGGCCAGACCGCCACCTTCCCGACGGGCACCCTCGGCTACGAGTGGGACAGCGACATCGACAACAGCACCAGACCCGCCGGAGCCATCGATGTGTCGTCCACGACGGTGGACGTCAACGACGGCAAGCTCCGCATGGACTGGGGCAATGTCTACGGCAACGGCACGGCGACCCACAAGCTCGTCGAGTTCCGTGACCAGGACTCCGGGGCCCTGGTGTTCGGGTCGGGGACCGTGCAGTGGTCGTGGGGCCTGACCGACGTCCCGACGTACAACCCCGCCGACACGGTGGTCACCGAGGACGCCCGTATGCAGCAGGCGACGGTGAACATCCTCGCCGACATGGGCGTCCAGCCGCTGACCCTGCAGAGCAACCTCGTCGCGGCCGGGGCCTCCACCGACACCACCGGCCCGGCGGCCACCGTGTCGAGCCCCGCCTCCGGTGTCACCGTCCCGGCGCTGAAGCCGGTCACCATCGCCGGTACCGCCACCGACTCCGGCGGGGGCGTGGTGGCCCGCGTGGAGGTGTCCACGGACGGCGGAACGACCTGGCAGGCCGCCAAGGGCCTCGCGTCCTGGAGCTACAGCTGGACCCCGACGACCCCGGGTCCGGCGTCCATCAAGGTCCGTGCCGTCGACGACAGCGTCAATATCGGCGCCGTGACCACCATCCCCGTGACCGTCGGCCCCCAGGCCTGTCCGTGCAGCGTGTTCGCGGCCTCGGCCGTGCCCGGCACCGTCAACGCGGGCGACGGCAGCTCGGTCGAGCTCGGCGTCAAGTTCCGCACCACGGTCGCCGGTTCCATCACCGCCGTCCGCTTCTACAAGTCACCCGCCAACACCGGAACCCACACCGGCAGCCTGTGGAGCGCCTCCGGCACCCGTCTGGCCACCGGCACCTTCACCAATGAGACGGCCTCCGGCTGGCAGCAGCTGAACTTCGCCACCCCGGTGACCGTCAAGGCCAACACCACGTATGTCGCCTCGTACTTCGCCCCCAACGGCGGATACTCCTACGACGGCGGCTACTTCTCCGGCAGCGACGCGGGCCTCGCCCCGCTCACGGCACTGAAGTCCGGCACCGACGGCGGCAACGGTGTCTACCACTACGGCTCCACCAGCGCCTTCCCGTCCTCTCAGTCCTCCGGCAGCAACTACTGGGTCGACGTGGTGCTGGACACCTCGACGGCCAGCACGACCCCGCCCACCGTCACCTCCACCTCCCCGACCTCCGGGGCCACCGACGCGTCGATCACAGCACCGGTGTCGGCCACGTTCAGCTCGGCCGTCGACCCCGACAGCGTGACCTTCACCGTGAAGGACCCGAACGGCAACACCGTGCCGGGGGCCGTCACCTTCCCCGCTTCGAACAAGGCGACCTTTACTCCGTCGACGGAGCTGGAGCTGCACACCGCGTACACCGCGTCCGTCCAGGCCTCCGACGTGTGGGGCAATGCCATGGCGGACCCGGTGACCTGGTCCTTCACCACCAGCTCCACGCCACCCGCGGTCACCTGCCCCTGCACGCTGTGGGGTTTCTCCGCCACGCCGGCCACGACCGACATGACCGGTGACGCCAACTCCGTCGAGCTCGGCACCCGGTTCACCTCCTCGACGGACGGCTGGGTCACCGGTGTCACCTTCTACAAGGGCACCGGCAACACGGGCACGCACACCGGCAGCCTGTGGTCCGACACCGGGACGCTGCTCGCCACCGGCACCTTCACCAACGAGACGGCCTCCGGCTGGCAGACGCTGACCTTCGCCACCCCGGTCGCCATCACCGCCGGCACCCCGTACGTCGTCTCCTACCACGCCCCGAACGGCAACTACGCGGTGGACGGCGGCTACTTCACGGCAGCCCACCTGTCGTATCCGCTGACCGCCACCGCCGACACCACCGCGCACCACAACGGGCTCTACCGGTACGGCGCCGACGCGGCCTTCCCCAACAGCTCCTACGGATCCGCGAACTACTGGGTCGGCCCGGTCTTCACCGCCGACAACCCCAGCGCCGCCCTGACGACGGCCACCGCCTCGGAGGTGACCGCGTCCTCGGTGGCGCACACCGCCGACGCGGCGAGCGCCCTCGTCATGTCGGTGCCGGACAAGGCCGCCGTGTCGTCCGTGCAGGCGACCGTGACCATCCTGCGCGGTTCCAAGGACGCCAAGAAGCTCCACGTCACGGCCGTCGCCTTCTACGACCGGGCCACCCACAAGGTATCCGTCCACCTGTCCGTCCCGCTGCCGGACGGCACCCGGTTCACCGTCACGGTCACGGCCCGGGACAGACACGGCCACCCGGTGAAGTCCCACAGCTGGACCCTGACCAGCGAGACCGTCCGCAAGAAGAAGAACTGACCGACCCGAACGCACCGGTGGCGGTCTCCGCCCGACGCGGAGGCCGCCACCGGGGATTGGCTTGCCCACCGATGAGCACCGTCAGTGTTGTCATCCCCTGCTACAAGTACGGCCATTTCCTCGCCGACTGCGTCAGCAGTGTCCTGGACGAGCAGAACGGCGTCGACGTCCGGGTGCTCATCATCGACGACGCCTCGCCCGACGACTCGGCGGAGATCGCGCAGAAACTGGCCGCCGCGGATCCGCGTATCGAGGTCAGCGTCCACGAAACCAACAAGGGACACATCGCCACCTACAACGAGGGCCTTCTGGAATGGGCCGACGGGGACTACGTCGCCCTCCTCTCCGCCGACGACCGACTGGTGCCGGGCGCGCTGGTCCGGGCCGCCGCACTCCTGGACGCCCGTCCCGAGGCGGGGTTCGCCTACGGGCGTCCCCTGCGCTTCCAGCACGGCGGCCCGCTGCCACGGGCCCGTACGCAGAGCACCGGCTCGGTCGTCTATCCCGGGCAGTGGTGGCTGGAGCGGCGCTTCCGCGAGGGCACGGGCTGCATCACTTCGCCGGAGGTCGTCGTCCGCACCAGGCTCCAGCGGAAGGTCGGCGGCTACGACCCCGTCCTTCCGCACGCCGGCGACATCGAGATGTGGATGCGGCTCGCCGCACACGCCGACGTCGGCTACATACGCGGGGCCGACCAGGCCTTCTACCGCGTCCACGGCAAGAACATGTCCACCACGGACTTCGGTGGTCAGCTCGACGACCTGCGCCAGCGTCTCGTGGCCTTCGACTCGGTGCTCGCCAAATGCGCCGACCGGCTGCCCCACGCCGACCGCCTGGCCGATCAGGTGCACACCCGGCTCGCCCGCTGCGCGCTGCGCCGCGCGTACCGTGCCTACGACCGGGGACGCACGGGGGTCGTACCGGTCGATGAGTGCGTGGCCTTCGCCGAGGAGTGTCTGCCGGGATACGCGGCGCTGCCGGAGTACCGCGCGCTGCGGCTCAGGCGCCGGATCGGTCCGAAGGCGATGCCGTATCTGCAGCCGCTGGTGTGGTCGGCCGTGGCCGAGCGCGGCCGGGAGTGGCTGTGGTGGGAGTCGTGGAAGCGCCGCGGAATCTGATGAGCGACCGTTACGGCTCAGTTGGCCACGGGAACGGGACCGGCCTGCCGGGCAGGCACGACCTGACGGCGCCTCATCACATAGCGGTCGAGCCACAATGCGCCGAGGATCCCGCCGGCGAGGCCCAGCAGGGCCGTGCCGGCCAGGCCGCGGCTCTTGGTGCCCTGCACCTCGGCGGCGCTCGGGGAGGTCAGTACGGAGGCGGTGATCCGTGCCCCGGAGGGAACTCCCTGAGCCGTCTGCATCTCCTCGACGTGCTGGGTGTAGACGTCGATGATGCGGCGCACCGCCGTGACGGCCGCGTCGGGGTCGGACGCCTGCGACTGCACCTGCAGGGAAGGGATCAGATAGCGCGGTGTCGCGCTGGTGCCGCTGTTGCGGGGCACGAGGTGGTAGGTCCCGTGGACCCCCGCCGCGCTCAACTCCCTCACCCCGCCGGGGGATTGCAGCTGCTGGACGACCGCGTAGGAGACCACGGCGAGCGGCGGCTGCAGATTGGTGAGCTGGTTGGGCTGGTTCTGCGTCACCGGCGGCTTGAGGACCACCACCGCGGAGCCGACGTACTGGGGGGCCGGGCGCGCCACGTGGTACGCACCGGCGGCCGTCAGCAGCAGCGCGACCACCACGACGTACCAGCGACGGAGCAGCGCATCGGCGACGTTCCCGGGCGACATACGAGTTCCTTCCGTCACCCCCGATACTGGCAGGACGCGCGGCCGGATGCCACCGAATGGGGGGTTGGTTCGTGAGCCTTGGTGAGATATGGGCCATTCTGCGCAGGCGTTGGTACTTCATGGTGCCCTTCACCCTGCTCAGCCTGCTCGGCGGCGCGTATCTGTACGTGACCGTGCCCGTCTCCTATCAGTCGCAGAGCTCGGTCGCGCTGCTGGACTCCTCGGCCGTCGCCCGGCTGGCCCCCACCTTCGGCAACCCCATTTCCAATGCGGGCGGTTCGCTCATCGTCACGGCCGATGTGCTGATCAGAACCCTTGAATCGGCCGACGCCGCCAAGGAGTTGCACAGCCGTGGCGTCACGGATCCCTACACGGCCGGCTTCGCGCCGGAGAGCGAGAGCCCGCTCCTCTCGCTCAGCGTCACCGGCACCGACCGGGCGAAGGTGCTCAAGGAGACCAACACCCTGACGGCCTTCGCCGGCGAACAACTCAAGGCTCTGCAGGCCGCCGCCAAGGTCCCGCCCACCTACTTCGTCCAGACGGCGCCGGTCGTCCTGCCGCAGACCCCGGTGTCGAAGTCAAAGAGTCGCTACCAGGACATCGCGGCGGTCGTCATCCTGGGCGTCGTCAGCGCGTTCCTGCTGTCGATCCTGCTGGAGGGCGTCGCGGTGGTCCGCCGCAGGCGGCGCGCCGGGAACGGCCCCGCCCCGCGACCACAGGACGCCCGAACCACCGAGCGAGGAGTGCTCGGCCGACGGGTCGACGCCACGGCGATCCTCACCGTCTACCTGGTGCTGGCCTTCTTCATCCCGTCGAACCTGGCCCTGCCCGCGCTCGGCGGCGTCGGCACCCCGGCCAACGTCTTCGCCCTGCTGGGACTGTTGTGGTACCTCGCGACCTGGCTCGGCGGCCGTATCCTTCCGGCGCCGGGCACCAGGACTCCCCGGGTCGCGCTGTGCGTGCTCGGGCTGGCGGTCCTGACGGCCTACGTCGCGGACGCGATGCGCGAGAGCTCGCACGAGGAGGTCCTGGGGGCCGACCGAGGGCTCATCGGATTCCTTGTGTGGGTGTCGATCGTCGTTCTGACCTCGGCGGCCGTACAGAAGCGCGAGCGGCTGGACGTCCTGATGCGCCGGATGGTCGTCATGGGCTCCGTCGTCGCCGCGATCGGGTTCTACGACTTCTTCGCCGCTACCAACATCGCCGACTCCATTCACATCCCCGGCCTCCAGACCAGCGTGGCCCAGGTGAGCGTCATGGACCGCGGCGCCTTCACCCGGCCCCGGGCCACCACGGCCCAGCCGCTGGAGTTCGCCGGCATGCTGGCGATCCTCCTGCCCTTCGCGATCCAGCAGGCCCTGGATCCGGTACGACGCCACCGCCACGCGCTGCGCCGCTGGGGTCCGGTGCTGCTGATGGCCGGAGCGCTGCCCCTGTCCGTGTCGCGGACCTCGATCATCGGCCTGCTGCTGGTGGCGCTGGTGATGGTGCCGCGCTGGAAACCGGCCCGCCGCTGGGCCGCGATCGGCGTGATGACGGCCTCCGTGGCCGTCTTCAAGGTTCTCGTGCCGGGGCTGATCGGCACCATCACGGGTCTGTTCGCCTCGTTCCTGTCCAACTCCGACAGCAGCACCCAGGCCCGTACGGTCAAGTACAGCGCGATCATGCCGTATCTGAAGGAACACCCCTGGTTCGGGAGGGGCTTCGGCACCTTCACTCCCGACCTGTACTTCTTCACCGACAACCAGTACATGCTGGGCCTGGCCGAGATGGGCGTGCTCGGGCTCGTCGCCCTGCTCGTCCTGTTCATCACCGGAATCCATCACGGCGGTGCCATCCGGCGCCTGGCCCGGACCGAGTCCGACCGCGAGCTGGGCCAGGCGTTCTTCGCCTCGTCACTGGTCGCCCTGGTCATCAGCGCCACGTTCGACTCGCTCAGCTTCCCCATGTTCGCCGGAATGTTCTTCCTGATCCTGGGAGCGGGGGGCAGCTGTCTGGGCTTTGTACGGCGCGAGGCTGCCGCTGCGGCACAGGGCCCCGTCGAGACCCCAGAAGTCCAGCTCCCCCAACTCGTGGAGTCCCGATGAGAACCGTCGCCGTCATCGTCGTCACCTGGAACAGCGCCTCGGTGCTCCCCGGGTTCCTCGCCGCGCTCGGCGAGGGCATGGCCGGCCTCGACTGGCGGCTGGTCGTCGCCGACAACGACTCGGCCGACGACACCGTCGAGGTTCTCCAGGCCCTGGCCCCCGACGCCACCGTCGTCCAGACCGGCCGCAACGCCGGGTACGCCGCCGGGATCAACGCGGCGCTGGATGCTGCCGGTGACTACCGGGTCGCCCTCATCTGCAACCCCGACATCCGTATGCGGCAGGGCTGTGCCGAACGGCTCGTCGAGAGCCTCGGCGACGGAGTGGGCATCGCCGTGCCCCTGCTGTACGAAGAGGGCCGGGACACGCCCCACTACTCGCTGCGCCGCGAGTCGAGCGTGCTGAGGGCCCTCGGCGAGGCCGTCATCGGCAACCGCCGGGCCGGGCGATTCCCGCGCCTCAGCGAACTCGTCACGGACCCCGCCGCGTATCGACGGCCCACGCGCGCCGACTGGGCGACCGGCGCGCTCATGGCCGTCTCGGCCGACTGCCTGGCCGCTTGTGGCCCGTGGGACGAGTCCTTTTTCCTCTATTCGGAGGAGACCGAGTACTGCCTGCGGGCACGCGACCTGGGATATGTCACGCAACTGGAGCCGAAGGCCGAGGCCGTGCATCTGGGGGGCGACTCCCAGGTCTCGCCTCGGCTGTGGACCCTGCTCACGCTCAACCGGGTGCGGCTGTACGGGCGGCGGCACGGAGCCGTCGCGACCGCGTGCTTCAGAGGTGCCGTGTTCCTGCGCGAGACATCGCGGGCTCTTCTCGGCCGGAAGGCCAGCCGCGCCGCGGCGACCGCACTGCTGAGGCCGGGCGCGCTGCAGGTCATGCCGGGCCCCTGAGGCCCGGTCGACGGACGTTCAGCCGGACCAAGTCGTATAGAAACTCCCCGGGTTCACCAGATACCGCACGGTGGCGTACGGCACATGGCGCACGCGGTGGCGGCGGCTGTACCGGTGCACGAGCTCCCAGTCCTCACGCGGGAGCACGTCCGGGGTACGCCGCAGACGGCTGAAGTGCAGGGCCCGGTTGCGTCGGGCGACGAACGCGTTGGTGTCCAGAAAGGATTCCCGGGCGGCGCGCCGGCGGTCGAACGGCACGGAGAGGATGTCCCGCTCGGTCCCGTCCGGGAGGACACGGCGCAGCGCCGTGTAGACGCCGTCCGGACCGCCGGGGGACTCCAGGACCGCCAGGGCACGTTGCAGATGGTCGGGTTCCCACAGGTTGTCGTCGTCCAGGAACGCCACATACCGCGAGCGGGTGAGGCGGATGCCGACATTGCGCACGAAGCCGGCCACGCCGGTGTTGCGCGCCAGCGAAACGGCGAATAGCCGGGGATCGTCGGGCAGTTCGCAAAGACCGGCACCGTCGTCCACGACGATCACGACCTGATCGCGAACGGTCTGGGCCAGGGCCGACCGGACCGCCGCCCGCAGCTCGTCCGGGCGTCGGTGGGTAGCGATGACCGTCGCGACGAGGGCGGCGGGCAGGGAATCGGTGGCAGCAGCGAGGCGGCGGGTCTCCGCGGTCTCGAAGCGGCGCAGCCGCAGTGCGGAGGGGAGGAGCAGGACCTTGTTGCGAAGCTCGAAGAGGACGAGCCAGCCGAAGGTGCGCTTGAGGACCTCCCAGGGGGCGCGGATGATGCGTCGCATGATCCTCCTTCTCAGCCGGCCGGCTCGGGGCTGACCGGGGTGCCGTCGGAGAAGCGGTTGTCGCGCCAGACGTTGCCGGGACCGCCGGCGTTCCAGGCGGTGACGGCCCCGTAGACGCCGCTGTTGCGGTGGTACCGGGTCGAGAAGACGTTGTTCGTGACCCGGATCCCGGTGGCGCCCGCGCCACCCCCGTAGAGGGCGTACGCGCCGCCGGCCAGCAGATTGCCGTCGACGACGGTGTTGGACACATGGCCGGTGTCGGCGAACAGGCCCAGGGCGGCGGACGCTCCCCGGTCGACAGCGACGGGGTTGAGCAGTGTGTTGTGGCGGATGACCAGCCGGCCCTTGGTGCCGCCGCCGCTGATCACCGCATCGGTGTGCTGCCACTCGCCGCCGTTGTTGCGGAACGGGACGAGGTCGTGGACGTAGTTGTCGTGGAGGTAACCCTGGCCCATGGAGAGGGCGTTGCCGAAGACGGCGATGTCGCACCAGCCGACCTCGACGGAGCTGGTGCCCATGTTGGAGACGGCGTAGTCCACTCCGCCGTTGTCGGGGCCTTTGCCGGGGACGGCGGTGATGGTGGTGTGCAGAATCCTCAGGCCGCGGTGGCCGGGGCGCAGGTTGACCCCCCACCAGTTGGCGGAGGTGATCCTGCTGTCGACGATGGTCACGTCGTCGGCGTAGATGTCGAGCGAGCCGGTGATGTCCCACCCTTTGATGACGGTCCCGTCGGTCTTGACGCTCATGTTCCCCGTGGAGTGCGGTGCCAGGGGGAGGCGGGGACCGGTGGTGCGGGCGTCCGGGAAACCGGCTTCGCCCGGCGCCGCGGTGCTGGCCCGGGCCGTGCCGGGGGAGTGGCTCCGGGCCGGCGGTGCGGAGTCGGTGCCCGAGGCGCCCGGAGAACAGCCGGCGGACAGCAGGAGGGCCAGGCCGGCGAGCAGACGGCGGAGTCTCGTCATACGGTCTCCGGCGTCCGGGAGCCCAGCAGGAAACGGCGTCCGGGCAGCACGCACACCACGTAGCAGGCCAGCGCGGCTGTGCCGATGCCGAACAGGGCGGGGGTGCCGTCGCCGAGAAGGCGCTTCGCCGCGACGACGACCAGGGTCATCACGGCTCCTCCGAAGAAGGGCCAGGCGCAGGCCCCGGCGACGGGGGCGAGGCCGATCCCGGCCCGGCCGAGGGCGTACAGGAAGGCGGGGACGACGAGTCCGGCGGCGACCAGCACATGGCCCTGGGAGACGCCGACGATGCCGCCCAGGCGCGCGCCGACGACGAGGACGGGGATGAGGGCGACGACCCAGAGAGCCTGGGTGAGGATCAGCAAGCGGCGCTGCCCGGTGGCGACGAGGCAGTCGTAGGCGAGTTCACAGCCGATGCGGATCAGGCCCAGGGCCATCAGCCAGGGCAGCGCATCGGCGGCGGGCACCCACTTGCCGCCGTACACCAGGCGGACGACCGGGGCGGCGAGGCCGCCGAGCAGGACACACAGGGGCACGGTGCCGGTGACCAGCACCGCCAGGGCGCGGCTGAAGCCCTGGGCGAGGGCCTGCGGGGAGGCGGCGAGACGGGAGAAGCCGGCGAAGGAGACACGGCGGGCGGCCTCGGAGATGACGCGCACCGGCCAGCCCGACATGTTGAACGCCAGGACGTAGAAGCCGAGGGAGACTCCGCCGAGGGTGGAGCCGACGACCATGGTGTCCACGTTGACGACGGCGAGGGCGAGGAGGCTCGCCCCGGCCAACGGAAGACCGAACCTCAGCAGTGCCCGGGCCTGTTGGGGATCCCAGCCGAACCGCAGAGTGCCGGGGGCCGCCAGGGCGCAGCCGGCGAGGGCGGCGATGTTGCCCGCGACCGCGCCCCAGGCGAAGCTCATCGCGCCCCGTCCGGCGAAGGCCAGCACGAGCGTCACGGCGGTGCTGAGGACGAAGTTGAGCGCGTCGATGAGCATCCGCCTGCCCTGGGCGAACTCCCGGGTCAAGAAGCCGGCCGGGACCTGGGCCACCCCGTCGATCACCAGGCACAGGCACATGACCCGCAGTACGCCCGAGGCGTCGGGTGAGTCGAGCAGCCGGGCCACCGTCGGCGCCGAGACGAAGAGGGCGGCGTACAGCAGGCCGCTGGACGCGGTGGCCAGGGTCAGTACCGTCGGCGCGAAGCGGCGGGGGTCGCCGTCCCAGCGGACGATGGCCAGGCTGACGCCCAGTTCGTTCGCGGAGAGCAGGACCAGGAGCACGGTCTGGGCGATGCCGTAGACGCCCCACTGGGCCGGTCCGAGGGCGAAGCGCGCCAGCAGGATGCCGGTGGCGAAATTGCCGAGGCGCATCACCACGGTGTTGATCAGGCTCCAGCGGGCCGCCGAACGGACCTTCCGGGCGAGGGAGTTGGGAGCGGGGGTGGTGTGGGTGTCGCTCGGCTCAGCGGTCTCGCTGTCCGGTGTGCGAACGCTGTCCATGAGTCGATTCCTCGTCGAGCGGCTCGGCGGTGGGCACCACGGCCACGACGGGCCGCCCGGCCCTCGGCTCCGCGGCGGACCTGTTCTCGGTGGACCGCGACCAACTGGGCGTCTGCCGGAGGGCGATGGTCTGTTCCGCGACCGGTTCCCCGGCCGTCGGCTGCGCGGGCTCCTTTGGCCGGGCGGACCTCTGCGGCCGACGGCGCGCCTCCACGTAGAAGACGGCGACCAGGCTCAGCACCAGACCCAGGCACCCGCCCATGACCAGGTACTCGAGCCGGGTCTTGGTCTGCGCCACCGGGTCCTGCGGGGGGACGAGGGTCGTCATACGGATCATGGCCTTCGGGGCGACCGACTGCTGTTGCTGGAACTGGTCCAGCCGCTGCTTGGCATAGGCCGTGAGGATCTTGTCCGAGGCCAGGACGGCGGTCTTGTCGGTGCCGGTGACGGTGAGCCACATCAGCGGCCCCTGCGCGTTGTCGGCGAGCTTGGCCTCGAACGTTCCTGTGGCGCCACGGGACTTCAGCTCCCGGACCGAGCCGTCGGAGTTGAGGTTGCGGGTCAGGCCGTCGGCCATGCCGGTGAGCGAGGTCTGGGTGCTGAGGAAGGGGTTGCCGTCGTAGGCCATCGTGGCCTTCTGGGAGTTCAGGAGAACCACCGTGCTCTGCGACTGGTAGGTGACGGGAACCAGCAGGGCCACGGCGACCGTCAGGCCGGCGGTCAGCAGCAGTCCGGGCAGCAGGACGTACCAGCGCCTGCGCATGACACGGAATATCTCAGCCAGATCCATGGTGGTCCCCCCTCGCGACCAGATGTTCGACGAGCATATGTCGCAAGCGGATCATATGGGGAACGTTTGGTCGGTGGGCCTCGGCCGTGTGCTCGCCGTGCCTCCTTCCAAGAGCACATCGGCGATGCGGTCGCTCGCGCGGCCGTCCCACAGTTCGGGCCGGCGCGGCGCGGGCGGATCGTCCAGCACCCGGTCCACGATGGCCACGATGCGTGCCGGATCCCGGCCGGCCAGCACATTGGTGCCCTGCTCGACGGTGACGGGCCGCTCGGTGTTGTCCCGCAGGGTCACGCACGGCACGCCCAGCGCGGTGGTCTCCTCCTGCACGCCGCCCGAGTCGGTCAGCACGAGCCGGGCCGCGTCCTGCAGGGCGATGAAGTCCAGGTATCCGGCGGGCGGCACGAGCCGCACGCCTCCTGGGACGCCGACGTCGGCCAGCCGCTGCGCAGCGCGGGGATGCACGGGCAGCAGCAGCGGGCAGCGGCCGGCGATCTCGCCCAGGGCCTTCAGAAGGGCGGCGAGGACCTCGGGGTCGTCCACATTGGCGGGTCGGTGCAGGGTGACCAGGCCGTACTCGCCCCTGGCCAGGCCGTACCGGCCCAGGACATCCGAGGCCCTGGCCCGCTCCAGGTTGGCCAGCAGCGTGTCGATCATGACGTTGCCGACGAGGTGGATCTGGTCGTCCCGGTACCCCTCCGCGTGCAGGTTGTCGCCGGCGTCGGGCGAAGGCGCCAGCAGATAGTCGCTGAGGCGGTCGGTGACGACACGGTTCACCTCCTCCGGCATGCTCCAGTCGCGACTGCGCAGCCCGGCCTCGACGTGGGCCAGCAGCGGCCCGGCCTTGGCCGTGACGAGGGCGCAGGCCAGCGTGGAGTTGATGTCGCCGACCACGACGACGATGTCCGGGGACACCTCGCCGAGCAGCGGCTCGAACGCGGTCATCACGCGTCCGGTCTGCTCGGCGTGGGTGCCGGACCCGACCCCGAGGAAACGGTCGGGCGGCCGGATGCCGAGGTCGGCGAAGAACACGTCGTTCATGGCCGGGTCGTAGTGCTGCCCGGTGTGGACGAGGACCACCTCGGCGCCCCGGCGCTCCAAGGCGTCCATCACCGGTTTGATCTTCATGTAGTTGGGGCGCGCCCCGGCGACGCAGACGATGCGCTGCATGGTTCAGAGCACCTCGATCGAGGGTCCGGACGGCAGCCGTCGACGGCAGTCGAGGACGAAGGGGGCGTGCTCGGCGACGAGTTCGTAGTCGAAGCTGTCATGGTCGGCGAGCAGCACCACCACATCGGCGGCCGCCAGCTCCTCCGGTGTCAGGTCGACCCGCACCAGCCGGGTGTCCACCGGCAGGCTCTCGACGACATGCGGGTCCGCCGCCTTGACCTGGGCCCCCATGTCGAGCAGCAGTTGGGATATGCGCAGGGCGGGCGACTCGCGGGCGTCGCCGGTGTTCTTCTTGTACGCCAGACCCAGCAGCAGGATGCGCGAGCCGTTCACGGAACGGCGTCTTTCGTTGAACAGGTCGCTGATGCGGCGCGCCACGTACTCGGGCATGTGGTTGTTGATGTCGTTGGCCAGTTCCACGAAGCGGAAGCTCTGGCCGAGTTCGCGCTGCACCCGCCAGGACAGGTACGAGGGGTCGATCGGCAGGCAGTGGCCGCCGACGCCCGGTCCGGGGGTGAACCTCATGAAGCCGAAGGGCTTGCTGGAGGCGGCGTCGATGGCCTGCCAGACGTCGATGTCCAGATTTTGGGCGAACATCGCGATCTCGTTGACCAGCGCGATGTTCACATGGCGGAAGGTGTTCTCCAGCAGCTTGGCGAGTTCGGCCTCCTTGGGCGAGCGCACCGGCACGGTGGTGTCGACGAGGCCTGCGTAGAAGTCCTGAACGGCCTTGAGCGACGCCGCGTCGACGCCGGAGACGACTTTCGGGGTCTCCTTGAAACCCCAGACGGTGTTGCCCGGGTCGATCCGCTCGGGGCTGTAGCCGAGGTGGAAGTCGCGTCCGGCGGTGAGGCCCGAGCCGTCCTCCAGGATCGGGGCGAACAGCTCCTGGGTGGTGCCGGGATAGGTGGTCGACTCCAGGACGACGGTGGCTCCGGGGCGCAGATAGCGGGCGAGGGTGACCGCGGACTCCTTGATGTAGCGCAGGTCGGGAGTGCCCTCGTGCAGCGGGGTCGGGACGGTCACCACGGCGACGTCGAAACCGCCGCAGTCGCGGGCCGATTCGCTCGGACGGTAGGTGCCGTTGTCCAGCGCCGCGCGGATCCGCTCGGAGGAGACGTCCTCGACGAAGGACTCACCGGCGGACAGGCTCTTGACCCGCCGGGAGTCGACGTCGTAGCCGATCACCTCGTGTCCGACCTCGGCGGCGCGGATGGCCAGTGGCAGGCCGACGTATCCCTGTCCAACCACGACGACGCGCATCAGTGACTCCTGTTCGCGGGAGCGGTCGACGGGTTGAGCCGGATGAACTCTCGCGCCGTCATGAGGAGGAAGGCAGCATTGGTGGTGAGGTAGCGTCGGCCCAGGCGGCGCGGCTCCTGCAGGGCGCGGTAGAGCCACTCCAGGCCCCACCGCTGCCAGGACTCGGGGGCCCGCTTGGTGACCCCGGCCAGGATGTCGAAGGAGCCGCCGACTCCGTGGACGACTCGGGCGCCGGTGCGGGCGCCGTAGGCGGCGGTGAACACCTCCTTCTTGGGCGAGGTCATGCCGAGGAACAGCATCTGGGCGCCGCTTCGGGCGATCTCCTTCGCTATGGCCTCCTGCTGGGAATCGTCGAAGTAGCCGTTCCGGCTGCCGGCCACCGTCAGGCGGGGGAAGCGGTCGGCCACCCGGTGCAGCATCCGCTCCAGCACGTCCTTCCTGGCGCCGAGGAAGTACACCGACATGCCGGCCGCTTCCGCCTCCGCCAGCAAGCGCAGGAAGAGGTCGATACCGGCCACCCGTTCCGGCAGCGGGGCGCGTAACACCCGGCCGGCCCAGACCACGGCCTGTCCGTCGGCGAGGACGAGATCGCAGCCGGCCACGGCCCGGGCGAGCCGCGGATCGCGCCGCATGTTCACCAGCTTCGCGGCGTTGACCACCCCGATCTCCAACTGTCTGCCGTCCTGGACCGCTTCGAGGCAGCGCTGTACGGTCTGGTCCATGGTCAGCGGGTCCAGCTCGACACCGAAGAGGGACTGACGCCCGCTCATATGCGGCCCCCCTGCCAGGCGTAGAGCGTCCAGCCGAACTCGTACGGCCGGCATTCGCGGTCGACGGAGAGGGGCCGGTAAATCCGGTCCAGGGCCTTCAGCCGGAGGTCGGGAGCGACCCGGCTGCCGAGTCCCCGGGCGGCGCGTACGGCCTTCTTCGGGTCGCCCCGGTAGACCTTGCGCCAGGTGACGCCCAGTTCGTCGAGGATCAACGGCTCGCGGTGCTCCGGGCGTTCGGCGAGTTCGGGCACGTCCGTCATCCAGCGCAGGCCCTTGCGGACCGACGCGCCGAAGTCGGTGCCGCCGGCGTCGGCGAGGTCGAACAGCGCGGTCGGCGCCATCGCGTGCTGGTGGACGCTGTAGACCGGGTAGCCCTCCACGACACCGCCGGTGCGCGCGTCGTAGTGCCACCACCACTGACCGCCCGCGCCCTGCAACTCGCAGATGCGGGCCGCGCACGCCTCGGCCGCGGCCAGCGCCTCCGGATCGCCGCCGCCTTCGCCCGAGGCGTGGGCGCGGGCCAGGGCCTGGAGCGGGTACGTCTGGTCGGCGAAGCAGCTCACGTGCGCCCGGTACCAGGGCACCAGTCCGGGCCCTGTGGCGTGCGGGAACAGCGGGCTGTTCCCGATCCGGGCCCGCAGCAGGCGGTCGCGGGCCGCGGTGAGACGGCTCTCCACGTCGACCGTGCCGCGAGCCGCCGCGAGGGCGGACAGCACCCATGCGGCCTCGACGGTGTACTGCGGCCGGCCCTCCTCGTCCAGGGCTTCGACCCGTGCGAGGGCGTTGGAGAGTTTGGGGTGTGCGGTCTCGGCGGCGGCCCAGGCGATGAGCGCCGCGTCGCCGAGGTTGGTTACCCCGGGCAGAGACTCGACCAGCAGACCCGTGAACTCCTGGGCAGTGCGCCCGCCGAGCACCGCGCACTGGCGGTCCTCGGGCAGGAACCGGGCCCCCAGCGCGGTGATGGCCGCGTACCGGGTACTGGTCCCACGCCGCTCCAGGGTCCAGGAACCATCGGGCGCCTCCCGCCCCGCCATGGTGAAGGCGAAGGCCTCACCGCCGGGAAGCAGCATCGACGGAAGTCCCGACTCGGCGACTGCCAGCAGTCGCCGGCCGAGCGCGAGCAGCGGCGGCTCTTCATGACCGAGCGCCGCCAGACGTGTGTTGGTCATCTTCTGGACACACCAACCCCCCTGTGGGTCCTCTTTTTGCGCAGGCTTGTGAGCGCCGCGTCGCGGACGGCCACGCGGCGGACAGCAGACGTCGGAACGTCAGACGTCAGGCGTCGGAGCGGTCGTCGCTCCGCGCTTCGGACACAGGCGTCCCACCCGGTAACCCCCCCTGGGCACTGGTTTGTGCGCTGACTGTGCCCGGTCTGCACAGTTCGCACACATGTTATGCCTGCACGTGTTCGAGCATTGGTGTTTTGGGAGAATCAGAAGTCATCCGCGCTCGACGAGAAGTCAGGCGCGCTCGACGAGTTGGCCGTCCTTCTCGTCGTACAGCGCTCCTGTCTCGGGGCACTCCCATCCGCCCGGCTCGCCGTTCCGCTCGACCAGTCGTGCGCCGGCCCGGCCGACCCAGCCGATGCGGCGCGCCGGAACGCCCGCCACGAGCGCGAAGTCCGGCACGTCCTTCGTCACCACGGCACCCGCCGCGACCAGCGCCCAACGGCCGACGCGCACCGGTGCCACACACACCGACCGGGCCCCCAGGGACGCTCCCTCGCCCACCACCACCGCCACGGTCTCCCAGTCGCCACCGCGCTTGAGCCGGCCCTGCGGGTCCACCGATCGGGGAAAGTAGTCGTTGGTGAGCACCGCCGCCGGACCGACGAACGCCCCGTCACCGAGCTCCGCGGGTTCGTAGACCAGCGCGTAGTTCTGGAGCTTCACGTTGTCGCCGATCCGCACCCCCGGGCCGACATACGCTCCCCGGCCCACGATGCACCCGCTGCCCAGCCGGGCGTCCTCCCGGATCTGGGCCAGGTCCCAGACCGTCGTCCCGTCACCGATCGTGGCCGTCTCGTCGACCTGTGCGGTCGGCTGGATCCTGAAGTTCACCGGGATGAGCCCTTCTTCTCGTCGAGCAGAGCCGGAAAAGCCGTGTGCAGCGCCTCGCGCCAGTCACGGATCGGTTCGATCCCCGCCCGGCGCCAGCGGCCGTGCCCCAGGACGCTGTACGCGGGGCGGGGAGCGGGCCGTGCGAAGGCCGTGCCGGTGGTCGGCCGGACCCGTCCGGGGTCCGCGCCCAGCAGCCGGAAGATCTCCTGGGCCAGGCCGAACCAGGTCGTCTCCCCGCCGCTGGTGCCGTGGTAGACCCCGGCGGGCGCGGCACCGGCGAGGGCGGCACGCCCCAGCCGTACGAGCCGGTCAGCGAGGTCCACCGTCCAGGTGGGCTGTCCGCGCTGGTCGTCGACCACGTCTACGGTGTCCTTGACCGACTCCAGTCCGATCATCGTGTCGACGAAGTTTCCGCCTCCCACGCCGTACAGCCACGCCGTACGCACGACGTATCCCGCGTCCGGGAGCGTCGTCAGCACCGCCTGTTCCCCCGCCAGCTTGGTACGTCCGTACGCGCCGCGCGGTGCCGTCGGGGCGTCCTCTGGATACGGGCCGGTCCCGTCGCCCCCGAACACATAGTCCGTCGAGACCTGGATCAGCCGGGCGCCCGTCTTCACACAGGCCTCGGCGAGGTGCCGGGGTCCGTCGCCGTTGACCCGCAGGGCGTCCGCCTCGTGCGCCTCGGCGTCGTCGACGGCCGTCCAGGCGGCGCAGTTGACCACGATGCGGGGGCGGTGCGCGTCGACGACATCGGCCACCGCGACGGCATCCGTGATGTCCAGACTGCCACGCGCGAGGCCGACGGTGCTCTCCCCGTCCCGGCGCAGCCGCGCGAGGACATCCTGTCCGAGCATTCCGGTGCAGCCGGTGATCAGCCAAGTGGTGGTCATGGTTCCCTGCTCGTCGTCAAAGGGGTGTTGATGCCGGCACTACAACGCCGCGCGCTCCTTCAGCGGCTCCCACCAGGCGCGGTTCTCGCGATACCAAGCGACCGTCTCCGCAAGGCCGGTGGCGAAGTCCTTGCGGGGCTGGTAGCCGAGCTCCTCGCGGATCTTCGTGCAGTCCACGGAGTAACGGCGGTCGTGGCCCTTGCGGTCGGCGACGTGCTCGACGCTGGTGTCCCAGTCGGCGCCGCAGGCCTCCAGCAGCAGCGCGGTCAGCTCCTTGTTGGTCAACTCGGTGCCGCCGCCGATGTTGTAGACCTCACCGGCGCGCCCCTGGGTGCGCACCAGCTCGATGCCCTGGACGTGGTCGTCGATGTGCAGCCAGTCGCGGACGTTGCCGCCGTCGCCGTACAGCGGGACCTTCCTGCCGTCCAGCAGGTTCGTGATGAACAGCGGGATGACCTTCTCGGGGAAGTGGTGGTGGCCGTAGTTGTTGGAGCAGCGGGTCACCCGCACGTCCAGGCCGTGGGTGCGGTGGTGGGCGAGGGCCATCAGGTCGCCGGCCGCTTTGGAGGCGGCGTACGGGGAGTTGGGGCGCAGCGGGTCCGTCTCCGGCCAGGAGCCGAAGTCGAGGGAGCCGTACACCTCGTCGGTGGAGATGTGCACGAAGGTCTTCGAACCTCCGTGGCGCAGCGCCGCGTCCAGCAGTGTCTGCGTGCCCAGGACGTTGGTCCGGACGAACTCGGTGGCAGCCAGGATCGAGCGGTCCACATGGGACTCGGCGGCGAAGTGGACCAGCTGGTCGTGCCCGGCGAGCAGCTCGTCGACCAGCGCGGCATCACAGATGTCACCCTGGACGAAGGCGAATCGGGGGTGATCGCGCACCTCGTCGAGATTGGCCGGGTTGCCCGCGTAGGTGAGCCTGTCCAGCACCGTGACCGCCACGTCATCCGGGCCGGCCGGGCCGAGCAGCGTGCGGACGTAGTGCGAGCCGATGAAACCGGCACCGCCGGTCACCAAGATCCTGGTGGTCATGAGGAGATCTGCACCTTGCTGTGGTCGCCGAGGACGAGCCGGTGGGCGGCAGGCTTGCGGGGCGCGGGAGTCACCTCGACGTTGCGTCCGATGAGGGAGGCCTCCACCCGCCGGACCCCGCTCACCGAGGAGTCGCGCAGCACGATCGAGTACTCGATCTCGCTGTCGTCGATCCGGCAGTCGCCGGCTATCGAGGTGAAGGGGCCGACGTACGAGTCGGTGATCACGGTGTTCGCACCGACGACCACCGGGCCCACGATGCGGCTGCCGGTGACCTTCGCCCCGGGCTCGATCCGCACCCGGCCGATGATCTCGCTCTCGCCGTCGACCGTCCCGTCGATCCGTCGCTCCAGGGTCTCCAGGACCGAGCGGTTGACCTCGAGCATGTCGGTGACGTTCCCGGTGTCCTTCCAGTAGCCGGAGATGATCGTGGAACGCACATCACGTCCGGCGTCGATCAGCCACTGGATGGCATGCGTGATCTCCAACTCGCCGCGCCAGGACGGCTTGATCGAGCGCACGGCCTCGTGGATCGCCGGGGAGAGCAGATACACGCCCACCAGCGCCAGCTCGCTCTTGGGGTGCCGGGGCTTCTCCTCCAGGCCGATCACCTGGCCCGCCGCGTCCAGCTCGGCCACCCCGAACGCGGTCGGGTCCGGCACCTTCGTCAACAGGATCTGCGCCGCCGGCCGTTCGCTGCGGAAGGCGTCCACCAGGTCCGTGATGCCTCCGACGACGAAGTTGTCGCCGAGGTACATCACGAAGTCGTCGTCACCCAGGAACTCACGGGCGATCAGCACCGCGTGGGCCAGACCCAGCGGCGCCGCCTGCGGGATGTAGGTGACGTCGAGGCCGAACGCGGAACCGTCGCCGACCGCCTCCCGGATCTCCTCGGCGGTGTCCCCGACGATGATCCCGACCTTGGTGATGCCCGCCTCGGCGATCGCCTCCAGGCCGTAGAACAGCACCGGTTTGTTCGCGACCGGTACAAGTTGCTTCGCCGATGTATGGGTGATGGGGCGCAAACGGGTACCTGAGCCGCCAGACAACAAAAGTGCCTTCATGCATATCACCCTACTTATGCCGGACTTGCTGACGGGGGGATTCCGCACGGAGGGGTTCCGGCAACGGGCGCTACCCGGCCCGCTATCTGGAGCGGGCCGAGGCCGGGGAAGGGTTCGCCGCGGCCGAGGGATCCGGATCCGCGGCCTCTGCGCCGGGAACGCCGCGTGGCCGCAGACCAGCGACCAGGCCGGCGATCAGCACGGCGATGCCCAGCCACACCGACGGCCTCGGCACGTCGCTGCCCGAGACGGCGCCGACGACCGCCGCGGCGAGCGGCGCGATGCCCGTGAGCAGACCCGCTCGCCCGGCCCCTACGGCGCGGACCGTGGAGTACCACAGCACGAAGGCGACCGCCGTCACCATCAACGCCAGATATCCGGCGGCCGCCCACTGGGACCCGGACAGCTCCCGTACGGCCGACGGCCCATCCGCCGCCGTACCGAGCACGGCCAGCAGCACGGCGGCCAGCCAAATCGCGTGCACGGACACCCCCCACGGCGAGTGCCGCCGCAGTACCGGCACCGCGAGCAGCGTGAACGCGGCCTCGCAGCCCAGGGCCAGCGCGGCCCAGGCCACCCCGACGGCATCGGTGCGGCCCGTTCCCTCCACCAGCACCGCGCCCGCCATGACGACCGGCGCGGCCCACAGGACCTGCCGGCTCGGCCTGCGCCGCTCCAGCACCGGACCCACCACCCCGAGAACCACCGGCACACAGGCGACCGCGACGGCGACCACCGCGGGCTCCGCATGATCGACGCCCCGGACCACGGCCACGTTGAACAGCACCAGACCGGTCACCGCGATCCCGGCCAGCCACAGCCACTCGCGGACCCGTGGCCACACCAGCCGGGCACCGGCGAGCCGTGCCATGACCAAGAGGATGACGGTCGCGGCCGCGTAGCGGACCGCCTGGGTGGTGAACAGCGGGGCGCCGACGAGGGTGCGCGAGACGGTGACGCTGCTGCCGACCAGCGTCATCCCGATCATGCCGGGGAGGAGCTGGGCGAACGAAGCGGAAGGCGTGTCCATGCCGTCCACGCTGCCCGCACCGTGGACGTCGGCGACAGGTCCACAATGTCACCGGTACGAAGGTCCAAAACCATGCTCGGCGGCGGCGGCGGCAGTCGGATCGGCGTGGCGAGGGCGCGGCGTGCTCGTGTGAGCCCTGTACGCGCCCCCGCCCGGGCGAGAAGACTGCCTCGGTGAGGGCGGTTGGCCAAGGCATTGCTCACCGCCTTCGGTCAACTCCCGAGGAAGGCAGGCCGGTCGCTGTGTTGGTGCGTTTCCCCACGTCGGTGTCCGAAGCGCAGCAGTGCCTGGCCGAGGGGGCCGTGCCGATCGGCGGGGCCACGCTCGTGTGGGCCACATGGCAGCGGGACGGTTTCCCCGAGCTGGCCATGTCCCTGCGCGATGTGCCGGAGGCCAACGTGCTGGGGCGGGAGACCGTGGGTGGCGCCGTGGTCCTGCACCGGATGAACGACCGGGTGCCGGACGTGCTGCGCCTGGCGGCCGCCGCAGTGGGCACCGGGGCCGTGCGGCGGACGGCGACGGTCGGCGGCAACCTCGTCGGCAGCGCGCTGCGCTGTCTGCTGCCCGCGGCGATCGTCCTGGACGCGCGGGCGACGGTGCTGGAATCCGACGGCGTCCGGGAGACGGACCTGGCCGAGCTGGTGGCCAAGCGCCCCGTCCTGCTCAGCCTGCGCTGGCGTGAACCGATCGCCTGTGCGTACCGGAAGCTCGCGGGTGAGGCGGGTGGACCGCCGCCTCCCGTCGTCGCCTCGGCGGTGCACGTCGACGACGGTGGCGACAGGCTGCGGGTCGCCGTGCGCGACGGTTACGACGTGCTCAGCGGCAGCGCCCCGTGCGGCGCCGACCCGGCGCAGGCGCTGCAGACGCTGCGCGCGTCGGCCTTCGGCGACCTGCCGACCGCCGCATGGCACGTCGTACGCTCGCAGGTCACCGGCCTGCTGGGTGGGCGCGACACCGACTGACCCGCGACCGGGGCAATCTCGTCCAAGGTCCCATTCGTATGACGCCATGGGAGGGAAACCTCCCGGACAACAGCACCACTGAAGAGTTTCGCCAATTCTCATGGGCGAATACATTGAACGAGTGGGACTGGACCACGCCTCGCTGACCAGCCTGGCGGCCTTCGGCGACGCCACATGGCGCCGCATGTTCGAGCTCATCCGGCACGAGCGGCGGCCGATGACGCGTGAGGAGGTGGCCGACGGCCTCGGCATCTCCCGCAAGCTGGCGGCCTTCCACCTCGACAAGCTGGTGGCCGCCGGTCTGCTCCAGGCACGCTACGAACCTCCGACGGGCATCCGCAAGGTCGGACGCAGGCCCAAGGTCTATGAACCGACGGGCGAGGCCATCGCGGTGAGCATCCCTCAGCGCCGCTACGGAATGCTGGCCGACGTCCTCACCGAGGCCGTGCTCACCGAGACCGACGGCGAATCCGCCCGCGATGCCGCGCTCCGCGTCGCGTGCGCGCGCGGCGAAGCCCCGGGCGGCGCCGAACGCGAACGGGTGCGTCCCGGACGCCTCGGTGCCGAGCGCGGACTGGGCGTGGCGGCCGAGACGCTCGAGGAGTTCGGCTTCGAGCCCGAGCGCACCACACCCACCCTGCTGCGGCTGCGCGACTGCCCCTTCCACCCCCTGGCGGCCGAGGCCCCGGAACTGGTGTGCGCCGTCAATCAGGCGTTCCTGGCCGGCTATCTGCACGGCCTGGGAAGCGACAGGACCACAGCGGTGCTCGCCCCGCGACCCGGCGCATGCTGCGTGGAACTACGCGGTGAGCGCATGCCGGGAAATCCGGAGGCGGGCACCGCCTGCGAGCGGTGAACACAGGCGGAACCGATCGCCGGCCGCCACCGCCCCCCCGGCTGGGCTGCTCCCTCGATGACAACAGCTGGAGTCACCGATGAACTCCACCTCCGCGACCGAAGTCACCCTCAGAGGACTGGGAGCGTGCTGCGCCATCGGCAACGTGGTGCTGCACACCGTCCTCATTCCCGATCACCTCGAGGAGAAGTTCTACATCGGCGTTCTGTTCGCCGTGGGCGCTGTCGTCATGCTCTTCGTGGCGGCGGCACTGGTCGCCTTGGCGCGCCCCATGATCGCCTGGCTGACCGGGGCCCTCGTCAGCCTCGGCATGATCGCCGGATTTCTGCTGTCGCGGACCGTGGGCCTGCCGGAGGGCTACCAGGAAACCAGCTGGGATCCGCCGTACGGCCCGCTGTCCCTGATCATCGAAGGGCTGTTCGTGCTTGCCTTCCTTGCCTGGCTGGGACGCCCGACGACCGGTGCCGCGCCGAGACCGCCTACGCGGCGGAGAGTGACGGCCGCTTGAACCGTGGCGCGAATAAGACCAACAATCGTTGGTGAAACAGCTCGACGGCCGACTCAAGGGCGAGGTGCGTGCCGTATGACCGTGGACAGTGATCTCAAGGGCCTGCGACAGGCGAAGCAGCCGGTCAGTAGCGCGCTGGCAGGGCCGTACGGGCATCCGTTCCAGCCGATTCTGGTCACCGTGCCGATCGGGGCCTGGGTGTGCAGCCTGGTCTTCGACGTCGCCTCGCGGATCGTCCACCGGCCGGCCTTTCTGGCCCACGGTCGACCTGGCTGATCGCCATCGGCGTGCTGGGTGCGCTGGCGGCTGCCTGCCCGGGGTTCCTGGACCTGTTCGCCATTCCCACCGGAACGCCGGCCTTCCGCACGGGCCTGGTGCACATGGGGCTGAACCTGGCCGTGACCGCCGCGTACGCGGCCGGTTTCGTCTGGCGGCAGGGCGGCGGGCACCCGGAGGGGCAGGGCGTCGGATACGGCCAACTCGTGCTCTCCGCCGTCTCGCTCGCCGTCCTCGGCGTGTCCGGCTACCTCGGCGGCAAGCTCGCCTACCGCTACGGCGTCCGGGTCGCCGGGGAGTCCGCGCAGGCCAAGGGCTACCGCACCCGGCACCGCCCCTGACCGGCAGCCCGATCCTCACCCATCCGCACCTCGGAACCACTGGAGTACGACATGGACATTGCCGCTCTTGTCGCCTGGGTGGTCACCGCCCTCGGCGGATTCGTCCTGCTGACCCGCTGGATCACCCGCGGTGGCCTGCGCCAGCAGCAGACGGGGACGACCCGCTTGCCGGCCCCGGTCGTGTTCGGTCACTTCCTGCTCGCGGCGGCCGGGCTGGTCGTCTGGATCGTCTGTCTCGCGGCCGACCGGTCGGCCCTGACCTGGACGTCCTTCGGCATCCTCGTCGCCGTCGCGCTGCTCGGTTTCACGATGTTCGCCCGCTGGGTCCCCGTGTACCGCTCCGCCCCGGCGGCCGCAGGTGAGGAATCGACGCCCGCGGAACGGCATCTGCCCGTTCCTGTCGTCGCCGCCCATGGCCTTCTCGGTGCCGCGACCCTGGTGTGGGTGTGGGTGCGGGTGCTGCTGGCGGCACTGGGAGCGGGCGGCAGCTGACGCGGGCAGCGGATGCGGCGCGGATCCCGGTCAGCCGCCGCCGACCTGGCCGAGGAGCATTTCCCCAGCGAAGTGCGCGCCATGGCCGCTCTCTCGCGCGCTGACGGGTGCGCCCCTGGGTTGCCTGCCGGGGCGCACCCGCCTGCCGTCCTGGATCAGTGCCGGGTCGGGAGGGGATGGGTGGTGTGCGGTGCGGCGACGCTGGCGGCACCTCGGGTCGTGGCGGCGGAGCTGCCGCCGGTGACGGCTAGCGGGCCTGCGGTGTAGAGCGCCTCGTCGAAGGCCTGGCCGCCCGCCGGGGCCTTGCCGACGGCGAAGACGGAGACCGCCTTGCCACCGATGACGGAGGTGGAGAGGTAGTCGCCGACCATGCTGCCCTGAGTGGTGTTCGCTATCTGGGACAGGGACATGGGGCCGGCGACCGTGGTCGGGCTGCTCCAGGTGCTGCCGCCGTTGGCGGAGGAGATATAGCCGACCTCCAACTGACAGGTGGAGGCAGTGCAGTTGGCGTTCGGGTAGAAGTAGTAGTAGAGGCCGATCTTCGCCGTCGTGCCGGAGGTGGCGGGGTCGATGCCGATGCCCGGGATGAAGTGGTCGACGGCGCTGGTGGTGGCGTCGATGGGAACCCGGGTCACGGCCGACCAGCTGGTGCCGTTGGTGGAGGTGGCGTAGACGATGTCGTTGGCCGGGCAGCCGGAGCGGAAGCGGCAGTCCTGCCAGGCGACGTAGATCTTGCCGGATCCGTCGATCTCGGCGGACGGCAGGCCCTCACCGTCGCGCAGGTTGCCGGCCACTCCGTGACTGGAGACGTTGGCGATCAGCGTGCTGGAGGACCAGCCGGCGCCACCGTTGGTCGAGTTGAAGGCACGCACGGCGCTGCCGTTGGCCGAATAGGGGACCACGACCGTGCCGTTGGGCTGGACCAGGGGCTGGCCGCCCAGGCCGCTCGGGCCTCCGGACGGGGCCACCGGCGTCGACCAGGTGGCGCCGCCGTCGGTGGAGCGGCTCATCACCACCGCGTTGCCCGAGGACGTGATGTCGACCTCGACGTAGCAGGTGCCGTAGTAGGGGCTGGTGGCGGAGTTGTCGCAGACGATCCACTCCTTGTCGTAGCCCTGGCCGTCGTTGCCGACCGCGAGTACCGGGTTCTGCCAGTTCGTGCCGTTCGTGGAGCGGCTCACGCTGACGCCGGCGCCGTTCACGTTCGAGTCGATGACCAGTCCGGCGATCATCCAGGTGCCGTGCTTGGCGTCGTAGGCCACGGCCGGGTCGGAGACTCGGGCCCAGGTGCCGCCCTGGTAGGTGGTGATGCCGGGCAGCATGCCGTGCTGCCAGGTGGTGCCGCCGTCGGTGGAGGTGTTCCAGCCGATGTCCGAGGAGCCGCCGTCGGAGAACCGGCCGACCTGCGAGGAGGCGACGATCGTGTTGCCGTGAGCGAAGGTGTCGGGTTCCAGCTCGGTGGCGTGCTGACTGGAGGAGTTGGTGAACGGGTCGGTACTGACCTGGGTCAGTCCGGGCGGCGGGGTGGCGGTGGTGAAAGCGACGTCGTCGTAGAGGGTGTAGGTGGCGTCGCCCGCGTAGTTGTCGTCGTGGCTGACGAGTTTGAGGGTGTAGCTGTGACCGGCGGTCACGGACGACGTGACCTGCTTCCAGCTCTGACCGTTGGTGCAGGTCTTGGCCAGTGCGGTCGTCGTGGTGCCGGTCGTGGTGTCGGTCAGGGTGGCCGTGGCCCAGTCGTACGTCAGCGTGTCGGGGCAGGTGACGTCGTACCAGAAGGACAGCTGGGTGGCGCCCGTGGGCGCGGTGAAGCTCTGGGCGATCGAGGAGTCGCCGTTGGTGGGCGAGGTGCCGCCGACGCGGGCGGCGTATGTACCAGTGTGGGCACCGGAGTTGACGACGGCAGTGGTGCCCGCGGCGGTCCAGGCGGTCAGACCGCCGGATTCGAAGCCGCCGTTGGAGACGTCGGCCAGCGCCGGGTGCGAGGCGAGGAGCAGACCGCCTGACGAGAGCAGAGCGGTGGTGGCCATCGCCACGGATCTGCGGACAGCAGTACGCGACATGAGAAGACCCCTTGTCGTGGAGGGAGGTTCGGGCGGGGTCGCCGGCGTGAGGTTGGCGGCCCCTGGGACGACGCGGTGGATCAGGACAGGGTCACGTCGTCGTAGCGGGTGTACGTGGCGTCACCCGTGCAGTTGTCGTCACGGCTGATCAGGGTGAGCGAGTAGCTGTGCCCGGCCGTGACCGGGGCGGTCTTCTGATGCCAGCCGGAGGACGACACACAGGTCTTGGCCAGCACGGTGGTGGTCGTGCCGGTGGCGTTGTCCTTGTTTCGTGCCCGTCGAGGGGGCGGAGGGTCCGCCGGGACTGGACTGCACGACCGGGTCGGGGATACGGGAGGCGGGCGGATGCGGCAGCCGCTCCTCGCCGGGGTCGTCGTGCTGCTCCTTCTTGCCGTGGTGCCCGTGGTGCCCGTGGTGCGCGTGGGCGGCCATGGAGCGCAGAGCGGGGGAGGTGTCGTGCCGGACGGCGGGGCCGGTGTCGGTCGAGCGGTGCGGCGCCGGGGTGTGCGGCGCGGGATCGGCCTGAGCGGCCGGAGCGGAGAGCCACAGAGCGGGAACTGCGGTCAGGATCGCGGTGAGCGCGGCTATGCGGCCGCGTCTGCGTCTGGATCGGGGCACGGAACATCCTTTCGAACAGCCGGAGATCCTCCGGCATGCGGGGAGCAGAAGGACGTTCACGCCGATGGAGCGCGTGTTCGCAATCCGGCATGGTTGCACTGGACATGTCAAGCAACAAGAGGGGAGACGCCAGGGTGGCGCGAGGCAACCGAGAATTTACGGAGTACAGTCAACTCGCAGTAAAACCACAGGGGTTCGCTCTGTGGCGCTGAAGGGATTTCCCCTGGGGGCATCGTGGGACACCGCCACTTGGGCGCCCGATCGCTTGCCGTGGTCGCCGTCATGGTCTCAGCCGCTGCCTGTGGCGCCGGGGGCGCACTGCCTGCCAGGACGGGCGCCTCCGCCCTCGCCGTTTCGACCCGGTCGTCCCAAGGGAGCCCGGCCCCCGTCGGCTCCTCTGCGTCCGGCTCGACCCGCCAGTGCCTCAGCGGCACCGTCACGGTCCGCTACCCGCCCGCGGACAACCCCCTGCGCACCGCCTGCGTCCACGTGGGCACGACGATCCACATCATCCTGAAGCCGCCGCCCCGCTACGGCTGGGCGCCGGTCACGAGTTCGGATCCGCGGACGGTGCCGCTGCTGGACGACCATGCCGCACCGGACGGGACCCGGTCCGCCACCGCACGCGCCGCCGCTGCGGGTACCGCCAGCCTCAACTCGGCCGACACCTACACCCCCGATCCGCACGGCCCGAGCTCGCGGGTCTGGCGACTGACTCTGACCGTGATCCCGTAACCGTCCGTAGGTCTAGGCCGCTTCGACATCCACCAGCAGCCGCCACAGCCGCGTCTGCGGCCCGAACCGGTCTCCGCGGAACGACGACGTCGACCGCAACTCCGCCGCACCGGCCGCGACTGCCCGGACAGTGGCCCGCACGGTGCCGTCGGCCGTTTCCGCCGCGATCACCCTCAAGGGCCCGGTGACCACCTCGACCGGCGTCCACCCATGGGCGGCTGGTCCGTGCAAGGTGACGACGACCTCGTCGCCCACCCGCACACGCAGCGGCGGTCCCGCCGGATCCCCGGGACGGTGGACTACGGACACCTGCCTTGCCGCGTGGTCTGCCAGGTCACGAACGCCAACCGCTGGGACTCCGTTCCACGAAGGCCGGGGCCCGGCCGTCAACGGTCCGGAGTGAGGAGGGGTTTGACGTCCAGGATCGGGGTCGAGTCGAGCGCTTCGAGGTTGCGGACATGGACGCGCGTTCCGGCGATGGCGAGGATGCGGACCGTATGGAGGCCGATCGGGTTGGGGCGGTCGGGGGCGCGGGTCGCGAAGACGCCGGTGAGCGGGCGGTTGGTGTCGCCGCGCGGGCGGACGCTGAGTGTGTCGCGGTCGGCGCGGTCGAGCCAGGTGAGCAGCAGCACGTCGGTGCCCGGGGTCAGTCCGTCCAGGGCGGGGGCGTACCGGTCCTCGAAGACGAGCCAGGCGTCGGGGGCTCCCTCATCGGGCTGTCGGGGAGCCGCCGCCCGATCGGTCAACGGTGATTCGACGTGCCCGATCGGGCGCAGGGTGTATGCCGCCAACAGTCTCAGTCCTCTCCGGGCCGAGCGGATTCAGGGAACGGCCGCCACATGCCCGCCACTTGACATGCCGACGCGGTGCCCGGCGTCGTCAGCTCACAGCATTCCATCGACCGAGCCCCACGTCGGCCTTGTGGCCGCTGTGGGAAGGTCGGTTCCGTCCACACCCGCAGCCTCAACGGCCATATCGACCACAACTCGTGCTCAGCACCGCAACGGTCAGGTCCGGTTGTCGTACTCGTCGTGGCGGCGCCACCAGAAGCCGGTCTCGTTGCGGCCCAGCGGCGCACGGTCGAGCCACTGGTACATGCCCCACAGGGCGTCCAGGCCGCGCGCGTACGCCGAATAGGTGTGGTAAACCTCGCCGTCCTGCAGCGCGAACCCGCTCACGCCGGGCCCTTCCCGCCGGTAGGTCTCCCAGTCCGTGCCGACGATCGCTTGGCTGAAGGCATCGCGGGAACCCTGCTCGTCGTCCGATGCCGGCCGCATGTCCTCCTCACCGAAGTTGTACGCGACGAGTCCCGCTTCCCACTCCTCCTTGGTGTGGGCCACCCCGAAGTCGAAGTTGAAGTCGCTGCCGTAGGACGACGCCCACGGGAAGGTCCAGCCCATGCGCTGCCGGTAGCCGTGGAGCTTGGCGAGCGGGGCTCGCGACACCGCCCAGAACATGACGTCGTGCTGGGCCAGATGGACCACGGAGCCGTTGAAGCCGTCGGCGATCGCCGAGCAGGACGGGCATCCGGCGGTGTAGTCGGGCCCGAACATGAAGTGGTAGACGAGCAGCTGCGAGCGACCCCGGAACAGGTCGGTGAGCGATGCCGTCCCTTCCTCGGTCTCGAAGCGGTAGCCCTTGTCCACCCGGACCCAGGGCAGCTCCTGCCGCCGCCGGGCCAGCTCGTCACCGCGCCGGGTCAGCTCCTTCTCCGCCTCGAGCAGCTCCAGCCTCGCCGCGAGCCACTCCTCGCGTGTCCCTGTCTTGTGACCGGTCATCGCTTGTCTCCTTGCCCTGTTCTGCCTTGTTCTGCCTCGTCCTGCCGCGCGTCGCTACATCGGCGCTGGCGTGAGCCCCGGAAGCAGCGAGGGCGCGACGACGGTCACGACGCCGAGCCCGACGATCGCCAGCGCCAGCGGTACATCGATCACGGTCTTCGCGGGCAGCAGCTTCTGCGCGGAGACGAGGGCGGCGACCAACGACATCCACAACACGCTCATCACGCCCAGCGCCACCAGCATCGCCATCAGCCCGATGCTCGATCCGGCGCAGTACAGCCCGAACCTCAGCCCGGAGCCGGCAACCTCATGGCAGCGTCGCCGAAAACGCCGCTTGACCGGCGTGAGCTCATAGGTGCCCGCGATGATCACCACGGCGCCGGCGGCCGGTGATCCGTGCGGCCGGTCCAGCGCGTACGCCACGACACCGGCGAGCGCCCAGACGGCGAGGTAAGCCCCGGTGAACGGCAGCGCGCCACACACCCTGCCGACCAGGCGGACGTGCCCGGCGACCGCCGGGGCCGCGCCCGGCAGCATCATCGCCGCCATCATCGTCATCCACGTCGCGGCGAAGAACCCGAACGACCCGGGCCCGGTCGCGACCCCCATGTCCATGCCGTGCATCAGCCGGACCGCGGCCACCCAGCATGCCGCGGCCAGCCCGAGCGTCACCCCCAGCACCAGCGCCGGCGCGCTCGGCCGCGGGATGTCCACGTTCACCGTCGGCTCTCCCACCGGTGTGTCAGGCGGCGGTCCTCGTCACGCGGATCCGCGCGCCTGCTCGTCGAGGTGATCTTTCAGAGCGCCGAGCGGGCTGTCCCAGTCGCGGGCCAGCGCGGCCAGGAACTGCTGCGCCACCTGCATCGGTGCGGACCGCAGCCGGTACCGCACCCGGCGCCGCTCACCCGGTTCGGCCGTCACCAGGCCGGCATCGGCCAGCAGAGCCAGGTGTTTGGCGATCGCCTGCCGGGTGATCGGCAGCCGGCCGGCCAGGTCCGTGGCCGTGGCCGGCCCCCCTGACGCCAGCGCGGCCAGGATGGCGCGCCGGCTCGGGTCGGCCAGTGCGGCGAAGACCTGTTCGGCGATCGCCTCGACGTCAGGCCGCGGCATCGAGGTAGTCGACCAGTTCGCCCAGTTCGCGCGCCCAACCCTCGGCGTGGCCGTCGTACTCCTTGCGGTAGACCTCGTCCGCGAGCTGGGCGAAGCCGGTCTCGACCACGGTGAGCCGGGTGCCGGTGCCGACCGGTTCGAGCGTGAACTCCACATAGGTCCGGCGCGGATCGTCCTCGGACAGTTCGGCCATGCGCCACGTGAAGCCGAACACCGTGGGCTCCTCGACCCGTTCCACCCGCATGTCGGCGGTGTGGCCGCCGTCCCACTTCATCCAGGCCGTGCCGCCTGGGCGGAGGTCGATCGCGGCCTCGTTGCCGAACCAGGCGCTCAGTCCCTCGGCCGTGGTGAGCGCCGCCCACACCTTGGCCGGCGGGTGCGCGATCTCGATGGTCCGCTCGATTCGATCGGGGAACGCCATGTCTGCCTCCAGAGATATAGCAACCGTCTGATTGCGATACTATGGCAACCAAGTGGTTGCGTCAACTGGATCGTGGTCGTGGTCTGGGTGCAGGCAGCCCGCCCGTTAGCACGACCCGGCCTCCCCTTCCGTAGCGACACGCCGTGGTCTGCATGGTGAGTGGGCATCAGAGGATCAACCAAAAGGGTTAATGCCGCATCAATCTGCTTTGTTCTTGGGGTACTTCAAGCTCATCCGCACCCCTGACGCGACGGCATGTGGCGCCGGAAATACCCCATTCGGCGCCTGAGGGCGGTCATTCAATATGACTGGTATGACTCCTTTAGGTAATTTTGATCACGGCCGGCTGACGAGCCGGTATCTCTGAGACAGCAGACAGGAGAAGCGATATGAAGGTCCCCCGTTCCACCGTGGTCACTGCTGGAGCTGCGGCCGCCGCAGCTCTGGTCGCGACCGGTATCACCTACGCATCGGCGGCCTCCGCCCCGGTGCCCCAGTCGGCCCCGGTCGTCGCCGCTGCGGCTCCTTCCGACGGCATGTCCGGGCAGGGCAAGGGCAACGAGGGCCGTGAGGGCCGTGAGGGCCGTGAGGGCCGTGAAGGCGACTGGGGCCGGATCCTGATCAACGAGCGGTCGTACTCCGCCCACCCGGGCGACTGCATCACCGTGGTCAGCGGTCTGGGCGCCAAGACCCTGAACGTCCGCAACGACACGCACAAGACCGTCGAGGTCTTCCGTGGGGCGGTCTGCGACAACGGTGCTCCGGTCGCCATCGTCGGACCCCACAGCCAGAGCGACGGCGTGCGCGTGTGCCCCACCCATGAGATCCACGTCCATCACGGCGTGGTCGCCAGCTTCCGCGTGGTCCGGGACCGCTGGGGCTAGGCCGGTGTCAAGTGAATGATCTGGAGCCCCGGCCCGCCGGAATCGGGCCGGGGCCCAGTACTGACCATTGTCCGACACCACACGCGCCGTACGCAGCCCGCCGGAGCGGGGCACCAGGCGCTGCCGGACTGCTCTCCGGGCGCCCGTCGTTTCGTTCACCGGCCGATCCGCCTTGGTGATGCCCGCCCGAACGCCTCCCGTCAGTCCCGGTCCCGACGTCGTGTCCGCCGGCTTCCTTTCCGGCGTTTCCCACCGCCGAACGGGTGAGACGGGGGTGGTGGCCTGCAGCCGGACGGCCGCATGGGCCGGCTCTCGCGCTTCCGCATGCCCCGGAGGCCCACCGACCGCCGCTCCTGGCGACGTCGGCCAGCCGTCACCAGCACAGCAGCCACCGGCCGTCGCACCACACCCCGTGCCCCTGGGGGTGAGCCGTTCGTCGTCAGGCTCGACATGGGAGCTGGGCGCGACCTGATGCAGTGTGCGGCCGGAGTGGCTCGCCATGCGACCGACCGTGCAACGGCGTCCGTACCGAACGCTCGGAGTTGAGGCATTGATCACTGGGGCTAGACGGCCGAGGCCGGCGCTGAGCAGGACCTGACCGAAGCCGGCACGGCAATGGGCGGCTCCACGGATGCCCGAAGTCGAACAACGACGGCGCAGACAGGTGAGTCGTTCGCCACGCTCCTCGCCGCGCACAGCAGGCCGGCGCTGTGCGCGACGACGCGGAGGCAGCCGCCGTGCACTCGTCGTCGCGGGCGCCCTCACGGCCGACCCTCGGCACGCTACGGCTGACCGGTCCGGGAGGCAGGCGGGGATCCTCGTAGCCATGCAGGCCCGGGTCCCGTCGACTGCCTGGCGGTGGCAGTCCTACGTGTGCTGTCCCGGGCCGTAGAGTGCCGCGATGTCTTCGGAGGAGCTCCACCGGCTGTAGGTCGGATCCTGTGGCCAGCCTTCGGGCGAGTCCTGCCACTCCTCCCGTCGCCCGTAGGGCAACAGATCGATGAGCGCGAAGGTGTGACTGAGCTGTTCGACGCCACGACCGTCGGTGTGCCAGGTCCGGTGGACGGTGTCGCCGTCACGCAGGAAGACGTTGACGGCGAATCCCCCGCCGGGCGGTGCACCGACATCGCTTCCGAACGGGCTGTTCGCCGTGGAGTACCAGGTCATGTGGTTTCCGACTCGCCGCTTGTAAGCGAGCGCTTCGTCGATCGGCCCCTGGGTGACGACGACGAACCGGGCGTCATAGGCGTACAGGAAGTCCAGGCGGGTGAACTGCGACGTGAAGCCCGTGCACCCCGGGCACTGCCACTGCTTCCCGGGGAACCACATGTGGTGGTAAACGATCAGTTGCGTACTGCCTTCGAAGACGTCCACCAGCCGGACCGGCCCCTTCTCACCCTCCAGGGTGTACTCAGGCATCCGGGCCATGGGCAGGCGGCGACGCTGGGCGGCGATCGCGTCCAGTTCTCGGGTCGCGGCCTTCTCCCGTACGCGCAGGGCATCGAGCTCTCGTTGCCAGGTCTCGGCGTCGACGACGGGCGGTAGTGCGTTGGCGCTCATGATCCCTCACTGTCGTGTGCGCAGCTTGCGGTGCTCAGATCCAGACCCCGCCCGGCCGTCGAACTCATCGGCGCCCACAGCAGCAGGAACAGTGGCAGCGGCATTCCCATGGTGCCGGACCCCACCCCACTCGGGTGGGATGCAACCATGAAGGCAGTGCACCAACAGCGGCGGTTCGCAGGGCCACCAGCTGCCGGAAGGAACAGGCGAAGATGAGCGAGCAGAGGGACCCCACCGCCCCCGCCGGTATGACAGTCGGCTCCTTCTCACTGGACAGTGTCGCGCTGCGCCGCCGCTACCGGCGGGTTCTACGGCAGTTCGGCGTGTCCGTGCTCTTGCTCGTGCCTTGGACCGTGTACCTCGCGGTGTCATTGCCGGATCGCTTCGAGGCTCGGTACTGGCCCATGGTGTGGGTCGGCTTCGATGTCATGCTGCTGGTGTCGTTGGCCGGTGCGGGAATGGCGGTGTGGCTGAGACGGCAGGCCATGGTCCCGTTGTCGTACGTGGCGGCCACACTGCTGATATGCGATGCCTGGTTCGATGTCTCCTTGGACTGGGGAAGACCCGATGTGTGGTGGAGTACCGCCTCAGCGGTACTGGTCGAGCTGCCTCTCGCGGTCTTGCTCATAGTGCGCGCGCGACGGGTGCTGAAGGTGTCGGCCCGTCTGGCCTGGCAGCGGCTGGGTCTGCCGGGAGAGCCTCCGCCGCTGCACAGAATGCCGCTGTTCGTCGACCTTGCGTCGGTGCCCGGCCGCGGGGCTGGTTCGACACATGGCGAGAGCTCCTGACGGTGCTCGCTGCCGGATCTCGCCGATGCGTCCGTCGCTCGCCGTCAGCTCCTGCCCTCCCGCCCCGTGGCATGCAGCGCAGCCCAGGCTCCTGACCGCCGTCCCTGCCAGTACGGGTGGAACAGCACCTCTGCCGACAGATGGATCAGTCGCCGCCGCAGTGTGGTGCGCGGGCGTGCGGCGAGCTGCCGATAGGTGGCGTGCCACTGCTCTTGCGCATGGGCGAGGTCGTCGGGAATCGGACTCATGGTCGGATTCAATCACGTGTTCGATTTTCTTGGCGTCCCGACACGGCCCTGTGTTCAGAGGGGGCGACACCGTACGTTCACTGCCGCCGACGAGTCTCCGCCGACCCGGGAGTCGTACCCGCTGGACGAACCCCGACCGGAAGGCCACCGATGAAAGCTCTGCATGACACCCTGCACCGGTACGTCGACGACGGGAGGGTGCCGGGCGCCGTCGGTCTCGTCGCCCGCGGCGATGACGTCGAGGTGGTGACCGCCGGCTCGGTGGACACCGAGGGCACCGCCCCGATGGCGAGGGACACGATCTTCCGTATCGCGTCCATCACCAAGCCCATCGCGGCGGCGGCGGTCCTGATGCTGGTGGAAGAGGGGCGACTCGCCCTGGACGCTCCGGTCGAGGAGTGGCTGCCGGAGCTGGCGAAACCGAGCGTGGTGCGCACCCCTGACGCCCCGCTCGTCGACGTCGTCCCGGCGGGCCGCCCGATCACGGTCGAGGACCTGCTCAGCTCCCGCACCGGCTGGGGCTTCCCCGACGACTTCTCCCTCCCGGCGGTGCAGTCCCTCTTCACGGTGCAGAAGGACGGCCGCGCCCTGCAGGACTGGCCGGACCCGGACACCTGGTTGGGCCTGCTCGCGCAGGTACCGATGCTGCGCCAGCCGGGAGACGCCTGGCTGTACGGCACCTCCTCCGACCTCCAGGGAATCCTGGTCGCCCGGGCGTCGGGCCGCACCTTGCCCGACTTCCTCGCGGAACGGATCTTCGAGCCGCTGGGCATGGAGGACACGGCCTTCGAGGTCCCCGAGGCGAAGCGGCACCGCTTCACGTCCTCCTATGCGCCGGCCCCGGACGGAACCCTGGAACTGACCGACGCTCCCGAGGGCCAGTGGAGCCGCGTGCCGCGTTTCCACTCGGGCGGCGGGGGACTGGTCTCCACGGCCGACGACTGGCTGGCCTTCGCTCGCATGCTGCTGAACGGAGGTGAGGGCAACGGCCGCCGCCTTCTCACGCCGGCCTCCGTCAGCCGCATGACCACCAGCCACCTCACGGCCGGACAGCGCGCCGCCGCCACCCTCTTCCTCGAAGGCCAGGGCTGGGGCTACGGCGGCCAGGTCGACGTCACCTCGGCCGAACCCTGGAACGTCCCCGGCCGCTACGGCTGGGTGGGCGGCACGGGGACGACGGCACACATCGTCCCGGCCACGGGCGTGGTCGCGATCCTCCTGACGCAGGTGGCGATGGAGAACCCGACACCAACGCCGCTGATGCGGGACTTCTGGAGGAGCGCGGCGCGCGGTTGACCACCTGGGTCCGTGCTGAGCCGCTGCCCCTGTCGACGACACCCGAACTGAAACTCACTTTCGAAGAACTGTTATCCGGGGCGCATCGAGTGATCTCCCAGGTATCGGACACAATCGTTCGGCCTCGATGACAGGAAGCATGTGCATGAGTACGCAGGACGCGGTGGAGACAGCGGTACTGGTCACGGCCGCCAGGGAGGGCGACACCCAAGCCCAGGACGCGCTGGTCAACGCCTACCTCCCGCTGGTCTACAACATTGTGGGCCGGGCTCTGAACGGCTCGGTGGATGTCGACGACGTGGTGCAGGACACCATGCTGCGCGCCCTGAACGGGCTTGGCGAGCTGCGTACTCCCGAGCGTTTTCGCTCCTGGCTCGTGGCGATCGCGATGAACCAGGTCCGGGCCCACTGGCAGAACCGGCGCTTCGCCCCGGGCACGATGGAGGAGGCCGAGGAACTGGCCGATCCGGGTGCTGACTTCGTCGACCTCACGGTGGTGCAACTCCAGCTCGCCGGACAGCGTCAGGAGACGGCGCAGGCGACCCGCTGGCTGGAGCCCGATGATCGGGGACTGCTGTCCCTGTGGTGGCTTGAGTGTGCCGGCGAGCTCACCCGGACCGAGGTGGCGGCGGCTTTGGACCTTTCGCCCCAGCACACAGCGGTCCGCGTACAGCGGATGAAGGCGCAGCTCGAGGCGGCCCGCGTGGTCGTACGAGCGCTCGACGCACGGCCACGGTGCGAGGAGCTCCGCATCGTGCTGGCTTCCTGGGACGGCAGGCCATCGGCTCTGTGGCGTAAGCGAATAGCCCGGCATGCGCGCGGCTGTAGCCGCTGCAGTGGACTGTGGAGCGGTCTGATGCCCGCGGAAGGGCTGCTTGCCGGTCTGGCGCTGGTCGCGGTGTCGACTGCGTTGCTCGCCAAGGTGTCTGCCTCTTCCGGGAGTGCTGTCCCGGCAGGTTCTGCCGCAGCGCTGGGGGTCACCGAGGGCGACACCGGATCGGACCCGGGCGCTGCGCGACGCGGCATACGGGGCGGGACCGGCTCGCGCCGCGAGTCCCGTCGGCGCCGGCGCACGCGGCGCCGGGCGGCGGGAGGGGCCGTCGTCGCGGCCTGCGTCGTCGGTGGTGGTCTGTGGTATTTCGGTACAGAGTCCGGATCCGGCCGCGACACCGCGGGCGTGGAGCGAAGAGCTGCCGCCCCCGCCCTGGACCTCGCCACGCCCAGTACCGCTGGTGTGTCGCCGTCGGCCTCGCCCTCCCCGTCCCCGGCGAAGCCGAAGCGGTCGCGGGCTGCGAACCCAGTGGGTCGCGGCAAGAAGAGCGGGCCCACCCACCGGCCGTCCGCCGGACCGGCCGCGACCCCGGCGAGCACAGTGCAGCCACTGCCGGACCGGACGGACGCCGTCGGCCAGGTGGTCGCGCTCGTGAACAAGGAGCGGGCAGGCGTCGGCTGCGGCCCCCTCACCGAGGACCCGCAACTGCAACAAGCGGCCCAGAGGCACTCCGACGACATGGCCGCTCGTCACTTCTTCGACCACACCAACCCGGACGGCGTCGACCCCGGACAGCGCATCACGGCCGCCGGCTATCACTGGTCCACGTACGGCGAGAACATCGCCCAAGGCCAGCAGACCGCCGCAGCGGTCATGGAGTCCTGGATGAACAGTCCCGGCCACAGGGCGAACATCCTCAACTGCTCGTTCAAGGACATCGGCGTGGGTGTTCACAAGGGTGCGGGCGGCCCGTGGTGGACGCAGGACTTCGGCGCCAAGCAGTGACGGCAGGCCCATCGGGGCAACCGTGTCAGTCAGGGCACCCTCAACGCCGCCTGTGCGGGCCAAGGCTGAGCAGCACCTGGCCGAGCCGGCCGGAAGTGAGGGCCGGTGCGGGCAGCGGGAGCGCGCACGGGCTGGTGCGAAGGCCGTCGAGGAGCAGGGCGAGCGGGCGGAGCCAGGCCTCCGGGGCGACCGTGGTGAGCGGGCGAACGGCCCTCCCCAGTGCTGCCAGGGTGAAGAGCAGGGCCTCGGTGGTGAGGTCCGGGCGAACGGTTTCCTGCTCCTGACGCGTTGGAGCAGCTCGTCGATGGTTTCACGGTTGTGGGCGTGGACCGCCTCCAGGGACGTCACGCCTTCCAGGTTCGTGGTCATGAGGTCATTGGTGCCGCGGTCTGCGACTCACGCTCCGGAGTGACACTGCGCGCAGCGGTCGCGGTGAGCTGCGCCGTGCCCGTCGTATGGCCGCCGGTCACCGTGGCGGGCCGGCGCTGGATGGACGGCGGCAGTCGTTCGACCACCCACCTGCAGCTCGCACGCGGGCACCGCCGGGTGCTGGCGGTCGTGCCGGTCCCCCGGGCGGTCGGGCCGCATCCGAGCGCCTCGCAGCAGGCCGCGGAACTGTCCGACAGCGGCGCGCGCGCCATCCTGCTGTCCCCGGACCGCGTCGCGCGCCGCGCAATGGGCCGCAACACGGCGGACGACACACGCGGGGCCGGCTGCCGCCCGCGCGGGCTACGCCCAGGCCATACTCTCCTGGCCGCCTGCGGCCCTTGGGACGGCCTTTCCGTGGCTCAGCAGGTCGTCGCCACCCTGAAGACATGGCGGCTCCTTCGCAAGCTCCGCTGCTCGACCACCCGCATCACGAGCCTGGTCAAGGCCGCCCTCAGCCTGCATCTGCCCTACTCGGACACGCACCCTTTTCTACACTCACCGGATGAGCAACTACACGTGCACGCAATGTGGAACCGTCGGCCTGTCAGAAGGTTTCATCGAGGATGCCGGCGAGCACTCGCGTGGCTACGCGCGCTGGATCGAAGGTGCGTTGGAGCGGGGGATGTTCGGGGGTGCCAAGCGGAGGGGCCGACCCCGGCGGCAGATAGAGGCGTACCGCTGCCCCAAGTGCGGGCACTTGGAGCTGTTCGCCACCGGCGAGGTGTAGTCGGCCCCCGTTGCCACTGGATGTCTCCTCGTTACGGTTCGGCGGCGGGTGTGACACTCTCATGTCACCTCGGTGGGCTGCTGTGCCCAGACGGTCTTGCCTTGGTCGTGGTAGCGGGTGCCCCAGCTGTCGGTGAGACTGGCGACGATGAACAGCCCACGTCCGGACTCATCGATGGTGCGGGCGTGTTTGACGTGGGGCGCGCTGGTGGAGGCGTCGCTGACTTCGCAGGTCAGGGATCGGTCGCGGATCAGGCGCAGTCGCAGGGGCGGGGCTCCGTAGCGGACCGCGTTGCCGACGAGTTCGCTGGCGATGAGTTCGGTGGTGAACGCGGTTTCCGGGTCGACGGTCCACTCCTGCAGCTGGCGGCGGACCGCTGCGCGTGCGTACGGTGCGGCTTTGGGCCCGGCGGGCAAGGGCAGCGTGAGGACCTTGTCCGCGGGCAGCGCCTTGGTGCGCGCGAGCAGCATGAGCGCCTCTACCGACCGGGTGTCGTCGGTGAGCGCGTACGCGATCGTGTCACACAGGTCGGCCAGCGGTCGGTCTGCGCCCTCGCTCAGGAGGGGCCGCAGTGGCGCGGACGGCGCCAGGAGGTTCTCGGCCAGTGGCGCTGTGCCGATCACCAGGGTGCTGCCTACGGGAAGGTCGACCGTGGTCGCCGGGAAAGGGGCGTTGCCGGTGCCGGCGAGCAGGGGGCCCGCAGACACGGACAGAGTGGCCGAGCTGCCGTCGGCGTACACCACGACAGGCTCACACAGCCCGGCGCGGACGATGGTGCATCGGAGCTCGACCGGGTCGTAGAGGGCGATCAGGCAGCCCGCAGTGAGCGGCTCGTGGTGCAGCGGGTCGCCTGCGGGCAGCGCGGCACGTTCGGCGGCCAGTCGGGCGGCGGTGTCATTCAGGCGGGCCATCAGATCATCCGGCTGCAGGTCCAGTGCGGCCAGGGAGTGGATGACGGTCCGCAGTTGTCCCATCGTGGTCGCCGCGGCGATCCCTCGTCCGGTGACGTCGCCGACGATCAGCGCCGTCCGCGCCCCTGCCAGCGCGATGACATCGAACCAGTCGCCACCGCCCTCGGCGCCAGGAATGTGCAGGTGGGAGATCTCCACGGTGGACGGGACCGCCGGCCGCTGGGGAAGCAGCCTGCGCTGCAGCGTCGCCGCGATGGTCCGTTCCCGCGCGTAGCGGCGGGCGTTGTCGATACACAGCGCCGTGTGCGCGCACACATCGGACGCAAGCGCGATGTCGCCCTCCTCGAAGGGATCCTCGTCCTCGTGCCGGTAGAAGCTCACCACGCCCAGCGCCTCGCCCCGCAAGGCCAGCGGGGCCACGATCAAGGAGTGGACACCGGAGTGTCTGATGGCATCGGCCCGGGCCCGATCAGCCGCAAGCCACATGCTGTCCTCGTCCACCGACACAAGCCGCGGCCGCAGATCCGTCAGCACCCGAGCGAACGGAGTCCCGTACGGCAGGTGCCGTACATCACCCACCGGATAGGCCGACACCCTTCCCTGGAACGCTGCCCGACGCAGGGGCACACCGCGATCGACGGGGACCAGCGGGGGCGCCTCACCTCGCACCACATCCTCGATCACCTCCACCACCGCGATCCCCGAGAAGGCCGGTACCACGGCATTCACCAGTTCCTGGCTGACGGCGATCACATCCAGCCGTTCCCCGACCCGCTTGCGGACCTCCTCCAGCACGGCGAGACGCTGCAGGGCCCGCTCACGGTCGGTCACGTCGACTGCGGCGGCCATCAGCCCCAAGACCTCACCACGATCGTTCTCCAGACGCACGTAACTGACGGAATAGATGCTGCGGTGCCGGCTGTTCAGCCCCGTCACCCCGCGCACCAGCCGGTTCACCACCGGCTGCCCGCTCTCCAGGACCCGGCGTGCCGCAGCCTCTTCCTCCCGCGGATTGGCCAACTGATACGCCTCGGTGAAGACCCGGCCCAGCAGTCCGGCAATCGGCGCGCCATGCAGCGCGCGTGTCGGCGTGTTCATTCGGACGATGCGCAACTGGTCGTCCAACACGTGCAGACCCATCGGAGACTGGGTGAACATGGCCTGCAGGATCGACAAGTCTCTCGCAGAGACGGCATCGGCGGCGGCACGCACCTCCCACACCACTGAAGAACCTGCCAGCACCGGCTTCACCAGCACAGCGCCGGCATCCTCGACCCGCGCCCGACGCCACTGCTCATCGGCCGCGGCCTCACCCGCAAGAGCAGCGACGGACTGGCCGACGGCCTCCTCGGCAGCCCACCCGAACATCTCCTGCGCAGAACGGCTCCACTGCGTCACCCGCCCGCCCTCGTCCACGCGCATGATCAGGTCATCACTCGCCATCGGCACCCACCTCCTGCCCATCCATGCCCGTGTGAACGGACTGTGGTGCCGCTTGGCCGCGAGTAGCCGCCAATCGGCGCAGCCGTAGGCGCTGGAGCCCGGAAAACGCCGGACACCCTTCACCCGTACGGCGACCCTCGTCATCACGGCATGGACTCCAGACCGACGTCGCAGTGAACCGGCACCGGCACCCGCACCGCCGGCTGCCACACCGCACCGATCCGACCGGCGGACTCGCTGTGGCGGGGTGCGGGCTTTGGGAAGCTGCGCCCGGCTGGCCTCGGTCGGCCGTGTCCTTCCGGCGTGACCGGGGGAGCGGGGTAACCGTTCGGAGCCCCTCGCCCAGGGCGCTGTCGATGGTGTCGCCACCGGCCGCGACGCCGTCCCGCCCGGCGCGGACGCCGGCATTCGGCGGCGCGGGCACCGGTCACCTTTGAGTTCCATTACGGTCGGTTGCCGGCCGGATGGTCGTCCCCTCCCACGCGCCGCATGTCGGCCACGAGGGTGTCCAGCTCCTGGACTGCGACGGCGTGTTCACCTGCGATGCCGCGCCAAGCGGCGATCCGGATGCGCGCCATGAGGGCCGCCGGGTGATCGGGGCCGACTGAGGTGTTCAGCTCCGCGACAAGATCCTCCAATGCACGTATTGCTCCGGGCAGATCGTCCGCCTCCTTCATTCGCGACGAATCCCGATGGGCTGAAGACCAGCGGCGATTGTCGGCCAAGTACAGCCTTGTGGCCATGCGATCCCGACCCGGCGTGGCCCTGGCGCACCCACCGTCCGACCAGCCGGGAGCCGTGTCGTTGACGTCCGGCAACGAGCCGGCAAGGCTTCCCGAACGTCCTGGCGGTCGTCGGCGAACTCGCCTTCACGCAGGCCGGGAAGGACCTCCCGCTGCACGCCGTCGCGCGCCGGGCCGACGGCCGGCTGTGAGCCGGTGCTCGCGAGGCCGTCACGGGTGCCGGGATTCCGTTGCTGTGAGTCTCTTGTGCGCGGGGCTCTACGGCGGCATTCTCACTGATCGGTGCATGTCAGAAACACGCCGTTCTGGCTCATCTCACGGGCCCCCACCCCGTAGGGCCTCGCGCTTCCCAAGAGGAGGATCAGTGAGAACCAAACGCACCCGTCTGCTCGCCGTCGCCGCAGGCCTCGTCGCCGCCACCCTGGCGGGAGTTCCCACCGCCGGTGCCGCAAGCTCCCCGGTTCGCGGCGCGGCACAGCTGGCCCGCGTTTCGGACAACATCGCCCGGGCCGGTGTCGACGGCACCGCCTGGTACGTGGACCGGGCATCCGGACGCGTCGTCGTCACCGCCGACAGTACGGTCACCAAGGCCGCGATAGCCCGCATCGAGAAGGCCGCCGCCGGCGACCTGGGTGCTGTGCAGGTCCGGCACGCCGACGGCGTCTTCCGGCCGCTGCTGGGCGCCGGCAACGCCATCTACGGCGGACAGTACCGCTGTTCGCTCGGTTTCAACGTGGTCAGCGGCAGTACGTACTACTTCCTCACCGCGGGCCACTGCGGCAAGGTCGCCAAGACCTGGTACACCAACCAGGCCCACACCACCCTCATCGGCCCGACCATCGGCTACGACTTCCCGGGCAACGACTACGCCCTGGTCCGCTACGACAACACCGCTCTGAGCCACCCCGGCGGCTACAGTGCGGCGAACGCCTACGTCGGCGAGGCGGTCAAGCGCACCGGTTCCACCTCCGGCACCCACAGCGGCACGGTGACCGCGCTGAACGTCAGTGTCCGCTACCAGGGCGGCGGCACGGTCAGCGGCATGATCCAGACCACCGTCTGTGCCGAGCCCGGTGACTCGGGCGGCCCCCTCTACGACGGGACGAAGGCGCTCGGCATCACGTCCGGCGGCAGCGGCGACTGCACCACCGGCGGCACGACGTTCTACCAGCCGGTGCCCGAGGCGCTCAGCGCCTACGGCGTCAGCATCTACTAGACACCACCTCCGCGCCGGCATCCGCCCGGCACCCGGGCACGACCGTCCAGCCGCCTGTGGTGAAAGCTGAACGTGCGCAGGCGGCTCGACGGTTGGTGGCCGCACGCCCGACAGGCGCCCTTGTGCCGACCGGGCGGATGACCTTCCTTCTGGCCTGCGCTATGTACCTGCGGTGCGCCAGGCACACGAGCTGTCGTGCAGCGCGGTACCGGCGCCCGTTGGTGCCCGTCCCCGCAGCCGGTTGGCGTCGACGGCGCCGATGACCGCGTCCTCGTCATCCATGAGCACGTCGCGCGCGACGGAGATGCCCCACGACTCCCCCCAGTAGCCCGGGTTGAGAGTGCAGTGGAACGGCAGGGCCGTCGGCTCAGCTGGAACAACCGCCGTGCCCGCCGGTCGATCAGGACGTGAGGACACGCTTGCGCAGCAGGAGGCAGCCGGCGGAGCTGGTCAGCGGACCACGTCGAACACCTGCTTGTGCAGGCCGTTGGAGTAGACCTCGTGCTCGACCAGCTTCAGCTTCTGGGTGTCCTTGTCCGTGGTGCTGAACAGACGCTTGCCGGCGCCGAGCAGCAGCGGGTAGACGAGCAGGTGGTAGCGGTCGATCAGGCCGGCGTCCGAGAGGCTGTGGTTCAGCGCGGCGCTGCCGTGGACGATGATCGGGCCTCCCTCGGTCTTCTTGAGGTCGGCGACCTCGTCGAGTGAGCGCAGGATGGTGGTCGCGCCCCAGTTGGAGACCAGCTTGTCCTCGGTGAGGGTGGTGGAGACGACGTACTTGGGCATCGTCTTGTAGTGCGCGAACTCCGGCATGTCCGGCCACACCGGGCTGAAGGCCTCATAGCTGACCCGGCCCAGCAGGATGGCGGTGGCTTCCTGCTGCTCTCGTTCCTTGATCTCGAATGCCTCGGGGACGAACTCGACGTCCTTGAAGGTCCAGCCGGAGTTGCGGTAGCCGGGCTCGCCGCCGGGGGCCTCCACGACGCCGTCGAGCGAGATGAAGGCGGTGCTGATCAGGGTGCGCATGCGTGATTCCTTTTCTCATATGGGTTGTTCGACTGGCCTGGTCGGAGCGGAGGAGTTGTGTGCGGGCGTCAGCCGAGGAGCTGGGTCAGCCACTGCTGCCAGGCGGCCTCGGCGCCATCCGTGTCCGGCCCGAAGAGGTGATGGAACATCAGCACCGGGCCGCCGCTGGTGCCATGGTGGAAGGTGTAGATCCCGTCCCCGGTGCGGATCTCGAAGCGCTCGTCGTCGGCCCAGACCACCTCGCCGTCCAGGGCCGGCAGGGCCGCCGGCTCCGCGTGCACCGGCGTGCCCACGGTGATCGAGGTCGGCAGTGACAGAGCGCTGGTCAGCGCCGCCCGGACATCCCCTGAGGGACGCTCGCCGGGCATGGCCATGGCGAAGACGGGAACGCCGGTGCGGCCCCTGAAGTGCGCCAGGTACTGGCCCAGCGTGTGCAGATGGAAGGGCCAGCCGCGGCGCAGCGCGTCGTACTCGTCTTCCCAGTCGTCGCCGAGCAGGCCGCTGTGGACGACGCGGAGCACGGTGCTGCCCTTGTCCCGGCCTTCGATGAGGTACTCGAAGGCCATGAAGCGGCCGTCCGCGCCGGTGGCCGTGCGGAGGGCGAAGCGCTTGCCGGGTTCGTAGGCGGTGACCACCGCCTCCTCGCGATGGCCGCCGGTCTCCATGCCGGCGACACCGCCCTCGCGTGGTTCCACGTCATTGCGCCCCATGAACCAGGAGTCGATCCCCGGTCCGGTGGCGATCGCCTCCCAGACCTGTTCCGGGCTCGCCGGCAGCGTCGTCTCCAGCTCGATCTCGAACGGGTGTGTCATCGTCAGTCGTCCTGTCCTGCGTCGGGTTCAGTTGCGTCCGTCCCCCCGGACTGCTCTGGTTCGGTCCGCTTGCCCGCGTCGCCCGGCTGCCGGTCGGGGATCTGGTGGAGTCCGACGACCACACGGTGGCTGCGGCCGCCCGGGGCGGTCTCGTCGTGGTAGCGGCTGACGAGGGCCGCGACGGCCTGGGTCAGTTCCTCGGCGAATGCCGTGCGGTCTGCCGCGGAGGCGAAGCGGACCTCCGTGTCGATACCGAAGGTGGCGACCCGCTTCCGGGCTCGTGAGGCGCCGGTCAGCAGGGACCCGACCTCCTGCACCAGCCGGGCTCCCAGCGCCAGCAGCCAGTGGGCGGAGAGTTGGTCAGGTGAGCGGGAGGGGTCCGGGCTGACGGCGGCCAGAACGGTGGGGGAGATCACGTAGGAGGCGGCGGTGGCGCGGTAGATCCGTTCGGTGACGTTGCCCTTGCGCCGCTCCTCGGCGAGTTCCACCAGGCCGTGACGCTCCAGTTCCTTCAGGTGGTAGTTGACCTTCTGCCGGGGGAGCTCCAGGCGAGTGGCCAGCATGGCGGCCGAGCCGGGTTCGGCCAGGGCGGCGAGGATCCGGGACCGTATCGGGTCCAGGGATGCCTCGGCCGCGGCGGGTTCTTCGATCACAGCGATGTCCAGCACCGTTCCAGAGTGCGTCCGACAGATATTCCTGTCAAGAAAAATTCTATTGTCGGCGAGTTGCTGGAGCGGGCCCGCGACGCCAAGGTCGTGCCCGCCGACCTGACCTCTGACGACTTGGTCCCGGTGATGTGTGAACCAACACTGCTGATGCCCGGCACAGGACCAGCGCGCACGAGTGCGCCTGCCCGAGCCGGAGCTTGGGATGTGCGCCATCGGCCCGCACATACACGTAGTCGCGGTCCGACAGGTCCCGCCCTGGAGTGCGGCGTGGTGACACCTCACGTTGACATACCGTCAAGCCGGCTGCCCTTGAGCACAGGGGGTTGCGAACGTCCTGACCGGGCAGGAGGAGAATCCCGGCATGGTGATGGCACGGCACTTGTACTCCTTGTCGCCCGTGGTGGACGGGCTTCCCCTCCTGGATGAGCCAGGCTTCTGGTCCGCGCACCTGGCGGACCTGTCGGAGGGCTTCTCGCCGGAAGCTTTCGGCGCTGACCCGGCCGACGCGGACGCCATGCTGGACAAGCTGCACGACCCGACAGCGTGGCCCGTGTTCACGGTGCCCCTGGCCGGCGGATTCGCGATCGTCGTGCACTACAACAGTGACGAGGAGTTCACGAGCGCGGACTACTTCCTCACGCACCCCGACTGGAGCTTGGATCTCGTCCTGGCCAGTGATGATGAGGACCGTGTCGGCCCAGGGCTGTGCTGGCCCGAGCTCGCCGCCCTGCTGCCGGCACCGGCTGACGCCATGGGCGTCACCGACCCCCATGCCCGGCTCCTTCTCCTCCTTCCGGTCCTGGGCGACACCGCGCTCCCGGAGGGAGCCGTGGCAGCCGTGGTCCAGGCCCTGGTCGCTCAGGGAGCTCCCGAGTCGAGTGAGCCGTTGGCCAGGCAGCTGCTCCAGGGGCACCCCATGTGGGGCGCCCAGGACTGGTGGTTCGACCAGGATGAGCGGAGTTGGATCTGCGAAGGCGACCACAGCCCCCGCAAGGTGCCCTTGGGCGACCACCTGCCGGAACAACAGCGAGCCGCCCTCGAAGCCTGCCTCACTCCCGGCTGACGTGCCCACGCCGCGTGTTGCCCGCGCAGCCGCTCCGGCTGCGCTCGAGACCCGGTCATCCCTCTGGCAGGCGCGCGGAGAACTCTGGCATCATCTCGTGGCACCACCTGCACAGCCGCCCCATAGGAAGCACGGCCATGAGCAGGAGGCTCCTCATGAAGGTCCGCTCCGCACTGACCGCTCTCGCCCTTGTCGTCGCCCCCGGTGTCGCGGTACTCGGCACTGCCACCGACGCCTTCGCCGTCACCAAGATCAGTCAGGCCACCGCGACCCAGATGTTCCGTGAGGTGGGCATCACCTGGTCCTCCTCCGGTAACTGCTCCGACCGCTACAACTCGACCTGTACCTCGTTCGAGCAGCTCAACCTCGCCACCGCTCAGGGTGCCCAGACGCTCAAGCGTGCCAGCGGCTGTGCCCTGAACATCACCGGCGGCACCGAGGTCGGGCACGCCTCCGGCACGTATTCGCACTGGAACGGCTACAAGCTCGACTACAGCAAGTACACCTGCATCGGGAACTACATCAAGAGCAACTTCAGCTACTCCGGGCTGCGCGGTGACGGTTACCCGATGTGGACGTCGGGCGCCGGCAACGTCTACACCGACGAGGGAAGCCACTGGGACGTTCTGTACTACAACTGCGGCGGTTGCTGAGCCGCCGGCCGAAGAAGCAGGAATCCGGACGGCGGCTGTTGGACCACCGTCGTCCGGACGGCTCTTGACGGTTGAGGCTCACCCTGCCGGGAGGTGCGCGGGGTGGTCCTGAGGGTGGCAGGATCGGGCACGTGACCGTCATGAGCAAGCTGCAGATCAAGCCCGGTCAGAGTGTCGTAGTCCTGGGCAAGCCCAACGACGTCCAGCTGGAGCTGGAGGAGGCCGCGGGGGACGCGGCTTCGGCCGATGCGGTGCTCGTCTTCGTGACCACCTCGGGTGATCTCCTCGGGGCGGAGGGGCAGGCGGCGCTCGCCGCCGCGCAGCGCGATGCCCTCGCCTGGGTGGCGTACCCGAAGGGCGGGAAGCTCGGAACGGATCTGAACCGGGACACGTTGGCTGCCGCGCTTTCCGAGCGGGGCGTGCGGGCCGTGCGGCAGATCGCCATCGACGACACCTGGTCGGCGCTCCGCTTCCGACCTGGCAACTGATCTCCGGGCGCACTCCGCAAGACGGTGCTTCCTTGCAGCTCTCGCGGTCGAAGGCGGGCGGTTCAACCCGCCCGCCCGATCGCCGTCCTGGCAAGATGGCGGCATGGAACGTGTGCTTGGAATCGGTGGATACTTCCTGCGGGCCGCCGACCCGGCCTCCCTGAGCGCGTGGTATCGCGATTGCCTGGGCCTGGACGTCGATGAGCACGGAGTGTGGCGCCAGGCAGCCGGGCCGACGGTGTTCGCGACGTTCGAGTCCGAGACCGACTACTTCGGGTCCCGCACCCAGCAAACCATGCTCAACTTTCGGGTCCGCGACCTGGATGCGATGCTCGCCCAACTGCGCGCCAGGGGAGCGGACGTGGCCGAGGAAACGCAGGACATGGAGGGTGTCGGTCGATTCGGCTGGGTCACCGATCCTGAGGGCAATCGGGTCGAGCTGTGGCAGCCCGCCTGACCCGGTCAGGTTGGACACGATCTCGGTGAACCGGCCGCCGCAGGTGGGGGCTTCGGACCACGGGTCACCTCAGTCGGCTGCCGCATCAGGGCCGCGGGACGGTGATTGTGCACAGCCGCTTGGTGGCCCGGGTGAGGGCGACGTACAGGTCGCGTTCGCCCCCGGGGCGGGCGGCGATGATCTCGTCCGGGTCGACCACGACGGCGGCGTCGAACTCCAAGCCACGCGCCTGTGAGGCCGGCAGCAGTCGGGCGTACCGCTCGATCCCGGCCGCCGCGAGCTGCTCCGTCCTGCCGTCGGCGCAGATCACCCCGACCAACTCGCCCGGGTACGCGGCGCCCTGCTCGCGCAGCTCCCGCTCGAGGGCCGTGACGAGCGATTCGGGGGCCACGGCAAGGGTTCGAGGCACCTCGCCGCGCCGGATCGATCGGATCGGCGGCCGGCCCGGGGCGATCCGGGCGAGCAAGTCCCCTGTGGCGGCGAGGATCTCCTGAGTGGTCCGGTAGCTGACGGTCAGGGTGCGCAGATCGAAGCGCCGTCCGAGGTGCGGGCCGAGTGCCTCTCTCCAGTCCCGGGCCACCGTCGTCGGGCCCGCCTGGGCGAAATCCCCGACCAGTGTCATCGACCTGCCCGGGCAGCGGCGCACGATCATCCGCCACTGCATCGCGGTGACCTCTTGCGCCTCGTCGACGACGACATGCCCGAAGGCGTGCTCAGGCGGGCCGTCGACCAGCCCGGCCGCCTCGTCGAGAAGCGGCACATCGGCGTCCGTCCAGGGCGCATCGGGCGTTCGCCACAGCAGGGCCCGCTGGTCGTCGGTGAAGTGCCGCAGGTACGCGGCCAGCGCGTCGCCGTCCGTCAGCAGGGCGCGGACGGCGTCGCCGGGCGTGAGCCGCGGCCACAGGTCATCGACTGCCTGATCGAGCAAGGAATCGTCCAGGAGGTCGGCGCGTACGGCGTCGGCGTCGAACTCGTCGGCACCCGTGGCGGGGGCGTCGTCAAGACCGAGGCGGCGCAGGTCCGCTGCCGCTGCCCGGTCGAGGTCGAGGCCGGTCAGCTCCGCGACCTGGGCGTCGATACGGTCAAGCGCCTCGGCGCCACTGCGGGCGAGCTCTCGGACGAGGGCGTCGACCAGCAGCTCCTTGAACAGCCGACGCGCCCGGTTGTGCGCGAGACCGCTGGTCTGCGCCGACTCCCGCGCCTGTGCCACCTCCCTGTCCTGCAGACGAATCCACTCCTGCCCGACCCGCACGTCGAAGGCGCCGCCCGGGGCCTGACGCGAGCGGACAACGGCGGCCAGCGCGTCGGCCAGTGCGGCGCTCCCCTTCAGGCGCGCCACCTCGACGGAGTCCGCGGCGCCCGGTACGACGTCGGCCAGTTCCTCGCATGTCGCCAAGACGACGTCGTTCTCTCCGAGCGAGGGCAGGACCTGACAGATGTAGTCGAGGAACCGGGCGTTGGGGCCCAGTACGAGCACGCCGCGCTCGGCTGCCTTCGGGAACGCGTACAGCACATACGCGGCGCGGTGCAGCGCCACCACCGTCTTTCCGGTGCCCGGACCACCCTGCACCACCGTCACTCCGCGGTGCGGCGACCGGACGATCGCGTCCTGCTCGGCCTGCAGCGTGGCAACCGCCGCACCCATCCGTCCCGTGCGCCTTTCCTGGAGCGCCTCCGCCAACGGACCGTCGCCGACCACGTCCTGTCCGGTGGGTGCGGAGCCGTCAAGCAGCTCATCGCTCACCCCCACCACCGTGCGGCCCGCCAGGCGCAGATGGCGGCGCCGCCGCAACCCCATGGGATGAACCGGCGTCGCCTCATAGAAGGGCCGCGCGGCCTCGGCCCGCCAATCCACCAGCAGTGGCAGCTCGTCCGAATCCCTGTGCAGCCCCAGCCGCCCGATCCGCAGAACGGTCCCGTCCGCCAGGTCGATCCGCCCGAAGACCAAACCGTCCTCGCTCCCCTCCAGCCGACGCACCTCCCGCGCCAGCCGCCCCGCCGCCACCTCCCTCTCGTACGCCTCGCCCGCGCCGTCGGACGGCGACGCGAGCACGCTCGCCAGCTGCTCCCGCGTTTCGGCCAGCCGCTCGTCGAACAGCTCGCCTATGACGGAAACCTGAACTCGCTCAAGCTCCACCTCGCGCGCGGCACCATCGTTGATCTGAGACAAGAAAGGGCCCCTCGGCTCAACCCACCAGTATTTCGAGGCGCCACTATGCAGACGGATTCCGGAAAAGTAAATATTGACCAAACCAGTGGAATGTGGCCTCCGATGCACCACCGCGCCCGCCTGCAGTCAGGGTGGACACCGCGGTTGACGCCGTGCCGCGCGAACGACACCGCGCCGGTGCCGGCTCACGCGCGCAGGCGCGTGCGCTCTCGGCGAGGGTGATTGAACGCCCGAGCGTCTCAGGGGCACTGGACAGCACTCGTTCGAGTGAGCTGAGTGCGGAAGTCTAGCTTGGGTCCTCGGTCATGAACTCGGTGACAAGCTCCGCCGGGTTGGCGTGCGAGGTCAGCCGGAACATCGAGTCCGGGTCGAACATGTCGTACAGAATCACCGGGACCGGCCGTCCCAGCGCCTCCACGATCCGGCCACTGTCGTGGAGGTGCCGAGCGGCTGCGACGCACACCTCGTAGAACCACTCGACCAGCCGCTCGTCGCGATCGTCCGGCTCGTCGTCGTCCTCGTACCACAGCCCCCGCGACTCCGCCTCCCGCCGGTACAACTCCGTACCCTCCGGATCACGCCCTACGCTCCTTATCCCTTCGAGCCCCGTCCGGGGGAAGAACGCGTAGCTCCAGCGCGCCTCCCAGGCGTCCGACGCTTGCACCGCCGATGCCGCGGCGTCGGCCTCGGTCGTGTATCCGATGGCCAGGTACGGAAACCGGGGATCCTGATCGACGCTGTCGATACGAAACGTCACCGCGTAGATCCCGCCATCCGGCGGGAACGCTCCGACGACCTCGCCGGCGACCCGTTCCACATGTTCCCGAAACGCCATACGACCCCCTCCTCGGCCAGGCCGAAGATCATAATGCGCCGCCCGATTCACCCTCACACCGCGCCACGGCAAGGTGACGAGTCCGGTGCCGACACCGTGCCCGTCGTCCGCGGCTACCCCGGCATACCCAGGCGCTGCTGTGCCCAGACCGTCTTGCCCTGCGCGTGGTAGCGGATGCCCCATCCGTCGGCGACGCTCGCGACGATGAAGAGGCCGCGGCCGCCCTCGTCGATCGTGCGGGCGTGCTTCAGGTGCGGAACGCTGTCGCCCGCGTCGCGGACTTCGCAGGTCAGGCGCTCGTCGAGAATGAGACGCAACCGGTACGGCGGCGCGCCGTGGCGCAGCGCGTTGGCGACCAGCTCACTGACGATGAGTTCCGTCGTGAACGCTGCTTCCGCGCTGACCTCCCACGCTTCGAGCCGTCCTAGCACCGTCGCCCGGACCTCCGGGACGGTCGCGAGGTTCCCGGCCAGCGGCAGCGTCAGCACCTGGTCGGCGGGCAGCCCTCGGGCGCGTGCCAGGAGCACCAGTTTCTCGCTCTCGGGGTCGTTGTCCCGCAGCGTGTAGGCGAGCGTGTCGCTGACCTGTTCCAGCGGCAGCTCCGCTCCCTCGCGCAGCACGGTACGCAGCCGCGGTTCGCGCTGCAGCAGGTTCTCGGTGCCGACCGCGAGGATGGTGCCGGCCGGCATCGGGATCTCGGTCGCGGGAAAGGGGGCGTGGTCGGGGCCGGCCAGCACCGGTCCCGCCGGCGTGGGCAGTCTCTCCGCCTCTGCCCCTGGGCGGACCAGGTACGGCTCGGACAGGCCGGCACGGACGAGGGTGCAGGTGTGGTCGACGGAGTCGTACAGGGCGATCAGGCAGCAGGCGGTCAGCGGCTCACGGTGCAGCGGATCCCCGGCGGGGAGCGCCGCCCGCTCGGAGGCGAGCTGCGCGGCGGTGTCGCTGAGCCGTGCCATCAGTTCGTTCGGCTCCAGGTCCAGCGCGGCCAGTGCGTGGATGACCGTCCGCAGCTGTCCCATCGTGGTCGCGGTGGCGACACCCCGGCCGACCACGTCCCCGAGCACCAGTACCGTCCGGCCCCCGGCCAGTTCGATCGCGTCGAACCACGCGCCTCCACCACCCGATCCCGGGATGTGCATGGGGGCCACGTCCATCGTGGACGGTGCCGACGTCCGCTGCGGCAGGAGCCTGCGCTTGATGCTCGCGGCGATGGTCCGCTCCCGGGTGAAGCGGCGGGCGTTGTCGATGCACAGGGCGGCATGGGCGCAGATGTCCGACGTCAGCGGGATGTCCGCCTCGTCGAAGGGTTCCTCGTCCCGGTGCCGGTAGAAGCTGACCACGCCCAGCGCCTCGCCACGCACGGTGAGCGGGGCGACGATCAGGGAGTGCGCGTCCGACCGGACGATGGCGTCGGCCCGCGCCGGGTCCGCCGACAGCCAGGGGCTGTCCTTGGTCACGGTGACGAGCCTGGTCCGCAGGTCGTTCAGGACGCGGGAGAAGGGCGTGCCGTCCGGCAGTCGGCGCACGTCCCCGACCGGGTGAGCGGAAATCAGCCCCTTGAAGGCGGCTCGCCGCAACGGCACGTCCTGGTCCACCGGAGCCAGCGGCGGCTCGTCGCCCCGGATGACGTCCTCGATGACTTCGACCACCACGATGCCCGTGAACGCCGGTGCGATCGCGTCCACCAACTCCTGGCACACAGCCACGACTTCCAGCCGCTCGCCTACCGAGGCGCGGACCTTCTCCAGGAGCTTCAGCCGCTGTAGCGCCCGCTCGTGTTCGGTCACGTCGAGCGCCCAGGCGACGAGGCCCAGCACCTCGCCGTCCGCCCCTTCGAGGCGCACGTAGGACAGGGAGTAGTCCACGGGTCTGCCCGTGCCCCGCTTCGGCACGGCGCGTACGACGCGCTGCAGCACCGGCTCCCCGGTCCTGAGGACCCGGCGCGCCACGGCGCGCTCCTTCTCGGGATCCTCAGGACCCAGGGCCTCGGGAAAGTCCTCGCCGGCCGGGGCGCCCTCCGCCTCCGGCGGTGCTTCGCGCATGGCCCTGCCGGACCGGACGATGCGGAGATCCCCGTCCAGGACGTGCAGGCCGATCGGCGAGTGGACGAACAGCGTCCGCAGGATCGCCAGATCCCGGGCCGCGGTGCCGTCGTCCTGCTCGTCGCGTACCTCCCACGTCAGCGAGTCGCCGGAGACCACCGGCCGTACGGACACCGCGCCCAGACCCGCCAGCAAGGTCCCGCGTCCCACGGTGCCGTCGCCCCCGCCCATCAGCTCGGCCACGGTGCGGCCCTCAGCCTCCTCCCGGGACCGGCCGAGCAGGTACGCCGCCCGCGCGGACCACTCCAGGATCCGCCCGTCGTCGGTGAGGCGCACGAGCACGGCACCGCTCGACATGGCAGCCCACCTCCGCTCCGGCCCGCGCACACGCCACCCTTCCATAGTGGGGTACGTGATGGGCTGGCTCACCTCGGGCAGACGGGTCCGCGCCGCCGTGTCCGCCGCCGGAGTGGACGTCTCGTACGTTCACACCGACGCCCACCACTCCACGGGTCTCCTCGTGAAGGACACCGGCTCGGCCGGCACGCGCGTGCACCACTACAGAGCCGGCTCGGCGGCCTCGACGCTCGGGCCCGAACTGCTGGACCACGAGCCGGTGCGCTCGGCCGGTCTGCTGCACTTCACCGGCATCACACCGGCCCTCTCGCCCCCCTGCCGGGAACTGGTCACAAGGGCCCTGAGCACTCCCGCGGCCCTGCGGCCACTCGCCGTCGGCTTCGATGTCAACCACCGGCCCGCCCTCTGGCCGGACGGCACCGCGGCCACCTTGCTGCGCCGGCTGGCCGACCGGGCGGACATCGTGTTCGTCGGTCTCGACGAGGCGCAAGGTCTGTGGGGCACGGATCTGGCGGTGACCGGTCTGCGGCGCCTGCTTCCGCATCCGCGCATCCTCGTGGTCAAGGACGGCGCCCGCGCCGCCACCGCCTTCACCGGGGACGGCGTCCACACGGTGCCGGCGCTACGGACGACGGTGATGGAGCCCGTCGGCGCAGGCGACGCCTTCGCCGCGGGCTTCCTCGCGGGCCCGCTGCGGGGAGCCGCCCCGGCCCAGGCGCTCAGACTGGGGCACATCACCGCGGTGTCGGCCCTGCAAGTGGCCCCAGATCACGGCCCGTTGCCGGACGCGCAGCAGATCGGACGCCTCCTCGCCCTGCCGGCCCCGGAGTGGGAGGCAGCGTCGAGCGCCGACCGGCGCCGCCACCGCAGCTCATGACAGCGTCGCGGTCGTCCCCTCCCCGGACGCGCTGCCCGCGAGCCACTGGTCCCATGCCAGGTTGAAGTCGGCGTAGCCGTTGTCGGCCGGGGCCTTGGCGCGGGGCGAGCCGGTGATGGTGATGGGGTCGCCCTGCTTGACCTGGCCGTAGAACCACTTGGCGTCCGACATGGACAGGTGGACGCAGCCGTGCGAGCCGCGGGCGCTGCCGCTGCCCGGATTGGGGTCGCCGGTCGAGTAGTGCACGTACGTGCCGGACTGGGTCAGGTGGACGTCCCAGGGCAGCGTCAGGTCGTAGTAGTTGGGGCTGCCCTTGTCGCAGCTGATGCCGACGCTGCAGGAGGTCATGTGGACCTTCTCCTGCTTGTCGATGACGGCCATCGTGCCGTTCCACGTCGGATACTGGGCGCTGCCCGCGTTGATCGACAGGGTGCGCACCAGTTGGCCGTTCCGGGTCACCTTCATGGTGTGGCCGGTCACCGAGACGTCCGCGCGCACGTCGTCGCCGATCGTGAAGGTGTGCGTGTAGTTGCGCACGCCGTAGCGTCCGTTGCCGTTGCCGACGCCCGTCATGTCGGCGTCGATCTTCACCTTGGTGCCGGAGGGCCAGTACGTCTTCGGTCGCCAGTCGGCGCGCCTGTCGCCGAACCAGTGCCAGGCACCGGCCACCGGCTGCGAGGCGCTCACCTTCATGTGCTTCTCCACCGCGGCCCGTGCCTTTGCCGCCACGGGGTTCGTGAAGACGACCGAGATCGGCATGGCCACGCCGACCGTGGTTCCCGCCTGCGGGGTGATCGTGTCCAGCAGCATCGGCGGGCCCGCGGGCTTCGTCGGTGACGGGGAGGTGCTCGCACTCGGCTTGCCCGAGGCCTTCGCGTCGTCCCCGCTCGCCTTGTCACTGCCGCCGCCGCAGGCACTCGCGCCCACCAGCACCGCAGCCGTGACGAGTGCGATCCCTATGCCGCCCTTGCGCCGTCCCACGACCTGCCCCGCTCTCTCGCTCCTCAGCCCTGACGGGCCCGACTCCCTGTCAGACAGCGAAGGCCCGGGCACAGTTGCGTACGTCGCGTAAAACGTGTCCCAAATCTCGGTGCCTCCGTCCGTATGGGAACACCGTCGAAGCGGCCACGCATACAGGCATGCCGAGCGTGCGGCGATCCGGTGGTCAGTTCGGCTCACAAGCCGAGATCATCGAACTGGTCGAGGTCGAACTGGTCGAGAAGGAAGTCGACCGGTGCCAGGCCCGAGGCGGCGGACGTGCCGTCGTGAAGAACCTGCTCCGTCCAGATGACCTTGCCGCGGGTGGTGTACCGCGTTCCCCATCGCTGGGCGAACTGCGCCACCAGGAACAGCCCCCGTCCGCCTTCGTCCGTGGTGGCCGCGCGCCGCAGGCGCGGCGAGGTGCCGCTGCCGTCCGACACCTCGCAGATCAGACAGCGTCCGTGCAGCAGCCGTACGGCGACCGGCGGGGAGCCGTACCGGATCGCGTTCGTGACCAACTCGCTGACGATCAGCTCCGTGGCGAACGCGGAGTCCTCCAGCCCCCACTGCAGCAATGTCTCCCGGCAGCGCGCCCGTACCGAGGGAACCAGCGCCGGGTCCAGTGGCACGTCCCACTCGGCCACACCCGAGGGCGGGAACTTCCGGGTGCGTGCCGTCAGCAGAGCGATGTCGTCGCAGGAGTGCGACGGCTTCACCGCGTCGATCACCGCCTGACACGTCTCCTCCGGCGTGCGGTTCCCGGACCCGGCCAAGGCCCGGTGCAGCCTCTTCATCCCGGCGTCGATGTCGTGGGTGCGGTCCTCCACGAGGCCGTCGGTGAACAGCACCAGTTGTGACCCCTCCGGCAGGGACACATCCACGGCCTCGAAGGGGTAGCCGCCCAGACCGAGGGGCGCGGAGGCCGGCACGGCAGGGCACATGACCGTCCCGTCCGGGCGCACCACCACCGGCTCGGGGTGCCCCGCACGGGCCATCGTGCAGGTCTCCGCCACCGGGTCGTAGACCGCATACAGACAGGTGGCTCCGGCCACCCCGGCGCCCTCGTGGCGGTCTGCGGCATCGCCCGTGTTCTCCTCGTTGTCCATGCGGACCACCAGGTCGTCCAGGTTCCCGAGCACCTCGTCCACGGGCAGGTCCAGGGTGGAGAAGTTGTGCACCGCGGTGCGCAGCCGGCCCATCGTCGCCGCCGCGTGCAGCCCGTGACCGACGACATCACCCATCACCAGAGCCACTCGAGTGCCCGTCAGCGGGATGACGTCGAACCAGTCCCCGCCCACGCCCGCCTCCGCGGGCAGATACCGCCAGGCCACCTCCAGTGCGTCCTGCTCCGGCTGCCTGCGCGGGAGCAGGCTGCGCTGCAGCGTCACCGCCATCGCGTGCTCCCGGGTGAACCGCCGGGCGTTGTCCAGGGCCACCGCCGCCCGCGCGGCCAGTTCCTCCGCGAAGGCGAGGTCCTCCGGCTCGAACGGTGGGGAATCCGCCGTCCGGTAGAAGTTGGCCACGCCCAGCGGCACGTTCCGTGCCCGCAGCGGTACGGCCATCAGCGACCGCAACCCGCACTCCAGGGCCTTCCTGGCGCGCTCCGGATCCTGTTCCTGCCAGCCGTGTGCCTGCCGCAGATCCGCCTCCAGCAAGACCCTTCGCTCCTGCAGTGCCCGCATCTGCGGCGTTCGGCGGGCGAAAGTGATCACTTCGCCCAGCGGATACACCGGCATCATCCGCTGCTCGCCGCCGATCGCCGCCCGGCGCAGATGCCGCCAGCCCTCCGCCGTGGGCTCCCACCCCCGCAGCACCGCTTCGAGCAGATCCACCGTCACGAGGTCGGCGAACTGCGGCGCCGCCACGTCGGCCAGCTCCTGGGCCGTACGCTCCACATCCAGCGTGGTCCCGATCGCCACCCCCGCCTCGTACAGCAGCTTCAGCCGCTCCCGCGCGACCTCGGCCCGCCCCGTGACCACCGCCAGCTCCGTGGTGTCCCGCAGGGTCACCACACTGCCTCCCCGGTCGGCCTGCGGGTACGTCGGCCGCTTGTTCACCGCCAGCAAGCGGTCCCCCGCGAGATGGACCTCATCGGTGACCGACTCCGGCGACGTCAGCAGACCCATGATCGGCTCCGGCAGCCCCAGCTCCCGTACGGGGCGCCCCTGCGCGTCCGCGGGCAGTCCGAGCAGCTGTGTCGCCTCGTCGTTGGCCAGCATCAGCCGTCCGTCGGCGCCGGTGATCAGCACTCCTTCCCGCACCGCGTGCAGGACCGCGTCGTGGTGCTCGTACAGCTGCACCAGTTCTTCCGGGGCCAGGCCGTGCGTCTGCCGCCGCAGCCGCCGGGACACCAGGGTCGTTCCCGTCACGGCCAGCGCCAGCGCGGCCGCGCCGGTGCCCAGGACGATCGGCAGCTGGGGCATCCAGAGTCCCGCGACGGCTTTGACCGTGATTCCGGCGGAGACCAGGCCGACCACCTTGCCGTGCGCGTCGGTCACCGGGACCACCGCCTGTACGGCCGTCCCCTTGCCCGCGGGCAGTGGCGGCCCGCCGGCCTGCTCGACGACGGTACGGCCCTTCAGCGCCGGTGCGATGGTGCCGACGAACTTCTTCCCGATCTCCCGCGGATAGGGATACGTGTAGCGAATCCCCTTCGTGTTCATGACGACGACGAAATCCACACCCGCACGCTTCCGCGCCGCCTCGGCCCGAGGCTGGAGCAACGCCGGCGGATCGCGGCTCTGCAGCGCCGCGGACACGCCAGGAGCGCTCGCGAACGACTGGGCCGCGACGACCGACTCCCGTCGCCCCAGTTGCAGAGCGTCACGCGCCGTCTGGAGCACCGTGGCCCCCACCGCGGCCACGACCAGCAGGATCACGATCAGGACCTGGAGAAGGAACACCTGACCGGCCGCACTGCGCAGGTCCAGCACGGGAGTGCGACGTTCGCGTGAGCGTCCGACGGGCGGATGACGTTCCGGGCTTCCAGGACGCCCGGAAAATACCTCCATACACCCTTGATAACACCACAGGGGAGAGGCTGACGCTGATCCATCCCGTCGCACGGTACGAAGCCCGTTATGCCCCATTAAGATACCTTTTATGATCAGGACAGGACGGCCTCGGCGTCACCGCCCTCTGTACGGTGGCCGACCCGAGCCCGTACTGCTCTCCCCCCTGCTTCTCACCGTCCTCATCGCCGGCCTGGCCTTCGCCACCCCCAGGGAGATCGCCTTCAGCCGCCTCCTGCCGGCCGCACCCGCCCTCGCCGCCGCGATGTGGCCCGTACTCTCGACGATCCTGCTGGGGGCGTTCTGCCTGCTGGTCATGATCGGGCTCAGCTTCGTCTACTCCGATCTGGGAACGCCCTACACGGCGGCTGCGATCGTTGCGGTCACTTTGGCGGCCGCCTATACGAGCCATCTCCGACTCCAGCGAGAGGAGACACTCTTCCAGATCCGGCTCGTCGCCGACGCGGCGCAGCAGGTGCTGCTGCGCCCGCTGCCGCGCCGGGTCCAGGACGTCGAGATCGAGTCGCTGTATCTGGCGGCCCAGGAGCAGGCCCGCATCGGGGGCGACTTCTACGAGGTCGCCGACACGCCGTACGGGGTTCGGCTGCTCATCGGTGACGTGCGCGGCAAGGGACTGTCGGCGGTGGGAGCGGCCTCCGCGGTGATCAACTGCTTCCGGGAGAACGCGTACGACCAGCCCGACCTGAGGGGCATCATCCATCGCCTGGAGACCAGCATGTGCCGCTACAGCGTCGCGATCCTCGACCCGGACCAGCCGGAGCACTTCGCCACCGCTCTGATCGCCGAGATCCCGTACGGCGGTGGGCACGCGAAGATCCTCAACTGCGGGCATCCCCCACCACTGCTGATGCAGAACGGAGAGATCCGCGTCCTTGAGCCCACCGTTCCCTCGCCGCCCCTCAATCTCGCGGCGCTCCTCGGAGACGACTACCACGTCGACACCATCACCTTTGCCTCGGGCGACCAGATGCTGCTCTACACCGACGGCGTGACGGAGACCCGGGACCGCACCGGCACGTTCTTCCCGCTGCCGGAGTGGATGCGGCAGCTCGGCCCGGCAGCGCCCCGTGAGCTGCTGGACCAGCTGCACCAGGATCTGCTCCACTACAGCGGCGGAAGGCTCGACGACGACATCGCGGCCGTCGCCGTCCGCTGCAGGCACCCCGTAGTTCAAGAGGGCTCTGCGTAGGTGACCGGAAGCCGGATCGGGGGCCTTCCTCGCGGCTGACCACAGGTGCCCGCCGTGCCACGTGGGACCGGCCCCTCACGGTGGCCGGGCACGGATCACCCCTGAGCTCTCGCCCCGTTCCTGCGGTACGGCATGGACAGCGTCGACGATCGACCTGGCGAGGTGTTCCGTAAGGGGATCCCTCAACGGAAACACCGGCCGACGGGAACGGAGATCCAGGTCAGGTCTCACTCGCGTTCGAGGACGCCGTCGTCGAGGCGCTGCTCAGAAGTGAATCGCACGGTCGTGGCTTTCGGGAGTGCTCTGGAACGGCGCTCCCGGACGACCTATCGCCCGACCGTGACCCCGGAGGGGAGCACCCATGTCGATACTGCGTTCACGGGTACCACCTCCTCGTTCTCTCGCACGGCCCCCGGAAAACCAGCAACGGTCACCGTGGTCCGCCAACGCGTTTTTTGCGGCGGCTCCGTGGCCGGATGCCACGGAGCCACTCGCCTGCAGGCCAAGGCCGTGTCGCCAAGGGTTTCGGGCGCCTTCGCCCCCAGCGCGGACCTCACCGGCGCCACCGGCCCCTCGGCGTGCGTCCACGCCCGGCCGTGCACGAACGTACGCAACCGCCGCGCCCACTCGGCGGCGTCGGGCGCACGTTCGCGGCGCACGCTGAGGGCTGTCTGTCCGGGGAACGGCGGCTCAGGTCCGGTGGCTGAGGATGTAGGCGACAGCATCGCCGACGGTCTGGAGGCTCTTGACGGCCTCGTCCGGGATCGTGACGTCGAAGCGCTCCTCGACAGCCACAACGACCTCGACCATGGACAGCGAGTCGATGTCCAGATCATCGGTGAACGACTTGTCCGGTTGGACGTCCTCCGCCGGGATCCCGGCGATCTCGTGCACGATCTCGGCGAGAACGGCGACGGCGTTCTCCTGAACGACAGTCATGTCATGTGCTCCTTTGCGGATATCGAGAGGGTGTGGCAGGCGGCCTGCGTACCGGACTGCGGGTGTCGGGGGTGTGGTCGCGGGCCGCTCAGGTGCTGGGTGCGTGGAGTTGGTCGAGACCCGCACGCAGGCTGTGGGCCAGGGCGGTGGCCTGCCCGGTTGCCCAGAAGTGCAGGTAGAACAGGCGGGGTTGCTCGTGGAGCATGTGATTGTGCAGCTCGATGATCGTGATGCCCCGGGAGCGTAGTGCCTTGATCACCGGGTTGACCTGGTCGGCCGTCATGACGAAGTCACCGTTGACGGCTGCGCGGCCTGCGCCCAGCGGCTGGAACATCAGCAGGGTGGATGCCTCCATCAGGTACGGCAGGGTCACCCGCGCCCGGGTGTCGGTCACCTTCTGGGTCACGGGGACGTGGAAGTGGTAGGTGCCGTGCTCGATCTCACCCTTGGCGCCGATGACGCGGTCCAGTGCGGCCGTGTCCAACGCGAGCGGGGAGTGAGTCTCGCTCGGCCGGCGCGCGGGGATGCCGGTGGCGGCCAGCGCGGCGTGCACGGCGTGCGCGATGTGCACCGGCTCGCCGTAGGCGGCGTAGTGCAGCCACCACAGACGGGGGGACTCCGCCTGGAGGTGCTTGTGGATCGCGGTGATCTCCACGCCGCCCTGTTGCAGGCGGTCGGCCACCTTGCTCAGTTCGTCCTCGGTGAGGGTGGCTTCACCGATCACGACGACCTTGCCGGGCGACGTCTCGTGGAAGGACGCCTCGGCGCCGAGTTCCATCCCCGGGCTCTCGGTGATGCCCGCGTTGACCACGTGCAGGTCGGTGCGCAGCCATTCGGCGGTGTGTACACCGCCGTCCTCAGCGGCCAGCTCCGTGCCGATGGCCCGTTGCACCGCCGTCCAGTTCACGCCCGGCGAGTGCACCGGGGCCGCCTCGATGTCAGCCGGCCCCTCGGGGGTGCAGCCGGAACAGAGCAGGCCAAGGGCGCCGGCCAGGACCGCGACAGCCATCGTGACGCGACCGCGGCAGGGGTGGTGGACGCGGGTGGCCAAGAACGCCTCCTGAATCTCGTCGCCGAGGGCTGTCGTGCGAATTGCTGCCTGGTGGCAGTTTCTGCATCGTGCGGTCCCGAACGACGGCGGCGCGCCACGCGGGCGGCCGCCCGTCACTCCGGTGGGCACTGGCGTGCGGCACGTCGGCACCGACAGCAAGATCTCGTGGGTCGGCCGGGCCGGCCGAGCCAGCCGGACCAAAGGCCAGGTACACCGGCACCTACAGCCGGTTCGGTTGGCCCGGCTCGTCAGGCAGGCGGCCGTCCGCCGCGATTCCATCGCGGCGGACGGCCGTGTCGTGCAGGCGTACGTCGGATACGTCGTAGAGGGATCGGATACGTCGTAGAGGCAAGGAACCATCGACGATCCGCCGTGAGCGGAATGGCTCCCTCAGCGATTCGGTTCAGCGGCGCTGATATCGGCCAGGGCCGAGCCCGGGTCCCTCTCGACGGCCAGGTCGCCGAGGCTGAGGGCACCGACGAGGTGGCCGTCGTCGACGACCGGCAGCCGCCGCAGGGCCTTGTCGCGCATCAGCCGGACCGCCTGGTCCACCGCGTCCTGCGACGAGCAGGTGATCAGGTCGGTGCTGCACACGTCCGCGACGGTTGTGGTGTCGGGATCGCGATGCTCGGCGATGGCCCTGATCACCAGGTCGCGGTCGGTCACCAGGCCCCGGACATGGTCGGCGTCCCCGACGATGACGTCGCCGATGTCCCGCTCCCGCATGAGCCGTGCCGCCTCGGTGAGCGGCGTCGTCTCGGTCACCGTCACCGGGTCCGACGTCATGATCTCCCGTACTTGCTGAGCCATGGGTACCTCCACCTGCCTTCCGCGACGGGCACCGGCCTGTGCCCGTGACGGCGGCCGAGTACCCGACCGTCACTTCGGCCACGCCAGGTGCGCCAAGCCAACAGGGAGCGTGAGCCGCAGGGTGTCGGCGCCACCACGGCACCGGGCCGCGGTCGTTGTGGAACTGGCCCGTGGGACCGTCGTCGGCGAGATTTGCGAACGCGACGACGACCACGGCGCCTTCGCCGACACCGTCCGGGTGCCCTGTCCCTTGCTCATGTCGGTCGCGACATAGCCGGGTGTCACAGCGTTGATCTTGATGTGCGCGAGATCCGGGTCCGCGGCGAACGCTCGCGCGTACTGGAGTGTGAGCATGTTCAGCGCCGTTTTGGACACCGAGCAGCCGATGCGGTGGGCGGCGTCGCCGCCGAGTCCGTGTCGGCTGCGGTGAGCGACAACGACACCGTGGTGCTGGACACGCTCACGTTCCGTGGGTGCGCGGAGCTGCGCAGGAGCGGCAGCATCTCGTGCACCATGGTCGCCGCTCCGAGCAGGTTGAGCTCACAGACGGAGCGGAACTCGGCGGCGGTCAACCGGGCGGCGGACGCTTCGACCATCACACCGGCATTGTTGACCAGCACATCCAGACGCCCGTACGTCCTGCCGATCTCGTCGGCCACCGAGCGGACATCCTCGGGGTCGGTCACGTCCAGTTCCATGCCTGTGGCCGACAGCCCTCGGTCTGTGAGCTGCCGGGCCGTGGCTTCACCGACCTCGGCGTCGCGGCTGCCGAGTACCAGCGCGTACACCGCGAAGATCAGAGTCAGCACCGCGCTGGAGAAGCTGAAACGCTCCCGGTGGACGTCAATGCCAGCTCGGTCGCCGCCCGCATGGGTGGGATACACGGCGCCGTCGCCTGTACAACGACCGAGGGCGCCGTCGAAACCCTCACCCGGGGCCTGGCCAACGAGGTGGCGCAGGAGGGCAGCCACCTCAACGCCGTGGCCCCCGGCCTGGTCGACACCGACATGGCCCCGCCAGACCTGGCCGAACTCGCCGAGACAACCGATGGGCCGCCCGGCCCAGCCTCGGGAAGTGGCCGAGGCGGTCGGCCGGCTGATGTCACCGGCGGCCTCCTACGTGACCGGCACGACAGTCACCGTGTCCGGCGGGCGGTAGGAGAAGGCCGTCCTTCGCGCGGGTCTCATTCCCCGGCGTCGATGGCCTCCCGCAGTTGCGGCCCGAGCTCATCCCGTACGTAGACCTCTGGATCCTTGCCTGCCAAGGCACCCTCGACGACCGGAATGTGTCTCTCCTCGGCCGCTGTCCGCAAGTCACTCCGCGATTCCTCAGGCACTCCACCACCGATCACGAGGCCGTCGACCGCGCCAGTCTCCAGCCGCGCCACCGCCTCCTCGTCACGGGTGACGCCTGTCACGTCGAAACCCTGCTGCCGCAGCAGTGAGGCGACGCGGTCGATCAGGGGCTGGTCACGATCGAGGATCAAGATGTGCACGGCGATCTCCCATCAGAGCTGCTGATCTCTCACAACCGTGCCCGTTTCCGATCGCGTACGCGGTCAGGCGGGGCCGTCATCGCCCACCGCCGGCTGGTACTCACCGGGCCGCAAGGTGAACCGGAACGCTGCAAAACCCGATCTGGAGGGGCCGGAGTCGTGACGCTGCCCACGAGAGCGGGATCACATCCTAAAGACGGCCGTAGGTCCATATATGCCTGAACAGGGAAGATGACTTCTAACTTACCCATTTAGGACATTTTCTCCGTAGTGGGGTAGTACGTCACATCATTGCGCCGCGCTCAACCGGCCCGTAAACATTGCTGTCGTCGCCGGGACACACCGGCCGGACCGAGCGGGACACCGCCGGATCGGCCCGCTCGCGACGCAGCCCGGGGCATCGCCCCACGCCACCGCGACCGACAGCGGCCGGCACCGACTACGTCCTTTCGTGGAGAGTTCCTTCCGTATGACCATGATCAACCGCACCCGCATCGCTCGCCTGCGCACCCTCGCCCTCACCGGCATCACCACGACCGGCGCGGCGGCCGTCGCCCTCACTCTGATGCCCGCGAACGCCCAGGCCGCCGAAGCGACGCAGGTGTCGGCCTCCTCCGTGGTCAAGACGTCCTCGCACGACAGCAGCACCGGCACCCGGTCCACGGCCGGCACCGCCAACAGCCTCGACGGCTGGATCAAGCAGTCTCTGCAGATCATGAAGGCCAAGGGCATCCCCGGCAGCTACGAGGGCCTCAAGCGCAACATCCTGCGCGAGTCCGGTGGCAACCCCAACGCCCAGAACAACTGGGACGTCAACGCCAAGCAGGGCACCCCCTCCAAGGGCCTGCTCCAGGTCATCGACCCGACCTTCAACACCTACCACGTCGCCGGTACCGCCAAGAGCGTCACCGACCCGGTGGCCAACATCACCGCGGCCGCCAACTACGCGGCCCACCGCTACGGCTCCATCGACAACGTCAACTCCGCGTACTGATAGGGGTTTACCGGGTGCACGCTGGTCCCCGGTCGCCGTGGACAAGGCACTGACGGCCTGGCCGTAGCGCCCAACGTCTGAAGGTAAGCGCCGAGTTCGGGTACGTCTCCCGTGGTCGAGCCATGGCCGCGCCGGTGAACACCCGCACTCCTAAAGTGGGTGTCGCAGGTTCGAAGCCTGCCGGGGCACAACGCATTACCGCTCTGACCTGGGGTTCCCTCCCCAGGCAGGGGCCTATTCGGCCTCGGACACCTCGTCCGGGGCCGTTTGCGTGAGCGGTGCGTGCGCGGACGGAGAGTTGATCTCCCGAACATCGCCCGACGGACCAGCATCAACCGGCACGGACTCTTCCGGCTTGTCTCGCCCGGGCGCCGCTGCGGAAGCGGCTCTTTCGGAGACAGCGCGGGCCCGTGGTACGAGCCGGGCTGCGGCCTCGGCGATCGCCAGGTCAGCATCGCGGTCGGCGTCAACGCCGACGGGCACCGCGAGATCCTCGGCCCGGGCGTCACCACCGCCGAGGACGGCAGCCGGCTGGCTGGCATTGCTGCGGTCGCTGATCACCCGCGGTCTGACCGGCGTCCAGCTCGTCATCTCCGACGCTCACAGGTGCCAATCGGAATGTAAGTCGAGGGCTTCGGACGGTCCAGCCCGGTCACGCGACCGGTGCCAGGTCGGGGGTGACGGGAACTGATGGGGCGGCCGGCTGCTCGGCCCAGACGATCTTCCCGGTGGGGACGAAGCGGGTGCCCCATCGCTCGGCGAGCTGAGCGACGATGAAGATTCCGCGGCCGCCTTCGTCCCTGTCCGTTGCGTAGCGCAGGTGCGGAGAGGTGCTGCTGTTGTCGCCGACCTCCACCACCAGGGTGGTATCGAGCAGAAGGCGCAGGTGGGCAGGGGGTGTCCCATAGCGGATGGCGTTGGTGACCAGCTCGCTGAGGATCAGTTTGGTAGTGAATGCCGTCTCCCCCAGGTTCCAGTCGGCCAGCTTCGCGGACACCTCGGCGCGCAGGTCGGGCACTGCGGCGGGAAAGGCCGGGATGTCCCATTCGGCGATACGGTCATGCGGAAACGTACGGGTGCGGGCGATCAGGAGAGCGACGTCATCGACTGGACGGGCGGGGAGTACCGCCTCCAGGACCGTCTGGCACGTCTCCTCCGGGTCGAGCCCCGCACCGGAGAGCGTGTCGCACAGCAGCTTCAGGCCAGCCCCGACATCACGGTAACGGTTCTTGATGAGCCCGTCGGTGTAGAGCACGAGCTGGGTGTTATCCGACAGTTGCTGCTCGACAGCCTCGAAGCGCAGACCGCCGACGCCGAGCGGAGGTCCTTCGGGCAGGTCGAGAATCTCCACGCGGCCGTCTGGACGGACGATGGCAGGCGGGAAATGACCGGCCCTTGCCATCGTGCAGCTCCCGGAGACCGGGTCGTAGATCGCATACAGACACGTGGCCGCGATGGTCCCCTCTTGGCCGGCGCCCGCTTCGGCGTCCATTTGCTTGACCACGTCGTCGAGGCGGGCCAGTAGTTCGTCCGGCGGCAGGTCGAGGGTGGAGAAATTGAGGACCGCGGTGCGCAGCCGCCCCATGGTGACCGCGGAGCGCAGGCCGTGGCCGACCACGTCCCCGACCACCAGAGCGGTGCGGAAGCCCGGGAGAGGGATCACGTCGAACCAGTCCCCACCGACCTCGGCCTCGGCCGGCACGTAGCGGCACGCCGCCCGGACGGCACAGGTGTCCGGCAGCACATGGGGCAGCAGGCTGCGCTGCAAGGTGGTGGCGATGGCGCGCTCACGGGAGTAGCGCCGAGCCAGCTGAGAGACCGCGAGACCGACGCCGAGCAGCAGCCCGGCGGTGACGATGTCGGCCGCGCGGTTGAAGCGGATGAAGGTTCCGTACGGAGCGGTGAAGAAGAAGGCGAACCACACGGCGGCGGACAGGGCCGTCAGGACCGCGACCCAGCGGTAGCTGAGGGCAGCCACCGTCGCGACGACCAACATCAGGATCAGAGCCACGTTGTTCTGGGACAGGGTGGCTCGGACGGGGAGCAGCAGCGCGCATACGGCGAGCGGGACTGTCACTGCCGCAAGGAGCGCGGCCAACCCCCTGATGAGACCACGAGGCATGCGCACCTCCCTCCTCTCCGGTCTAGCAGGGCTCACGCGGCGCGGCCAGTCGATACGGGTCTGGCCGGAACCTCGGGTCGAGGCCCTCGACGGCGTCTGCGACCCTGCGGAACCTGCGGGGAATGACGGGCATGCGCGGCGTCCAGCGCCCCGGCGTGCCGAATTCTCGCCGTGGGCCGGATCAGGCGGGGGGCACGTGCGCACTGGGGTGTCAGAGATGCCTGGTGGTGTGCGAAGATCCGGCTCCGCACAGGTGTTTGCCGAGGTCGACCGGAGATCCATGTCCGCCATGCCGCTGCCCACGTCGTCTGAGCCCGGCTCCAAGCGCCACCAGAAGCGCCGCGGACTAGCGATCGTGGGTGTGCTGGCACTCGGTGGGGCCGTGCTCGCGATGAGCCTGATCAGCAGGGCATTCTCCGGTGACGCCGACGAAAATCCGGACAAGCGGATGTCCGGCGCAGGCGACGGGTCGGCCGTGAGCCTCGCGGTGGGCGACTGCTTCACCAGCTCGCAGCACAATGAGGTCTACTCCGCGGTACCCGTGTCGTGCTTCCGGCCACACGACGGCGAAGTGTTCGCCACGGTCGCTCTCACCGGGTCCAGCGGCGCCGACGATGTCCTTGCAAAGCAGTCGTACCACCAGTGCAGCGATCGGCTGACCGACTACGTCATGGACGATTGGTCCTTGCCCCACACGACGGGCGTCAACTACTACTACCCGACCAGTGAGGTCCAGCAGGCGGGCAACAGGACCACCACCTGCTTCACGGCCGACACGAACGGCCGGACCACTGGCAGCGTACGCGTGCAGGAGACCAGCCTGGCAGCAGACCAGCTTGCCTTCCTCAGGCTGGAGCTGGCCTCCGCGCGCGTCTTCAAGACCTATCCGCACCTGGGCAGCACGGCCGCCAATCGTGCCTGGGCTGCAAAAATGGCGGCCGCACTGGACCATGAAGCAGATGGCCTCGAAGCCGCCCACTGGTCGGCCGGTGCGAGGCCCAAGGTCACCGCCTACGTCGGGGAGCTTCGAAGGAGCGCCGAGCTGTGGCGCAAGGCCGTGGCGGCACGTTCTGACAACAGTTACTGGGCTCGTTCCGACGACGCCTGGAACCAACCTTCCTACAAGTACCAGCGGGACGTCCGGAAGGCTCTGGGACTGGCTTCGGATCTCCCCGCCACCTCTTTCGGGCCACCGTTCTAGGTTCGACACGCCCCGGGTTGCTGATCGAGCCCGCCTGATTGAGCCGCCTGTCGAACCGAAGCGCCCTCAGCACAATTCAGTGCGTTCGGGCGCACGGTGGAAGCGGTGGCCGGCCCCATCCTGTCGGGTAGCTACCCGGCGTGGATAGCTGCTCGCCGATCCCTCCCGCTGGATGCCGTCAAGGCATGGCGGATCCTCGCCAAGCTCCGCACCGGCCCCGACCGCGCCACCGCCCTGCCCGGAGGAGGTACGAAGACCTCCCTCACGTCTGGTTCAGGAAGTGTGCCCGAAGCCGGTCGAGTGGACGGCCGCCAATCGTTCCTGGGCTGCGAAGACGGCGGCCGCGCTGGACCGTGAGGCCTGATCGATGCGCGTGCTGGGGTCCAGTCTGTGGTTGCGTAGTCGCCGGTCGCGGCTACGCGGGGCTATCAGTTTCCGGGGACGGAAGCGCGGGGGCGAGGCCGGCCAGCGAGAGGGCGCAGGTGATCACGTTTTCGATGTCGCGCCGGGACTGTTCGTCCTCGTGGTGTACCTCGTACTGGATGATCAGTCCGTCGATCGCCGCGACGAGGAACCGCGTCAGCGCCGCCAGGTCCATCGGCGGTGGTGAGGTCTCGTGGGCCAGCGCGGAGCGGAAGACGTCTTCGACGCAGGCGCAGTAGCGGGTGTACTGCCAGGCGGCGAGCCACTCGAAGCCGGGGTTGCGGCGGCAGTAGATCATCAGCTCGTACTGCATCAGCTGGAGCCCGTCGTCGCCCACCACGAAGGCCCAGAAGGCGCGGGCTGCGTCGCCGATCGCCGTGGCCAGTCCCTTTTCGGGCGTAACCGCATTGCGCAGGATCTGCTCGACCTGCTCGGTCACCGTGCCGATGACGGCGGTCAGCAGTTCGTCCTTGCCTCGGAACGCGTAGTGGATCGCGGCCTGCGCTGTTCCGGCATGTTCGGCGATGCGGCGCGTCGTGGCACGGTCCAGACCTTCGCGGGCCATGACCTCGATGGCGGCCTTCACGAACTGCTCGCGGCGCTCTTCGACCTTCATCCGAGGCAGGTTCGTCACCTTCTTCCCCAGGTTCGCGACCGGGTCTTCCGGTCACCTCTTGACACCTTCACCGAAGCATACTTCACTCTGGCCACCCGACCTGGTCAGCTGACCAATTCAGCCGACCTGTTCATCTGACCAAACCTGGAAGGTGGCCCCGTGCCCGAGAATTACGACACCGACGTCGTCATCGTCGGCGCTGGACTGGCCGGGCTGACCGCCGGCCGCACCCTGCACACTCAAGGCGTGGACGTGCTTGTTCTGGAAGCGCGTGACCGGGTAGGTGGGCGCACCTGCTCCGTTGTCGAGGACGACGGGCGGTTGGTGGAGTACGGCGGGCAGTGGATCGGCCCGACCCAGGACCGGATCAACGCGCTCGTCGAGGAGTTCGGTCTGGCGACGTTCACTCAGTACAGCGACGGGGACAACCTGCAACGCACCGAGGACGGCAGACTGCTGCGCTACCACGGGGCGATCCCCACCGGGGATCCGGTGGTGGCCGCGGACCTCATGGAGGCCATGGTCGAGCTGACCGCGCTGGCCGCCGAGGTCGGCGCCGAGGCCCCGTGGTCCCACCCGCAGGCCGCTGTGCTGGACGCCACCACCGTCGAGAGCTGGATCGGCGCGCAGCCGTACTGCGAGGGCGCGAAGGAGTGGCTGCGCGCCTTCACCCGCGCCCTGTTCCCCGCCGAGCCGGGGGAGGTGTCGCTGCTGCACGCGCTGTTCTACATCGCCTCCGGCGGCGGCGTGGAGCGGATGATCGGGGTGATCAACAGCGCGCAGGAGACCCGCCTGAGCGCCGGAGCGATGGGCGTCTCGCTCGGCCTGGCCGGGGTGCTCGGCGACCGGGTCCGCCTGTCCTGCCCGGTCCACCGGATCGACCAGGACGACAGTGGTGTCGTCGTGCACCACGAGCAGGGGCGGGTGCGTGCACGCTACGCCGTCGTCGCGGTCCCGCCGCCGCTGGCCGGCCGGCTGCGCTACAGCCCGGCGCTGCCGGCCCTGCGCGACCAGCTGACCCAGCGGGTGTTCATGGGCTCGGCCATCAAGACGACCGTGGTCTATCCCGAGCCGTTCTGGCGCGCCGACGGCCTGTCCGGGCACAGCACAGGACACAACACCTTGACCTTCGACCAGAGCCACCCGGACCGTGCGGAGGGCGTGCTGGTCAGTTTCACCGACTGTGACGCCGCCCGGCGCGCGCTGCGGATGAGCCCCGAAGAACGGCAGCAGCAGGTCGTGGCCGAACTGGTCTCGGTCTTCGGCCCCAAGGCCGCGCAGCCGATCGCGACCTACGAGAAGGTGTGGCTCGAGGAGGAGTGGTCGCGCGGCTGCTACACCGGAATCCTGAGCCCGGGCACCTGGTCCACGCTGGGCCCGGCGCTGCGCGAGCCGGTCGGCCGGATCCACTGGGCCGGCACCGAGTACGCCACCGTGTGGAGCGGCTACATGGACGGCGCGGTGCGCTCGGGCGAGCAGGCTGCCGCCGCGGTGGCGGCCGAGCTGGACATGGGCGCCGGGCTGAGCGAGTCGGTGGAGGCCGCCCGATGAGCGAAACGATCCGTGAGAGCGTCGGGGCGGACGAGCTGTTGGACGCGCTGAGCGAGTACGCGACCAAGGCTGGGGCCAGTCCCCGGGTCGGCAAGACGCTCGGCGGCTGGAACTGCCGCATCCACATCCTGGCCACCGACCACGACGCGGCCTTCACCCTGGTGATCTCCGGCGGAAAACCCGCAACGCCGACGGCCGGCATGTCCGGCGCGGCCGATCTGGTGGTGCGCGGCCACAGCTTCGACCTGGCCGAGATCTTCTGGGGCGACGCGAACCCGGTGTCCAACTACATGCAAGGAGCGATCCGCACCCAGGGCCGGGCCGAGGACGTCATGCGCCTGGACGCGATGGCGATGTTCGTCTTCCTGGGCCAGTAGCCGACACCGCGCGGCACAGGCTCGTGCCGGGGCGTGGCCCCACGCCCCGGCTTGCTTGCCCGCCTTCCCGCCGCCCGTCAGCGGCTCGGCCGGGGGCAAGTCCCTTCCGGCGCGGCCGGCCGGGAAGGCCGCGCCACGCCACCTTGCGACATCCGTGATCTTGTATCCGAACATCAGATAGGAACACCATGGCCGAACCTTCGCCGCAGCCGGTGCTGCGGCGGGCGCTGTCGTTCGGCGGCGCCTCCGCGATATCCACCGGACTGGCGTTCGCCGCGATCAATTTCCTGGGTCTCGCGCAGCTGCTGACCTATGTCAGCGGGCCGATGTCCTGGCTGGCCATCGCCGCCGGCGGTCTGGTCATGCTGGCGGTGCGGTCGGTGTTCGCCGAGCTGAACGGCATGCACCCGACGGCGGCCGGCATCCGGCTGTGGCTGGCCCGCGCCATGCCGGACAAGGCGGCGCTGACCGTCACGTTGACCTACATGGTGGCGATCGTGCTGGTGATCGCCGCCGACGCCTACATCATCGGCGAAGCGCTTGCCTACGCCTTCGGCAACGGCCGGCTGATCGCGGTCGGCTACGTCGGCGCGCTGCTCCTCCTGGCGACCTGGCTGAACCTGCGCGGGATCAAGCTCGCCGGAGCGGCCGAGCGGATCGTCACCACGGTCGTGGTGCTGGCCACCGTCGCGATCGGTGTCGCGGCGATCGCGCACCCGGGCCACCACGCCGCGCTCGGCGCGGGCTCGTCGAGCTCGCCGATCCAGGCGCTGATCCTCGGCATCTTCGTCTACACCGGTTTCGAGTGGGTGACCACCAACGCCGAGGAGGTCACCGAGCCGCGGATCATCCCGCGGGCGATGCTGGTCGCCGTGCTGGTCCTGGCCGGTTCCCAGGCGGTGTTCGCGGTGGCGATGGGCGCCACCCTCGACGGCGCCTCGCTCGGCACCGCCTACCCACAGCTACTGGTCGCCCAGCAGGCGCTCGGCCGGGCCGGGATGCTGGTGATGCTCGCCGTCACGGCACTGACCGCGGTCAACACCTTCAACGGCGGGTTCGTCACCCTCTCCCGGTTCATGTACGCGGTCGCCCGCGAAGGCAAGCTGCCCCGCCCGCTGACCCGGCTCAACGAGCAGGCGGTGCCGGTGCTCCCGGTGTGGATCCTGGGCGGCGCTTCCCTGGTCCTGGCCGCGGTCGTGGCCGCCACCGGCTCCTTCGCCGTCATCGTCTCTTTGTGCGCGGCTTTGGAGATGGGGGTGTACAGCGCCGCCGGGTACTGCGTGTGGAGGCTGCGGCGCCGCGAGCCCGGCACGCACCGCCCCTACCGGCTGCGCGGCGGCGTGCCCGTGGCAGCCGTGCTCACGGTGGTCTTCGCCCTGATGGGGTTGCTGGCCTCGGTCAGCGTCGGCCCGCAGTTCACCGTGGCCCCGCTGGTGCTGCTGCTGGCCTGTGCCGGACTGGTGGCGGTGTACGTGTGGACCTACGTACCACGGCTGGAGCGGCGCGAAGCCGAGGAACTCGCAGCCCGGCGCGCGGCCCGGGCCGCGGCCCGCGGCGCCGCCCGCACCGCCTCGGCCACGCGAGCAGAGATGCCGGAAGCCGAACAGGAGCCGCGGCAGTGAGCACACCACCGGACTTCGGCACCGCCCCCATCGACCAGGCGTTCGGCGTGGCCACGGGCGACCTACCTCAACGGATCGCGCTGCTGGAACGGCTGACGCTGCGGATCACGCGGTCGGCCAAGGACACGCCGACCGCAGCCGCGAAGGCTTACGATCCGGCCTGCCCGTCGCCGCCGAGGAGCGGACCGACGGTCCCTGGGCGACGGCGCAGAACGCCAGCTTGTTGCTGCTGACCCTGCACCGGATCGCCACCGGGAAGGTGCCGGTCCCGCACGGCGCCGTGCACGACAAGGCCGGACGCCGCAGGAGCAGTGCCCTCACGTGGCTGCCTGCACGAAACGCCCGGTCGTCGCACAGAGGTGCGAGGACGCTCCGGAGAAGGCCCCCCCGAGCGGCCGCAGTGAACAACAGCGTGCTGCACGCGGGACGTTTCGCCACTCGGGCGTTCCGGTGCTGCCACACAACCTGCAAGACAGGCGAGCGGCGCTGCCGTCCGTGCACTGCACACGTCACCGCTTCGAACCGCGCGGGTCCAGCCCGTGGTTGTGGAGCAGATTCATCCAGGAAAGGAACTGCAGGCTGTGTCCACCGCATGGCACTTGGAACTGCGTCGGGAACGCACTCGGTTCATGGAGACCCTGAGCGAGCTGACCGACGATGAGTTCAACAACGCGAGAACCCTGTGTGCGGATTGGGCCCCACGGGACGTCCTGGCACATGTGGTCGGTCTGGACCGAATGGCGTCCCATTATCTCCGGCTGTCGACACTGACGGTGAACCGGGGCAACGCACGGATGGTTGCGCACGGCAGGACGCTGAGCCGTGCGGAGCTGACCGACCTCGGGTGGAAGTCCGCCACGAAGCCATCCGGTCAGGCACAGGCCATGGCATGGCTGCTCACCGGAGACATGGCGATGCATCACCAGGACGTTCTGCGTGGCCTGGGGCGCAACCGTGAGATCCCCGAGACGGTGGCCCGCGCCCTGTTCCGTGAAGGAGTCATCTGGAGCTGGCCGTTCGGCCGCAAGCTCACCCGCTACCGCGTCCTCCCCACAACACCGGGCGGAAGGCCACGCGGTCGCGGCCAGGTGGTCCGCGGTACCACCGAAGCGCTGAGCATGTGGCTCGCCGGACGCGAGAGCGTCGCCAACGAGCTCACGTTCCAGTAGGTCAGCGACAAGTATCCGGCCAGCGGCTGCGCCACGGTATGAGCAGTCGTTGGGCCCGTGCCCGCCTGGGCGGCATCACGCTGATCATCTGCGTTCCGTCCCGCCAGGCCCTGCCGGGACTTCCGCACGGTCTCCTCACCGTGGTCCTGCTACCGGGGTTCGATCTGGCCTGCGTGATGACCGGCACGCCGTGACGACCGTCGCCGAACTCGCCCCCGGTCGGCGCCGCGGTGGCGCGCCGGGCCCTGATGACCACCGCCGGACCGATCGCCCCGGCGCCGACCTGCTCGCTGGCCGACACTCACGGCACCACCGGCCACCCGCACGCCGTGCGACTCACCGCAGCTCTGCTGCTGCCCGGCGGGACCGCCACCGTCGTCCCGGCCGACCCCGCCCGTGACGGGCGCCTTCCGGGCGAGTGAGCCGCCCCAGTTCCTACCCCACTTGTTCGCACCGCCAAGGAGTGACGTGAACAACACCCCCCTCGACACCGCCGCCCTCGACCGCGCCCTGCACGAACTGCGGGAGAACGCCGCGTCCTGGGCCGCGGCACCGCTCGCCGAGCGGATCGGCCTGCTGGAGCGGCTGATGCCGCGCATCCGCGACGGAGCCGCCGAGCTGGCCGCGGCCGGCGCCCATGCCAAGGGGTACGGCCCCGACTCCCCCTGGGCCGCGGAGGACTGGGCGGGCGGCCCGTGGGCGCTGGCCCAGAACGTCAGTGCCCGCCTGCACGTCCTGCGGCGGCTCGCCGTCGGTCAGGACCCGCTGCCCGCGCGGGCGGTCCACGAACACGGCGGCCGTACCCGGGTGGACGTCTTCCCCGCCACCGGCTGGGACCGGCTGCTGCTCAGTGGCTACTCGGCCCAGGTCCGGATGCGGCCGGGCACCACAGCCGAGCAGGTGCGCGAGCGGGCGGCCGGACAGTACCGCGGCCGTCCGGAGCCGGCCGGGGTGGCACTGGTGCTCGGCGCGGGCAACGTCGCCGCCCTGACCGCCGTCGACATACTGCACAAGCTGTACGCCGAGAGTCAGGTCGTCGTCGCCAAGATGAACCCGGTCAACGCCTATCTGCGGCCCCACTTCGAGCGGATCTTCGCCGAGTTCACCGAGCGCGGCTGGCTGCGGTTCGTCGACGGCGGCCCGGCCGAGGGCGCGTACCTCACCACCCACGACGATGTGGACTCCATCCATGTGACCGGCAGCGATCGCACCCACGACGCCATCATGTGGGGCACCGACGACCGGGCCGAGCAGCGCCGCCGCGACGACCAGCCACTGATCGACAAGCCGTTCACCAGCGAGCTGGGCGGAGTCAGCCCCTGCATCGTGGCGCCGGGGAAGTGGAGCGCGGCCGACTTCCGCTTCCAGGCCGAGCACATCGTCACCAGCAAAATGAACAACTCCGGCCACAACTGCATCGCCAGCCAGGTGCTGGTGCTGCCCCGCTCCTGGGCCGGCACCGAGCGGCTGCTCGATGAGATCCGCAAGGTGCTGCGCGAACTGCCCGCCCGCAGCGACTACTACCCCGGCGCCGACCGGAGGCTGACCGCGGTCCGCGCGGCACATCCGGAGGCCGAGAGCTACGGCGACGGCTGCCGACTGCTCGTGCCGGACATCGCCGACCACGATGACGTGCTGCTCAGCGGAGAGGTGTTCGCCAGCGCCCTCGGAGTGGTACGCCTGCCCGGCGAGACCCCGGCCGAGTTCCTGGGCACCGCCGTCGACTTCGCCAACGACACCCTCCCCGGCACGCTCGGCGCGACCCTGATCGTCCACCCGGCCACCGAGCGGGCCCACCGGGCCGTGGTGGAGGCGGCCATCGCCGGGCTGCGCTACGGCACCCTCGGCGTCAACAGCTGGTCCGCCGTCGGTTTCCTGCTCGGCTACACGCCCTGGGGCGCCTACCCGGGCAACACCCGGCAGGCGATCGGCAGCGGCATCGGCTTCGTCAACAACGCCTTCATGCTGGAGGACGTCGAGAAGACCGTGGTGCGCGCGCCCTTCGCGCCCGCCCCGCGCGGCCTGTTCACCGGCTCGCCGTCGCTCTCGCCCCGCCCCCCGTACTTCGTCACCAACCGCACCGGGCGCACCACCCTGCGACGCGTCACCGGCTTCACCACCGCACCCGGCATCACCCGACTGCCCGCCGTCTTCGCCTCCGCCCTCCGCGGCTGACAGGAAGCGACCCCCCTCATGAACCTCAACGACCTCCTCGTCCGCGCCGCCGCCGAGCACAGCCACCGCCGCGCGGTCGAACTCGGCGACCAGGGGCTGAGCTACGCCGAGCTGGCCACCCTCGCCGGTCGCACCACCGCACTCCTCGCCGCCCATGGGGTCGGCCCCGGCGACCGGGTCGGCCTGATGCTGCCCAACCTGTGCGAGTTCCCCGTCCTCTACTACGGCGTGCTGGGCGCCGGTGCGGTCGTGGTGCCGATGAACCCCCTGCTCAAGCCGCGCGAGATCGCCCACCAGGTGCGCGACTCCGGCCTGGAGCTGCTCCTGGCCTGGGACGGCGTCGCCGACCAGGCCCGGGCCGGCGCCGACGACACCGGAACCCCGGTGGTGCCGATCGTGCCCGGTGGGCTTCAGACGCTGCTGGCCGAGCACCCGGACCCGGCAGCGGCCGCCCCGCGGAAGGACGACGACCTCGCCGTCATCCTCTACACCTCCGGCACCACGGGCGCGCCCAAGGGCGCCATGCTCACCCACGCCGGACTCGCCTGCAACGCCGAGATCGGCGGGCGCACCCTGCTCCGGCTCACCCCCGACGACGTGGTGATGGGCTGTCTGCCGCTCTTCCACGCCTTCGGACAGTCCTGCGCCATGAACGCCGCTGTGGCGACGGGTGCCAGACTCACCCTGCTCGCCCGCTTCGACCCGGGCCAGGCCCTCCGCACCATCGACGAGCGGCGGGTCACCGTCTTCGAGGGCGTGCCGACCATGTACGCCGCCATACTCGCCGAACACGAGCGCGGCACCGAGAAACACGGCACCAGCTCGCTGCGGCTGTGCGCCTCCGGTGGAGCCTCACTCCCGGTGGAGGTCCTCCACGCCTTCGAGGCCGCCTTCGAATGTCCGGTCCTGGAGGGCTTCGGCATGTCCGAGACCTCCCCGATCGCATCCTTCAACCACCCCGACCGGCCCCGCAAGCCCGGCTCCGTCGGCACACCCGTCGAGGGCGTCGAGATGTGCCTCCTCGACCCGCAGGACGGTGTCGGCGAGCTCTGCGTCCGCGGGCACAACGTGATGGCCGGCTACTGGAACCGTCCCGAGGCGACCGCCGAGACCATCGTCGACGGCTGGCTGCGCACCGGCGACCTGGCCCGCGTCGACGCGGACGGCTACTACTACATCGTCGACCGCAAGAAGGACCTCATCATCCGCGGCGGCTACAACGTCTACCCGCGCGAGATCGAGGAGGTGCTGTACGAGCACCCTGCCGTGGCCGAGGCCGCAGTGATCGGCATGCCACACGTCACGCTCGGCGAGGAGGTCGCCGCCGTGGTCGCGCTGCGCCACGGCAGCGCGGCTGGCCCGGACGAGCTGCGGGAGTTCGTCCGCGAGCGGGTGGCGGCGTACAAGTACCCGCGTGAGGTCTGGCTCGTCGACGCTCTACCCAAGGGCCCCACCGGCAAGATCCTCAAGCGCCAGATCACTGCCCCGGAGCGCCGCTGAGCTGAGGCCGGACAACCGGCCGGCGTCCGTGCGCCGCCCCAAGGCGTACGGACGCCGGCCCAGATGCCGATTCAAGGGAGAAGGGGGGGCGACTACGTAGGTCTCAAGCGGGTTCTGGCATTGGGGAGCCGTCACGCCGGGCTGGTGTGATGTTCGAACGCGGAGGTCCGGGTCCGTCTGAGACCGGGTACGCCCCGTCCGGCACGCGAGGGTGACGCTCCGACAGGTCTGCGGCTGTTCCCGCCAGCGAGGGCTGTTGCTGGTGACGGTGCTCGTCATACAGGCCGACGCATCGTTTTGGGACTCGCTGGTGTTCGACAGGATCGACGACGTGGACGTCGAGGCGGTGTCCGCCGTCTTCGGCACGCTCGAAGTGGTGGCGAGAGGCCGGGCGGCCAGCGCGGCGTGTCCGGACTGCGACCGCCCCCCAAGATCTGGGCCAGAACGCGAATCTCGTGAAGAGAGCCAGTGGCCTCAACCGCTGAATGCCCGGAGGCGGAGCAGCACCCAAAGAAGGCGAACGCACTGGTCACCGAGGTCCTTTTGCGTGCGCGATGCGTGAGCGGACTGACCGGCACGATGCGTCACGAGCGGGATGGAACACACAGCCGCGTGGCGCCCGATCAGGCCAAACAGCCCTACGCGGCATCGTCGAACACCCCCCGGCAAGGATTCGATCCCACTCCTGAAGCGGGTGTCGCAGGTTCGAATCCTGCCGGGGCACAGAGAAGTACCTGGTCACAGGTCCTTCCGTCCGGTGGACGGAAGGACCTTCGTACTCGCGGCACATATATGGCACGCACGGGACTGCGCGCAGAAGCTGCGGGGAGCCCTCGAAGCCTGAGCAGGGCACGTCGCTCCTCATGCTGATGGCGAAGTACCGGCACAGGAAGCCGGAGAACATCCGCCGCTGCTCAAGCCGTCTCCGAAGGCGATCGCCGAGATCACCAGCCTGCTGGCGCCGGCCGACGCCCGCGGGTGATGACGCCCCCACCCTAGGGTCCATCGGCAAGCGCGCCGCCTGCCTGCGGCTCGATCAGTTGGTCTTGTCCGAGTCCGGGATGCCGTTCCTCGTGGCTTTCGCGTACACGGTGCGGCACAAGCCGTCACGGGGGGGCACGGAGGTGGGCTCGGTGCGTTGCGGCAGATCCGTCCCACGGGTGTGCTCCGTGGCGCAGTTCATCGGCGCAGCCGGGGACGACCGTCCGCCTCAGGTTCCCGAAGCCCCGTACCGCACCCCGAAGCTGAACTCGCGTCGCTGACCGGGCTCCAGGGCAAGGGCGGTGGTGTGTTCGGTGCGGTTGAAGGCGTTGGTCATCGTCTCGACCGGTTCCAGGGCGATGGAGGCGCGCCGGTCGCGGGCCAGGGTGTCTCCGGTGAAGACGTGCATGTACCCGCTGTACTGCCAGACCCGCAGTTCCTCGCCGGTCGCCGGGTTGGTCAGTACCGTGTCGATCCGGCCGCCGGGGCCGGGCGTCAGGTCCGCGAAGCAGGCGTCGATGACCGCGTCGTCGAGCCGCTTCGGTGCCCGGAAGTCCATGTCAGTGCAGTCGTCCAGGGGAAGCAGGGCCGCATCGCCGGTCAGTGGGATGAGGGAGGCGTCGGTCCGGATGAGGGTGTGGGCGGGGATGTGCAGGAGCAGGTCGTCGATGGGGCGCGACAGTGTGAAGTAGGGGTGCCAGCCCGCCGCGTAGGGGGCGGTGGTGTCGCCCACGTTCGTCGCCCGGATCACGATGCTCAACTCGCGGCCGGTGATGGTGTATTGGGCTTCGAGGTCGAGTGCGAAGGGGTAGCCGGGGTGCCGGTCCGGTCTGATGCTCGTGGTGTGCAGCAGCAGGCGGGCGGAATCGGCTGTCGTGGTGGCGTGGGCGAGTTCGAAGGGTGTCTCGCGGGCGAAGCCGTGGTAGATCGTGCGGTCGCCGAGGCTGCCGGGCAGCAGGTCGTGGTCGTGGCCGTCGTAGCGGTAGCGGCCGTCGGCGATGCGGTTGGGGAAAGGGGCCAGCAGGCCGGCGCGTACGCCGTCCTGGGAGAGGAGTTCCTTTTCGTCGCGGTAGCCGTCCGTCAGCTCCTTCAGCCGACCTGCCGCGCCGTGCCGGACCTGCCAGCTCAGCAGCGTTGCGCCGCGCAGGGCGAGGACGACGCGCGCCGCGTCGTCCGGTGCGCAGACGACGAGGGTGGGTTCCCCGCCGAGGCGGTTCTCGGTGATCCGGTACTCGGCGGTCACGTCCCCTGGTGTTCCCTTCAGCTCGCTTCGGGGGCGAGCTTCTTCGCGCCCGTCATGATGGCCACCGCGTCCTCCATGGAGTGCGACTGCGGGGTGATGACGCCCGCGCAGCCGCCGAGCCGCTGGATGTGGATGCGGTCGGCGACCTCGAACACGTTGGGCATGTTGTGGCTGATGAGGATGACGCCCAGGCCCTGGTCGCGCAGGTCGCGGACGAGTTTGAGGACCTGTCCGGTCTCGCGGACGCCGAGGGCGGCGGTGGGTTCGTCGAGGATCACCACCCGGCCGCCGAAGGCCGCGGTCCGGGCGACGGCCACGGACTGACGCTGGCCGCCGGAGAGCGTCTCCACGGCCTGGTTGATGTTCTGCAGCGTGCCGATGCCGAGCCGTTTGATGTGGTCGGCGGCCTGCTTCTTCATCTCGCCGGTGTCGAGCATGCGGAACACCGAGCCGAGGATGCCCTTGCGGCGGATCTCGCGGGCGAGGAAGAGGTTGCTGGCGATGTCCAGGGCGGGGGCCACGGCGAGGGTCTGGTAGACCGTCTCGATGCCGGCGTCGCGGGCGTCCTGGGGTCGCTTGAAGTGGACCTCTTTGCCGTCGACGAGGATGCTGCCCTGGTCGGGGACGAGGGCACCGGACAGGCACTTGATCAGGGTGGACTTGCCGGCGCCGTTGTCGCCGATGACGGCGAGGACCTCGCCGGGGTGGAGGGTGAGGTCGACGTCGTTCAGGCCGACGACCCGGCCGAAGACCTTGACCAGGCCCTTGGCCTCGAGTACGGGGGCGGTGGCGGTCGTCACGACTTCACACTCCGGATCCACTGGTCGACGGAGACAGCCGCGATCACGAGGACGCCGACTGCGAGGACTTGGTAGTTCGGGTCGATGCCGGCCAGGGCGAGGCCGTTGACGAAGACCTGGACGATCAGCGCACCGATCAGCGAGCCGAAGACCACGCCGCGCCCGCCGAACAGGCTGGTGCCTCCGATGACGACGGCGGTGATGGACTGCAGGTTGGCGTTGAGTCCGCTGTTGGGATCGCCGCCGCCGACCCGGCCGACGAGGACCCAGGCCGCCACGGCGATGGTGAGACCGGCCAGCATGTAGGCGCTGAGCAGCACCCGGTTCACGGAGATGCCGGCGAGACGGGCCGCCTCGATGTCGTCGCCGACCGCGTAGAGGTGGCGTCCCCAGGCGGTATAGCGCAGGGCGTAGCCGACCACCGCGTAGAGGGCGATCATGAGCAGGACGCCGTAGGTCAGGTTCAGTTGGCCGAGGGAGACCGTCTGGCCGCTCCACATGAGGATGTTGCCCGGCTGCAGCGACACCGTCTGGCCCTTGGCGTAGATGAGGGTGATCGCGGTGAAGACGCTGAGGGTGCCGAGGGTGACGATGAAGGGCGGCAGCTTGACCTTGGTCACCAAAAGGCCGTTGACGGCCTGGGCCGCTATCGCGACGACCGCGCCGGCCAGCAGGGCGAGCCAGCCGGGCCAGTGGCTGTCCGCGACGAGCTTCGACATCATCAGCGAGGCCAGCACCATGACGGCGCCGATCGACAGGTCGATGCCGGCGGTGAGGATGATGACGGTCTGTCCGACGGCGAGCGAACCGATGACGGCCACCTGCTGGGCGACCAGCGAGAGGTTCTGCAACGCGTAGAAGCGTTCGTTCACCAGGGAGAACACCACTGCGGCGAGCACCAGGACGATGGCCGGGCTGAGCGCCGGCTGACGGTGCAGCACCGAGTGGATGCGCTGGCTGAGGGTGGCGGGCCGGTTGAGGAACTCCTCCGCCGGCGCCGGTGCGGCTTGAGGGTCCACGTGAGTGGTCACAGGGGGTCCTTCCGGTGTCTTCCCTGGTACGGGCTCATGGGCTCGTGTGGTGCGGGTGCGGCGCCGGTACCGTCATGGTGGCTTCCGGCGCCGCACCCGGCTCGGGGCAGTCGCCCGGTCGGGGGCGGTCGCACCCGCTCGGGGTGTCAGCTGCCCCAGCAGGCGGAGGCGGCCTGCGACGGGGACTGCACGGTCAGGCCGCCCAGCGACTTGGCGGCGGCAAGGGCGGTGCCGGTGTCGTAGAAGGCCTTGCCGTTGGTCACGCTGGGCTTGCTGCCGCCACGGGCCAGCTTGGCGATGGAGCTGACGCCGAGGGACGCCATCTTGCCCGGGTACTGAACCGCGTCGGCGGCGAACTCGCCGCTGGTGACGTTCTTCAGGCCGGCACAGCTGCCGTCGATCGCGTAGATCGCGACGTTCTTCTCCTTGCCGGCCGCCTTCAGCGCGTTGTACGCGCCCTCGCCCGCCGGCTCGTTGATCGCGTAGACCACGTTGATGTTCGGGTTGGCCGACAGACAGTTCTCCATCGCGGTGCGGCCGCCGTCGATGGCGCCCTGGGTGGGCTGGTGGCAGGCGATCGTGTAGCTGCCGCCCTTGCCGCCGGTGTACTTGCCGGACTTGGCTTCCTTGCCGTTCTCGGTCTTGCTGCCGGGGTCGATGCCCATGCCCTCGAGGAAGCCGTGGTCGCGGTTGATGTCGACGGAGACGACCTGGTTGTTGAACAGGTCGAGCATGGCGATGACCGCCGGCTTGCCGTTCAGGGCCGCCGCGGCGTACTGGCCGTCGAGCTTGCCCGCCTGCTCGTTGTCGGTGGCGTAGGTGATGTCCGCGGTGCTGGGCGGGTTGGGCGCGGTGTCCAGGGCGATCACGAACAGACCGGCCTGCTTGGCCCGGTTCAGGGCGGCGTTCACGGCATCGCCGTTCGTCGTGATCAGGATGCCCTTGTCGCCGCGCGAGATGGCGTTGTCGATGGCCGTGATCTGCGTCTGGGTGTCACCGTCGGAGTTGCCCGCCGCCACGGTGAGACTCACGTTGTCCTTGGCCGCCTGGGTCTTGGCGTCCTTCTCCATGCTCACGAAGTACGGGTTGGTGAGCGTCTTCAGGATCAGCGACACACCCACCTTGCCGCCGCCCGAGGCGGACGAGGAGGAGCTCCCGTTCGAAGAACCGCAGGCCACGAGCGTGGCGCCGAGGCAGACGGTGACGCCGATCGCTGCCGCCCGGGCACGCCGACCACGGCGACTCGACACCTGGCTGGTGGAGATGTTCATGGCTTGATCCCTTTCGGAGCCGTCTCTTGGCCGACGCTGAGACAACGTTGACTGGGCGAGATACTGGGCCTGTATGGACGAGCCCGTCAAGACGCTGATAGACATACGTCCGCAACGAGTAGGTAACGCACAACCGGTTGGAGACAACGATGACTCAGGGCGAGGCCGCGCCCCGGTCCACCCGTAGCCGCCCCACCATGCGTGAGGTCGCGGCGCTGGCCGGAGTGGCCATCAAGACGGTCTCGCGCGTGTTCAACGACGTCCCCACCGTCGATCCGGCCATCGTGGCAAGAGTGCGGGAGGCCGCCGACAAACTGGGCTACCGTCCCAACCTCACGGCCAGCAGCCTGCGCCGCGGCGATGGCCGCACCGCCACCATCGGCATGCTCGTCGAGGACGCGGCCAACCCCTTCTCCGCGGTCCTGACCCGCACCGTGGAGAACGTCGCCCGCGAACGCGGAGTGCTGGTGCTGGTCGGCAGCCTCGACGAGGACCCGACCCGCGAACGGGAACTGGCCCAGGCGCTCATCGACCGCCGGGTCGACGGCCTGGTGATCGTCCCAGCGGGACACGACCAGAGCTATCTCATCAGCGAGCAGCGCTCCGGGACGCGCATGGTCTTCGTCGACCGCGAGGCCGGCCTGCTCGACGCGGACGCCGTCGTCTCCGAGAACCGGCAGGGTGCCATCACGGCCGTCAACCACCTGCTGAAGTCCGGCCATCGCCGCATCGCCTACCTCGGCGACCGGGCGTCCATCCCCACCGCCGCCCAGCGCTTCGCCGGCTACCGGCACGCCCTGGAGGTCGCGCACATCGAGTACGACGACGAGATCGTGCGGCATGTCGGGTCGAGCGAGGAGGCGGCCATCGCGGCGACCGAGCAGGTCCTGTCGCTGCCTGATCCGCCGACGGCCCTGTTCACCAGCCAGAACTTCGTGACCGTAGGCGCCGTCCGCGCGCTGCGCGCCATGGGGCGGCAGGACACCACCGCCCAGGTGGGCTTCGACGACTTTCCCCTGGCCGACATCCTCAGTCCGGGCATCTCCGTCATCGCCCAGGACGTCGAGCAGGTGGGCAGGACGGCCGCCGAGATGCTCTTTCGCAGGCTGGACGGCGACGAGTCGCCGACCCGCACCGTCACCGTGCCGACCCGGCTGATCGAGCGGGGCTCCGGCGAGATCACAGCTGAAGGGCCCTGCCATGTCTGAAGCCGTACCAGCCGCCGCACAACTCCCGGCCGTGACCGTGATCGGCGAAGCACTCATCGACCTGGTCCAGCTCGACGCACCCGGCGACTACCGTGCCCGACCCGGCGGCAGCCCGTTCAACGTCGCTGTCGGCCTGGCCCGGCTCGGACACCGCACCGCGCTCATGGCACGCCTGGCCGACAACACCTTCGGCAGGATGCTGCGCACGCACGCCGCCGCCGAGGGCATCGACCTGACGTACGCCCCGGCCGCCGCCGAGCCCACCACGCTCGCCGTTGTCTCCATGGACGCGGAAGGAAGGGCGAGTTACGACTTCTACCTGGACGGCACCGCCGACTGGCAGTGGACCGAGGCGGAGACAGCCCTCGTCCCGCAGGACACCGCCGTACTGCACTTCGGCTCGGTCGCCTCCTGGACCCCGCCGACCGCCGAGCACATCCACTCCGTCGCCCAGCGCCTGCGCGCCGGGGGCACGACGCTGCTCAGCTACGACCCCAACGTCCGCCCTGCCCTCCTTGGCGCCCCGGAGCGCGGCAGGCAGGCCGTCGAACGCAGCGTCGGCATCGCCCACCTGGTCAAGGCCAGCCGTGAGGACATCGAGTGGCTCTACCCGGACACACCGATCGACCGGATCGCCGCCCACTGGCTGGAGTTGGGCGCGCTGCTCGTCGTCATCACCGACGGGCCCGACGGCGCTCATGCCTTCCACTCCACTGGGGGAAGCCTGAGCCGTCCCGGGCGGAAGGTCGCGGTGGTGGACACCGTCGGCGCGGGCGACGCGTTCACCGCGGGTCTGCTCGGCGCGCTGGCCCGCCACGGCCTGCACACCCCGCAGACGCTGGCCACGGCCGCCCCGGACGAACTGACGATCGCGGTGGACGACGCGATCCTCGTCTCCGCGCTGACCTGCGAGCGCCTGGGCGCCGACCCGCCCACCGCCCTGCCCCGCCCCCACCTGCCTGCCCAGGCGCCCCTGGAGGTGACAGATCTGACGTTCCCCGACGGCACCGGCCTGGTGCGCACGGGCAGCCCAACTCCGCAGCCGATGCAGTCGTGAAGAGCTGACGGTCACGCGGCGCCCCATGCCCTGTTCGGCACGGAGCAGATCACGGTGATCCGTCCGCGCAGGGCGTCGTTCGTGACTTCCCAACGGAGAAGTCAAGCCGTGAGACATGGGCACAAACCCATGTGAGAGGGCGCGTGATCTCGCCTAGGTCGGCCCGCCTGACGATCGAGGCGCCGTACCAGCCGCTTCCGGTTGACCAGTCGGATGTTCGCTACGCCCATGGCCCCGACTCGGCTGTCCAGCCCGGCGTGCCTGTCGGCGAGACCATCGAGTTCGGCTGGAACCGGAGTGCGATCTACCCGGGCACGTCGCGAAAGTTTTGGGTTCACGTGCCCGCCCAGTACGACCCCGCACAGCCGACGTCGCTGATGGTGTTCCAGGACGGATGGTTGTACCTGGACCCCGAAGGAGAGGTCCGCGGTGCGATCGTCCTGGACAACCTCGTCCACCGCGGCGACATCCCGGTCACCATCGGCGTGTTCGTCGACCCTGGCGTCTTCCCCGACGCCGCGGACCCGAAGAACCGCAACACCGAGTACGACGCACTCGACGACCGGTACGCCAGTTTCCTCCTGGACGAGATCATCCCCGAGGTCACGCAGCGGTACACGATCGCCGAGGACCCTGACCGGTGGGGCATCTGCGGTGGCAGCAGCGGCGGCAACTGCTCCTTCACCGCAGCATGGCTGCGCCCGGACAAGTTCCGCCGCGTCATCGGGTACCTGTCCAGCTTCACGCAGATGCCAGGCGGCAACCCGTACCCCGAACTGATCCCCGGAACTCCCCGCAAGCCGCTGCGTATCCTTCTGCAAGCGGGCCATCGTGACCTGCGCTGGAACGAGCCCGAAGTGAACTGGCTTGCCGACAACTTGCGCGTGGCGGTCGCGCTCGCGGAAGCCGGATACGACTTCCGCCTCGTCCGGGGTGACGGCGGCCATAGCCCCAATCACGGTGGAGTCCTGCTCCCTGACGCCTTGCGCTGGTTGTGGCGGTCGGAAGATCGCCCGGACCAGCCGGTCGACCGTGGCGGGGGCACTTCGTAGGTGCGCCGGTCTCGGATCAGGGCCTGGCCGGCGAAAGCCGCGAGTCCGTCCGGGCTGTCCGACGGTTACCGAGATCGAGCGCGCCCTGTTGGCGGGGCATGCGCACACGACCTTGCGGTGGCCGGTCGCTCAACGATGATGTCATCGACACGCTGTACACGCTGATCGCCAACCCTTTCCACGGTCCGCGGGTCAGCGGCGGCGTCGACCGGGCGTCGCCGGCCACCCGGGAGTTCCCTTGTCTGGCACCGGCGGAGCACCGGCTCTGGGCCGCCGCTGCCGGCCGGCACCCTGGACGACGACGGCGCCGACCGCGGCGTCGTGTTCATCGCTGTCAACGCGCGTCTCGACCGGCAGTTCGAGTTCGTGATGTCGCAATGGTTCAACGACGGCAACTTCATCGGCCTGACGTGGAGAAGGCCCTGATTATGGGGGACAACGACGGCACGGGCATCTTCACGGTCCCTCAGCGACCCGTCCGGCGTCGTCTGCACGGCGTCGAGCGCTTTGTCACCACTCGTGGCGGGGAGTACTTGTTCCTGCCGAGTCTCAGCGCGTTGCGTTGGCTGGCCAACCTCGGCGACTGAGCCCGCCGTTGCAGCGGTACGGCGCGCGCAGCCACCAGTCGCGCTCGGCGCGCGCCACACACAGGCCCGATGTCAGGTGAACCGAGGGTTGCTGACGTCGATGGAGACCATGGTCTGTGCCAGGATCGGGCGGTTGTCCGCATCGCTCCGGTAGGCCCGGCGTTTGGTGGGCAGGCGGATCCCGTCCGCTTCCACGGTGTCGTAGACGTACTGCGCGGCGGCGAACCCGCCTGCGATGTCGACGTGATAATCATGCCGACGCAGGAGATGGTCGGGGCCGAAGTAGAAGTCCTGTTGCGTGCTGTGGCTGGCGATGTCGGGCGGGAAGGTGGCGCACAGTCCGCGCCAGAGTTCGTCTCCTTCCCGCCATGGTTCGATTTCGGTGAGGGTGAAGCCGGGCATCGACAGCAGGAAGGGCGTGGTGAGATACGTCCACAGCGCGTATCCGTTGAAGTAGGCGCGGTCCAGTGGGTCCCACGGGGTGTCGAGGCCGTGCCCGGTGAACGACCTCCGCGGTTCGTCGCGTTCGGCCACGACGCGACCGTCGAGCTTTTCGATACTGACGCGGTCGGCCGTGAAGTCGGTCTTCTGGTCGGGGGCGCCGAACGGCATCACGGAGGCGCGCTGCTCGTGCAGCCAGACGGTCATCTCCCGTGGGGTGGGATCCTGCGGCATCCCCTTGATGACGAACATGTCGCCACCGCTGACGATGGTGGCGCGAACCGTGGTGAGTGCGTTCCAGCGGTCGAGACCACCATGGGCATCGAGGACCTCTGCGAGCAACGTGTTCATGTCGGACTCCTGCTCGGTCGTGCTCGCCCGCGCCCGCCTTGCGGGCGGCGGAGCCTTGGTGTGGGTGGCGGCGCCTGCGAGTCGTGAGCGGCCGACCGCGATCAGCGCAGGAGAACGCCGAAGACCATGTGGAAGAAGGCGTCGAAGGGGGCGCGGGACTTGTCGGCCCGGGCGGCGATCAGCGTGCCCTCCCAGGCATTGAGGATGAACAGTGCGGCCTCCTCGACGTCGAGAGCGGCGTCCAGCTCACCTGCTTCTTTGGCTTCGGTGAGCATCCGCCGGATGTGCGCGGCCCACCGCTGGAAGCCGCCCTGGACGGCGGCGCGGATCTCCTCGGAGTGGTCCGCCACCTCCGCACCCAGGTTGCCCACCAGGCACCCGCGGGCGAAGCCGCTGTCGACCGTGTCGGCGCCCAGGAACTCGAAGTGCGCCCGAAGTCGCTCCAGCGCAGGGCGTCCGGGCGTGTCGAGCAGGTCGAACCGCAACCCGGCGGCGTAGCGGCTCAGTGCCTCGAGGGCGCTCTCCTCCTTGCTGGCGAAATGGTTGTAGAACGAGCCCTTGGGCGCCCCGGCCGCCGATGTGATGTCGCTGATGCCGGTGGCGTTGAAGCCCCGCGTGCGGAACTGCTCCAGGGCTGCCTGCGCGATCTCCTCGCGCTTGGACGCGCGTGCCATCCTCACCACCACCTCCGGACCAATATGTCCGGTCGCCTTGTCTCGGGTCAAACCCACGTCATGGGGGAGACCGCTCGCCACGGCTAGGCCATCGGACGTGCTTGACCAAGTTTAAAGTGACCGGTCATATTGAATAGGTCCCCGCCCCAAGCCTCGGCCCTCCCCGTGTCGGCAGAGGCAGCACCGAGGAGAAGCGTCATGTCCGCGTACAGAGCATTCGAGGCCAGCGGAGTCCACCAGCTCCGGCTCGTCGAGCGCGAGCTGGTCGACCCGGAGCCCGGGCACGTGCGCCTCAAGGTGGAGGCGTGCGGTGTCTGCCACTCCGACGTGCTGGCCGTGGAGGGACTGCGCCCCGACCCGTCACGCCCCGTCGTCCCCGGCCACGAGATCGTCGGTGTGATCGATGCCGTGGGCGCGGGCGTCGCCGCCTGGCAGCCCGGCGACCGCGTCGGCGTCGGCTTCCTGAACGGGCACTGCTGGGAGTGCGAACCGTGCCGCCGCGGCGACTTCGTCAACTGCCTCAACCAGGAGCAGACGGGCACCACCATCGACGGCGGATACGCGGAGGTGACCTACGCCCGTGCGAGCGGACTGGTGCGCCTTTCCGACGGCATGCCCGCCGTAGAGGCGGCCCCGCTGCTGTGCGCCGGGCTGACCACCTTCACCGCGCTCCAGCAGGCCCCCACCCGCGCGGGTGCCCTGGTCGCCGTGCAGGGGATCGGCGGGCTGGGGCACCTGGCCGTGCAGTACGCCCGCAGCCTCGGATACCGTGTGGCCGCCATCGCCCGCGGCCAGGAGAAGGAGAAGCTCGCCAGGGAACTGGGTGCCCACGAGTACATCGACAGCACCGGCACCGACCCCGGCACGGCGCTTGCCGACCTGGGCGGCGCATCGCTCATCGTCGCCACCGCATCCAGCGGTACGTCCATGAACCCCCTGGTCCGCGGACTGGCCCCGGGCGGCAGCCTGGTCGTGGTCGGCGCCGCCCCGGACCCGCTGACGGTGGCCACGGCCGACCTGATCTTCGGCACCCGCCGCATCGTCGGCAGCCTGACCGGATCGTCGATCCAGAACGAGGACAACCTCGCCTTCACCCTCGCCCACGGCATCCGCCCCTCCACCGAGACCATGCCGTTCACCCAGGCGATGGAGGCCTACGAGCGGATGCTCTCGGGCAAGGCACGCTTCCGCGTCGTCCTGGACATGGACGCCTGACCACGCCACGACCTGCGCCTGCGCCGCCGGGCAGGCGGCTCCAGGCCCGCGCCCTCGGCAATCCCCTTGAGGTTCCCCCATGACCGACATGGTCGACACGACAGAGCACACCAGTACGGCCCCGCGCGGCAGCGGACCTGCGCGCCCAGCCGCCGACATCGTCTCCGACGTCAACGTGCCCCATGCGACCCGCGCCGCACGGATCAGGCTGCTGTCCGTCTCCCTCGGCACCGCCGGCCTCGGCGGAGCCTGGCAGGCGGCGGCGACCACCGTCCCGGTGGCGCCCCAAGTCAGCGACGCCCTGTTCACCGTCAGCGGCCTGATCTGGCTGGTGTTGCTGGCCCAGTACCTGCGCCACGGCGGCACCCGCTGGCGCAACCTGCGCCATGACCTGCGTCACCCCGGCGATGGTTTCACCCTTGGATACGTGCCCATCATCGGCATGCTGATCGCAGGCCACTTCTCGCGGTACGGGATCACAGGCCCACGATGGGCCTACGCCGTGTTCGTCAGCGTGGCCGCCCTCATCGCCGCACGCCTGCTCGCCCACTGGCTCACTGGTGCCCTGAGCGCGACGGCCCTGCACCCGGGCTACCTGCTGCCGGTCTCCTCCGCACCGTTCGTGGCGAGTGCCGTCGCCTCCACGCTCAGGCTGCCCGGTGTCGCCGACGCCGCCTTCGCGGTGGGGCTGCTGTACTGGCTCGCCTTCGGCACCGTCATCCTCGGCAGCCTCGTCACCGGTGGCCCCCTGCCCGGTCCCGCCCGCCCGGCCCTCACCGTCCTGACCATCCCACCGGCGACCGGCGGAATCGCCTGGACCGCCGCTCACAAGGGCGTCTTCGACGCCGTCGGCTACGGCTTCGCCGGGATCCTGCTCTTCACCGTCCTGCTCGTCGTCTTCCTCCTCCCCGAGCTGCGCCAGCCCTCGTTCCATCCGGGCCTGTGGATCTTCAGCTTCCCCATAGCGGCGTCCACCAATTTCGCCATCCGCTGGATCCATGCGAGCGCACTTCCCGGAGGGTCGGCCCTCACCGGCGTCCTCCTTGCCGGCGCGACCGTGGCGCTGGGCCTGCTGGCCGCGGCCACCCTGCACCACCGGGCCCGGCGAGCACTTCCCAGCTGACTTCCGCTCCGGCGGCGGAGAGACGCCCGCCGGAGGCATCGCCTCCTTCCTCGAACGCCGACCGGCCCGGTGCACCGGAGGGTGACAGCCCGCCGCCTCGGTTTGCGGCCCCAGCAGACCCCGACGCCGCCCGACTCATGTGCTCTGCCCCATCGATATGCCGGCAAGGAGCCGCCATGCCCACGCTCGACCGCCACGACGCCGTCTTCGTTCTCGACCTCGGTGACGGGGAGAACCGCTTCCACCCCGACTGGATCGCCTCGGTCGACGCAGCCCTGGACGAGGTGGAGAAGTCGGAAGGCCCCTGCGCCCTGGTGACCGCAGCGAGCGGGAAGTTCTACTCCAACGGTCTCGATCTCGAATGGCTCGCTGCGCACGGCGACGAGCACCTGGACTACGTCATTTCCGTCCACGGTCTGTTCGCAAGGTTCCTGTCCCTCCCGCTGATCACCGTGGCCGCGCTGCAGGGACACACGTTCGCCGCCGCAGCGATGTTCTCCCTGGCCCATGACTTCCGTCTGATGCGCGCCGACCGGGGCTTCTGGTGCCTGCCCGAGGCGGAGATCAACATCCCCTTCACGCCGGGCATGTCCGCCCTCATCCAGGCCCGGCTGACCCCGCAAACGGCCCAGCACGCCATGGTGTCCGCCCGTCGTTTCGGCGGCCAGGAAGCCGCCGCCGCCGGAATCGTCGATCAGGCCGTGGACGAGGGCACCCTGCGCACTGCCGCCCTCGAACTTGCCCAGGCCCACGCGAGCAAGGCGGGCGACACTCTGGGAACCATCAAGACGCGCATGTACGCCCCCGTCCTCACCATGCTCCGCGACACGACCAACCCGCTGGGCTGACGCCGTGCCGGCGGCGGTCGCCGGCCCGGGGTGGGGCATGAAGACTGCCAAACCTCTTCCTGGCCGGTGATCGCCACCGTGCGGATGCGTCGCGGCGAACTCCCGCGGCGCCCCCGAATTCCCCTCATCCCGGCCGGCCGTGGGAGCCCGCTTCGAGGGTTGCGCGAAGGATGGCCAGGGCTGAGGCGATGCGGGCCAGGTCGTCGGGGGGAACCGCCGTGGTCAGTGAGATGAGCTCGCTTTCGACAATGGGGCGGGAAGCGGACAACTGCTTCTCACCCGCGGATGTGAGGCGGAGGACGGACGAGCGGCGGTCCTGGGGGTGCGCGACCCGCAGGCACCAGCCCGCAGCCACCAGCCGGTCGACCGCCTTGCTGACGGCCCCCACGGTGATCGCCAGTTCGCCGACGATGTCGAGCACGCGGCACCCCGGCACGCGGTCGATGATCTCCAAAAGCTCGAACTGTCCCAGCCCCAGCCCTTGTTCGGCGCGCAACCGGGCGCTCACCGCGTTGTAGAGCCGGGTCTCGACGCGGACCAGATCGGTGAAGATCGGAGTGATATGGCTCACGTTGGCCTTTCAGTAGATTCCTGGGAATCATCTTCCTTGGAATCCGGTTGGGGTCAGGCAGGTGGATTCCAAGGAATCCATCCTCGCACCCCGACCCCTGGAGGCCCCGTATGTCCCGACAGCAGCGCGACGCCCTGGACGCCATACTCCGTTCCGCCCCTCGCAGCAACATACGGCCCACTCCCGAGGAGCAGCGCAGCGGTTTCACCGCGGCTGTCACCCGCCCCGCACCGGAGGGCGTGGTCACCCGCAGGACCGTCCTGGGCGGGCGGCCGACCCTGGAGCTGGAGCCGGCCGAAGCCTCCGGCCGCGGCCGACTGCTCTACCTGCACGGTGGCGGATACGTCATCGGCTCACCGGACACCCACGCAGGGCTGGTCGGTGAACTGGCCCGCCGCGCCGGGCTGCGCGCGACGTCGGTGGATTACCGGCTGGCGCCCGAGCACCTTTTCCCCGCGGCTGTCGACGACGGGCTCGCGGCCTACCGCGAGCTGCTGGCGTCGGGCACCGACCCACGGGACCTCGTCATGGCCGGTGACTCCGCCGGTGGCGGATTGAGCATCGCCACGCTGCTCGCCGCCCGGGAGGCCGGGCTGCCGCAACCAGCCGCCGTGGTCGTCTTCTCCCCCTGGGCCGACCTCACCCTCACTGGAGGAAGCATCCGTTCCAAGGAGAGCGCCGACCCCATTTTCACAGAGGCCGACGTACGCGCCTACGCCGATCACTACGTCGGCGCAGGCGACAGGGCGCATCCCCTGGCCAGTCCGGTGTTCGCCGACCTCACCGGACTGCCCCCACTCCTCGTGCAGGTCGGAGCGAACGAGGTGCTCCTCGACGACGCGGTCCGGCTGGCCGGCCGCGCGGGCGCCGACGGCGTCGAGGTCACGCTCGAAGTCGGCCCCGGCCTCCCTCACGTCTTCCAACACCACTACGGCCGCCTCGACGAGGCGGACGCCGCACTCGACCGCGCAGCCCGCTTCCTCACCGCCCACCTGAGCGCCGGACGCCCGGGCGCAGACCATCGCGAACCGGCCCACTGACACCGACCCGTGGACCACTTCGCGTCTGCGCGTCCTTCGCCGGTAGGGAGTCACACCGATGTCGGAAGGCCCATGAGCGCGAGTTTGGCAGGGTCGGCAGATCGGCGCGATCAACCTGGAGATCGCGCTGACCAACTTCTTCAACCGGATCAGCCGCACCATCAAAAACCGGCCGGCAAGACGGCTTCACGTCGGTCCCCTACTGCCGCGCTCGACGTCCCACGCCACATCGTGGAGTTCCTCGCCCGGTGGCCGGCCGCCCATCGGCGCGGGATCGGCACGCCGAGGGGCTCTCGCGCCCTGGGCCCGTTCCGCCAGGCGGCGCCGGCCGCCCAAGCTCCTGATCTGCACGAGGAGTTGGACCTCTGCCGCGCTCAGTTCCTGGCCGCGCCGGGCGGCACCCGGTTGTGGGTCTCCGACGTCGAGCCGGGTTCCACCCCGGACATCACCTCGGCCCGTATCCACGTGCTGCCTGCGCTGTACACCGAGGAACCCGCGCCACGAATGCGCTGATCAGACACGTGAGGGCGCGCGGCGAGCGGACCGCGGCGGAACTGAAGGAACGCCGGCGAACCCTCAAGCAAGTCACCCTCAGCCTCAGCAGAATCGGCGACATGGCCCGCGCCGCACTCGTTCTCAACGGGCACGGGAAATCGTCTTCACTGAGAAAACCTCACTGCCCCCCCCCACGTGATGGCGGCTGCTGCAGGCACGTCAGCCGCGACGACGGGGAATGGGCACCCGGCGTCGTCGGCGAGCATCGCGAGTTCGGTGATCGCGTTGACGTCGCTGTGGCCGGTGACGGCCGCCTGCCGGCGGTGGGTTCCCGAGGGCGGTGTGTGCAGATCGGGCGGCTTCGACGTCTGGCGCGTGCTCGACGGCCGCTCACAGCACGGCGTCGAGTGTGATCGGCAGATCGCGGATGCGCTTGCCGGTTGCGTGGTACACGGCGTTGGCGATCGCGGGTGCGATGCCGACCAGGCCGACCTCGCCGACGCCTTTGGTGCCGGTGGCGGTACCGCGATCCGGCTCGCCGACGAAGACCACGTCCAGGTCCGGGACGTCGGCGTTGACCGCGACCAGGTAGTCGGCGAACGTGCCGTTGGCGATGCGCCCGGTGCGCGGGTCGGTGACCGTGTCCTCGAACAGGGCCATGCCGATGCCGCCGACCGTCCCGCCGATGATCTGGCTCCGCGCCGTCTTCTCGTTGAGGATGCGGCCACCGTCGATCGCGGAGACCACCCGCGCCACCCGGATCAGGCCGAGGTCCGCGTCGACCCGGACCTCCACGAACTTCGCGCCGTACGCGCCGGCGAGGGACATGCCCAGCTCGGTGGGGACCGGCGGCGTGCTGTTCCCGTTCGCCGTGAGCTCGGACAGCCCGTGCCGGGCGAGGATGTCGGCGTACGGCTCCCCGAGGTCGGGGCGGCCCGCGGGATGGACCCTCCCGTCGGTGCACTCCACGTCGTCCGGGGAGCAGCCCAACAGGGGCGAGTCGGCGTCGGCGCAGGCCAGTTCGGCGAACGAGCGGACCAGTCGCCGGCAGGCGTCGTGCACCGCGTTGCCCAGCGCGCCGGTGAGGCCGGAGCCGCCCGCCATCATCGAGTTGGGCATGTCGGAGTCGCCCAGGTCGAAGCGGACCCGGTCCAGGGACAGGCCCAGCTCCTCTGCGGTGAGTTGGGCCATGACGGTGTACGTGCCGGTGCCGATGTCTGTCGCCGCACTGCGTACCAGAGCGCTGCCGTCCCTGTTGACGGTGGCCTGCGCCGCGCAGGGCTGGGCGAAATAGGGGAACCAGGCGCTCGCCATGCCGTAGCCGACGAGCCAGTTGCCGTCACGCATGGAGCACGGCTCGGGATTGCGGTCGAACCAGCCGAAGCGTCGCGCGCCGACCTCGTAGCACTCCAGCAGCGACTTGCCGGACCAGGGCAGCCCGTTGCGCGGGTCGACGTCGGTGTGGTTGCGCAGCCGCAGCTCCAGGGGATCCATGCGCAGTTGGCGGGCCAGCTCATCGAGCGCGGACTCCAGCGCGAAGTTGCCCTGCGCCTCGGCCGGGGCGCGCATGGACGTCGGCACGGCGATGTTGAGCCGGGCCTGCCGGTCCTGTGTGATCACGTGGGGGCACCGGTAGGCGAAGGCGCTTCCCGACGAGAACGGCTCGTAGTCGGTGTCCTCCATGCTCAGGGAGCTGAGACTGCGGTGGTCCAGGGCGACCAGTGCGCCATCGCGCGTGGCACCTACGTTCAGCCACTGCACCCCATTGGGCCGGTGCCCGATGGAGGTGAACATCTGCGGCCGGGTCAGCACCAGCTTGACCGGTCGCTTGATCATCCGGGCGGCCATCGCGGTGAGGACCACATGCGGCCACGCGCGCAGCCCGGCGCCGAAGCCCCCGCCGACGTAGGGGACCAGGACCCGTACCGCGCTCTCGGGGATACCGAAGACCGTGGCCAGGGTGGTGCGCACCATCGACGGCCACTGGCTGGTGTCGTGGACGGTGAGGGTGTCGCCCTCCCACACGGCCAGGGTGGCGAACAGGCCGAGCGGGTTGTTGGTGTTGTCCGCCGTGGTGTACGTGGCCCGGAGGGTCACCTCCGCGGACTCCAGCGCGGCGGCGGTGTCGCCGCGCGAGGTGTCCGTGCCCCACGGGTCGACGAGCTGTTCGGCCCGCGGGTCCTGGAGGTCCAGCAGCGGCTCCGTGGCGTCGTAGTCGGCCCGCACCAGCCGCGCCGCGGCGGTCGCCTGCTCCGGGGTGTCGGCCACCACGAAGGCGATGTGCTGCCCGTGGTGGACGATCCGGTCGTTGCGCAGCGGTGCGGGAGGCGAGGCTCCGAGGGCCGTCACTGGGCCCGTCCCGACCTTCGGCACGTTCTCGTGGGTCAGTACGGTGATCACCCCGGGGGCGCCCTCGGCCGCGTCGGTGTGCATGCGGACGATCCGGCCCGCGGCGACGGTGCTCTGCACCAGGGCACCGTAGGCCTGGCCCGGGACGCTGAAGTCCATCGGGTACGGGGCGGTGCCGGTGACCTTGCGCGGGCCGTCGACCCGGTTGACGCCCGCGCCGACCCGCGCCCTGCTTTCCACGGTGCTCATGCGGTCACTCCTGAGACGGTCTGCAGCTCGCGCACCAGGGTGCGCCGGGCGAGCGGGACCTTGAACGCGGTTCCGGGGACGGTGAAGGCATCGTGCATCGTCGCCTCGGCCGCGTCCTGGAACGTGGCCGTCGTGGCGCACGCGCCGGTCAGCACCTGCTCGGCCTCGTAGGCCCGCCAGGGTTTCGTGCCCACGCCGCCAAGGCCCACCCGGGCCTGACGGATCGTGCCGTCCTCCACGACGAGCAGCACCGCGGCCGAGGCGAGGGCGAACTCGTACGATGCCCGGTCGCGGACCTTGAGATAGCCCGACCGGGCGGCCGGCGGCGGGAGCGGGATCTCGACCTCGGTGATCAGCTCGGCGTGCTCCAGGACGTTCTCGCGCTGGGGGCTGTCGTCGGCCGTCAGGTAGAAGTCCGTCAGCGGCACGGTGCGGGCCTGCGACAGCCCCTGGATGTGCACGACCGCGTCGAGCGCCACCAGGGCGACGGCCAGGTCGGACGCATGCAGCGCGATGCACTGCTCGCTCGCGCCGAGCACGGCGTGCATCCGTGCCGCGCCCTGCACCGCGGCACAGCCGGAACCCGGCGTGCGCTTGTTGCATGCGCCGACCGTGGGGTCGCGGAAGTAGCGGCAGCGGGTGCGCTGCAGCAGGTTGCCGCCGATGGTGGCCATGTTGCGCAGCTGCACCGATGCGCCCAGCAGGAGGGACTCGCGCACCATGGGCAGGCGCTCGGTCACCGTGGCGTCGGCGGCCAGTTCCTCCATGGTGGCCAGGGCGCCCACGTGGAGGGTCTCGCGGCGTCGTTCGATGCCGTGCAGCGGGAGCCGGGTGATGTCGATCAGCCGCGGCGGCTCCAGCACTCCGTCCTTCATCAGGTCGAGCTGTGTCGTGCCGCCTGCGAGGCAGGATGCCGCGGGATCCTCCGCCAGCAACCGCACCGCCTCGCGGGTGTCGGTGGCCCTGACGTAGTCAAAGGCGCGCATCGCGACCTCCCCGGGAGGCCGCCTCGCGTATCGCGGCGACGATGTTCGGATAGGCACCGCACCGGCACAGATTTCCGCTCATGAACTCCCGGATCTCCTCGTCCGAGCCGGCCCGGCCTTCGGCCAGGAGCGCCACCGCGGACATGATCTGCCCCGGCGTACAGAAGCCGCACTGGAAGGCGTCGTGCTCCATGAACGCCTGCTGCACCGGGTGCGGGCCGTCGGCGCCGGCGATGCCCTCGATGGTGGTGATCGCCCGGCCCTCCGCCTGCGCCGCCAGGGTCAGACAGGCCAGCACCCTGCGGCCGTCCACGTGGACGGTGCATGCGCCGCAGGCGCCCTGGTCACAGCCCTTCTTGGTACCCACCAGGCCCAGCCGTTCCCGCAGGGCGTCCAGCAAGGTGACCCGCGTGTCCATGCGCAGTGCGTACGACCGTCCGTTCACCGTGAGCGTCATGACCCGCTCCGGGGCCACGGGCCGCTCACCCGCGTCCCGCCTGCTCGCCACGTCCGTCATCGCGTCCTCCTCCGGACGGGTCGCACACGGCTCCAGCCCCACCCGCGGCGCAGACCCGGTGAGCCGATTCGACACTTTTGGGAAGATTGACCACTTCGCTTCACGATATAAGCCAGACGGGTGATCGGCATGCGCTCCGATCCCGAAAGGCCCGGGGCGCGCGGGCGACCTGAACCTCCTCCTCGCGGCGGTCCCGAGCATCCGATCGTCACTGAGCGGGCGCGATGCCGTCGGTGGGTCCGTATCCGCCCCCGCCGGGGGTGCGGATCACCAGGAGATCGCCGCTCGCGACGTCCGCCGTGTCGCAGCCGCGCAGTCGATGGGTGCTGCCGTCGGCGCGTTCGATCAGGTTCTCGCCGAGGGCGCCGGGTTCGCCGCCGGCCATGCCGTAGGGCGGGACGCGGCGGTGACCGGAGACGACCGCGACCGTCATCGGCTCGGCGAATCGGATCCGGCGCTCCACCCCGCACCCGCCGTGCCGGCGGCCGTCGCCGCCGCTGCCCTCGCGGATGCGGAACTCCTCCACACGCACCGGGTAGCGCCACTCCAGGATCTCGGGGTCGGTCAGGCGGGAGTTGGTCATGTGGGTCTGCACGGCATCCGCGCCGTCGAAGTCCTCGCCCGCGCCGGCGCCGGAGGCGACGGTCTCGTAGTACTGGAAGCGATCGTTGCCGAAGGAGACGTTGTTCATCGTGCCGGAGCCCTCGGCCTGGGCGCCCAGCACGGCGTACAGGGCACCGGTGACGGCCTGGGAGGTCTCGACGTTTCCGGCGACGGTGGCGGCCGGATAGGCGGGGGAGAGCATGCAGCCGGCGGGGATGCGGACGTCGAGGGGCTTCAGGCAGCCGCTGTTGAGCGGGATGTCGTCGGCGACGAGGGTGCGGAAGACGTACAGCACCGCTGCCATGACGACGGAGGTGGGTGCGTTCAGGTTGCCGGGCTGCTGGGGTGAGGTGCCGGTGAAGTCCAGTAGGGCGCTGCGCTGTTCGCGGTCGATGTGCAGGGCGACCTGGATGACGGCGCCGTTGTCGGTCTCGTAGCGGTGCTCGCCGTCGTCGAGGGTGGCGATGATGCGGCGTACGCATTCCTCGGCGTTGTCCTGGACGTGGCGCATGTAGGCGTGGACGACGTCGAGGCCGAACTGGTCGATGACCCGGCGTAGTTCGTGGATACCCTTCTCGTTGGCGGCGATCTGGGCGCGCAGGTCGGCGAGGTTGGTGTCCGGGTCGCGTGAGGGGAAGCGGGCGCTGGTGAGCAGGTGGCGGGTCTCGTCCTCGCGGAAGTGTCCGTCGCGTACCAGCAGCCAGTTGTCGAAGAGCACGCCCTCCTCGTCGATGACGGTGCTGAACGCGGGCATGGATCCGGGGCTGATGCCGCCGATCTCGGCGTGGTGGCCGCGCGAGGCCACCAGGAAGAGGAGCTGTTCGCCCGCCTCGTCGAAGACCGGGGTGACGACGGTGATGTCGGGCAGGTGGGTGCCGCCGTGGTACGGGTCGTTGATGGCGTAGACGTCGCCGGGCCGGATCGATCCCTGGTTGCGGCGCTGAACCTCCTTGATGGACTCGCCCATGGAGCCCAGGTGTACGGGGATGTGGGGCGCGTTGGCGATGAGGCTGCCGTCGGGGGCGAAGAGTGCGCAGGAGAAGTCGAGGCGCTCCTTGATGTTGACCGAGTGGGCGGTGCTCTCCAGCCGTACACCCATCTGCTCGGCGATGGACATGAACAGGTTGTTGAAGACCTCCAGCATCACCGGGTCGACGGTGGTGCCGACGGCCGTACGGGACGGGCGGGGGCGGGAGCGGGTGAGGACCAGGTCGCCGTGCTCGTCGGCCGCGGCCCGCCAGCCGGGGTCGACGACGGTGGTCGCGTCCGCCTCGGCGATGATCGCCGGGCCCTCGACGCTGTCACCGAGGCGCAGGTCCCGGCGTCGGTACAGCCCGGTGGGCTGCCAGCGGTCCTCGGTGAACATCCGTACGGTGTCGGCCGCTTGCAGTGCGCCTGTCTGCGGCGGCGGGACGGTCGGCGTGGCGGTGCGCGGTCCGGAGGAACCGGTGGCCTCGACCTCGATGGCCTCGACGACCAGCGGCTTGCTCATGGTGAAGCCGTAGCGGTCGCGGTGGTCGTGTTCGAAGCGGGCCCGCATGTCGTCGGCCGGGGCCAGCGGCACGGGCAGCGAGAAGTCGGTGCCCTCGTAGCGCAGCAGGGCGCGGGCGGCCGTGCGGACGGTGGCGTCCGGCACACCGTCCTCGCGCAGTTGGGTGCGCGCCTGTTCCTCCAGCTCCGTGCGGACGGCCTGGACGCGGGCTGCCGTCTCCGGCCGGTCGAGGGCGGCCTCGACCGAGGCTTCGCGCAGCGCGACCGCGTCCGCCACCCCGATGCCGTACGCGGACAGCACTCCGGCGAGCGGCGGGACCAGAACGGTGTCGATGCCGAGCCGGTCGGCGACCGCGCAGGCGTGCTGGCCGCCCGCGCCGCCGAAGGCGACCAGCGCGTAGCGGGTGATGTCGCGGCCGCGCTGTACGGAGATCCTCTTCACCGCGTTCGCGATGTTGAGCACGGCGATGTCGAGGAATCCCGCCGCGACCTCCTCCGGGCTGCGGCGCTTTCCGGTCGCTGCGGCGGTCTGCTCGGCCAGCTCGGTGAACCGGACACGGACCGCGGCCTCGTCCAGCGGCTGGTTGCCGTCCTTGCCGAACACCCGGGGGAAGAAGGCGGGTTGGATGCGGCCGACCATGACGTTGGCGTCGGTGACGGTCAGCGGACCGCCGCGCCGGTAGCAGACCGGTCCGGGGTCGGCGCCGGCCGAGTCCGGGCCGACGCGGTAGCGCATCCCGTCGAAGTGCAGGATCGAGCCACCGCCCGCGGCGACGGTGTGGATGTCCGTCATCGGCGCCCGCATCCGCACTCCGGCCACCTGCGTGCCCAGGACCCGTTCGATCTCGCCCGCGTAGTGGGACACATCGGTAGAAGTGCCGCCCATGTCGAAGCCGATCGCCCTGACGTGGCCCGCTCCGGTGGCGGCGCGCGCCATGCCCACGACCCCACCCGCCGGTCCGGACAGCACGGCGTCCTTGCCCCGGAAGCGGCCCGCCTCGCGCAGGCCGCCCCCGGACTGCATGAACATCAGCCGTACGCCGTTCAGCTCGGCGGCCACCTGGTCCACATAGCGGCGCAGGATGGGGGAGAGGTAGGCGTCGACCACGGTCGTGTCGCCTCGCGGTACCAGCTTGATCAGCGGGCTGACCTCGTGCGAGCAGCTGACCTGCTGATAGCCGATGGCGCGGGCCGCCTCGGCGACGGCCGCCTCGTGCGCGGAATGGCGGTAGCCGTGCAGGAAGACGACCGCGGCGCTGCGGAATCCGTCCGCGTACGCCGCGGCCAGCGCCTCGCGCGCGGCGTCCAGGTCGAGCGGACGGACGAGTTCGCCGTGTGCGCCCACCCGCTCCTCCACCTCGATCACCCGGTCGTACAGCGCCTCCGGAAGCAGGATGCGCCGGTCGAAGATGCGGGGGCGGTTCTGGTAGGCGATGCGCAGGGCGTCCCTGAAGCCCCGGGTGACGACCAGGACGGTCGGCTCACCGGTGTGTGTCAGCAGCGCGTTGGTGGCGACGGTGGTGCCCATCTTCACCACCTCGATCCGGTCGCCCGGAATCGGCTCGTCCGCCTCCAGGTCCAGCATCTGGCGGATACCGGCGACCGCCGCGTCCCGGTACGCCTCCGGCTGCTCGGACAGCAGCTTGCGGCTGACCAGCTCGGAATCCGGTGTCACCGCCACGACATCGGTGAAGGTGCCACCACGGTCGATCCAGAACTGCCAGCGACCGGTCATGCACCCATTGTGCGCTCTGGACCTGCTCCGCCGCACAGCCTCCCGTTGTCCATGGGCGCGGCCCGGCGCAGGACTCGAACCTGTGTCCGGCCGTTGAAGGGCCGGCCACCGCACCGTCCGGGCTGCCTCGTCAGGCAAGCCGTGGCCGGGCGAAAACCGAACGCCGTCCCGCAGGCCCGGCTGCTAGCATCTGCCTCATGATCACGCCTTGGCCTCAGCATCGGATGATGCCCCGTCGACGGGGCTGCTGAGCATGGACGCGTGACGAATCCGAGGCCCCGGGGACGGGGCCTCGACGTGGTTGTGCGGACCGGGCCTCGTCTCCCTGACAGGAGGTTCCGATGACCGCACCTCGCCACTACATCACCACGACGATCCCGTACGTCAACGCGCGCCCGCACCTGGGCTTCGCCCTGGAACTCGTCCAGGCGGACACCCTGGCCCGGCACCGCCGCCAACGGGGCGCCGACGTACGCCTGTTGAGCGGGACGGACGACAACTCCCTCAAGAACGTACTGGCCGCCGAGGCCGAGGGCATCGACGTACAGTCGCTGGTCGACCGCAACGCCGAGGCGTTCGCCGCCCTGCGGGGCCCGCTCGCGCTGTCGCTCGACGACTTCATCCGTACCAGCCGCGACCCGCGCCACCGCGTCGGCGTCGAGCGGCTGTGGCGCCGGTGCGCCGCGGCGGGAGACCTGTACCGCAAGCACTACGAAGGCCTGTACTGCGTCGGCTGCGAGCAGTTCTACGCCGAGGCCGAACTGGTCGACGGGCGCTGCGCCGAGCACGGCACCGAGCCGCAGCTCGTGGCGGAGGAGAACTGGTTCTTCCGGCTGTCCCGTTACGCCGACCGGCTGCACGAGCTGATCGCCGGCGGCACCCCGCGCATCGAACCCGCCGCCCGCCGCAACGAGGTCCTGTCCCTGATCGCGGGAGGCCTGCACGACTTCTCCGTCTCCCGCTCCCACACCCGTGCCCGCGGCTGGGGCATCCCTGTGCCCGGCGACCCCACCCAGGTCGTCTACGTGTGGTGGGACGCGCTGGGCAACTACGTCACCAGCCTTGGCTACGGCGCCGAGGACCCCGCCTACGAGCAGTGGTGGGTGACGAGCGAACGCCGTACCCATCTGATCGGCAAGGGAGTGGTGCGCTTTCACGCCGTGTACTGGCCGGCGATGCTGCTGTCGGCCGGTCTGCCGCTGCCCAACGACATCCTCGTCCACGACTACCTCACCGTCGACGGGCGCAAGATCAGCAAATCCGGCGGGACCACCGTCGACCCGGTCGCCCTCGCCGACACGTACGGCACCGACGCGGTGCGCTGGTGGCTGTTGCGTGAGGTGCCCCGCGTCGGAGACGCCGACTTCACCCCCGACCGGCTGATCGCGCGTGCCGACGCGGACTTCGCCGGGGGCCTCGGCAACCTCGTCCACCGCATCGTGACCATGGTCCACCGCTACCGCGGGGGGACGGTGCCCTCGCTCGGCACCGACCGGTTCACTGTGACGACGCTGCTGGACGTGTGCGCGAAGGCTCCCGCCCGGATCGACGCGGCGCTGGCCGACTTCGACTTCCGCCGCGCCACGGGCGCCACCTGGGACATCGTGGAGGAGGCCAACCGGTGCATCGATGTCACGCGGCCCTGGGAGCTGGCCCGAGCGGAACGCCACGGCAATGCCGCTGCGGGCGAACGCCTCGACGCGGTCCTGTCCGCCCTGGTTGCGGCGTGTCGTGTCCTCGCAGAGGAGCTGCTGCCCTTCATCCCCGACGCCGCGGCCCGGATCGCGGCGCAGGTGACGCCCGTGGACGGGAGCCTGCCGCCCGCGACCCCGCTGTTCCTCCGGCTCCAAGAGACCACGCCGCATGTGTGACGCCCCGGGCCACCCGGCAGTCCGCGGTCCGTCGCCGATCAACCGGTCTGTACTTGGGCGATGAGCAGGGCGACGTCGTCGTGGCCGGCGGGGTGCCGGAGCTGCCGCAGGAGCCGGCCGCAGGTCTCCTCCGTGGAGCGGTACGGAAGGGACAACTGGCGCAGCAGGTCGCTGAGGCGCTCGTCGATGGGATCATCGCGGGTTTCGACCAGCCCGTCGGTGTACAGGACGAGCCGGTCACCGGGCTCCAGGTCGGGGGTGGTCGTCTCGAAGGGAACGCCGCCGACTCCGAGCGGAGTGCCGGTGGGCAGATCGAGGAGTTCGGGTGGTCTGCCGGCTCGGATGAGGACCGGCGGCAGGTGACTCCATCAGCTCGGCCTGCGTCCACCGGCGCGTGCAGCTCCCGCCTCTGGGCAGGGAGCCCGGCCGGACGAACCCGGCCGGGCCTGTGCCGGAGTCGGCTCAGGAGGGCAGGGTCCAGCTCTGGTTGGCCGCTTGGGCGCATGACCAGATCTGCAGCCGGGTGCCGTTGGCCGAACTGGGTCCGGTGGCGTCCAGGCATTTGCCCGACTGCGGGTTGACCAGGGAGCCGGCCGCCCCCGGTTGCCAGACCTGCGAGCCGGTGCCGTTGCAGTCGTACAGCTGCACTTTGGTGCCGTTGGCGGTGCCGGCCCCGGTCACGTCCATGCACTTTCCGAGTGCGGTGAGTGTGCCGTCGCCGACCGTCCAGTCCTGCGCGCTGGTGCCGTTGCAGTCGTAGAGCTGAACCGCCGTGCCGTTGGTCGTGTTCGCGCCGGCGACGTCCACGCACTTGCCGCCGTATCCGTGTATCGGGCCCGTGACGGTGGGGGGCGGGGTGACCGGACCGGACTGTCCCGCCGCCCACTTGATCTCCTGCAGGAGAAGCTGGTTCTGCTGGGCGCTCGCGAACGTCGAGGACAGAGTGGTGTTGGTGGAGTAGTCCATCGCGTTGTGGCCGAAGTTGTTGTAGACCATCTTGTAGTGGCGGTTGGACCAGACGATGGGGTAATAGCCGCTGTGCCAGGTCTGGTTGGGGTCGGTGCCGATCGGGAAGGTCGACGGATCCATCGACGCCAGGATGTCGATGTCGGGGTTCTGCCGCAGGTCGTTCTGCCAGCTGTACCACTCGCTGACCGACGATGTGATGGTGGCCGGCAGGCCGGCCGTGGCCGGGTGGACGGTGTCCTCGATCTTCAGCGTCTCCGAGGTCGGCCCCCAGGAGTTGCTCTTGAACGTGCCGGTGCCCAGGAAGGTGTTGTGGTACCAGGGCCAGTCACTTGTGTCGTCGTTGTACGCCGAGACGTGGAAGCCGATGAAGCCGCCTCCGTTGGACACGTACGTCTGGAAGGCGGACTGCTGCGACGCGGTGTGCGGGTAGTCGTCGAGGAACATCACCACCTGGTAGTTGGCCAGGTTCGCGGTGTTGAGCTCGCTCCAGTCCGTGGTCGAGGTGTACGTGAACCCGTTCTGCGCACCGGCTTGCGGGAACCACGTGTTGGCCTCGTGGTCGAAGCTGATGTGCGCTGCGTCGTAGGTGCCGTCATAGAAGGCGAGCACCTTGAAGGGGGTGGCGGCTTGGGCGGTGTGCGCCGGGGCCGCCTGGAGGGTGAATACCAACGCGAGCAGGGCGAGCAGTCTCAACAGGGGGTGGCGCCGGGCGACTTCCGTACCAGATCTGACCATGTGAAGGCCTTCCTCGGCTGTGGGGGGTGCCGTGTACGGCGTATTCAGAAGTCTAGACCGTGTTCATGTCAATGATGGCTAGTCTGGACCAACGGATCGGGGCGCGTGGGGCAGATTCGTTTGGGTGGTTGAACGGTCACGGAGGATTGTCAAGTCGGCCCGCTACGGGAGACGTTCACGCGGGCGCTGGACCAGGCCTGGGCGGACCGACTGGCGGCGTGACGGCGTCGCTTCCGACCGGTCGGCTTCCTGGTGGCAGCTGTGTTTTGCGTAGGCCGTGTGCCCAGCCGGCTTCTGGTCGCTCGTAGGAGAAGCTGTACCCGGTGAAGCCGGCAACCGGGACGAACCCGATGCGCTGGTAGAGGGCGTTGCTGGTGGCGTTGGCCGGGTCCGTGAACAGGACGACATCCGTGGCGCCTGCGGCCAGCGCGGCTCGGCTCACCTCGACCGTCACGGCGCCCGCGTAGCCGCGACCGCGGAGGTGGGCCGGGGTGTAGACGGGATCCACCCGGACCTGGCCTGCGACCATCGGGTTCGCGCCCGCCATGGAGACGGGTGTGCCGTCCGGGTTCTCCCAGTACGTGTAGCGCTTCTCGGCGAAGCGTGTGCCGGCCCAGGAAGCGGCGTCGATGGAGACGACTTCCCCGACGTCCGCGGTGAACTCTCGGCACCAGCGCATGAGGTGCTCGTGGTCGCGCTCGCCCACGAGTCGGCCCCGGCCCGCTGGGACCGGCTCCGGCGGGGTGAGCGTGCCGAGCCGGTGGAGAAGGCCCCGCCAGTCGCGTACCGGCGCCGCGCCCGTGTGCCGCTGCCAGGCCTCGGCGAAAGCGGTGGCGGTGTCGTGATCCGCGGTGACACCGGAGAAGGGGTGGCCGAGATCGGTCAGGTGGCCGGCGAGAGTCTCTGCCTGCTCGGGGGAGAGGGTGGTGAGGGTCAGGCGGCCGCGCGGAGTGCGGTAGAAGATGGCGCGGACCTCGCCCCCTGACTCCAGTCGGCCGAAGACGGTGGCTTCGGCACCGTATGCGTTCGCCCCGTGTGTGCGCAGTTTCTCGAGCGTTGTCAGCGGCGTGTTGTGCATGACGGGGCGCGAGCACAGGAAGTCTCCGGCGCGGGCGAGAAAGTCGTCGATGTCTTCGGTGAGGTGCCAGTCATCCGGGCGCATGCTTCAGGATCCGTCAACTTGACCCGGCCTTAAAGGACCGGGTTTGGAGGTAGTGCCCAACTGGCTGCTGGGCTGGCTCCTCCGTCCAGACACCCCTTACGGGGTGGCAGGGACGTGTGACTCACGCCCCGCGTTCCACACGCTCTCGCCACGTTGGGCGATGTTGTGGGAAGCGTTCCGGTCGGCGTGGGCAACGACCCCGCACCCCCGGCAGATGAAAAGCCCCTGGTCGACACGGTTGCGCTTGTCGACGTGGCCGCACTCGGCGCATGTCTGCGACGTGTACGCGGGGTCGACGAGGACCAGGGGCACACCGGCCCGCTTGGCCTTGTAGACGATGAAGCCTCCGAGCTGGGCGAAGGCCCAGGCGTGGAGGGTGACCCGTTGGGGCTTGCGGAGCCGTACCCTCTGCCGGATTCCCTTGAGTTCTTCCAGGCAGATCCCGGCAAAGGTGCGTTCAGCCTCGGTCACGATCGTCTTGGCGATGATGTGGTTGGTGTTCTTGACGTGCCGCCGTTCGCGGCGGGAGCGCTCCTTCAACCGGCGCTTGGCGCTCTTGGTGCCCTTCTTCTGGAGCTTGGCCCGCAAGGCAATCTGCCGCTTGCGGTACCGGTTCAGGCCGCGCCCGGCGGCCTGGTAGCCGGTGGACGTGGTGGCGATGTTGGCGATGCCGAGGTCGACGCCGATGAACGAGTCCGGCTCGAACTGGGCGGCCTCGGGGATCTCGCAGGTGGCGATCAGGTAGAAGGCGCCGTCACGCTCGATCAGGTCACTCTCGCCCTTGCGGTACTGCTGGAGCACCTTGAGCGCGTTGGTCGAGCACGCGAACCGCACGCCCTTGATCCGGCCCGCGGTGGTGCAGATGGAAACCGTCTGCGTGGAGGCGGTGGCCGGGGGTGCCTTCGAGCAGCATGGACTGGTGGTCGAGGGTGAGGTCGCCGACCCTGGGGGTGGTGGAAGTGCTTGGTGCCGGGGCGGTGGGCGCGGACGTCGTAGCGTTCCCACAGGCGGGCGAAGTCCTCGCTCATGAGCAGGAGTTCGCCGACGAGCTGGGCGAGGTCGGGGGCATCGGGGTCGGTGCCGGCCAGGGCCCGCAGGCGTGCGACACAGCCGCGGATCCGCGTCTCCCACTCGGGGAACAGGTCGCGGGCCGCAGGGTGGAGGAAGGAGTAGCGGGCGAGGTTGCGCTGCCTGACCGGCCAGCTGTCGATGCCCGCGTACAGGTGCAGGCCGCCGGGGTTGGCGGCGAGTACGTCCAGGGTGCGGCTCAGGACGTAGGCGGGGCTCGGTCGCAGGTTCTCCAGCAGCAGCCTGACGCCTGGCCGCACCGCGCGGCTGGGCGCGGTGGGTGGCTCGGGGGCGCTCCGGGCGGCGCGGTCCGCCAGCCGGCGCAGGTGCTCGTGTTCGTCCCCCTCCAGACGCAGCGTGCGGGCGAGGGAGTCGACGACGGCCGGGCTGGGACGGGACCTCACCGCGACAAGCCGAACGGCACCCGTCCTTCAAGGCGGGTGCCGTTGTGTGAGCGTGCCGCGCGGGCTGGTTCAACCGGCCATGGACGGAGCGTAGGGCGACATCGCAGGAGCAAGTTGCACTCCGGGAGCCAGGCCGAGGGCGACCAGGGCGTCGGGCAGGCCGTGTCCGACTCGGGCCGCCTCCGCGGTGCCCGGGGCGGCGAGTTGGCGGCAGCTGGCGGCGATGATCTCGAACAGATGGTGGACCCGGCCGGGGCCGCGGGGCAGCAACTGGCCGTGGAAGTCCTCGTGGTGAGCGAGAACGAGAGCGGCAAGGCCGGCGACGTGGGCCGAGGCGGTGGCGGTTCCGTCGAGGGCCGTGTAGCCGCCTTGCGGCGAGCAGGAGAGGACCGCCACACCGGGGGCGGCGGCGTCCACTCCCGGGCCATGGCAGCTGAACGGCGCGGCGAACAGCCCTTCCGGTGTCAACTGTGCCCCTGAATGGCAGGCTTGGGACGTCTCCTGTGGATACGAGCCGAAGACTCCCAGCGCGCCCACGGTGAACACGGTGGGCAGCGAGCCCGGGAAGGCCACCGGCCCGGCCGTGTCGCCCGCCGGGGCGACGCAGGCGATCCCGGCCGCGTGGGCGTCGGCGAGTTTGCGGGAGACCAGCGCCGACGGGTACGGGACGGCCACCGCGATGTGGGCGATGTCGATCTCGCGTTCCATGCAGTGGTCGAGGGCCGCGATGAGGTCGCTGAAATGCCCGTCCGGCATGACCTTGCAGACCTCGATCTCGGCGTCGACCGCGATGCCGATGACGCCTTTGCCGGTGTCCGCCCCGGCGACGATCCCTGCCGCATGTGTGCCGGAGCCGGTCACGTCGCGTGCCCAGCCGTCGTCCGTGCCGCGTACCAGATCGACCCCGGAGCGCACGGGTTGGTTCAGGTCGGGATGGTCGGCACTGACACCCGAGCCGATGAGGGCGACCTTGACGCCGAAGGCGCGGAACGTGGGGGGCAGCCGGTCCAGCCGCATGGCCTGCTGGCCCCAGCCGTAACCTTGCCGTTCCTCCAACTCCGGGTACACCTGCGTCAGTGGGGTGAGAGTGACGACGTTCTCCCTGCCCGCGGACAGGTCGGGCCGATGAATCCAGCGGTCCATGTATCCGCCTGCAGGCCGGACGTACAGGGACCCGATGGAGCGAGCGGTCTCCGTGGCCGGCGTGATGGTGACCGTCCCGTCCGCCCCGGTGACGCCCTGGCTCGGCCAGGTCGTTCCGATCAGGAACACCCCGGCGCCGGCCAAGGGTTCGCCTTCCGGGCCACACACGCGCAGGGAGATGTCCTCGGGTTGCTCCATGTGCATGACCAGCCCCGGGTCGCGCAGCGGCAGAATTCCCGCGGTAGGCATGGTGGCCAGTCCGGTTCCGGCCAATGGCAGGTCCGGCTCGATGTGTACGTGCAGCGACTGCATCACCGGGATCCGGGCCTCGGCTGCCTCTACGACTGCGATCTCCGGGCAGGAGGGGTGAAGGCCTGACGGCTGGGCCTTTGCAGAGGGCCGCAGCCTGCGGATCACCTTGACCTCGGGCATCTGCTCCAGCTGGTCACAAAGCGCGTCCATGCCGAGTTCGGGCACCCCTGGCGGGAGCAGATGCTGCGGAAGCGGTGCCACCAGGTACCGTTCCCGGCGCGGCTGAACCGTCCGCGGTGAGCGAGCACCTTCCTTGCCTGGCCCCGCCGCTTTGCCCTCAGGCACCGACCCATTCGGCTGTGTGCCTTCGGATCCGCTCTCCCGGTTGTTCCCGGGCCTTTCCTTGACCATTGCCTCCACCTTCACCACGCCTACGTCCTGTGTGTGTGCTCCTGTGGGCAACGGGCGGCCCGTGCTTCCACGGTGATGCGGTGTGCCCGGGAACGACTCCGGGACACACCGCATCGCGCTGCCGCCTCAGGTCAGCCCATACCGAAGGGCTGACCCATCTGGCCGTAGCCGAAGCTGGGCTGCTGGTACTGCGGGAACTGCTGGCCGAACGGCTGCTGGCCGAACCCACCGCCCCACGGCTGCTGGCCCTGCTGGCCCTGCTGGCCCTGCTGGCTCTGCTGGAGCAGCGTCACGATCGCGGTCGGCAGCGCCTGCTGCACGGAGTGCTCCACCGCGCTTCGGACGCCCTGCTGCAGCGTGTGGTGCAGCGCGAGAGCCAGGTAGGGGTGCGCCTGATGGGCGAGGCCCTGCTGCTGAAGCTGCTGCTGGACCTGCTGGATCTGCTGCAGCGTCTGCTGCATCCGCTGCGCGATCTGCTGGCTCGCCTGCTGACACGCCTGCTGGATGGCCTGCTGGACGACCTGGGCGATCTGCTGTTGCGGGCCGCCCATCTGCTGGCCGAACTGCTGCAGGGGCGGAGTACCGGTCATTACCGACATGAATGCTCCGTTCGATGGCACGACGGGAAGCCGACATACAAGTTGATATCGGCCTTATCGGAAGAACCCGACTCCTCGGACGTTAAGTTGGTGTAACCAAGACCGCAATCGCTCACACCCGGCCGAGAAACGATCGCAATGAGGCCGCTGGCAGAAGAACCCTCCGGACGAAGGATGACGGGCCGAGTCGGCCCGCACCGGAGGAGGCAGGTTGGCGCGCCCCGTCCTTGCACGAGTGCCCGTACCGGTCATGGTGCAGATCGGCGAGCGGGGCCGGACGCTGGCGGAGACCTCTACGGGGTTCTCCCCGCGACCTTGCTGTAGGTCCAGTCGCGCACACCGAAGTCCTCGGGCAGGTGCATTCGGATGCGCAAAGTGCGCCACCGCGCCGAGACCTGCTCCGAGTGGGAACTCGAAGAGGTCTCGGATTCGGTGAGTCGCCGCACCGCTGGGGGCGGCCCCTGCCGGCGGTGCGAACGAGGCGGCGGAACGGATGCCGCGCCATTCGGCCCCTCAGACGGCGGTGATCACCAGTGCGGCCTGGTCGTCGAGGGTGGCACTGCCTGCGAACGCGGTGACTGCGGTGGTGATGGACTCGACGACGGCGGTGGCTGAGGGCGTCGTGGTCCGGACGGCGACGAGCGCGTCGGCCAGGCGCTCCTCGCCGAAGAACTCGCCGTCGGCGGAACGGGCCTCGGTGATGCCGTCCGTGACCAGGACGAGGCTGTCACCGGGATACAGGTCGATGCGGCACGGGCAGAAGCCGGGGTCAGGACCGATACCCAACAGCAGGCCCGACTCAGTGAGTTCTACGACCGTGCCGTCGGCGCGGCGCACGAGCGGCGGTACGTGGCCTGCTCGGATCAGGTTGAGCGCGAGGTGGGACGCGCTGTGCCGCAGCTCGCCGTAGACGAGTGAAACGAACTGGTCGTCATCGGCGGTGTTGCCCATCAAGGCGTCGTTGATGGCGGTGACCACGGCCGCCGGTTCGTTGAGGAGGCGGGCGGCGGCGCGCGCGGTGTGGCGGACCATTCCGGTGGTGGTGGCTGCCAGAGCGCCGCGTCCGGAGACGTCGCCGATCATGAGGGCCCAGCGGTCGGCGGGCAGCGGGAAGACGTCGTAGAAGTCGCCGCCGACCTCGAGGCCCTCACCGGCGGGATGGTACGAAGCAGCCAGGGCGGCGCCGGGAATCCTGGGCAACTCGGGAGGCAACAGGCCTGCCTGAAGATCGTGGGAAAGCTGGACGCGGTCGGTGAACTGATGGGCGTTGTCGGCACTCGAAGCGGCCCGGCGGGCGAGTTCCTCGGCCAGGGCGACCTTGCGTTCGTCCAGGGGCAGGTCGGTGGCCAGGAGGGTCAGCGCTCCGAAGGTGCGGCCCCGAGTGGTCAGCGGCACGCACACGTAGTCCCTGGCACCGAGCCGGGTGCGCGGGCCGCTCGCGTGGGCGGACTCGGTGGCGCCGGAGGCAAGCACGCGGGCGACAGCGGCGTCCACCTCGTCGCACAGCGCGGGGGAGGAGAGGAGATTCTCCTCCTCCCGGGTCGACGCCGCGACGGCGATGCGCTGAGTCTGGCCGCAGTCGCATACGTGGACAGCGCACAGCGGCGCCAGGGTCGGGACGGTCAGCCGGGCCATGCGCTGGAGGCTGTTCGAATAGTGTGTCTCGCCCGTGATGGCGGTGCTGGCCTCCAGCAGGAAGGCCAGATCCTCTCGGGCGGCCTTCTCGCGTTCCTGGGCGGCGTGGCGCGCCTCCACCGCGGCATGGCGTTCGATGGCCAGCGCGGCGATGCGGGTGAAGGAGGCGCTGAGCGCCATGTCCTTGTCCTGGGGAGCCTTGGGGGTGCGGTGGTACATCGCGAAGGTGCCCAGCAGTCGGCCGTCCGCGTCCTGGATGGGTGTGGACCAGCACGCGGCGACCCCGGCTCTCAGTGCCAGGTCACGGTAGTCCTTCCACAGGGGATCGGTGGCGATGTCCGTGACGATCACGGGTTCACGCCGGAACGCGGTCGTGCCGCACGAGCCGACGCCCTCGCCGATGGGTGCTCCGTCGATCGCCTCGTTGTAGAAGTCGGGCAGGCGTGGGCCGGTGCCGTGCCGCAGGCGCTGTCCGTCGGGATCGACGAGCAGTACCGAGACGAGCATGTCCGGGGAGAGCTCCTCGATCGCTGTGGCCATTCCTCGGAGGATCTCGTCCAGTGGGGCGTCACGTGCGATCTGCTCGAGCAGCGCGCGCTGCTCGGCGGCCAGGAGATGAGCGTGGTGGTACGCGGTGGTTTCGACGGCGATCACCACGATCCCGTCGATCCGGCCGGCGGTGTCCCGGCGGGGCTCGTAGGTGACGTCGAAGAATCCTTCCCGCTGCAGGCCCGGCCTGCCCAGCAGAAGCCGTCCGCCCCGGGCCCGGTACGCGACACCGGTGCCGTAGACCGCATCGAGCCGGTCGAGGACGCCCTGCGGCGCCAGTTCCGGAATCACCTCTCCGACCGGCTCGCCGAGGCGCCCGCGGTCGCACCCGAGCGTCTCGAAGAATGCCGAGTTCGCCGCTTCCAGCAGGTGTCCCGGCCCACTGAGCGCAGCAAAGATCACCGGGGCCTGTCCGAACAGGTCCGCGTACTCTTCGCCCCGCCGGTCGACGGAGACGGAGCGGGCCGTCCCCGCACTGCGGGGATCGAAATGGATGGACATGACAGGCGCCCTCTCCTGTCCCGTCCGCGCGCTGACCGCGCCGTTTCGGTGCCTCCACTCTGGCACATGTCTCCGCTGTTTCCAGCCGGGAGCCGGGCCGATCACGGCGGCACACCCCGGGCCTCGCCGGAGGACCACCCGCGCAATCCGCGACCTCGCCCCGCATACCGGTTGGTCAGCGTCGCGTGCGAGCACGACACGGCAATCTTCGCCGCGGAGTACCTCCGCCGCCGGTGGCAGGCAGTGGGCCGGCACGACCGCCGGTCCGTCACCCTCCATGCCGCTCGCCGCGGACCGAGGCGGCGGCAGCCGTACCCGCGCCACATCTCGATGAATTGGCGTGACAGGCCCCTGACCAGCCATGACGCCGCAGTCGTCAGGCGCCTGCGGCGAAGGCGCCGTCGAACGCTGCGGTCGGTTCGACACCGAAACAGGGCTCGGCGTCCTGCCCAACCGGTTCAACCGTGGCTGCTGCTCCGGGGAGGGGTACAGGCACCGGGGCGGGCCCCGCCGTGGGCGCTGAGGAAGGCCAGGAGATCGCACACGGACTGGCCCAGGACCTGATCGTGGCCCGCACCGGGATAGACGCGATAGACCAGCGAGGGGGAGCCCAGGCGACGCAGGCGGGCCACGACCTCGTCGGTCCAGGCAGGCGGCACATCCTGGTCGGCGTCACCCTGGATGACCAGGGTGGGGACGGTGATGGCGGAGCGGTCCGGATCGCCGTAGGCGCCCATCCGCTCGCCCATGCGACGCAGCTGGTCCCCTTTCAGCGGCAGCATCCGCTCGGTGTTCACCCCCTTGAGCACGGGATGGCTGTGCGTCACGCAGTCGGCGATGACCCGGGAGGCCGTAGCGGCCGCCGAGGGGCCCAGCAGCGAACGCAGATCCGTCCCAGGGCCACCGGGATCGGTCGCTGCCAGCCCGACGAGCGAGTAGAAAGCGAAGGACAGCTCGCTGGGCACATGCGAGGCCTTCACGCCCGCGAGCATGGCCTCCAGGTGGCTGGCCGGCGCAACGGCCACCGCAGCACCAAGCCGCTGGGCGCCCGTCCGGCGCTGGGTGTGGGTGGCGAAAAGCGCCGCCTGACCCCCTTGTGAGTGCCCGACCGCGAACCACACCGGCGCCAGGCTGGGTACCAGCCGGCGAGCCGCGGTGACGATGTCGGCCACGGCGTTGCCCTCGTCCGCGCCGACCAGGTAGGTGTGCGGGCCCGGGGTGCCCAGCCCCGGGTAGTCCGAGGCAGCGACCGCGTACCCGGCGCGCAGGAGCGCCCGCAGCTCCTCAGCGAAGGCCTCCGAACCCAGGTTCGCCGACTGCGAGGGTGCGCACGCGTCGGCCACGCCGGTGGTTCCATGCGCCCAGGACACCACCGGCCACCCTCCCTGCGGAGCGCGGCCCGACGGCAGCAGCACGGTGCCGCTTACGGCAACGTTCGCGCCGCGTGCGTTGGTGGACTGGTACAGCACCGTCCAGCGCCGCGCGCTCCCCAGCCGCGCATCAGGACCATGGTCTGTAGCCGCGATCAGCGTGCCCGGTTCTGCGCTCGGCAGCCGATCGGGTACCTGGTAGGCGTGATTCAGCGTGATCACAGCGGAATCCAGGTGCCGGTCCTCCGCCGCATGGAGAGTCCCGGTGCGGTTCGACGGTGACGGACGGGAGGCGGGAGAGCCCGCCGCTGCCGCGGCGAGCGCGACGGTGACCGCTGTGGCACGCAATCGGGGGCGCCTTGACCGGCGCCGCCCAGTGTCTGTGCCCGTCCTCAGGAAGCGAAGCGATCTCGGTATCCCCACGGGCGGACACTCCCTTCCAACAGGCCTGTCGTATCCCACTCTGGTGTCTTCGTGCGTGGCAGGCATGTGGGGGTAGGCCGTCTGGTCCGCTTGTCCGTCGGTCCATGAGCCACCGCCCAGTGGTCCGGTGCTGCTGTCAATCTGCTCGTCGGTCAGGCCGTCGACCACCGTCGCATCAGCGCCATCGCAGCCGGCCGCAAGGTGAGTGCCTCATCGAGTGACGGCCGCGCGTTCCTGTCGAGGATCCTTGTGGTCCCACGGCAGGGACAGCGGGTGGCACGCACTGGGATCTGCCAGGATGCAGCGCCCGACCCCCGAAGCGGTCGCGAACGCGAGGCGGCGCAGGGCCTGGACGAACGACCACTCGCCGTCACGGACTCGTGCAGTATTTGCGGGGGCAGCCGGCGCGCCCGCGCGACTGTCGCCCCCCGTAGCTGCTCGTTGAGTTAGCGGTGGGTGAGCGGCGTGGGGGCGGCCTGGTCATGGTCTTGCGTGAGCTGAGCTGCCCTCGTTTTGGTGAAGCGCAGGCCAGGCGCCCCGCCTTCGTCCAGGTCGTCGACGCGGTCTCGCCCGGGCAGGAGGCCGATGTCGAACAGGCAAAGCCCATATCGGCGTTGGCCGCCGTCAACAACACCGCACGCAAGCCGCCACCGGTGCCGCAGATCACTCCTTCGGGACGCTGGACGCCGGATGCCTGCAGTGGTCGTCATCTGCACGTACATGTGTACATGGACCAACTGGACCGGTGTTCACATGTCTTCGGCGACCAAAAACCTTCCCAGATATATCTAGAAAGGGGCGCAATCGGCGCAGCCGGATCGCTACTGTGGTCGGATGGATACAGAGAGTTTGCGGCCTCTCGATACCGGAGCCCTCCGCAGTCAGCTCGTCACGCACGAGGAAGAGGTCCGCCACCTGGCGAAACAGCTCGGCATCGCAGGGGAGTTCCAGGCGTGCTGCACGGTGCGCGACGCGGCGGACTTGCTGCTGGCAGCCGGCCGTGCGCTCGCCGCCGAGACGCCCTGCCGGACGACGACGCACACCATGGCCGTTCTGTACGCGCTGTGCCGGACGGACGCATAACCCGCCATACCGTGAGCCCCCTGGGCAGGCCCGGCGCTCGGGGGCGCACAGGGAGGTGCCGATGGCGGTGGACTCGGTTGCGGTGGTGGACGGCCAAGCCGGGAATGCTCCCGGCAGGCCGGGACGGACTGAGCAGCGGGCCGATCACGACCAAGTCCGGCTTGGCGTACTCGATCGGAGGCGTGACGATCCAACGGGCCCCGTGATCACATCTGTTGGGGGCGTAGTGGGTGATGCCTTCGTTCGCCGCGTCGAGCATCAGGTGCTGGTCGTACCTGGTTGGCCGCGGTGAAGCAGAAGTTCGTAGGCGGAGAGGCGTCGTCGGGGTAGCGTTCCCCGTAGATCTCGTCGTCATCGAACGGTTCCATCCCGTCCTCGTCCAGCAAGTGCCTCGTGCCGATCCCCACGACATCGAGGTGGACGTTGGGAAGGATCATCGTGAGCAGGACTCCCTCGACCGGGCATGCGTCAGCTCGGCCGACAGAGCGAGCCTTCGCCCAGCAGCTTCTCCAGCCACACCGCGCTGCCGGCCCAAGTCAATCGCTCGCTGGCCGACTACAGGTTCTAGCCGCGCATCCGCGATGGCCAACTGTGCCATCTCATGCCATTGGCTCCTCGCGTTCAGGCTTGGCGGGCGGCGGTCAGACTTGGCGGGCGTAGGACGCGAGGCGATCGGCGAGCGCGTTGACCAGGTCGCGCAGTTCATCGGGGCGCTCGATGACGAACGGCCGGTCGAGTGAGGCGAGTACCGGAGGCAACCAATCGAGCCGCTCCGCCCGCAGTTCGACGCGCAGCCAGCGCTCGGTCGCCCGGTCCTCGCCTACCACGGGCGCGTACTCCTCCAGGCTCGCGACGCTGGCGGGAAGGTGGGCGCGGATCTGCCCGACCGTCCCGTGGATCCGCAAGGTCACCTCGTGCCGGTACTCGGCCGTGGCGAACGCTGACAACAGGCGCTGTGCCGGACTGGTACCCACGGGCGGTTCGAATGAGCCGGGCAGGGTCCGCGCGTCTGCGATGCGATCGAGCCGGAAGGTTCGGCCCTCGCCGATCCCGGCGTCCTTGCCCGTGACGTACCACCGGCCCGCATGGGCGACGATCCCGTACGCGTGCAGTGTGCGTTCGCTGCGGCGTCCGTCGCGGTCGCGGTAGCGGATCGAGACCGGTCGGCGGTGGCGCACCGCATCGGCGATGGTGAGCAGGACCTCGGCGTCCGGGGTGTCGAAATCATCGGGATGATCCGTGAAGGCGAGAGCTTCCAGGAGTGTGTCGAGCCGACGGGCGACGCGCTTGGGCAGCACCCGCCGGATCTTCGCCGATGCCGTCTCGCTTGCCGTGTGCTCGGTCGTCGTCAAGCCTGCTCGGCGGCCGGCGACCAGGCCGAGCAGCACGGCCAGTGCCTCGTCGTCGCTGAGCATGAGCGGAGGCAAGCGGTACCCGGGGGCGAGCCGGTACCCGCCGTAGCGGCCGCGCACCGATTCCACGGGCACGTCCAGGTCGATCAGCTGGTCCACATACCGCCGCACGGTGCGCCCTTCGACGCCGAGCCGCTCGGCGAGTTCGGCCACCGTCCGGGTGCCGCCCGACTGCAGCAGCTCCAGGAGTGTCAGCACGCGGGCGGTGGGTCGAGGCATGTTCGCAGCCTAACGCGAATACCGGACCGAATCTGTCCACTATTTGTCCTAGCCTGCGACGCGCACGCCTCCAGCACAGCCAAGGAGATCTCCATGGACTTCGTCTCGATCCGCATCATCACCAGCGACGTCGCACGCCTCGTCGAGTTCTACGAGCGGGCCACAGGGGCGCGGGCGACCTGGGCCACCAAGGACTTCGCCGAACTCAAGACCGCGGGCGCCACCCTCGCCATCGCCGACACCCGCACCGTCCCGCTGTTCGCCCCGGGCTCTGCCCGCGCGGCGGACAACCACAGCGTGATCACCGAGTTCCTCGTCGACGACGTGGACCGCGTGCACCAGAACCTGACCGGCTTCGTCACCGACTTCGTCAACGAGCCCACCACGATGCCCTGGGGCAACCGGTCGCTGCTGTTCCGTGACCCCGACGGCAACCTCGTCAACTTCTTCACCCCCGTCACCCCAGCGGCCATCGCGAAGTTCGCACGCTGACGCCACGCACAGCCGCTCACGCGGGAGCCCTGGGATCCCAGGGCTCCCGGTGAACGCGACGGCCGGATCCAGGAGCGCCACCAGCAGGGGACACGGGAACGCACCGCTGACCCCCGAAGGACGTCTGCGCTTGTGCCTCACTGCTCGCCCCCCCTCACGCCCCTCCAGCAGCCCCACCCGCACCCCCGAGGACATCGTTGACCTGGTGGAGGCGCTGCGGCGGCAGACCAAGCACGGGCCGGCCCGGGCTCCGGGACCTCGACCCACCGACCGGCGAGCAGCTGCGCGAGGTCATCCGCTACGAGCACGACCGAGTCGGCGACCTGGTCCACGTCGACACCAAGAAGCTCGGACGCATCCCGACCGGCGGCGGCTGGCGGATGCACGGCGTCGGCACCGAGTCCGCCCGCGAACCAGGCCGTACCCGCCGCGCACGAACGGGAAGGTGGACAGGTATAACGGGACGCTCTCGCACGAGTCGGAGTACGTCCGCGGCTACACAACCGAGCGTGAACGCCGTGTCGCACTCCCGGAGTTGGTGAACTACAACCACCAGCGGACGCACGCCGCGCTTGGCGACCGGCCGCCCACCAGCCGGACCGCCGGGAGCGACTACTGGATCCTCTTCGACCAGCCGCCCCAACCACTCGCGGACATCCCGCAGCAGCTCATCCTCCAGGACTTCGCGTAACCATGGTCCGAGACACCACAGCTAACCGATGCTTCGTACGCCGTTCTCACTGAGCGGACCCTTCACGGCGTCGCGGCCAGAACCCGCCGGGCAGGGGTTGGCTACCTGGCCCGAGCGGGCATGGCTCAGTAGCCCTGGGCGATCGCCTTTTCCCGCATCAGCGTTTCCAGCTCCGTGTTCGACAGCGGGTGCAGCGTGTTCAGGAGGTGGCGCAGGCCGGGTTCACCGAGGGACTGGCTGGTGACCTCCACCTCCGCGTCGTGGTAGTGGCGGGTGAGGGTGATGTCGCGGGTGCCACCGGGGAGGCGGCGGATCATGCGCATCTCGCCGTGCATGTCCAGCGTGCAGGTCGCGCCCTTGTCCGCGGGCTCTGGGCATCGTGGCGTCTGTGTGAGCGGCGAACGCACCACGAGGCCCACGTACCCCAACTCGTATCCCTCCCGGACGGGGCGGTAGTCGACGCTGAAGTAGGCGGGCCCGACCACGGCACGGGATACGTGCATTCCAGGTGGCGCAGCGCCCAGATAGAGCAGTTCCGGATGCTCCCGGTATCGCGCGATCTCCGCCGCGTGCCGGCCCTGCTGCGCCTGCGCCGGGCCGATGAAGCCCCCGTAGCCCACACCGGCCGCCAGCACAGCCACCGCCCCCAGCCGTACCCACCGGCTCGGCACGAAGAGCGCTGCGGCGACGGCGTACGGCACACCCGTCAGCGCGACCCGTGTGCCGGCGCTCCCCAGGTAGACGTTCCCGTCGTACGCGGCCAGGCCCGCCAGCACGCCGAGCGTGCCGAGGACGAAGACCAGGGCCGCCCAACCGAGCCGCCGGCGCGCAGAGCCGCACAGCGGCACCACGGTCTTCGCCGGCATGCCCGCCAACGCCAATAGGCCCACCATCAGCGGCACGCCCAACGCGAGGACCGGCACCGCCGCCCCGGCGCCACCGCCCCAGGCCGTCACCACCAACTCGAAGCCGAGCGCCGGCAGCGCGGCCGCCATCGTCGCCCATACCAAGAAGAGATGCAGGGCCGTCAGCGCCCGTCTGCCGCTTGTCATGCCGCGGAGCCTGCCAGCCCGCGTCCTGACGCACATGAGTTCTCGTACTCAGTACGTTCTTTCCTACCCTGGCGAAAGGTGCACGGAGCAGGGCGAACGAGGCTCGGCCGCACGGTTGCCGGGGATGCCGTGTCCGCAGGGGTGAGGTGCTCCTGCGGGAGCATGATCGCCGCGTAGCGGCTCACGCCGTGCAGCCGCCGGTCAAGGTCTGTGTTGCGGGGGCCCCGTACCGGCCTGCGGCGTCACTGGACACGCTGCGTTCCGTCGGCAGCCCGCAAGGGTTCGGATGGTGCGGTCGGCTGCTGCGGTCGCCCACCGTGCGGCGAATGCCTCCTGGAACGCCAGTGGCGTCTGGTCACGAGCGGCTGAGACGTCCCCTGCGATCAGATCCGGCCGTGCCACGTGTGCCGTCGGCTTCCCGGGCTGCGCCGGACCCCGGGACTCGTTCGGCTTCCGGACTCAGTCGGCTTCCGGGACCGGGCCGGCCGCAGGGTCCGGCAGGTAACTCGCCAGGCCGCGCAGGATGATCTCCAGGCCGATGTCGAACCGCTCGTCGGAGGAGTCCGTCACCATCAGCCCGGCCAGGGCGCGCAGGTGGGGGAAGTCCTGCGCGGGCAGGGACGCGAAGTAGTTCTGCATCTCGTCGGTCATCTCGCGCCAGTCGGGCCGGGCCTGCGAGGCATCGTGACCGCCGTGCTGAGCGGCCCGGTCTCGCCACATGCCCTCCTCCAGGACGAACCCGTCGATGTAGGTGGAGATGAGGTCACCGGCCTCCGCAGCAATGCGGTCGGGCAGCCCGGCGGTGCGGAAGATGGCGAGCAACGCTTCGACATGCGGCAGCAGTTCGGCGGTGAAGGGGACGTGCCCCATGGAGATCCTGGCCATGTCCCGGTGGGACAGCAGACGGCGACGCCAGGCGCGGGCGAAGTCCCGCAGCTGCTCCTGCCAGTGCTCCGGATCGGGTGCGGGCAACGCGTAGTCGTCGAAGAGCCGCGTGTACATGAGCTCCAGGAGGTCGTCCTTGGAGCTGACGTGGGCGTAGAGGGCGGACACCGCGACCCCCAGTTCGGCCGCCACCTGACGCATCGAAAGGCCGTCGAGCCCGTGCCGGTCCAGCACGGTGAGGGCGGCCTCGGCGACGCGCTCGCGCGACAGCGGCGTGCGTACGGGCGCGATGTGGCTGCGAGCGGGACGCTCGCGCTGCCACGGGGATGGCGGAGGGGGTGCTGGGGTGCCGGCGGCCGCGTCGCTCATGGGACCAGTCTAGGGACACGGAGAACAGCGTTCTGCTGGTGGTCAGGGCCTCTCACTGCCTCAGACGCGATATATCTTGTAGACGTCGAGGAATTGCGCTATATCTTAATGAACGCCGTTCTCACGGTGAGCGGTGTTCTGCTAGGTTGAACATTGTTCGCCAGGCGTCCGGCCGCCTGTCTTTCTGGACCGCACCAGCGAGCCGGGCAGTTTCCGTCCAGCCATCCACCGCGCCCGCGGAACATCGACGCGACGCGGCCTTCTGTGAGGAGTTTCCGATGTCCACCACCGGTGTCGCGTCCGCCGAGACGCCCACCGACTCGCCAGCGCCCTACCGGTGGCGCTGGGCTGCGCTCTTCGTGATCCTCGCGGCCGAGGTGATGGATCTCCTCGACGCGGTCGTCACGAACATCGCCGGCCCCTCCATGCGGGCCGACCTCGGTGGCGGCGCCTCCACCCTCCAGTGGCTCGCCGCCGCGTACACCCTCTCGATGGCCGTCGGCCTCGTCACCGGCGGCCGGCTCGGGGACATCCACGGGCGACGCCGGATGTTCCTGGTGGGTGCCGCCGGCTTCACCCTGGGCTCGCTGCTGTGCGCGGTCGCCGTGTCGCCCGAGATGCTGATCGCCGCACGTGTCGTGCAGGGCCTGTTCGGCGCGGTGATGCTGCCGCAGGGCCTCGGCATGATCAAGGAGATGTTCCCGCCGAAGGAGTCACAGAAAGCCTTCGGCATGTTCGGCCCGATCATGGGGCTGTCCGCGGTGTGCGGGCCGATCCTGGCGGGCTGGCTCGTGGACGCCGACTACCTCGGCACCGGCTGGCGGATGATCTTCCTGATCAACCTGCCGCTGGGTGCCACGGCCTTCCTCGGAGCCCTGCGCTACCTGCCCAGGGGCCGGTCCGGCGACAGGCCGCGCCTCGACATACCCGGCATGCTCCTGGTCTCGCTGGCCGCGCTGCTCATCATCTTCCCGCTGGTGCAGGGCCGTGAGTACGACTGGCCCGGGTGGACGTTCGCGATGATGGCCGCTTCGGTGGCCGTCTTCGTCGCCTTCGCCATCTACGAGTCGCGCCGCAGCAAGGCAGGCCGGGACCCGCTGGTCGTGCCCAGCCTCTTCCGCAAGCGCGGGTTCAGCGGAGGCATGACGCTCGGACTGGTCTTCTTCTCGACCATGCAGGGCTTCATGCTGGTCTTCAACCTCTACACCCAGATCGGCCTCGGCTATTCGCCGCTGAAGGCAGGCCTGGTGATGGTGCCCTGGTCGGCCGGCATGATCGTCGGTTTCGGTGTCGCTCAGGCTGTCGCCCGGTTCGGCCGGGCCGTGCTCCAGGCGGGCACGGTGGTCATGGCGCTCGGCGTGTTCGGCGTGTGGCTGACCCTCGAGACGGTGGGCAGCGGCGTCGGCCCCTGGCAGCTCGTGCCGGCCCTGCTCTTCACCGGCATCGGCATGGGCCTGCTCATGGCCCCCTTCTTCGACATCGTGCTCGCCAGCGTCGAGCAGCACGAGACGGGCTCGGCGTCCGGCACGATGACCGCGATGCAGCAGCTCGGCGGCGCCTTCGGCGTGGCGCTCCTCGGCACCGTGTTCTTCGGCTTGCTGGGCGGTGGTATCGCCACCGCCGTCGACCACCACTCGGCCGGCTTGCGGGGTCAGCTGAGCGCCGCGCACGTGGCACCGGCCGCCCAGGACCGCGTCGTGGCAGACCTGCGGAGGTGCGCCTCCGACCGTGCCGTGGCCAAGGATCCTGCCGCCACCCCGGCGACCTGCGCCCGCTTGGAGAAGGACACTCGGTCCGCCATGACATCGCCGCAGGCCGGCGCCCGGATACCCGGCGCGCTGGAGACCACCGCGACGTCGGCCTTCCGCAGCGGTTTCGGCGCCGTGATGAAGACGGTGCTGTGGATCGTCGACGGCATGCTGGCCCTGACGTTCCTGCTCTCCTTCCTCCTGCCGCGGCACGCGCGCCCCGAGGGTTCTGCCGGTCACTGAGCGGTGTGCAGGTAGGCCGGAGGCCCTGTCGCCGATGGGCAACAGGGCCTCCAACGCCCCTTGGACGCATGCCGGTTGATGCGCGGTCACACATCAGACACACCCCGGGGAGGAGGACGAGTCGATGTCACGTCTCGGTCGCGCCGCAGTAACGGCAGCGCAGCGCGCCCTCCATAGCGTCCCGGATCATGCACAGCGATTCCGAGACCGACGTGGAGGGGCAAGTGGCTGCGGACGAGCCGCTCCAACCGGCACACTCCACAAGGCACACATCAGTGGGCCGGGATCACGTTCGTGAGTCGGCGGGCGCTATGCGTGGCACACGCCGTGGTTGACCATCTGGGTGTGGCGTGCCACGACCGGGCGCGCGCTCTTCGCCAGGGACTTGACGAGCGGGTTGGTGCCCGAGGCGATCTCCTTGTCGATGAGCGCGAGGGTTTGTACGTGGGCGGGGTACTGGGCCTTGAGCCACGCGGCATCGTACGCGCGCGTCCCGGCGAGGGACTTGAGGGCGGCGGTTTGCCTCAGCTGCGCGGCCGTTTGCCCGGACGGCAGTGTCACCCCGAGTCGTCTCGCGGTCTTGACGACACCGGCATCGAGGGCGCGGTGGTCGCGGATGAAGTCGGCGGCGACCCGCTTGACGCAGGCGGTGGTCGCGGCGCTCTGAGCTTGCTGACTGGCGGCGATCTCCCACAGGTTGCCCTGGTGGGCTGCTGTGAGGAGTTGCCTGTCCAGAGCGGAGACCGCTGATGGCGAGGCCGTCGACGAAGCGAGAGCCGGGAGCGACGCGGCGCCCATGAGGGACAAAGCGGCGGCGCAAACGACGGTGAAACGGGCAGCGGATCGAGTCGTGTCCATGAATCCTCCACGGGTCGCACGTGCAAGCCCCGACGAAAGTCCCATCCCTATTGCTCAAAGGGTCAGAAACGGTACCTATGTCATGGTTCACCCGGTTCAGTTGCTCGGCAACCGAGCACGCCGGCGCCTCGCTGCCGGCGCCTTGGGGTGCCAGGTCGAGCGACTCGAACCATCAGACACGGCCCAGCCCCGGCGCTGCCCGCTCCCAGGCCCTTCTCCACCCCAGGTGCAGATAGGGCAACGCTGCCTAAAATTGAGGGGATGCCGCTGGCGATGCGGGCGCCCCGGGCAGCAGCCCGGGACGCCCTGTCACTGCAGCAGCCGCTTCTCCTGTGCCGCAGCGACGGCTTCTTGTCCGGTCAGGCGGACCGCAGGACCACTGACCACCCCGTCCCGGCCCACGCCGACAATCCTTGCTGCCGAGACCAGCGTGGACCCGGCCTTGTGTTCACGCGGGAAGCGGCGGATGCGCCGTGGCAGGACGGCCCGGCACTGCACCACTATGGCAGGCGCGTACAGCGCAGGACCGGCCGATGACCGGCACGTCAGCGACTGGTAAGGAGCCGGCTCGAGCGACTCCGTCATCGTCGGCCCGCCTCTTGACGTCGCGGGTGAGGCGGCTCTTGTGGGTCAGTCGTCCTCACGATTGGCGCCCACGACCAGGAGCGAGGCCACTTCACAAGCCAGGTAGCGGCAGTGTTCCTCCCGCTGTGGCGCACGCTTTTGCGGATCAGTCGTCGGCTTGATCCTCCGGTCCGGCCGCGTCGCCGATGGCGACGCGCAGGTCATGCATGCCTTGCAGGATGTCGATGAGGGCTTCTTCCGCCCCGCTCAGAGCGCTTCGTGTTCCCTCCGTATCGCCGCGCTCGGCGTGCAGCTGAGCGCTGAGGGTGTACACCGCAGTCATGACGGCAGCGAAGGCGGCCTCCCGGCCGGGTGGCAGTTCTTCCGCCTCGGGTTCGGAGACCTGCACCGCCGTGCGCTGCAGCCGGTTCGTCAGGACGTTGACCGCGAGGCCGGGATCTCCTACCTGCTCCCCCCAGCCGAGCAACGTCTCAAGCACGTCCTCGATCTCCCCTTCCTCGGTCAGGCGGGTTGCGGCGGTGATCTCGAGCTCCGTCTTCGCCAGCAGACTGCCCAGCAGGTGCAGGCGGTCTTCTTCCTGCGGCCCCTCGGGTCGCTTCTCCTGATCCGCGACCGGCTCAGCCGCCAGAGCGGCCAGCGCTGCGTAGATCTGCTCAGTACTTACCGGGCGCTCGCTACTGATGCTCACGCTTTCAGCTTCACCCAGCGGAGGCGTACCCGCCCGCCCAGTCCGTGCAAGCGCCAGGCGAGTTCCACCACCTAGACCAGCGCCTGGCCGAGCAGACCCAAGAGCTCTTCGATGCCTGCCGGCTGGTTTCCGCGGCGACGCACCGGGCGGTTCCCCTGGGCGCTACGAGTGCACCACCACGCGCTCGCGGAGGAGCTGGAAGCCGGCGCGCCCGAACATCTGGCGCTTGAGCATCGCGATCGGGTTGACATGGCCATCGACCGGGCCCGAGCCACCGGGGCAGGGTGAGCTCGATCGACACCGGCGTCGCGGTCACGGTCGCCGTCTGCGGCCTATCGCTGGGCAGAGGCGGGCGGGGCCGGCCGATGCGTGCGCAGGTGTCCGAGGCCGCGGTGCCTCCTGGTCCGAGTGTGCGGGTGGCCGTCGCCGAAGTGGTGCGGCGGGGCCTGAGTCGTGTGACCCTTCCGGGGGCTTCCTGCTTCGACGTGCGGGGTGGGCACGTGTGCCCGTCTTACCGGCTAGGCGTTCGGCGTCTCCACCCGTCCGGTGGCGACGATTCGCCGTCCTTCGAACAGGACGTTACGTGCTGCGTTGTGGTCGCGGTCGTGCACGGTGGCACACTCGCCGCGATGCCTGCTGTCGCGCCGCGGCATCACCTTCCGGCACACCAATACCTGGAACGAATCCCTCGAGCCCGAACGCTGCGCGAAGCTCGACCAGATCGAGCAAGTGCCGGACCGCTTCCCCGACCCCGTCTTCGACTTCGACGCGTTCGGGCCGCTGGGGATCCGGCCCACCGCGGGCTCCTGCTGGGCGAAGCAGGGCAAACACAACCGCCTGCCGGTGACCTACCAGCGCATCCACGGCGTCACCTACTTCCACGGCTGCTGCTCCGTCGGCGACGACGGTCTGTGGGGCGTCAACCGCCGCCGCAAGGGCACCGCCACCACCCTGGCCGCGCTGAAGTCGATTCGTGCCGCCCGACCCGACGGCGCCGCGATCTACATCATCCTGGACAACCTCTCCGCCGACACCGGCGCCGACATCCGCCGTTGGGCGAAGAAGAACAAGGTCGAGCTGTGCTTCACCCCGACCTACGCCTCCTGGACCAACCCGATCGAGGCCCACTTCGGCCCGCTGCGCCAGTTCACCCTGGCCAACTCTCACCACCCCCGCCACCCCCGCACAGACCCAGGGCCTGCACCGCTGCCTGCGCTGGCGCAACGCCAACGGCCGCCGCGCCGCCACACTCGCCGCCCAGCGCAAGGAACGCGGCGCATCCGCAGCGAGAAGGGCATCCGACGGGGCGGACGCCCCCTCCCAGCCGCAGCCTGAACTCAACTGGGCCCCTCGCCTCACCTTCGCCAGAACAGGTGGTGCGTCACGCCGCTCGGGCTGGGCACGACCTCCAGGTGGAACCGGTCGAGCAGCTCATCGGGGGACTCCCAGAGCCGTAGCCCGGACCCGAGCTTTACCGGCGAGACCGCCACATGCATGGTGTCGACAAGGCCGGCATCAAGGAACTGCCGGATGATGGTGACCCCGCCGCCGAGCCGGACGTCCTTGCCCTGCGCCGCTTCCCGCGCCCGTTCGAGGACGGTGGCCGGATCGCTGTCGACGAAGTGGAACGTGGTGTCGGAGAGCGTGAACGAAGGACGCGTGTGGTGGGTCATGACGAACACCGGAGTGCGAAACGGCGGCTCCTCCCCCCACCAGCCGCGCCACTCATGATCGTGCCAGGGCCCGCGCTGGGGCCCGAACTTGTTGCGGCCCATGATCTCGGCACCGATGTTGTGTGCGAAGTCGCGCGTGAAGTAGTCGTCGAGGCCCCGGCTACCCCCGGGATCCGTGCGCATGGGCCAGCTCGCCGTGGCCCCGGCCCAGGCGAACAGCCTCTCGGGATGGTCGAGGCCGAACGGCTGCTCGAGACTCTGGTGCTCACCGGCACCGATTCCGTCACACGAGACGTTGAAGTTCATGACTCTCAGCAGTTGATCCACGTGTGTCCTCCTCAGGTCCTGTCGCGTCATCGTGTGGCGAGGCGCCGCACATCATGACGTCGAACGGGACGTGGCCGAATCGACAGCGGCCCGCAACTTTTTTCCAGCGGCGCGTCAGGAAGCGGCCGCGTCGGCGGTGTGACCGTCGTGGACGCGGAGGGCATCGAGGGTGCTGCATGGCGGCGCTGGAGGGTGTGCGGTGGGCCGGCAGTCAGTCCAGGCTGCTCAGCAGCGTTCGGCCGTCCTTCCGGGCGGCGGCCACCGCCGGCTCTCCGAGCCCGCACAGGCGCAGGCACGACGACGCGATGGCCTCGGTGTCCGCCGCATCCGGCTCACGGGACCGCCGTATCTGGATCACGACCTCCACCAGCTGGATCAGCAGTTCACCGAGCCGCTCGGCGGGCAGGCCGCGTGCGACGTCCTCGGTCGCCGCCAGGGCGCCCAGCGCGCCGTAGCTCGACTGCAGACGGCCCCGCTCGGCCCGGAAGGCGTCGAACCGCTCGGCCTGCACCTCCGGCAGCAGATAGAGCGTGCCGATGTTGTACGGAGTGCGGGAGAGGGTGCGTACGTCCATCGCGGCCACGGCGTACAGCGCGGCGGCCGGATTCGCCCGCTCGGGCACCAGTGCCCGGATCCGGTCCACCATCTGCAGACTGGGCCGCACGGACGTCGCCAGCAGCTCGGCGAGGATCTCCTCCTTGGTGGCGAAGTGGTAGTAGAGCGAGGCCTGCCTGATGCCGACCCGCTCGGCGATCATGCGGGTGCTGGTGCTGGTGATCCCATGGTCGACGAAGAGCGCCCCGGCGGCGTCGAGGATCTGTTCCCGGGCGGAGGTGCCGGGGTCGGACGGCGGCGTGTGCCGGGGCCTGCCTTGACGGGGACGCGTCGTCGTCATGACCCCATCCTGCCACCAGGTGTCCGCCCTGCGGCCTCCGGTCACGCGGACGCCGTGTACGCCCGCCAGCCACCGAAGCGGGTGATGTCGGGCGCGCCCTCGACGGCGTACGGCTCGACGAGGAAGCCGCAGACGTGCCGCCCGTCGGCCAGTTCGACGGTGCCGATGGTCATCGGCGCGGGCACGGCGGCGGTGAACGCCCCGAAACCGGCGGCGGGCAGCCGCCAGATCTCGCCCTCGACGCCCGGCCGCGCGTCGCCGCCTGACGCCGTGTCGTGACCCGCCCCGGCGGCGGCGTCCCGCCCGCCCTCGGTGACCCGGAGCAAGCCGGGCTTGGGCGGCTCGGTGGCCAGGGCGTACAGCCGGTAGCCGCCTGCGGTGCGGGCCGGGCCGACCAGTGTGGCGCCGGCTTGCACCAACTGGGCATTGAGGGGCTGACCGGTGAGGTGGGCGCCGACCACGAACAGGTCGAGCCGGGGGTTGGCGAACCGCTCGGCCAGCGCGGCCAGGGCGCGGTCGGAGAAGGCCGGTCCCGTGAACATCACGCCGAACGGCAGGCCGTCCACGAACCCGGCGGGAACGGCGATCGAGGCGCAGTCCAGCAGGTTGGCGAAGTTGGTGAACCGTCCCAACCGGGCGTTGGCGCCGACCGGGTCGGCCGCCACCTCCTCAAGGGTGGGATGCCAGGTGGTGGTCGGGGTCAGGAGAGCTGCACAGCCGTCGAGCACCGCGTGTCCGGCGGCACCGAGCGCGGCGAGCCTGGCGGCGTCGGCGGCCCAGTCGGCGGCGGTCTTCTCCCGGCCTGCCAGCACGATGGCGGCGACGGTCGGATCGAGGTCCGCCCCGATCAGGTCGCGGTGCTTCTCCAGATGCGCGCCCACGGCGGCGTACCGCTCGGCGACGAACGCGCCGTCGTACAGCAGTTCCGCGGCCTGAAGCAGCGGGGTGATGTCGGTTTCGACGATCTCCGCCCCGGTGCTCGCCAGGCGGGCGACGGCGGCGTCGAAGGCCTCGCGCCAGCCGCCGGCCATGCCCTTCAGATGCTCCCCGGCCGGTACGGCGATCCGCGGGCGCGCGGGGGGCGGCGGAAGCTGGGTGCCGGTGCGGGAGAGCGGGTCGGCCGGGTCGGGGCCCTCGACGAACTCCGCGGCGGTGCGGGCGAGTTGCAGGTCGCGGGCGAAGACGGTCACGCAGTCGAGGGTGTAGCAGGCGGGGACCACCCCGGTCACGGGCACCAGACCCTTGGTGGGCTTGACGCCGACGATGCCGTTGAGGGCGGCGGGCACCCGCCCGGAGCCGGCCGTGTCGGTGCCGAGCGCGATGTCGGCTATGCCCAGCGCCACCGCGACGGCGGATCCGGAGGACGACCCGCCGGAGATGCGGGCCGCGTCCCAGGCGTTGCGCACCGCGCCGTAGGGGCTGCGGGTGCCGACCAGGCCGGTGGCGAACTGGTCCAGGTTGGTCTTGCCGAGCACCACCGCGCCGGCCGCGCGCAGCCGCGCCACCGCCGCCGCGTCGGCCTGCGGTTCGTAGGCGTACGACGGGGCGCCCGCGGTGGTGGGGAGCCCGGCGACGTCGATGTTGTCCTTGACGGCCACCACCAGGCCGGCCAGCGGCAGCGCCGGGTCGATACCGGCCGCCTCGGCGAGCACCTCCTCGCGCGGCCTGAGGTGGATCCAGATCTCGGGCCGGCCGATGTCCTTGATCCGGTCGTAGGCGGCCTGGACGCGTGCGGCCGGTGTCATGGCGTTCATGCCCTCACCGCCGCGAGGATCTGGCCGGGGGCGACCTGTTCACCGGGCTTGACGTAGATCTCCAGCAGTGTCCCGGCGGTGGGGGCGTTCACCTTGGACTCCATTTTCATCGCCTCCAGGGAGAGGATCGCATCGCCGCTCGCGATGGTGGCGCCCGGCTCGGCGGCGATCTGCCAGACGGTGGCGGTGTACGGCGCGGTGACGGGGACCGCCCCGTCCGGCAGGGTGACGTCAGCAGTGGCGGTGACGGGTTCGGGATCGTCGACGCGGTCGAACTCTCCCGCGGCTCGCCAGCGTTCCTTCTCGGCCTCGAAGGCGGTGCTCTGCCGCCGGCGGAACGCGGCGATCGAGTCGGCCTCCGCGGCGAGGAAGGCGTTGTACTCCGCGATCGAGAAGGTGCCCTCCTCGGTCGCGAAGTCACCGCGCCCGGCGTCCGTCTCGGCCCGCAGTTCGAGCAGTTCCTCCGCGGTGACGGGATACCACTCGATGCGGTCGAAGAAGCGCAGCGCCCACGGCGAGTCCTGGAACAGGCCGCCTTTGCGGAACCGGTTCCAGATCTGCACGGTGCGGCCGACGAACTGGTAGCCGCCGGGGCCTTCCATGCCGTAGATGCAGAGGTAGGCGCCGCCGATGCCGACGGAGTTCTCCGCGGTCCAGGTGCGGGCCGGGTTGTACTTGGTGGTCACCAGGCGGTGCCGTGGGTCGAGCGGGGTGGCGACGGGGGCGCCGAGATAGACGTCGCCGAGGCCGAGCACCAGGTAGGAGGCGTCGAAAACGGTGCGGTAGACGTCGTCGGCGGTCCGAAGGCCGTTGACACGGCGGATGAACTCGATGTTCCACGGGCACCACGGGGCGTCGTCGCGCACCCCGGCCATGTACCGCTCGATGGCGAGCCGGGTGGCCGGGTCGTCCCAGCTGAGCGGCAGCCGCACCGTGCGGGAGGGGACCACCAGTTCGTCGCTGGGCGGGACTTCGTCCTCCAGCTCGCGCAGCAGGGCGGTGAGGTCACGGGCCTTCAGCCGCCGGGCATCGGTGTGGATCTGGAGGGAGCGGATGCCCGGGGTGACGTCGAGGATGCCGTCGGGCGCGTGGCCGGCGAGAGTCTCCTGCAGGGCGTGGACCCGCATCCTCAGGCCGAGGTCGAGGACCATGGGGCCGTACTCGACCAGGACGTTGTCGTCGCCGTCCCGGCGGTAGGTGACGGCGGGGCGGGCATCGGTGGCCTCCAGGCGGCCGAGTACGCCGTCGTCGCCGTCTCCGCCCGTGCTGATCAGCGTGGGGGAGGAGCGGCGGGCATCGAGGGCGGCCGCCTCGGCTTCCCTGACCGGTACGAAGCGGACGGTGTCGCCGGGGCGGAGCTGGCCGAGTTTCCACAGTTCGCCGCTGGCGACCACCGCGGGGCAGACGAAACCGCCGAGGGACGGACCGTCGGGGCCCAGGATGATCGGCGTGTCGCCGGTGAAGTCCAGGGCTCCCACCGCGTATGGCGTGTCGTGGATGTTGGAGGGGTGCAGGCCCGCCTCACCGCCGTCCTGGCGGGCCCACCGCGGCTTAGGCCCGATCAGGCGGACGCCGGTGCGGGCCGAGTTGTGGTGCACCTTGTAGTCGGTGGCGTAGAGGGTGTCGATGTCAGCGCGGGTGAAGAACTCGGGCGCCGCGTGCGGCCCTTCGGTGACACCGATGTGCCAGTACGAGGTGATCTCCGGCCGGCGCTCGGGCGGGATCGGGCCGCCACCGGCCGTCGCCGAAGTTCCGGGCCGCAGTACGTCTCCGGCGCGCAACGCCCGCCCGGCGTGCCCGCCGAAGCCACCGAGGGTGAACGTCGAGGCGCTGCCCAGGTATTCGGGTACGTCGATACCGCCCCGGACCGCCACATAGCTGCGCAGGCCCGGTCCCCGGCAGGCACCGAGCACCAGGGTGGCGCCGGCCGCGACCGTGACCGGCTCCCACAGGGCTGCCGCGCTGCCGTCCACCGTGACCGGGACGGGAGCGCCGGTGACGGCGACCACGGTGGCGGCCGAGAAGCGCAGGCTCAGCCCGCCCGCGGTGACCTCCAGGCCAGGGGCCTGGGCCGGGTTGCCGACGGCCAGGTTGGCCTCGGCGAAGGAGACGGCGTCGAAGGGGCCGCTCGGCGGCACGCCCACGTGCCAGTAGCCGAGCCGGCCCGGAAGGTCCTGGACGGTGGTCATAGCGCCCGGCACCAGGACGTCGATGCGCGGCCCGGGGTCGGCCGTGGTGGCGAGCGTGCTGGTACTGTGCACGGCCTCGCGCACCTCGCTCCGCGAGGTCAGCTCGCGCAGCAGGCCCAGGTTGGTGACGATGCCGTCGACCCGGCTCGCCGCCAGGGCCTGGCCGAGCACGTCGAACGCGGCCTCCCGGGCGGGGCCCTTCGCGATCACCTTGGCGAGCATGGGGTCGTAGTACGGCGAGACCTCCAGACCGGTTTCGGCAAAGCCGTCGACGCGCACGCCGGGCATGTTGTCGGCGCCCTGGCTGGGGAAGACCGCCCGGGTGATCAGGCCCGAGGACGGCAGCGAGTCCTTGCCGGGATCCTCGGCGTAGACGCGAGCCTCCACGGCATGGCCGGAGGGCGTCCACTCCCGCTCGAACACCGCGTCCTCGACCCGGCCGTCGCGGGCCAGGACGAGCATGAGTTCGACGAGGTCGACGCCGTACGCCTCCTCGGTCACCGGGTGCTCGACCTGGAGGCGGGTGTTGACCTCCAGGAAGGCGGCCTCCTCGCGCACGGGGTCGTAGACGAACTCCACGGTCCCCGCGCCCCGGTAGCCGACCGAGGCGAGCAGCCGGCGCGAGGAGTCGTGCAGCAGTGCCCGCACATGCGGAGGCAGGGCCGGGGCCGGGGCCTCCTCGATCACCTTCTGGTTGCGGCGCTGCAACGAGCAGTCCCGGTCGCCGAAGACGGCGATCCGGCCGGTGCCGTCGCCGAAGACCTGCACCTCGACATGGCGGGCGGGGCGCACGAGGCGCTCCAGGAAGACCCCGGCGGACCCGAAGTTGGACTCCGCGAGCGCCGCGACGCGGGCGAAGGCCTCGCGTACCTCGTCGGCGGTGGCACAGGCCTGCATGCCGATGCCGCCGCCACCGCCGGTGGCCTTGACCATCACGGGCAGCCCGATCGAGGAGGCCGCGGTGACGGCCTCCTCGGCGCTTGCCAGCAGTTCCGTCCCGGCCAGCAGCGGCACTCCGGCGGCCTTGGCCAGGGCGCGCGCGGTGTGCTTCTCGCCGAAGGCGGTGATCTGGTCGGCGGTCGGTCCCGCGAAACGCAGACCGGCCTCCTCCACGGCACGGGCGAAGGCGGTGTTCTCGGAGAGGAAGCCGTAGCCGGGGTGGATGATGCCCGCGCCATGGGCGAGCGCGGCCTCGATGATCGCCTCCCCGCGCAGATACGACGCGCGGGCGGGCGCCGGACCGAGGCGGACCGCGCGGTCGGCCTCGCGGACGTGCGGAGCGGCCCGGTCGGCGTCGGAGAAGACTGCGACGGTGCCCAGGCCCATCCTCCTGGCGGTGCGGATCACACGGCGGGCTATCTCACCGCGGTTGGCGACGAGAACGGCGGTCGGGCGGATCACGCGCCCTCCTTCGCGGTGCGAGCGGCGTGCGCGGACCGTGCGTCGACGTCGACCGGTGCCGGCTCCACGACGATCATCCGCAGCGGAGTGGGGTTGAAGTCGTTGCACGGGTTGTTCATCTGCGGGCAGTTGGACACCATCACCAGCACATCCGTCTCGGCGCGCACCGCGACCCGGCGGCCCGGCGCCGACATGCCGTCCACGATGCCCAGCGCGCCGTCCGCCTCGACGGGCACGTTCATGAACCAGTTGAGGTTGGAGACGATGTCCCGCACCCCGAGGCCACGCCGGCCGGCCTCGGCGAGGAAGTTCTCGCGGCAGCCGTGCTGGAACATCACATGATGGCCGTAGCGCAGGGTGTTGGACTCCTTGCCGCACGCGCCGCCGATGGTGTCCTGGCGGTCGACCTCGTTGGCGACAACGGTCATCAACGGGCGGCCCTCGCTGCTGCGCAGCACGGTGCCGGTGCGCACATAGGCGTTGCCCTGCCACGCCAGGGTGTCGGGGACGCTGTAGCGCTCCTCGGGATCGTCGGCGTTGTAGAGCAGACAGTCGGCCGACTGGTTGCCGCCGACGTCGACGATCGTCAGGACGTGCCCCGTCCGCACCACCGCCGACCAGGGCGCGTTGGGGGCCACCGTCTCGTCCAGGACCACGGCGCCCTCGACCAGGCTCGCTCCCCGGTCCAGGGGAGATCCCTCCGCGTACACGGCGCCCACGGGGACGGTGGAGGCGACCGTGCCGTCGGCGGCGGTCGGGTAGTTGACGGGCCTGGTCTCGGTCCGCGTGCTCGCCATGTCACAGCCCCCGGGCTTCGCAGTAGTCGACGGTGTTGAGGTAGGCCCGGTGCAGTTCCGGAGTGGCGGTGAACCGCGGCTCGCCGGGGCCGGTCGGGGCACCGCGCCAGGCGTGCACCCGCAGTGGGCCGACCACATAGCCGGGACGAGGGTCCAGCGGATGGGCGACATTGGCGACCAGCACCAACAGGGGCATCTCCGCGACGAGTTCGACATGCGTGCCCGCCCCCGCGCTGCCCTGCCAGGCCAGGGTGCCGTCTGCTTCGACGCGCACGCCCTGGAAGAAGGACAGGCTGGGTGGCAGGTCGCGCCGGCTCAGACCGTGCTTGGCGGCCGCTTTGAGGAAGAGCCCGCGGCCGGACGGCGACGGCCCCTCGGGGCGGGCGTCACCGTACTTGCGCTCGTTCCAGGCGTCGGTGGTGGTGCCGCAGAAGGCGTCGTGCCGGCCGGAGGAGTCGGCGCTGACCACCGCCAGGATCCGGCCGTCGCCGGAGAGCAGCGGGTGGTCCTGGCCCGGATAGGCCTGCCAGGGCACCTTCTGGGTGTCGGCGACGTTGAGCCGCTCCACCGGCTCCAGGGCGTTGAAGAGCAGCAGGTGCGCGCAGGCGTCACCGCTCGGGTCGTCGAAGCGAAGCCGTGTGCCGCGGGCAAGGATTTTGTGCGTGTAGCCGCCGGGTGCCACCGTCTCCGCCCATACCAAGGCGGTCGCGTCCACCCCCGGTGGGCAGTACGGGCTGTCCGACGCCGGCAGGTACGGCATCCACGCGCCGGCCTGCCCGCCCTGGGCGCGGGCGTCGTCGCGGGCACTGTGGACACTGTCGGTCAGGTGCAGATCACGGGCGCGCGTGGGCGTCTGCCCGGTCGTGCAGCGGCCGCGTGGGGGCCCGGCGGTCGAGCTCTCGGTGGTGGTCATGGATGTCCCGTCGTCCCTTCGTCGGTACGTCATCGGTGCGTCCGCTCGTGTCACACGGGCCCTCAGGCGGGCTCGGCGACGGCCTGCGCGTCGAGGGTCGGCTCGGTGTGCGTGTGCGGTACGTGCCTCAGCTCGATACGGCGGTGCAGCCGGCGGGCGAGGAAGTAGCCGGCACCGGCGGCCAGGCTGAGCCCGATGAACAGCAGGGCGCTCCACCGCAGCCACCACGTGCCGCCGGTGAGGTCGTAGATCTCCGCACGGGGCCAGATCAGGTTGACCGTCATACCGGCCTGGTAGAGCACGGCGATCGCGTTGACCGCCACTCCCCAGCGGCCCAGCGAGAACAGGGGCCGGCCGGTCTCGTCGACGCCCACCGGCAGCCCGCCGCCGCCCCGCTGCCGGATCCGGGTGACGAGCAGCGGCACCGTCACGCCCAGATAGGCCAGGTACAGCAGGGCGATGCAGAGGCTGGAGAGGGCGGTGAAGATCGCCGACTGGCGGATGTTGACCACGAGCGCGATCGCGGCGCCGACGCCCACCACGATCGACGTGGTGATCGGCGTACCGGTGCGGGCCGATACCTTGCCGAGGTGCCGGTGGAAAGGCAGGGCGCCTTCGCGGGCCATGGAGTACATCATCCGCGCCCCGGAGGTCTGCACGGCCAGGGTGCAGGCGAACACCGCGACCGCCACGCAACACAGCAGCAGTCGGCCCAGAACCCCGCCGAGCCGGTCGGTGAGCACCCAGGACAGACCACCGGCCGCCAGCTTTCCGTCGGTCAGGCTGCGCGCCGCCATCAACCCCGACAGGATCAGCAACGCGCCGCCGACACCCGAGGTGATCAGGGCCCGCAGGATGGTCCGGGGGGTGGTCCGGCGCGGGCTGTGGGTCTCCTCCGCCAACTCGCCCGCCGAGTCGAAGCCGACCATCACGTACGCCGCCATCAGTGAGGACGCGAGAAGGGCCCCGAAGTAGCTGCCGTGGCCGGCCCAACCGGTGGGGTGGGCCACCACCTGTGGACCCCGCTCGGGCAGGAAGAACAGGATCAGCACCAGTGCGAGCACGCCGATGATCTCGACCGTGACGCCGAAGCTGGTGGCGGCGGCCATCTGGCGGATGCCCAGGATGTTCACCACTGTGGTGATGACCAGCAGGACGCATCCCAGCAGGACCGCGTTCTGCGCGCCGGTCGGGGAGCCCACCGACGGATCGGCGCCCGGACCGCCGACGATCTGGAACCCGGACCAGATGCCCGGCAGTACCGCCTGTGCCGCGATCGCGGCCGCCGCGACCGTGAGGATCTGCCCGATGATCATGATCCAGCCGACGAACCAGCCCGTCGTGGTGCCGGCCAGCCGGCTCGACCACTGGTAGATCGCCCCGGATATGGGCCAGCGCGCGGCCAGTTCGGCGAAACACAGCGCGACCAGCAGTTGGCCCGCGAAGACCAGCGGCCAGGTCCAGAAGAACGCCGCGCCGCCGAGACCGAATCCCAGCCCGAACAGCTGGAAGACGGTGGTGAGGATCGACACGAAGGAGAACCCCGCGGCGAACGACGCGAAGCCGCCCACGCCGCGGCGGAGTTCCTGCTGGTAGCCGAAGAGGGCGTGGCCGGTCGTGCCACCGCCGTCAGGGTCCTGCGCAAGGGGGAGTTCGGGCCGGCTCATCGCCGCACCTCCGATCGGTCGACAGATACCTGTCGCTTGATAGGTATTGCGATCGTCGGCCGGACCGGTCTCACACCCGAGTCTGGGAAGTTAACTTCGTGTATCCGCGGGCCCGCCTCGGAGATGACCGCGTGCCAGCACTCTGCGGTGTCCCCACAGCGGATGCTCCCGCGCGAGACGCAGGATCAGCTCCCGCGTCTCCTCCGGTCTCGGCGACCGACCGGGGCTCTGGTCGTCGCGTTGGTGAGCGTTGGCCTCCGGCGTAGGCCCAGGGCCCTGATGGCAAGGTCATCTCCGGGACTTCTCCCGGGCGGCGCTCGCGGTCACTGCGCAGCGGATGGCCAAACGACGCACGGACCAGCTATGGCGCGCCCAGCTACTACGTGCAGCAGACCCGCTCGCCGGCCATCACTGTGACCGGGTGACCGGAGCCACGTACACCGGTGTCGGCGGTATCAACACCGTCGCCACCAAGGACAGCAAGTCAGGCAAGGTCTACCTGGTCGTGGTCAACCCCGGGTCGTTCAGCCAGTCCGTCAGAGGGCTCGGTTCCGCCTTCATCCGAACCGTCCCGGCCCACCCGGTCACAGCCAGGGGCGTCGCGGGTGGTTGCGACGCCCCTGGCTCCCTGGGTTTTCCGGTTACTGCAGGCCCGTGCCCCTGTCGTCCGTCAGCTGCACGTCAGCGTCGGCATCGCCCAGTCGCCGTGGTCGTTGCCGTTGCCGTCGCCGGCGTCACCGACCTTGAGGTCGACCACCTGGGCGCCGCTGACGTCGACGTCGATCGGCACCGCAGCCTGTTTGCCGCGGAGCGTCGGTGTGGTCACCAAGGTCTTGCCGTCGGCGATCACGGAGAACGTCACCGTCCCCGCACCGTTCGTCTCGTCGTCGACACCGACGTCCGCCGTCAACCGGGAGCAGTTTCCGGCGAGGTAGAGCTCGACGTCGCTGACGGAGTTGGTGCCCAGGCCCTTGGTATAACGGACGCCGGCGATGCTGATCGGACGGCCGTCTCCGGCCGCCTGCTCGCCGACGCTGGTGTCGCGCTCCACCGGGCCCCACCCGTTGGTGGACGACAGGAAGGGCAGGTCGCTCACCGCGCTCTTCCCGGCCGGTGGAGCGGGCGGGATTCCGCCGACGACGCGCTCGTCACCGGCGGCGGACTGCCGCGCGTTCTGCAGGTAGTGCACCGTGGCCGTGAGTGCGGAGGCGGAGGGCAGCGTCCCGCTTGGCGGCTGGACCTTCCAGGTGAAGGTGGCCGATTCGCCGGGTTGCAGGCGCTCGACCGACGTGGGGCTTGTGGCGCTCACGCTCCAGCCGTCGGGTGCGGAGAGCGAGGCCGTCAGCCGGGAAGCGGACGGCGCGCCCGCCGGCACCCGCACCGTCGCCTTGGCCGTGAAGGCCTGTCCTGACTGGGCGGTGTTCGGCACGTCCAGGGTGGCATCCACTCCCGGACGCTTCGGCATCGCGTACTTCCGGTGGTCGTAGCGGGGGCTGTCGTTCTGCGCGACCCGCAGGGACGACGCATAGCTGCCGTAGTTGGTGAGCGACACCTTGCCGAGCCCGCCGGAGCTGCCGTCCAGGTTCCACACGGCGATGGCGATGCTGTTGCTCCCGTTGGGATTCAGGATCCCGTTGGGCACCGGGAACGTGCTCTGGGGGCCGAGGTAGTTGACGTAGTTGCCGACCTGCCAGCCGTTCACGAAGATCGTGGCACGGTACTTGCGTGACGGGTCGTCGGTGAACGTCAGACCGAGCGAGGTGTCCTGGCCGTGCGGCAGGTCCAGGTTGACGTCGGTGCGGTACCAGGAGACCCCGGGACGGGTGTCGGTCGTCGGCAGGGATACCCGGTTCCAGTTCTCGTCGGGGTAACCCGGGAGGGACCAGCCGGCCCGCTCGCCGTACAGGCCGCCCGTGGAGAGCGGGCCGCGCACCGTGTCCCGCAGGTCCTCACCGCCTCGTACGCCCTGCAGCCGCCAGGTGACGGGGGTCAGCGGTGCCCCGACGAGGGAGGCGCTGGTCAGGCCGCGCGCGGTCTTGTTGCCGTTGGTCGAGTTGTAGTCCTCCTCGTGCCCCATGTTCACGGTGAGCACGGAGAGGACGTTGTCACCCTTCGACTTGACCGAACCGGCCGGGAAGGCGAAGTCGGCGCTGCCTGTGGTGGAGCTGCCCAGGAAGGTGCCGTTGAACCAGGCGGAGAACGCCTGCGCCTTGCCGCCGGAGTCCGAGACCAGGTGGATGCCGGTCTCCTTGCCGGTGGCGCGGAAGCGGCCGCGATACCACGTGTTGCCGGTGTGGAAACCGTAGTCGTCCGCGTAGAGCACGGGCAGCGAGTTGATGCCGGAGGCGCTGTTGGTGGTCGCCTTGTCGGCCACCTGCCAGCTGGAGTCGTCGAAACCGGGGGCCGCTTCCGGGGACTCCTCGGCGTGCTTCCAGTTCGTCAGCGTCGGCAGGTGTGTCGGGGCGGCCACCGGGATCTTCCCGGTGAGGCTTCCAGTGTCGGTGGCCTGGGTGTCCAATGCCTTGCCGTTCCAGGTGACGTGGTCGGCGGAGGTGAACACCTCGATGTCCTTGTCGTCGGCGTTGTCGCCAGTCAGCGCCACGGTGTGCCCGTCATCCAGGCTGGTCGCCGTCCGCAGCAGGTGGGTGCCACGCACGAGCACCGGGCCGGCCGCCGTGTCCTGACGCCAGAACGTCTCCGCCGTGGCCTTGTCGCCCACGAGCATCAGCAGCGGGCGTGCTCCGCCGCCGCTGATGCCGATGCGGATCAAGCCCTTGTGCGTGTAGTTCAGCCGCAGGTCACCGGTGGCCGCGTCCCAGGTGGTCGTGACGGTGCCGCCGCTGGTGGTCACGGTGGGCTTGGAGGAGTAGCGCAGCAAGGTCTCGCCGTCGCTGCCGGGGTCGCCGTAGAGCACGGCGACGTCCCGGTCGCCGATGGTCGCGTGGGTCATGAGCTCCGACGTCGAGTACTGCAGCCGCGAGTCCCCGAGCCGGTAGTTCGCCACGATCACGTGTGAGTCGCGCCCGTCGAGCGTGATCGCGGTGCCCGGCTGCTGCGGCACGACCGGGTAGGTCGGCGTCGCGTTGGCGGCAGTCGGAATGTCGATGGCGTCGATGGACACGTAGTTGTCCGTCGAGCCTGAGCTGTGGGTCCCGTCGACGACGATCTTCAGCGTGTGCGCCCCGGACGTCAGGCCGGTCTTCTGGAAGACCACCGCCTGGTCCTCGCCGCCGGAGTCGTCGACCGTGGCCACCTTGGTGCCGTCGAGGTAGACGTCGGCGTAGCCGTGGTTGTTGGTCTTCGAACCGATCCAGCGTATGGCGGTGCCGTCGAAGGGGACGGTGACCGAGTCACCGGCTTGGTTGGAGAACGACTCGGTGTGCTTGTAGTCGCCGCCGGTGTAGCTCTGGTCGGCGACGTGCGACCACGAAGCGGTGTACTGCAGCGCGGAGTCGGGGTCGTCCCAGGTGTAGGTGGTGTCCGCGGACGGCTGGGCGTTGAAGTCCAGCGAGATGTGGGTCTTGTCGACCGCCGTGGACGTGGAGTTCCCGTGCCGCAGGACGTGGAACTGCGTCTTGGTGTCGGGGTTCATCCGGGCGGTGTCGATGACCGCGGAGTCATCCGGCGGCGTCGCCTTGATGGCATCGGTCTTGGTCAGCGGGGCGACCGACTGCGTGAAGTACCCGATCAGCTTGTCCTCGTAGTACTTCGGATCGAGCTGGCGGTTCTCGCGGATCGCGGCCCCGTAGTCGTAGGACGTGTAGTTCTCCGGCATGCCGAGCCAGCCCCAGTTGGTGCCGCCGTAGGTCATGTAGAAGCTCTGCGCGGTAGCGCCGACGGCTATGTTCTGCTTGTAGAACACGTCGGCGAACTGGTCGTTGATCAGCTGGGCGCACTTGTCGTAGCCCGGCCCGCCCCAGGGGTCGAAGGCGCCGCCCTGGAACTCCGGCGAGTACAGCGGCTTGCCGTCCGGATGGTCGTAGCTGATGTCGGGGACGCCGTTCCACTTCGAGGGGTTCGAGCAGTTGAAGCCCTGCGGGTAGGAGTCCGGTCCGTCGACATCCAGGGCGCCGGTACCGGAGTTGAAGGTGCCGTTGTTGTTGCCGGTCAGCGGTACCGTGATGCCGTCGGCGCGGGCCTTGTCCTCCAAGTGCTTCATGTAGGAGCGGCCGGCGGCCGAGCCGTTGTAGTACTCGTTCTCGACCTGGTAGGCGATGACCGACCCGGTGCCGTTGGTGAGCTGGTGGCGGGCGATGATCCGGTCGATCTGCGTCAGCCACTCGTCCGCGTACTTCAGGAACTGCGGGTCGTCACTGCGGTTGTGCCCGGCCTTGGTGGTCATCCAACCGGGCAGGCCACCGCTGTCGACCTCCGCGTTGATGTACGGCGCCGGGCGCGCGATCACGTAGAGCCCGGCCTCCTGGGCCATGTCGAGCAGCTTGTCGACGTCACGCACGCCGCTGAAGTCGTACACACCCGGCTTCGGCGAGTGGTATCCCCAGTCGAAGTACAACGAGGTGGCGTTGAACCCGGCGGCCTTCATCTTCTGGAAGATGTCGCGCCACAGATCCGGACTCGGGAGCCGGAAGTAGTGGAACTCGCCGGACCACAGGTAGGTGCGTTTGCCGTCGACGAGGAACGAGTAGCCGTCGAGACTCACCGTGTGCGCCCGGGGACTGACGGCAGACGCGGCGGTGGGCGTCTGCCCGCCCACATCTTCCGCCGCCGCGGGCGCGGTCAAGCCCGCGGTCAGCGCGATGGTCGCGGCCGTCGCGAGGACCGCCCTCCACCACCGACGGCGACTGGGTCTCGCAGTTTCTGTACCGATCCGATTACTCCGCACTACGGCCTCCATACCGCCTGAGTAATCATCATCAAACAGACTCAGGCAAAGTCGAACAGTAAAGGGGCACAAGGCTCAACACAATGGGTCGGCAGGAGGCGGTTGAGGCGGCAGGGTTGGCCTGAAAGCCGTACGCCCGGCCGTCCACTGACCCCTCGTCACGGGACTCGGCTGCCGAACGGCGCGGAGTGGGGTGGGCATTGCGCCGAGATGCCGAGGTCGCGCACGTTTTCCCAGGGGGCATATGGATGGCTTCGTGTTCGGCACGCGTGCCGTGCGCCCAGGCGGTTCCCCTGCCGAAAACCTCATATCGCCGTTGGTGATGGTGCCGGTCGTGCTGGCCCGTCGCTCAACGACGTGTCGGTGCAGGGATTCCCGAAGTTCGACACCGGCGTGCCGGACATCTACAAGGAGCAGATCTGGAGCAGGACTTCGAGAGGATCGGTCCTGCCGACTTCAACGTGTTCCGGCTGTCCAACGACCACACCGGTGGTCCGGCTAACTCGGCCGCTCAGGTCGCGGGCAACGACATTGCGGGCGGCCGGATGGTTGACGAGGATTGCGGCCGCGAAGGCGCCTCCGCAACCAGCCGCTGGAACAACTGCCACAACTCATCCGGCACCAGCCGCCGAACGATGCCCACGTCGGCAGCTACCGACCTGATGGAGAAGGCCCGCAGTCAGTGGCCTCTTCCACGCTGTGCGTCGAACCGACGCAGCACCCGTACCAGACGCCACACTCCGGCCGTCCCTCCGAGCAGCGCGCCCCCCACCAACACGCCCTTCTCCGCTGAACCAGAGATGCCAAGGGCCAGTGCGAGAGCCAGAGCGACGGCGAAGACCGCCGCAGCCAGCGCGACGGCAGTCACCAGGGCGAAAACGATCTCTACCGTCATTGCGTCCTTTTCCCACCGCGACTCACGCCCCATCTCCATGCTGCAAGTCTCACATCACGGTCAAGCCATGGCGCCTGGGCCGAACAGCACCTGACTGTTGGCGTCGGTGATGGCCCTCACCTCCGCGGCGTGCTCGGAGCGGGTGCCGGTAAGCGGCAGGCATCTCGCCGGACATCTGGCATCTCTCAGAAGCCGTCACCGCAACCAATACGTCAGTTGTTGCATCTCCTGGATCGCAGCAGGCGGTGATCACGGGAACTTCAGTCGCTCGTCGCGCGATCGCCGACCCCCCTCATGCACAGCGAAAGGCACATGTATGGCCAACAACCGCAGGATGCGCTACGGCGGACGGATGCTGACGCTCGCAGCGGCTGCCCTGGGCGTCGTCGCGGCGACAGCCGTTCCGGCCTCGGCCGATAACCAGCCTACCCGGGCACAACTCATAGCCGACTGCGACTCGGGTGAAGGTAAGTGCACCTTCAACGACCCGCAGTTGGGCCAGGCGTACCTCGGAGGCTTCCACCGGGTCTCCGACTCGCTCTACAACTGCAGCACCTCGCCTGCCACCCAGTCGATGACCTGGTCCGACACGGTCGGTTCCACGGACTCGGCGGGCGTATCCGTGACCGCAGGCGGCAAGATAGCGGGAATCATCGACCTGAGCGTGACGGCGACTTACAGCCACACCTGGTCGAGCACGCACTCGGAGACCAGCTCCGTGAACATGACGGTGAAGCCCGGCGAAGTCGGCTGGATCTCCCGTGCGCAGGTGATGCAGACCGTCTCCGGCACATGGCAGACCCATTACGACGACCGGAAGTGGGGTCACTACTTCTGGTTCGTCCCCGACGTCATCACCGGGCCTGCCCCGAACGGGACGGACGGCCAGAGCAACGCGGTGGTCGTCAAGTCCAGCAAGATGACCGCGGAGGAGAAGCGGTCCTGCTCCAGCCGCTCGGGTAAGGCCAAGACGTTCGTCGTCCAAGGCTGATCCACCGATCGCGCGCCTGGCTGCCTCGCAGCCCGTACAACCGCGAGGCAGTCCGGGGCAGCTCAGCAGGGCGGTCAGCGCGAGTAGCCGCGGCACCGTGCCCGAGATCACGGCCGCCGGTCATGTCCCGCCGTAACAGCGACCAGACGCCCTCGACCGGGTTCAAGTCAGGTACGTGAGGGCGGCCCACCTAGGCGATGCCGCCCTGGTACACGCAGTGCCGGGCGGTCGCCTGCAACCCGCTGGCCGTGCACGGCGCGTTGGTCGCGACGGCCCGGAGGGTGCGCCGGGGGGGCGATCTGGGCCAGTGACCCTGCGGTGGAGCCCGGGACACACATCATGGAGCCGACAGCGCCGCGGCGGAAACGGGGCGGCTGAAGCACACATGTCTGCGTCCGGGCTGGTCAAGCGCCGCAGCGCCCAGTGGGTCGGCTCCTCGGTTGGCCGGTCGCCAGATCTGGCGCCTCATGGGCATGGCCTGACCTGTCCCTTGAGCACAAGGGCTCCCAGCACGGCTGGGAGCCCCGATCATCACGGGCATGCCGGGTAGGTGGTTCATTCTCCCTGGTCAAAGGGGCGGGGCGCAGTTCGGTTGCCCGGGTGGAGAACCCACCATCGTCCTGCGCCGACGCCGAGCTCACGGGACCGGAAGCGGTGCTGACCGACTTGGGCGCGGGGGATCCGCGATGTGGACCGGCCGAGGACTACCGCCACGGACCCCGGCTACGCTCCAGCGTCTCCCTGGAGATCAGCCGCCGCTCATCCAGGACGCCGACCACGTCCCGACCTCGTGGGCTGACAGGCATGGGCGCACCCGGTCCTGGGCGCCGGATACCTGTGGTGCGCCGACCTCAGCGCCGGCGTCCCCACGACCTGGTCGCCGCTTTCGCCGCCGCGCTCGCCTCACCGTACCCGGTGCCCCGACGCACGCTGCCGAAGCTCGCGATGGGGCGGCTGACCGTCATACCTCGCAGCTGGTCGCTGCCCTTCCAACCACCCCTACCGTCATGGCGGCGCTGTTGCACCAGCTGGTCAGGACACGACGGAGTGCTGGGGCACGGTGCCCGCGTTGGTCGGCGTGGAGCGGGTGGTGTACTGGGGCACGGGGGCGTCGTCGCGGCCGGTGTCGCGCACGAGTCCGTACCGTTCGCGGTCGGCGGAGTGCGGGGTCGGGGGAGTGGCGATGTCGTCGGATGTCTCCTGCCAGGAGGAGGGCAGGACGTCGAGGTTGTAGTCGGCCTGGGTTTCGTTGAGGTGGAGTGTGACGCTGCCGTCGAGGTAGTAGTACTCGTTCTGCCACATCTGCTGGGCTCCCGGCGGCAGGGTGATCAGTCCTTGCTGCCTGTTACCCATCCAGGTGCCGCCGGCGGTCGCGCCCGGCCGGCGGTCGTCCATGCGGTGGCCGCCGCCCGAGGCCACGTGCAACAGCCTTCCTCGCAGTCCGGTCCACGAGGGCATGGTCAGCAGCCCGGGGCGCAGCCCGTACATCACGTCCCAGTGGACGGTGAAGTAGCCCTTCCCGCGCAGTACCACCGTGTCCCCGCGGTGGACGAGCTGGTAGCCGTCCAGGTGCCTCTTGAGCCCCGTCATCGTCACCGTGGTCTGCGGGCGGTGGGGCAATGCCGCGGGCGGCCGGTCCGGCGGCGGCGCGCTGTCCACGGTGTCGACCACGGGCCCGTACCGCGGCCGGGGCTGGGGCCGGGGCGAGGGACGCGAGACGGCTGAGCCCAGTACCGGTGCCGGCCGCGACGGTGATGCGGATGCGGATGCGGTGGGCGAGGGCGCGTGTGCCGGGCTGGAAGCCGTCGGGGCGGTGGCCGGACGCGCCGACGAGCTGGACCATGGGGCCGCGGCCACGAGCGCGCCGCCCACGGCGAGCAGCGCACTCGCCGCCACCACGACCTTCGCGGTGAGGCTCGTCCCTGCAGTCCCTGCCGTTCCCGCCGTCGCGGAACCCCCGCCGCCTGAAGTGGCCGCGGTGCCGGCATGGTCGGCCGCCGCGGCGTGCGTTCCCGCGGACTGCCACGGGTGCCAGGCCAGCAGTGCCGCCGGCACGGGCAGGAGGGCCAGGGGCGCCAGCAGGCCTTCGGGCGCCAGGATGCCCTCCTCGTGGCGCACGCACCGGGGGCACTGCCGCACATGGCGGCCGAGGCGTTTGCGCCACAGGCCGCTGGGGGCCCCGTTCCAGTCCAGCGCCAGCCGGGTCAGTTCCCCGCATGCGGGCCTGGCCGCGAGGGCTCGGACGATGACGCGGGAGGTGTGCAGGCGTTCCTTCATACGTTGCACCCGTACAGCCGCTTGATGGCTGGTCATGTCCAGAACGGAAGCGAGCTCGGCCCGGGCGAGCCGGCCGGCCGTCTCCAGCCACCACAGTGACAGCAGCTCCCGGTCGTCCTCGTCGAGCCAACGGGTCGCGTGCAAGGTCTCCTCGCGCTGCCCGGACAGCCGCAGGTTGAGGATGACCCCCTCGGCGAAGTCGGCGGCCGGATCGGGCCGGTGCTCAGCCGCGTCGAACGCCGCTCCCGTCGTCTCCCTCCTGTCGCGCCTGCGGATGTGGTCACGGACCTCGTTCACGGTGATGGTGATCACCCAGGACCGGAACGCCTCCGGGCGTTCCAGTCCCCCGATGCCGCGCAGGATGCGCATCATCGTCTCCTGGACGATGTCGTCGACGTCGTCGCGGTACGGGTGCGCACGCGCCGCGACGCTGTAGATCAGCGGAAGCGTCCGGGAGCTGAGCTCTTCCAGGGCGCCGCGTTCGCCGACCCGAGCCGCGGCGATCACGTCGGCCGCGGGCTCGGCATGCCTTGGCATCGGTTCTCCCTTCGACCTGCCGCGGGTACGAGGCCCCGCTCGCGCCGACCGGGTCGGGGTGCGGGGTCCTCGGGCAACCGCCGTCGGTATCACGGGCGCCGTGGCAGCGATGCCATCGTAAGAGGTGAGCGCTGACAGCCATGCGCGGGCCGTGGAATCCGTGGCGGCCGGGGATCAGCGGGAGTGACGGGGGGCCGTACGCTGGCGCGAGCGACTGCGTACGAAGACGAAGACCGCGGCGACGCCGGCGAGAACGACGCCCGCCAGTCCTGTGACGGTCCACAGAGCACCGAAGTTGCTGCCGGTGTCCGCCATGGTGCCGGTGGCGGAGGCCAGGGGCGTGGCCGCTCGGCCGGTCCGGGCGGGGGAGGGTGCCGGTCCTGTCGCGGCGGAGGACGGCTGTGCGGCCGTGGTGGACGTGAGAGCGGTGAGCACGGTGTGGGCGTCGCCCTGGCTCACGGAGAAGCGTGCCCCGCCGATGGCGAGACGGGTACCGGAGACTGTTGCGGTCGCCGAACCGACGGTCAGCTCGGGGGAGTTCCGGGAGAGCAGGATCTTCGCGCCCTTGACGACCTGTAGCCTGCGCAGGGTCGTGTCGCGTGCCCCGCTGAGGTCCAGGACGGCCGTGGGACTGGTCAGAGCGACCGCGTCAGATGTCCGCAGGGAGGTCCCGGAGACGATCAGGCTGCCTTTGGCCACGGTGGTGGCGCCGGTGTAGGCGGCGCTGGTGACGGTGGTGGCCGCGGCTCCGCTCTGCGTCACCGATCCGGCACCGGTCACCGCCGGGAGGGAGGTGGGTGTCCTGGTGTTGCGGAGCACGAGTGAACCGTTGTCGATCACTTTGTCGAGGGTTCCGCCGGTGTGGAGGCTTCCGTCGCCGCCCGCGGTCCCGGAGCCGAGATGGAGGGTCGCGTTCCTGTCGATGGTGGTGGATCCGTCGTAGTACTGCGCCGCTGCGAAGGTCACGTCGTTGCCACTGGTGTCGGCGATGACGACGTCCCCGGCGCCGGGAGCGCTGAGGGTGTCGTGGTACATGCCGCCGCCGATGGGCGCGCCCAGGGTTACCGGTCCGTTGTAGTCGAAGGTGAGCCGGGAGCGCTGCCGTCTGGCGTGCAGGTTGATGTAGACCGTCTGCGCCGTGCCGGGCATGAAGATCTGGTGTGTGGTCCCGTCGCCCCACTGGACGTCGGCGCCCTCGACGTTGGTGCCGCGTTTGTTGAGTTTGTGGGCCACGGGCCGCCAGTTCAGTCCGGGGTCGCTCAGCGAGGGCGCCGCCCCGTCGCCGCTGTCACTCCAGCTGTAGACGCCGGTGAGGATCACCTTGCTGCCCGGGCGGGAATGCACGTTGACGTCGTTGCCGTACTCGTGGCTGTAGAAGTTCTGGCGCTGTACGACAGTGTGGTTGAGCGGGGTGTCGATGATCCACGAACCGCGGTTGACGACGGAGCGGGCGTTGGGCAGGTCGGCGGCACAGGTGGTGCTCGCGAAGTTGACGCCCGTGCCGTTGTCGAAGATGCCGGAGAACGGGTTGGTGCCGCAGATCTGGAGCGTTCCCCACATGTTGCGGGGCTGGGTGACGAGGCCGGAGCCGCTGATGACGCCCAGGTTGAACAGGCGGGTCAGCGACAGGCGCAGTGTGCCGTCCACCCGGACGTTGTCCTGGTTCTGCTGGTAGCCGGGCGTGTTGTACGGGAAGGACCCGATCAGGCCGGTCGTACCGCCGGTGCCGTACTGGAGGGTTGCCCCCGCGTCCACGGTGACCGCGGGGTCGTCGGGACTGTCGACCACGACGTACGGGTGGTTGTCGCCCGGGATCTGGACCCTCTGGTGCTGCCGGGAGTGCGGCAGGGTGAAGGTGCTGTCCTTGGTGAGGACCAGCGTACCGGTGCCGGACACACGAAGGGTTCCTTCACCGCTGATCACGCCGGTGTACGTGTGGGTTCCCTGCGGGACGCGCACGACCGCGTCGCCGGTCAGGACGACATCACGGTTCGCCAGGACGGCCGAGGTGATGTCGCCGTCTGCGGCGACTGCGCTGCCCACCGCAGCCACCGGTGTGACGGCTCCCGCGACGAGAGCCGACGCCAGGACAAGGTGCCAAGATCGCTTCATCGAGTCAGGGTGCTTCCTGAAGTGCTGGTGATCCTTACGGACGTGTAGACCGGTGGCCGGCCACCGGGATCTCAAAAACCCGGAGAAGTTCTCAGGTTCCGCCCAGGCCGCCCATCCGGGCCCGGCCGGCTCGAAGGAGGCACCTGACACACTGACTGCTCGTGGGCGACCTCGTCGCCCACGAGCCGGTAATGGATGTGTACGCAGTCACGGCGGGTGACAACCCGCGGTCGAATGAGCGCGGTGGCGCGTTGTGCCCCTCGCGGAAGAGGCGCTGGTATCCGTCCTCGCCGGGGGCCGTGGGCAGAGCCTCGTGCCCGTCAGAGGGCCGTGAAGGTCCACAGGAGGTTGGTGCTGCTTCCGTAGGCCCACTGTTTGGTGACGGAGCCCGAGGCCACGTTGCCTCCGCCGTCGAGGAGCAGGCCGGTGGTGCGGTTGGCGATCGTGTGGCGGCCGTCGCCTCGGTGGGTGATCTTCCACTGCTGGTTCGTGCCGCCGTTCCACGGTGCCTGCCTGGCCGCTGAACCGTTGGCCGTGTCCCCCCAACCGTCGGCGACCATGCCGTTGGTGCGGTTGACCAGCTTGTAGTAGCCGCCGCCGACCTCTACCGCCTGCCACTGGAGGTTGGGACTGCCGTCCCAGGTCCACTGCTTGAGGTTGGACCCGGAGGCCACGTCGCCGCCGCTGTCCAGGGCAAGGCCGTCGGTGACGTTGGTGATCCGGAAGTACGTCGACGGATTGAACTGGACCTTCAGCGAGGTGATCCGGTCGTTGTTCCCCGTGCCCCGGAGATCGGCGTTGTCGGCCGTGAAGGACCATGAGGTGCCCGTGAAGTCGTCCCCTGAGTAGCCGATCAGCTGGAAGCCGGGAGCCAGGCGCAGGGACGAGAGCGTGAGTGGGCCGAGACCGGCGAGTGTCAACTGGTCCGCGGTGTAGTCGCCGGCAGGGAGCACGGCGGTCGGGCCCGAGTAGTCGACGTCTTCGAAGACCACGGCGCCGGAGAGGGGCCGCAGGCTGGGTATCTGCCCGGAGAAGGAGAGTTTCAGAACGTACGCGTTGGCGCTGAACGGCGCCGACGACGGCAGGGTCACCTTCAGCCCGGAGGCGTCCTGCGCGGGCGTCGCAAGGCTGATGTAGCTGCCGGCCGTCGAGTCGAGCAGCTTGACCGACGTCAGCGAGGAGAGGCCGATCCGGTCGGAGCTGAGCGTCTTGATCGTCAGTGAACTGCCGGGCCAGCCGAGGACGGTGGCGTACAGGACCGTGTTGTTCTTGTTCCGGGTGAAGCGGATGTCCTCCGCGGTGCCGGCCGTCGGATGGGTGAAGGAGCCCCCGCCCATCTTGGTCGGGCCTTCGCCGTACGACGTCCAGGGCCGGGTCGAGTAGATCGACTCGCCGAAGCGCTTCAGGTAGTCGCCGATGCCGAGCAGGATGTCCTTCTGTCCCTGCGGGATGGTGCCGTCCGCCATCGGCGCGATGTTCAGCAGCATGTTGCCGTTCTTGCTCACCCGGTCGATGAGCGAGTGCAGCATCTGCTGGGTGCTGTAGTAGCCGATGCCCTGCGTGTAGCACCAGCTGGAGCTGGAGATGCTGTCGTCGGTGAGCCAGTACGGGGCGGTCAGGTCGGCTGGGCCACCGCGCTCGTAGTCGAAGACCTCGCCCTTGCTGTCGAGACCGTCCTTGTAGGTGGCGACGACTTCGCGGCCCCACGCGTTGGCCTGGTTGTAGTAGTACGACAGGAAGTTCAGGCGCTGTGTCTCGTCGACCGCGCTCAGGTCGAAGTCCTGCCAGAGGATGTCCGGTTGGGCGAGGTCGATGACCTCCTTCAGCTTGTCGTACCAGAGCTGGTTCTCCTGCGTCCTGCCCAACTGCCCGTACAGCTTCTGCAGGCTGGGGTCCGACTGTGCGGGGACGTGGTCGTAGTAGCCGTTGAAGTTGTACGCGTGGTGCATGGCGACCAGCAGCTTGAGACCCTTGGCCCGGATCGCCGTGGCGAACAGCTGCAGCAGATTGAGCTTCGGGCCCTTGGCGGCCGAGTTCCACTCGTTGACCTGGCTGTTCCACATGGAGAAGCCGTCGTGGTGTTCGGCGACCGGTCCGGCGAATCTCGCTCCCGCGTCGGTGAACAGCTGCGCCCACGCGTCGGGGTCGAAGTTGCCGCCCGCCGACTTCAGCTTCGGTGCGAACTGCACGAAGTTGCCCGCCAGGTCCTTCGCCCCGTTGATGAAGTTGTGGTACGGCCACACGGACGGGTCGCCGTAGGTCGCGATGTGGTGCTGGTTGACCGCGTCGCCGCTGATGTACATGCGGCGCGGATACCACTCGTTCCCATAGGCCGGAACGCTGAAGACGCCCCAGTGGAAGTAGATGCCGAACTTGGCGTCCTGGAACCACTCGGGGGCAGGCGGGTGCTGGTCGACCGAGGGCCACGCCGGTGTGTAGGTGCTTGTTGCCGCCTGTACGACGCCGGACCCCAGGCCGCCGCCGGCGACGGCCGCCGCCGCTACACCCGTGGCGGCGGCCAGGAATTGACGTCTGTTGAACGAGCTCGACATGAGGACATCCCTGATGTGGGGGACAAAGGGAAGACACGGCGCCCACGGCACTGGAGCGCCGGACGTTACGCACGAAGTTCGAGCATGTGACGCCCTGATGTCAACGGGCGTGCAGGGATGAAAGCACCCCGCTGGCGCGCAGTTTTGTCGCATATGAGTGCCATCATCCCTGTTATCGGATCCCAGACATGGAATGTCTGAGGGGTGTGCGGATTGAGGCTCGCCACACGGGGAGTCCGCAGACAAGCCGTCACCCCATCGCGAATGCACATGATTGATGGGATTGATTTGCCCCCGGTGTGCCGCTGCGAACTCCAAGCGCCTCTCTTTTCAGTGGTTTGACCCGACACCTAGACAGCGCCATCGGTCGCCGCCTATACATACATCCCATGTCTTCGATGTGGCGGCACACAGCTGTCGCCCTGCACACCAACTCCCGCTCCGGGACCAGCGCGAGGAAGTACCGATGAGACTCAGAACTGCCCTCTGCTCCACCGCCTCAGTCCTGTCCGCCCTGGCACTGCTCAGCGCCTGCAGCGGCTCGGGCACCGCTTCGTCGAGCAGTTCCATGCTGGTCGGCGTCGACTACCCCCGCTCCGACACGGACTTCTGGAACTCGTACATCAAGTACACGCCCAGGTACGCCGGACAGCTGGGCCTGTCGCTGAAGACGACGAACTCGCAGAACGACGTCGCCAAGCTGACCGCCAACGCGCAGACGTTCATCAGCCAGGGTGTGAAGGGCATCGCGATGGCGCCCCAGGACACCGCCGCCGTCGCGCCGACGCTGGCGCAGCTGGAGGCGAAGAAGATCCCCGTCGTCACCATCGACACCCGCCCCGACAGCGGCAAGGTGTTCATGGTGGTGCGGGCCGACAACCGGGCCTACGGCGAGAAGGCCTGCCAGTTCCTCGGCACCAAGCTGAACGGCAAGGGCAAGGTCGTCATGCTCGAGGGCGGCCTCGACTCGATCAACGGCCGTGACCGAACCGAGGCGTTCAACGACTGCATGCAGAAGAACTTCCCCGGCATCAAGGTGCTCGGGGAGGCCACGAACTGGGACGGTGCCGTCGCCGCGCAGAAGCTGCAGACCGATCTGACGGCCAATCCGGACATCAAGGGCGTCTACATGCAGTCCAGCTTCGCCCTGTCCGGCACGCTGCAGGTCCTCAAGCAGAGGGGGCTGCTGGTCGGCCCGAAGGACCCCAAGCACGTGTTCGTGGTCTCCAACGACGGCATTCCCGAGGAACTCAAGGACATCACCGCCGGCCAGATCGACGCCACCGTGTCCCAGCCGGCCGACCTCTACGCCAAGTACGCCCTGTACTACCTGAAGGCCGCGATCGACGGGAAGACGTTCAAGCCCGGCAAGACCGACCACAACAGCACCATCATCCAGGTCCGCCCCGGTCTGCTCGAGGACCAGCTCTCCGCTCCGCTGGTCACCGTCGACGGCGGCACCTACGGCGGCGTGTCCAGCGTCAAGAGCAGCGACGCCTCCCTGTGGGGCAACAACCACGGCTGACCTGCCCTGTCAGGCGCCCAACGGATAACGACTACAAGGTGGTTGTGATGAGCGACGGGGAGCGAGCAGTCAGCCCCGCGCCCGCCCCGGCGGACGACGGACGGTCGCCGGTGGGCCCGCCCGTCGTCGAGGCGACGGGCATAGTCAAACGATTCGGTCCGACCGTGGCACTCAACGGCGCCCGGATCACCATCAGGCCCGGCGAGACCCACGCGCTCGTCGGCCGCAACGGGGCCGGCAAGTCGACGCTCGTGTCGGTCCTCACCGGCCTGCAGGCCCCCGACGAGGGAACGGTCACCTTCGGCGGCGGCCCCGCACCACGACTCGCGGACCGCGACGCCTGGCGACAGCGCGTGGCCTGCGTCTACCAGAAGTCGACGATCATCCCCACCCTGACCGTCGCAGAGAACCTCTTCCTGAACCGGCACGACCACGGCCGCAGCGGGCTCATCAGCTGGCAGGGTGTGCGCCGGCGGGCGCAGGAGCTGCTGTCGACGTGGTCGGTGGACGTCGACCCACAGACCTCGGCCGGCGATCTGACCGTGGAGCAGCGGCAGTTCGTGGAGATCGCCCGGGCGCTGTCCTTCGGAGCCCGGTTCATCATCCTCGACGAGCCGACCGCCCAGCTCGACGGCGCGGCCATCAACCGGCTCTTCGACCGCATTCGCGACCTGCAGCGCCAGGGTGTGACCTTCCTGTTCATCAGCCACCATCTCCAGGAGGTCTACGACATCTGCGACATGGTGACGGTGTTCCGCGACGCCCGGCACATCGTGACCGCGCCGGTCGTGGAGCTCCCCCGCACCGAGCTGGTCGCCGCGATGACCGGCGAGGCGGCGGCCGACCGGCTGCAGGTGCGGTCGAGCACCCTCGACCGCACCGCCACGCCCGCGCTGTCCGTGCAGGCGCTGGGCAGTGACGGCGCCTACGGTGATGTCACCTTCCAGGTGGGCGCAGGGGAGATCGTCGGACTCGCGGGTGCCGCCGGCAGCGGTCGCACCGAGGTCGCCGAGACGGTCGTAGGTCTGCGGGCGGCACAGGCGGGCGAGGTGGAGATCGCCGGGCGGCGGCCCCGGCCGGGCAGCGTGCCCGCCGCGCTCGCGGCGGGCGCCGGGTTCGTCCCGCAGGACCGGCACCACCAGGGCTTCGTGCCCGACATGTCGATCGCGGACAACGCCACGCTGTCCGTTCCTCGCAGGCTCGGCAAGAACGGCTTCCTCAGCCGTGACCGACGGGACCGGCTCGCCGGCGACATGATCGAGAGGCTGGCGATCAAGACGCCTGGACCGGAGCTGCCCGTCTCCGCGCTCTCGGGCGGCAACCAGCAGAAGGTCGTCATGGCCCGCGCCCTGGCGGACGACCCGCGCCTGCTGGTGCTGATCAATCCGACGGCGGGCGTGGACGTGCGCTCCAAGGAGTTCCTGCTCGGCAAGGTCGAGGAGACCGCGGAAACCGGCACCGGAGTGCTCATCGCCTCCGACGAACTCGACGACCTGCGCATGTGCGACCGGGTCCTGGTGATGTTCCAGGGCCGTGTGACCTCAGAGATGGCCCGCGGCTGGCACGACCACGAACTCGTGGCCGCGATGGAAGGAGTGGACCTCAATGCCTGAGACCGTCCTCGCGGACGCGGCAGCCAAGGCCGTGGAACCCAGGCACAAGCGCACCGCGCTGCTCGGTGGCCGAATCCCCCTGGCCCGCCTGCGCGACCTCGCACTCGTCCCCGCGATCGTCGTCATCGCGATCGTCGGCCAGATCGTCAACCCGGTCTTCCTGCAGGCGGACAACCTCATCAACGTCCTGCAGACCATGTCGGAGATGGCCCTGCTGGTCCTCGCCCAGACGATGATCCTGATCGTCAAGAAGATGGACCTGTCCCTGGAGTCCACCATGGGCCTCGCGCCCGGCGTCGCGGCCTGGCTGGTCGTTCCGGCGGGCGCCGGACACGGACTCGGCCTGCTCCCCGGCGCCTGGTCGATCCCCCTCACCCTCGCCGTGGGCGCGCTCGTCGGCGTGATCAACTCACTGCTGATCATCCGTTTCGGCCTCAACGGCTTCATCGTCACGCTCGGCATGCTGATCGTGCTGCGCGGCATTCTCACCGGCATCTCCGGCGGCCAGACCTTCTTCCAGCTGCCGCAGTCGATGCTCTACATCGGTACCACGGAGTGGTTCGGGATGCCGGCCTCCATCTGGATATGCCTGGCACTGTTCGCCGTCGCCATCGTCGTCCTGGGCTGGACCAGCTTCGGCCGCTCCCTGTACGCCATCGGCGGCAACGTCGACGCGGCGAAGGCAGCCGGCATCCGCACCGACCGGGTGCTGTGGATCGTCATCGTCACCGGCAGCGTGCTCGCCGCCCTCGCCGGACTGATGCTGTCAGGCCGGCTGGCCTCGGTCGCCTCCGCACAGGGCAACGGCTACATCTTCACCGTCTTCGCCGCCGCCGTCATCGGCGGAATCAGCCTCAACGGCGGCAAGGGCACCATGTTCGGCGCGTTCTGCGGCATCCTGCTGCTCTTCATGATCCAGAACGTGCTCACGCTGGCGGGCGTCCCCGCTCAGTGGATCGGCGCTCTGAACGGACTGATCATCCTGGTCGCCCTCGCCATCTCCCGCATCACCGGCGGCAAGGTCCAGGAGTGACCCGGGCGGCCCCACCGGCCGCCCGACCTCCGCCGCATTCACGTCTCGTCGCACGGGGACCAATTCCCCTTGCCCCTCACAGGAGTTGCCGCCATGTCCTCCACCGTGCCCCCATCCGCCCGCATCACCGCCCTGGATGTCCTGGATGTGCGATTCCCCACCTCCGAACACCTCGACGGCTCGGACGCCATGAACCCCGAGCCCGACTACTCCGCCGCCTACGTGGTCCTGCGCACCGACGCCGGCGACGGACTGGAGGGCCACGCCCTGGCCTTCACCACCGGACGCGGCAACGACGTGCAGGCCGCCGCCATCGCGGCGCTCGCCCCGCACGTGGTCGGCCTGTCGGTGGAGGAGGTCTGCGCCGACCTCGGCGCGTTCTCCCGCTCCCTCGTGCACGATCCCCAACTGCGCTGGCTGGGGCCGGAGAAGGGCGCCATCCACATGGCCACCGGCGCGGTGGTCAACGCCGCCTGGGACCTGGCCGCCAAGCGCGCGGGCAAGCCCGTATGGCGCTACCTCAGCGACATGTCGCCCGAGGAACTGGTCGCCCAGGTCGACTTCCGCTGGCTCAGCGACGCCCTCACCCCCGAGGAGGCGCTGGACATCCTGCGCCGTGCCGAACCGGGTCGCGAGCGCCGCATCGGCCGTCTCATCGACCAGGGCTACCCCGCCTACACGACCACCCCCGGCTGGCTCGGCTACTCCGACGAGAAGCTGGCCCGCCTCGCCCGCGAGGCCGTCGCCGACGGCTTCACCCAGATCAAGCTGAAGGTCGGCGCCTCCCTGGAGGACGACGTTCGGCGCATGCGCGTCGCCCGCGAGACGGTCGGCCCGGACATCCGCATCGCCGTCGACGCCAACCAGCGCTGGGACGTCCAGCCCGCCATCGACTGGATGCGCGCCCTGGCGCCGTACGAGCCGTACTGGATCGAGGAGCCGACCTCCCCCGACGACGTCCTCGGCCACGCGGCCGTCCGCCGGGCGCTCGGCCCCATCAAGGTCGCCACCGGTGAGCACATCGCCAACCGGGTCGTCTTCAAGCAGCTGCTGCAGGCAGGCGCGGTGGACATCGTGCAGATCGACTCGGCCCGGGTCGGCGGCGTGAACGAGAACATCGCGATCCTGCTGCTCGCCGCGAAGTTCGGGGTGCCGGTCTGTCCGCACGCCGGCGGTGTGGGTCTGTGCGAGATGGTGCAGCACCTGTCGATGTTCGACTACATCGCCGTGTCCGGCACCACCGACGACCGGGTCATCGAGTACGTCGACCACCTGCACGAGCACTTCGTCGACCCCGTCCGCATCGTCGACGGTCACTATCTCGCGCCGACCCTGCCCGGACTGAGCGCGCAGATGCACCCGGACTCGCTCAAGGAGTACGCATACCCCGACGGCCCCGTCTGGAGCGCTCGTGCCTGACACCCAGGTACTCGTCGACGCCCACCACCACGTGTGGGACCTGGACCTCCGGCCGCAACCCTGGCTGGACGAACCAGGGCACGAGCCCATCCGCCGTACCTTCGGCACCGACGACCTGCGCACAGCCGCGACCGCGACCCTGGCAGGACGGCGGCTGGAGTGCACGGTGCTCGTCCAGTGCGTCGCCTCGGTCGACGAGACGCGTGAGTTCCTCGCCCTCGCCGACGGCGACCCGCTCATCGGCGCGGTCGTGGGCTGGGCGGACCTCACGTCCCCCGCGATCGGCGACGTACTGGACGCGCTGTGCGCCGGGCACGGCGGTACGTATCTGAGAGCCGTACGTCACCTCGTCCAGGGGGAGTCCGATCCCAACTGGCTGCAACAGCCCTCAGTGGAGCGGGGATTGCGGGCGGTGGGTGAACGCGGCCTGGGGTACGACCTGCTCCTCCGCAGCCATCAGTTCCCCCAGGCGATCCGCCTGGCAGAACGCCTGCCCGAACTTCCCCTGGTCCTCGACCACGCCGGCAAACCACCCATCGCCCGGCACGACCTGGACGACTGGGAGCGGGGCGTGCGCCGGCTCGCCACGCATCCCCAGGTGCGCTGCAAGGTCTCCGGCCTGGTCACCGAGGCCGACCACGCGAAGTGGACCATCGACGACATCCGGCCGGTGTGGGAGGTCCTGCTGGCGGCCTTCGGCCCCGACCGGCTGATGTTCGGCTCCGACTGGCCGGTCTGCGTCCTCGCCGGCGGCTGGAACCGGTGGGCCGCCACCGTGGAGGAACTCCTGGCGGGCTGTTCCGCCGCCGAGACCGAGGCGGTCCTCGCCGGCACGGCCACCACGTTCTACCGCCTCGACGCCGCTGAAAGGAAGAGACGGACTCCATGCTCCTGACCGAACTCCTGCACCCGGGGATCCTCGAAGCCCTGGCGGGCGCCGGACATGGAGCCCGGGTGCTGCTCGCCGACGGCCACTATCCGGCGAGTACGGCCACCGGTCCGCGAACCAGGACCGTCCATCTCAACCTGGCGCCGGGTCTGCTGGATGTCACCACCGTGCTCGACGTCCTGCTGCGCGCCCTGCCCGTCGAGTCAGCGCATGTGATGGTGCCGCCCGAGGGCGAGCCGGAGCCGCCGGCCATCACGGAGTACCGCTCGATGCTGGCGCCCGTCCCGGTCGAGACGCTCGGCCGCTTCGAGTTCTACGACGCCGCCCGCTCACCCGACCTGACCCTCGCCGTCGTCACCGCCGACATCCGCACCTATGCCAACCTGCTGCTCACCATCGGCGTCCGCGCTGAAGGGACCCTGAGAACACCATGACACTCGCCGTCCGCTACCTGGCCGCCCGCACCCTGGACACCGCGCCCGCCGAGAACCCGCCCCCCGGCCCCGGCCAGGTGGAGATCGCCCCCGCCTACGTCGGTATCTGCGGCACCGACCTGCACATCTTCCACGGCGACATGGACGCCCGGGTGGCCGTGCCCGCCGTCCTCGGCCACGAGATGTCCGGCCGGATCGTACGGGTCGGCCCCGGCGTGGAGGGCTGGTCGCCCGGGGACGCGGTCACCGTGATGCCGCTGCGCTGGGACGACACCTGTCCGGCCTGCCAGGCGGGGCATCGGCACATCTGCCAGCACCTGGACTTCATCGGCATCGACTCCCCGGGCGCGATGCAGCAGCGCTGGTCCGTGCCCGCCACCACCCTCATCCGGCTGCCCCGCTCCCTCCCTCTGGACCACGCCGCCCTCGTGGAGCCCACCGCGGTCGCGGTGCACGACGTCGGTCGGGCCCAGGTCCGCGACGGAGAGAAGGCCGTCGTGGTCGGCGGCGGCCCCGTCGGCGTCCTCATCGCCCTGGTCGCCCGGGCAGCCGGAGCCGACGTCCGGGTGGTCGAGCCGAGCCCTCACCGGCGGCGGCTCGCCGAGGAGCTGGGGCTGGCCACCTGGGATCCGGGTGCCGACGACGTGCCCGAGCTGGTCCGGCAGTGGACCGGCGACGCAGGCGCGGACGTCGCCTTCGAAGTCTCCGGCGCACAGGGCGGAGTGGACACCGCCGTCGAGGTTCTCCGCGTGCGCGGCCGGTTGTGCCTGGTGGCCATCCACGCCCGCCCGCGCGAGGTGAACCTGCACCGCTTCTTCTGGCGTGAACTCACGCTCGTGGGCGCCCGGTTGTACGACCGTTCCGACTTCGAGCGGGCGGTCGCCGTGGTCGCCGACGGCACCATCCCGGCCGATCGGCTGATCAGCAAGGTCGTCCCCCTCACCCAGGCGCCGGCCGCCTTCGAGGCCCTGGAGGGCGGCGGTGACGTGATGAAGATCCTCGTGGACTGCACCGACGACGCTCAGGGAGCCGCCGTATGACCGCGTTCGACCTCACCGGGAAGCTCGCCGTCGTCACGGGAGCCCGGCGCGGCATCGGCCGCGCCATGGCCCGCGCGCTCGCCGAGGCCGGCGCGGACGTCATCGGCGTCAGCGCCTCACTGGAGGAGTCCGGCAGCGCGGTGGAGAAGGACGTTCTCGCCGCGGGCCGTACCTTCGAGGCCATCCGCACCGACTTCGCCAATCCGGACGCCGTACGGGCGCTGGGCGCGGACCTCGCCGGGCGTGAGCGCCCGGTGGACATCCTGGTCAACAACGCGGGCACGATCCGCCGCGCCCCGGCCGCCGAACACAGCGATGACAACTGGGAGTTGGTCCTCCAGGTCAACCTCAACGCCCAGTTCGCCCTGTCCCGCGCGGTGGGTGCGGCCATGGTGGCGCGCGGCCACGGGAAGATCATCTTTACGGCGTCGCTGCTCAGCTTCCAGGGCGGCATCACCGTTCCGGGCTACACCGCCGCCAAGCACGGCATCGCCGGCCTGACCAAGGCCCTGGCCAACGAGTGGGCCCCGCACGGCGTCAACGTCAACGCCATCGCGCCCGGCTACATCGCCACCGACAACACCCAAGCCCTCCAGGACGACCCCGTCCGCAGCAAGGCGATCCTTGACCGCATCCCCGCCGCGCGCTGGGGCAGCGCCGACGACCTCGCGGGCGCCACGGTGTTCCTCGCCTCGGACGCCGCCGCCTACGTGCACGGCACCGTCCTGCCCGTCGACGGCGGGTGGCTCGGCCGATGAGTGGCACCGACCTGGCCTCCGTACTGGCCGGCGCCCGCGTCATGCCAGTGCTGACCGTGGCCTCCGCCGCGACCGCCGGCCCGCTGGCCGACGCGCTCGCGGCGGGCGGCGCACGGTGCGCCGAGGTCACCTTCCGCACCCCCGATGCCGAGCAGGTGCTCAAGACGATGGCCGCCCACGGCGGGCTGACCGTCGGCGCCGGTACGGTCCTCACGTCCGAGCAGGTGGACCTGGCCGTGGCGGCCGGGGCCCGCTTCGTCGTCTCTCCCGGCTTCGACGAGGCAGTCGTCGCCAGGTGCGGCGGTCTGGGGGTGCCCGTGGTGCCCGGCATCGCCTCCGCCACCGAGCTGATGCGCGCGCTGCGGGCCGGCCTCGACACCGTCAAGCTCTTCCCCGCCGAGCCGCTCGGCGGCATCCCGATGCTGCGAGCCCTGGCGGCGCCCTTCCCGCAGGCCCGATTCGTGCCGACGGGCGGCATCGACGCCTACCGCATGACCGCCTACCTCGCCGACCCGGCGGTCCTCGCCGTCGGCGGCAGCTGGATGGCCACCGCCGCCCATCTGGAACGGGGCGAGTACGAGGAGATCCGCCGGCTGACCGCCGAGGCCGTACAGAGGAGCGCGACGTGACCGACGTGGTGGCCCTCGGCGAGGTGATGCTCCGCTTCGACCCGGGCGAGGGCAGGATCCGCACCGCCCGCACCTTCCAGGTCTGGGAAGGCGGCGGCGAGTACAACGTCGTGCGGGGACTGCGCCGCTGCTTCGGGCTGCGCACGGCCGTCGTGACCGCCCTGGTCGACAACGCGGTGGGGAGGCTTGCCGAGGACCTGATCCTCCAGGGCGGAGTCGAGACCTCCCTGATCCGCTGGGTGTCCGACGACGGTATCGGCCGCGCCGCCCGCAACGGGCTGAACTTCGTGGAGCGGGGCTTCGGCATCCGGGGCGCACTGGGCGTCAGCGACCGCGCGGGCACAGCCGTCTCGCAGCTGCGCAAAGGGGATGTCGACTGGGACGCGGTCTTCTCGTCGGGACCCCGCTGGTTCCACACCGGCGGCATCTTCGCCGGTCTGTCGGACACCACTGCGGACGTCGCGGACGAGGCCATGGCGGCCGCGCGGCGGCACTGGGTGACGGTCTCCTACGACCCCAACTACCGCCCAAGTCTCTGGGCCGGCCGGGGCGGCGCCGACGCCGCCCGCGAGGTCGACCTGCGGCTCGCCCGGCACGCCGATGTCGTCGTGGGTGCCCTGGGCCTGGCCGAACCGCACTCAGGGGCGCCGCGGGTCGAGGAGGACGAGGTGCAGGACGCACTCGCAGAGGTCGCGGGACACCTGCCCCAGGCTGAGGTGCTGGCGACGACCCTGCGCACGGTGCCCTCGGCCGGGGTGAACGACTGGTCCTCGGCCGCCTGGTCGGCCCGGACCGGCTGCGTGCGTGGCCCCGACATGCCCGGCCTGCATGTCCTGGACCGCATCGGCTCCGGCGACGCGTTCGCAGCCGGACTGATCTACGGACTGCTGACGGGCGACGGCGAGGAGGGCGGCTCGGCGGCTCGCGCCAGGCCCGCGGCGAACCTCGACGCCGCCGGCCTGCAGCGCGCCCTGGCCTACGGCACCGTCCACGGCGCACTGGCCATGACCACGCCCGGTGACGTCTCCATGGCCTCACTCACCGAGGTCGAGGCGCTCATGGCAGGTGGCTCGGCCGCCGTCAGACGATGACAGGCCCTCGGCCGCCGTACCGAACCGCACCAGCAGGGGAGCACAGGTGACACATCGGACCATGGGACACCGGAAGATCACGAACACCCCCGTCGAGCTCACGGAACTCGGCTTCGGGGCCTCCGTGATCGGCAATCTCTACCGTGTCACCCCTCCTCACGACGCGCAGGCCGCGATCGAGGCGGCCTGGGAGGCCGGCATCCGGTACTTCGACACGGCACCGCACTACGGGCTCGGTCTCTCCGAGCGACGCCTGGGAGCCGCCCTGCGGGACCGTCCACGCGACGCGTACGCCGTCTCCTCCAAGGTCGGCCGCCTGCTCGTTCCCAACGAGCAGCCGCGCGGCATCGACACCGAGGGCTTCGTGGTGCCGGACGACCTGCGCAGGCAGTGGGACTTCAGCCGTGACGGAGTGCTCCGCTCCATCGAGGCGACCTTGGAACGCACCGGCCTGGACCGCCTGGACGTCGTCTATCTGCACGACCCCGACGACCACTGGAGACAGGCCGCAGAGGAGGCCATGCCTGCCCTCGCCGACCTCCGCGACCAGGGGGTGATCGGCGCGATCGGCGCCGGTATGAACCAGTCGGCCATGCTGGCCCGCTTCCTGCGCGAGACCGCAGCCGACCTGGTCATGCTGGCCGGGCGCTACACGCTCCTCGACCAGTCGGCTCTGGACGATGTCCTGCCCGCCGCGCGGGATCTCGGCAAGAGCGTCGTGGCGGTGGGCGTGTTCAACTCGGGGCTGCTCTCCAGCGACCGCCCTGCCGAGGGCATGAAGTACGACTACCAGGACGCCCCGCCTGCCCTGGTAGCCCGCGCTCGGGCGATCGCCGACGTCTGCGCGGCGCACGGCACGACCCTGCCCGCCGCCGCGATCGCCTTCCCGCGCACCCATCCCAGTATCATCAACATCACCCTCGGTATGCGGAATGCGGAGCAGGTTGCCCGAAACGTGGAACTCCACGATCTGCGGACCCCTGAAGATCTCTGGGATGATCTCCGTCGCCGAGGACTGATCAGGTCGGACGTGCCCACGGCGAACGATCCCGGAAGGAGTTCGCAGTGTCTCTGACGGACAAGGCCATAGCGCAGATCCGCGAGCTGATCCGCACGGGTGCGCTGCCTCCGGGCTCCAAGCTGCCGCCGGAGCCGGATCTGGCAGCTCAGCTGGGTCTGTCCCGCAACCTGGCCCGTGAGGCGGTCAAGGCGCTGGCCGTCGCGCGGGTTCTGGAGGTCCGGCGGGGTGACGGCACGTACGTGACCAGTCTGCAGCCGAGCCTGCTCCTGGAAGGGCTCGGCGGAGCGGTGGAACTGCTGCAGGGCGACTCCGCCGCGCTGCAGGACCTCATGGAGGTGCGGCGTCTCCTCGAACCGGTCGCCACCGCCCTGGCCGCCACCCGGATCTCCGACGAGCAGCTTGCCGAGGTCGAGCGGCACCTGGACGCCATGCGCGAGGCCCGCGACGACGTCGAGCAGCTCAACATCCACGACGCCGCCTTCCACCGCGCCGTCATCACGGCCACGGGCAACGAGACCCTGCTCACCCTCCTCGAGGGCATCTCCGGCCGCACTCTGCGCGCCCGTATCTGGCGCGGCCTGGTCGACACCCAGGCCGCGGGCCGGACACTCGCCGAGCACGAGGCGATCTTCCATGCCCTGTCCACCCGTGACGCCTCCCTCAGTCAGGCCGCCGCACTGCTGCACGTGAACAACACCGAACAGTGGCTCAGAGAACACCTGCGCTCCGGTCAGGCTCCTCCCCTTCGGTAGACGTCGACAGCTTCACCTGCCCAGGCGCGGTGCCCTTGCGCAGTTGGACGCGGATGTCCGGTGCAGGAGGGAGTGTCGTCGGGCGGTCCAGGGCATTGCCGCTCTGCGTCCAGGTCGCCGGGGGCGGCGACGGTGGTGCCTGGCAGGGCTGAGGGCCGGCCCTGTGTATCCGGCTCGGCCTGGTGGAACCGGGTCGGATCGGGGCCGGTGCTGTGGCGGTCGATCACCGCGACGGCTCGGTCGGGGAGTGACGTCCCCCGCCTCTTCCGCCCCCGCCCGTTCCCGACGGCGCGCCGCCGCATCGGAACGGCAGCCGCGTCCGCGAGCGCTGCTGAGGGTGCGTCTCCGGGCCGGACCTTCGTGCTCGCGAGGCGTACGCGGCCATCGGCTTCTCGGCCGGGGGACGCATTGGCGTTCAGGATCCAGCCGGTCAGGTGGGAACCGAACAGGACGCTATCCGAAAAGGCGCCGCTGAATCTCCCGCCGGTAGTCCTCGAGTGTCCTGTCGAGATGTGCCGCCGTAGCCTCGGCCGCCTCCTCGGGCCGGCCGTCGCGAATGGCGCGGTAGATCACCTCGTGCTCCACGACCGCGGACTCGGTGCCATCGCCGAACATGTCATGGATCCCGATCGCGCTGGACTGCCGCTGCAGGCGTCGCGCGTCCCGCACGGCGCTGACGAGGAAGGCGTTGTGCGAGGCCGCAGCCACGGCCTCGTGGAAGTCGTCGTCCGCCTGATTGAACTCGTCGACCTGACCGTGGACGAATCCGTGCCGGCACTGCTGCACGGCCACCTCGATGTTCCGCAGCTCGGCGGGCGTGGCACGGGTGGCGGCCAGGCTGCTCGCGGCCATCTCCTGAACCCTGCGGAACTCGAACAGCATAAGTACATGATCGAGGTCGACGGGCCGGAAGAAGCCGCCCCAGCGGCTGGTGATGAGCATGCCCTCGTCGTCGGCGACGAACAGTCCGCGCCCCTTGTGCGCCCGGACCCGGCCGAGCGCCGAAAGGATCTTGACGGCCTCCCGCACCACGGCCCTGCTGGTGTTCAGCCTCTGAGCCAGATCGTTCTCCGTGGGCAGCCGATCGCCTGCCGCCAGACGGGCCTCGGCGATGAACTCGAGGATCCGCTCCGCCACGACTTCGTATCCGGGGCGGTAGTCACGCCGCTCGGCCGAGCCGTTCACCGCTGCTGCCGCGGCGGGAGAGGCCTGCGCCGACAGGGCGGCTTCGGTCGCGGGCGTGTCGTTCATCTGTCCTGCCTTCGGGATGACTGCTACGAGGGCGGTTGATCGCTGTGGAGCCGCGCTCATTCTACCCCCCGCTCGATAATGAGTAGTACTCATTGCTTGTAGATCCACTTCGCAGGGTTTTAGTCGCGATAGGCACAATAGAGGATGTGTCGGGCATTCTCCCTGATGGATCCCGAGTATCGGTCGTCGATCAGAAGGAAGAACACGGCACACACCCTTGACGGATCTCTCGATAAGGCGCCTAATTTCTTCCGCGACGGCAAGTGGGCCCGGCCGTCCACGGTCCCCCCGACGCCGACTGGTACGGCCTGGCGTCGCCTCATCCTCGCGCCGCCTGCCCATCTGCTCGGGGCGCCCTGTGAAACCAGTGGAGTCGCACATGACCGTCAACAAGCCTTCGTCCGGCCAGGAGAGAGTGTCCAGCAAGAGGCGCGCGGCGTTGCTGGTCGGCTGTGCGGCCACCGCGGCGCTTGCTCTGACTGCTTGCGGCGCCGGCGCCACGGGTACGACGACCAAGGACGGCTTCGCTCAGGTACCGCAGAAGGACGGTGCGTTGACGGTCTGGGTGGACGCGACCCGTGTGGCGGCCGCGAAGCTGTACCAGCAGCAGCATCCGGGCGTGAAGCTGGACATCGTCACCTACGACGGCGACGCCAACGGCTCCAACTACCTCCAGACCAAGGTCCAGCTCTTCAACCGCACCGGCAAGGGCTGGCCGGACGTCGTCTTCAGCTCCCAGAACAACGAGGCCTCCTGGGCGGTCGACGCGGGCTTCGCCGCGCCGCTCGACAAGGGCCTGATCCCCTCCGCGACCCTGGCCGATTTCGCCGACGGCGCCAACGACGTCTGCACCGTCGACGGCACCGTCTACTGCTTGCGCAACGACCTCTCCCAGGCAGTGCTCTGGTACAACGCGCCGCTGCTGAAGAAGTTCGGCTACACGGTTCCCACGACATGGGAGGAGTACCAGCAGCTCGGCGAGAAGGTGGCCAAGGAGCACCCCGGCTACCTGGTGGGCGACGCGGGCGACGCCTTCACCCCCGAGATCTACCTGTGGGCGGGCAAGTGCGGCGCCAACCACATCACCGGCCCCAAGTCCGTCTCGGTGAACACCACCAGCGAGGCCTGCACCAAGATGGCCAAGCTCATGGACGTGCTGATCAAGAACAAGTCCCTGTCCATCAGCGGGGTCTTCAGCACCGACTTCGGCAAGAACGAGGCCGACAAGGTCCTGCTCATGCCGGGTCCGGCCTGGTACGGCGGAGCGCTGTTCGAGGGCACCTTCAAGACGCCGGCCAAGCAGATCGCGGCGGCTCCCATCCCGCAGTGGAAGGGGGAGACCTCGCCGTCCACCGGCAACGTCGGCGGCGGCACCTGGCTGCTGTCCCAGCACTCCGCGCACATCAAGGCCGCCACCGACTTCCTGAAGTGGGTCACCACAGACAACGCCTACCAGGGCCAGAAGGCCCCGGGCTTCCCCGCGTACGCGCCGGCGGCCGAGGCGTGGCTGAAGGGACAGGACGCCTCCGGCTATTTCAACGGTGACCTGAGCGCCCTCAAGGCCGCCTCCTCCCAGGTCTGGCCGGGCTGGGGCTCGGGCCAGTTCAGCCAGGAGGCGATCTGGGCCGCCACCGTCAAGCCCGGCCTGACCCAGGGCAGGACCGTCGTCTCGATGCTGCCGGCCTGGCAGGACTCCATCGTCAAGTACGCCAAGTCCAACGGATACAAGGTCTCCCAGTGACCCTCACCCATTCCCCGGCAGGCTCTGCCACCCGGCGCCGTCGCGGCGCCGCCCGGCAGAGCCGGGCCGGTATGGCCTTCGTCGCCGCCTACGTGCTCCTGCTGGTCGCCTTCGGCGTCCTTCCGACCGCCTACGCGGTCTACTTCTCCTTCACCGACGCCGGGGGCACGGTCACCGGCTTCGCCAACTTCGTCACCACGGCGCAGGACTTCCGCTTTCTGGACGCCGTGAGCCATGTCGCCGTCTACCTCGCCTTCTGGCTCCTGTCCCTGATGGTGTTCGTGGTGGCCCTGGCGCTGCTGCTGCACCGCCTGGCCTCGGGTTCCGCCGGCAAGGCGCTGCGCTTCCTCTACTACATCCCCGGAGCGCTCGCCGGCGCCGCGAGTGTGCTGGTGTGGCTGTTCATGCTCGACCCGACCGTCAGCCCGGTCAGCTCCCTGCTGGGCGCGCTGGGGTTCCACACCTTCGGCGAGGTGATCGCGCCCGGCAACCTGCCCCTGCTGTTCACGATCATCGCGTTCTGGACCGGCGCGGGCGGCTGGATCGTCGTCATGTACGGCGCGCTCAACAACATCCCCACGGACGTGACGGAAGCCGCGCGCATCGATGGCGCGGGCGCCTGGCAGACCGCCTGGCACGTGCAGATCCCGATGCTCCGCAAGTGGATCGTGTACATGCTGATCCTGGCATTCGCGGGCGGCGCCCAGCTCTTCGTCGAGCCGCAGTTGCTCTCCCTCGCCAGCGTGGGCGTGGCCGGACGCGACTACTCGCTCAACCAGCTGACGTACGACTTCGCCTTCCAGATGAACAACATCAACGGCGCCGCCGCGGTCTCGGTGGAACTCCTGGTCGTCAGTGTGTCGGCCGCCGCCGTCTTCGTCGCACGGTCGGGGTTCTTCGATGCCGACTAGAACCTCTGGCCGCCGAGTCACCGGCACAGCGAACGCGGAACGGGAAGCGCCCCTCATGAGCCGATCTCACCACCAGCCGCCGCACAGCCGGCCCGTAGGGCACCTGCCCTCCCGGCTGCTGACCGGATCCGTACTGGCCGTGTTCCTCGCCTTCTTCGTGCTGCCGGTGCTGTGGCTCGTCCTCGCGGCGACCAAGACCGACCAGCAGCTGGTCCACGACAACCCGCTGTCCTTCGGGTCGTGGCACGCGCTGAAAGCCAACTGGCATGCGCTCACGGGGTTCCAGGACAACGCCGTCATGCAGTGGCTGGGCAACTCGGCCCTCTACGCGGTGATCTCGCTGGTCATCACCCTCGGTGTCGCCGTTCCCGCGGGATACGCCCTGGCCATGACCGAGTTCCGCGGCCGCCACACCCTGCTGGTCGCGACCCTGGTCGTGATGCTCATGCCGAACGCCACGCTGGTGGTGCCGCTGTTCCTGGAGATCAACGCGGTGCATCTGATCGGCACCATGTGGTCGATCATCCTGCCGTACTCGTTCTATCCGTTCGGCGTGTACCTGACGTACATCTACTTCACCACCGCCGTCCCGAAGGACCTGCTGGCCGCGGCGCGGGTGGACGGCTGCTCGGAGTTCCGCGTCTTCTGGCACATCGCGCTGCCGCTGGCGACCCCGGTCGTCGCACTCGTGGGCTTCTTCAGCTTCGTCGCCAACTGGACCAACTACTTCCTGCCGTACGTCATGCTCCCCGAGAGCAGCCAGATGCCCATCCAGGTGGGAATCGGAACCCTGCTCAGCAACGTGCCGTCCTTCAATCCGACCGTTGGTGACCTGGCGATCCAGCGCCCGCAGCTGGCCCTGGCGACGCTCGTGGCCATCACGCCCGTGCTGATCGTCTTCCTTTTCGCCCAGCGCTTCCTGGTCAGCGGGATGCTCGCCGGCGCCACCAAGGAATAGCGGCCCGTCCCGGCCGTCGTCCCGGCGTGCGCCGTCCCGCCGCCTGCCCCGAACGGAGTTCTCCCATGCCCTTCAGCTCTGCCGACCGAACCACGGCCGAGGACGCCGCCTGCGACCACCCGGTCGCGCCACCCGAGATCGAGGCGGGGGTGCCGCTGCTCGAACCACCGGGCTGGGCCGTGGCCCAGCGGTCCCTTTTCGACCTCCTCGACCATGCCTGGCGCCGCTTCGCCCGCGACTTCACCGGCCCCGACGGACGACTGAAGTACACCGGCCCGCTGACCACCCGCGACGGTGTGGACGACTTCTACGAGGTGTTCTTCAACTGGCCCCAGCTGTACCTCCTCGGCGGCGCCGACGACCTGCTGCCCGCCACTGAGCAGCACTGGGAGGGCGTGACCCGGCAGCTCACCGAACTGGGCATGCTGCACGACGAGTTCGAACGCGGCTACGACTGGTTCCACCAGGGCGAGAGCCTGCTCCTGCTCTACTTCCTGTGCATGGCCGCCCCTGACCGCTGGCGTGAGCGCGCCCTGCGTTTCGCCGAGCTGTACGTCGACCCGGCCAAGGGCAACTACGACCCCGCCCACCGCGTCATCACCCGCCCGCACAACGGCAGCGACCCCGACCGCACCGGCCTGTTCGACGGCGACGTCTATCCCTGGCTGCCCAGGGAAGCGCAGACGTACGGCTTCCCGCTCGACTGGATCCCCGAGGCCGACGGCGGCCCCTACCCGCTCTCCGCGGACCCACGCCTCGGCACGCAGATGCGGGACCGGATGGCCGTCGGCGACACCGCGGTCAACCTCGCCGCGACCGGGCTGGTCCTCAACGCCTGGATCCTGTCCGGCGAGGAGCGCTACCGCGAGTGGATCGCCGAGTACGTGGGCGCGTGGCGGGAGCGCACCGAGGCCAACGGCGGTCTCGTCCCGGACAACGCCGGCCCGGACGGGGTCGTGGGCAGCCTGCTGGAGGGTCGCTGGTACGGCGGCCACTACGGCTGGTCCTGGCCGCACGGCTGGCACAGCGTGGGCCACGCGGCCTGTGTGGCGGCGCTCGCGGCGGCCACGGTCACCGGGGACGACGGCTACCTCTCCATGGTCGCGACCTCGCTCGACACCCTCATCGGTCACGCCAAGGTGATGCCGCACACCGAGGCGGACTCCAGCCTTCCCTCCAAGTGGGCGGTCGAACTCGGCCCCGACGTCCGCACCCCCACACCGCACCTGCCGTTCCGCCACAACGACTCGGGCTGGTTCGACTACAACCCCGTCACCGCGCCCGTACCGGTGGCCCTGTGGCACCACACGGCCTCCGACGCCGACCGCGCCCGGCTGGAGCGGCTGCGTGAGGCCGACGGCATCGACTGGCGCACCGTCCGGCCGTTCCGGGCCAAGGAGGAGTCCGGGCACGAGAAGGCGTGGTTCGCCTTCCTCGCCGGCGACGACCCCGGCTATCCCGAGCGGATCCTCGCCATCGCCCAGGCCCAGGTCCGCCACCGCCTGCGGCGCATCGACCGCTACCGCGACCTGGACGTGCCCGAGGCCGACATCCACGTCTGGCAGCAGTCCAACCCTGTGGTCACCGAGGCCCTCGTCCAGCTGACCTGGGGCGGGCCCCAGGTGCTGTACAACGGCGGCCTGCAGCAGGCCCGGCTGCGCTACCACGACGCCGAGGCCCGCCGCGCCGGCCTGCCGCCGGACGTGGCCGCACTGGTCACCTCCATCGACCCCGAGGCGACGACCGTCGAGCTGGTGAACCTATCCCCTGAGGCCGAGCGCACGGTGATCGTCCAGGCGGGCGCCTTCGCCGAGCACACCATCACCGCTGTCCGGTACACGACCTGCGTGGACGACGGCTGGATCGGTGACATGTACGACTACGGCCACCGCGAGCCCGTCGTAACCGAGACGGAGCAGGTCTGCGACAGCGCCTACCTGACGGTCCGGCTGCCCGCGTCCACCCGCATACGACTCGCCCTGCGCCTCCGGCTGCGTGCCAACACCCCCGGCTACCGGACGCCCTTCACCTCTCAGGAGAGTGCGTGATGAAACGCATCGCCCAGACCATCAGGCTCCGGCCCGAACGCCGCCGCGAGTACCTCGAACTCCACTCCGCCGTCTGGCCCGGCGTCGAGCACGCCCTGCACCGGTCGAACATCCGCGACTACAGCATCTTCCTCCACGGCGATGTGCTGTTCGCCTACCTCGAGTACCACGGCGACGACTTCGAGGCCGACATGGCGGCACTGGAAGCCGACCCCGAAACCCAGGAGTGGTGGAAGCTCACCGACCCCTGCCAGGAGCCGTGGCCCGACCGGGGCGACGCGCGCCAGTGGACGGAACTCACCGAGATCTGGCACCTGAGTCCGCCAGGCGACGACGCCACGGCCTGACCCGCCCGCACCGGACCGACCCGACTTGGATCCCCCGTGACCTCGAGCCTGCCCCTCATCGACGCCCACCACCACCTGTGGGACCTCGACCAGCGTCCGCAACCCTGGCTCGACGACCCCGTCCTGACAGCGATCCGCCGCACCTTCACCCCCGACGACCTGCGTACCACCGCCAGCCGGACCGTCGCGGGCCGCCGTCTGCACAGCACGGTGGCCGTGCAGTGCATACCGGACGTGCCCGAGACGGAGTACCTGCTCGCGCTCACGGAGCGGGAACCGCTGATCGGGGCCGTCGTCGGCTGGGCCGACCTGACGTCGCCGGCGATCGGCGAGGTACTGGACCGACTGCTCGCCGGGCCGGGCGGGACACATCTGCGGTCCCTGCGTCACCTGGTCCAGGGCGAGACGGACCCGGACTGGCTGCAACGCCCCGACGTCGAACGCGGGTTGGCGGCTGTGCGGGACCGCGGGCTCCGCTACGACGTGCTCGTCCGCAGCCACCAGCTCGGCCAGGCGATCCGGCTGGCCGAACGCTTCCCCGACCTGCCCCAGGTACTCGACCACGCGGGCAAGCCGCCGATCGCCGACGGTGACCTGGCCGACTGGGAACGCCAGATGTCTCTGCTGGCCGCACACCCACACGTGGTCTGCAAGGTGTCGGGGCTGATCACCGAGGCGGACCACAAGAGGTGGACGTCCGCCGACATCCGCCCGGTCTGGGACATCCTGCTCACCGCCTTCGGCGCCGACCGCCTGATGTTCGGCTCCGACTGGCCGGTCGCGAACCTCGCGGGCGGTTGGAACCGCTGGGCCGCCACCGTGGACGCACTGCTCGACGGCTGTTCCGCCACCGAGATCCACGCTGTCCTCGCCGGCACCGCGACCGCCTTCTACGGCCTTCCCGCCCGCAGCTGACCTTCGGCGCTCGTGCTGAAGGGACCCTGAGAACACGATGACACTCCCAGTCCGCCACCCCGCCGCCCGCACCCCGGACCCCGAGCCTGCCGAGAGTCGTCCCTGATCCGCGAGGTCGCCGCTCACCGGCGCTTCCGAGCCATCGGGACGCTCAAGTGCCGGGCGGATGCAGATCCGTGTCAACCGCACTGACAACAACCCCGGAGCCGCCGCATGAACGCGTTCCCGACCGTCCGCAGCAGCAGGAGGGGCAGACGATGAAGCCCCTCACCTCCACCATCCGCACGGTGTCAGCAGTGCTTTCGACGGCTCTGTCCGCGGTGCTGCTGACATCCCTCACGACGCCGGCCCCGGCCTCGGCCGCGACCCAGGCTACCTACTACATCGCCCCCGACGGCGACGACGCCAACGCCGGGACGATCACGGCGCCGTTCAGGACCCTGCAGCACGCACGGGACGTCGTGCGCACGGTCAACAGCAACATGACCGCAGACATCAACGTCTATCTCCGCGGCGGCAACTACCCGGTGACCAGCACCATCGACTTCACGCCGGCCGACTCCGGAACGAACGGCCACCGTGTGGTGTACGCCGCCTACCAGAACGAGAAGCCGGTGCTGAACGGAGGCGTTCAGGTGACCGGCTGGACCCAGCACAGCGGGAACATCTGGAAGGCCCCGCTGAACCGCGACGACAAGCTCCGCGCGCTGTACGTCAACGGTAAACGCGCCCAGATGGCCTCGAAGACGATCAACTCGGCCGGATGCTACGGGACCTACTCCATCACGGCAGGTCAGGCTCCCTGGGCCTGGGAGTCTGGTTCGCAGTGCGACGGAGCCAAGTACAGCCTCTCGGATCTGCCCGCCGTCGCCGCCAACCAGGACGACGTCGAGATCAAGTCGGCGACGACCTGGACCACGGCCATCGTGGGGGTCCGGCAGATCACCACGAGCTCGGACGGCGCCAATCGCGTGGCCCTGTTCCAGCAGCCGGGTGCGGCCATTGCCCAGGGACCGCCGAACGGCAGATTCAACGCCGGCAGTGGCAGCCACACGTTCATGAACGCGTACGAATTCCTGGACCGGCCGGGCGAGTTCTACTTCGACAGGACGAGCCACACGCTGTACTACTACAAGTCCGGCTCCGAGGACATGACGTCGGCGCAGGTCTTCGCGCCGAACAACGTGTCCACCCTCATCAGGATCGCCGGCACGTCCACGACCGACCACGCGCGGAACATCACGTTCTCCGGGCTCACGATCGAGCACTCCGACTGGAACCTGGTCAATGTCGCGGGCTCCGTCTTCCGGCAGGGCCAGCAGGGCAACGCCGACTCGACCGTGTACGCGAGGCAGAACTTCCACGCCTACACCTACCGCAACGTCGACCTGCCGCCGGGTGCCGTACAGATGGAGAACGCCGACGGGATCGACCTGCAGCGCAACACGGTGCAGCACACCGGCGCCGACGGAATCAACATGGTCAACGATGTGACGGACTCGCAGCTGACCGGCAACGTCACGAACGACACCGCCGGATCCGCCATCACCGTGGGACACCCCCAGCACGTGTACATCGGGGACCACACCTCTACCAACCACGAGAAGTACCCGGTGAACGTCGAGGGCGTCTGCAAGAACATCTCGATCACGGACAACTACCTCTACGACAGCGCGGTGTTGTTCCAGGGGTCCAGCCCCGTGTCGGCGTACTTCACCGATTCCCTGTCCGTGCAGTACAACCGGATCGAGAAGTCCCCATGGGCGGGCGTCACCCTCGGCTGGGGATGGTGGAACTTCGACGGATCTGCGAACTCGATCCGCCCCGGCGTGCCGACCACCACGGCGAGGAACAACACCATCAGCCACAACCAGATCGTCGACACGATGCAGTTGCTCGACGACTCCGCTCCGATCTACACACTGGGCAGCCAGCCGGGAACCGAGATCAGCAACAACTACATCCAGGGCGTTCCGGCCGGTCACAAGTACGGAATGCACCCCGATGAAGGCTCCGCCTACATCAACGAGCACGACAACGTGCTCGATGTCGACCCGAACCTGGCCTACACCATCAACTCCGGCACCTGGGGCCGGCAGCACGACCTGAGCATCACCAACACCTACGGCACCGTCAACAAGATCGCCAGCAAGAACGTCCCGAACAGCACCATCCAGGACGTGCACGCGTACGCGGACAACGTGTGGCCGCCACAGGCGTACGACATCGCCGTGAACTCCGGCCTGGAGGACGCCTACAAGGACATCGTCCCCCGGAGCAACCTGGGCCTGCAGGACTACGCCCTGCCCGCGAGCACGTTCACCGGCAAGGGCGTGTCGTCCATCCCCCTCCGCACCATCGGTGACGCGACCAGGACCTACTGGCTGGCTCCCTCCGGTACGACGACGTTCGCCGTCGGCCCCACCATGACGAAGGCAGCCGGAACCGCGACGACCATCGGTGTCCCGCCGACGCCCGGCGACTACCGCCTCTACGTCGTGGACGCCCAGGGGAACGCATCCCCCGCGTCGAAGTCGCTCGTACGGCAGCGATGGGCCTACGTCGACGACAAGGACTCCGGTCCCACCTACTCCTCCGGCTGGTCGAACTGGAACGACTCACGCGACTTCAAGGGATCCGAGAAGTACACGAGCAGGGCGGGCGACTACGTCCAGTACGCGTTCACCGGCTCGGGCGTTCGGTATCTCGGCATGAAGCAGCCGAACATGGGGAAGGTCGACGTCTACATCGACGGCGCCCTGGCGCAGCCGGGCATCGACGCCTATGCCTCCACGGTGACGAAACAGGTGCCGCTGTTCGAGAAGACGGATCTCGCCGCGGGCCCCCACACGATCAAGGTCGTGTGCGCCGGAACGAAGAACGCGGCCTCTTCCGACACCGTCTGCGCGCTGGACGCGTTCGCCTCCATCCCCTTCCCCTCCACGAACGCGTTCTACAAGATCCTCAACAAGAACAGCGGCAAGACGATCGACGTCTCGGGCGGATCGGCCTCCGCCGGGGCGAACGTCATCCAGTGGAACGACACCGGAGCGCAGAACCAGCGCTGGCGGTGGGTCGCGGTGGGTGACGGCAGCTACGAGATCGTCAACCAGAACAGCGGTCAGCTGCTGGATATCACCAGCGGGTCCACCGCTGACGGCGCGACCGTCATCCAGCAGCCCGACAACAACGGTGCGAGCCAGCACTGGACCCTGGTCGCCGGCGGAGACGGCCACTACAAGATCAAGAATGTGAACAGCGGCAAGCTGCTCGCGGTGTCCGGCTCGTCGACGACAGCAGGCGCCCAGCTCGTGCAGACGACGGACACGAACGCCGCCGGCCAGCTGTGGCAAGCGGTGAACGTGGACTGATTCCCTCCAAGGGCGGACATCGTGGACATCACCAGAGCCGTGCCCCCGGCCGGAACGTGGGGCGACCAAGGCGACGGCACCTACGTCAATCCCATCCTCCCGGGCGACTTCAGCGACTGGAACTGCATCCGGGTCGGCGCCGACTACTACGGCATCACCAGCACGTTCGGGTACTCGCCCGGCATGGCCGTATCGCAACAGCGGGAAGGTGCTCGACGTCAGCGGAGGCAGTACGGCCGACGGTGCCGCGCTCATCCAGTACCGCGACACCGGCGGCTCCAACCAGCGGTGGACCTTCCACCGCGTCACTGGCTGAGCGTGCCGCTTGCTCGTCAGCTCCAGGGAGATGCGGCGAGCCAGCTGGTGTCCTGGGCCCACGACGACGGCGTGTCCCAGGCGTTGGTCCCGCCGTTGCTCGCGATGTAGCCGGTGAATCGGTAGTGGCGGATGTACCTGGCTGGGTAGTTGAAGGACTGCAGGGAGTAACCCGTGCCGCTGTTTCCCGGCTTGGGGCAGAAGGTGGCGTCGGCGGCGAACTGGCTGGTGCCGGCATTGGGCTCCAGGTGGAGCTGGAACGCGTAGTGCCTGAGGTAACGGCCGGGTGTGTTGGCCGACTCGAAGGAGACGCAGTTGCTGTCGGCCAGGCCGGTGCGGACGATCCAGGTGGCGTTGCCCTTGTCGGTGGCGGAACTGCTGGAGGTCACCGGCGCGATCACGACCTTGTCGTCGCTCGTGTCGTGCTGCAGGTAGTCGCTGGTGCAGCACGAGGTGGTGGCCCGCAGTGACACCTTCGTGCCCGGGGTGAAGGGGGTGGCGGTGTCGGTGCTGTAGCCGGCCGCGGCGATGTTGGCCTGGACCGCGGCGTCGGTGGTGTCGGAGGGGTAGCCCTTGACCATGGCGCCCTCGTAGAAGGTGCCCGCGCTCGCGTTGCGGTTGGTCTGGCAGCAGTCGCCGCCGCTGCCGAGGATGATGGCGCCCTGCTTGTGCATCGGGTTGTATCCGCTGGGCAGTGCGCCGCTGTAGAGCTGGGTCAGGCTCCCGGACTCGGCGTTTGCGCCCTTGAGCGCCATCTGGGTGGTGCCGTTGTTCTTGAGCATCGCGGTGACGAAGCGGCTGGTCTGGGAGACCTGGTTGGGGTTCCACGTCTTGCTGCCGCCGGAGAACAGGCCGTTCTCCAGGTCCGCCTGCACCCACGGTCCGGTTCCGCTGCAGCCGCCGAACCAGCATTCCGTGCCGAAGTTGATCGCGTCCATGGCGCTGTTGCCGTCGGCCTTGTGGTCGATCTCGGTGTTGCCGTAGTCGAAGCAGCAGCTGTTGTTGACGTGCGTGCCGCTGGTGACCATGTATGCGCCCTCGGGCGAGCTGCCGGTCGGCACGCCCCCGGTGGAGTTGTATGCGAAGTAGCTGTTGCCGGGGTTGATGTACAGCGCGTAAGCCTTCTGGCCGCCCACGCTGAGCGCTTCGGTGGTCGCGGTGGCCGCCGTGTCGGCGCCGCCGGTCCCGCCGGGTCCCTGGTAGACCAGGGTGTTGCCGCCGCCGGTCTGGTCGTAGACGCGGGTGACGGTGCAGCTGGTGCCCGCGCAGAACGAGTCCTCGGCCGCGGCGTTGGCGACACCTCCGGCGGACAGCACCCCGATGTTCTGCAACGTGTTGTCCGACGCCCGCTGCACTTGGTAGAGCGGGCCGTCGTAGGAGGCGAACAGGGCGCGGGTGGTGCTGTGCGCCGCCACGCACGGCGTGCCGCCGGCCGCGTAGATGTCGCAGGGTCCCTGCGTGGCGGCCTGTGCAGCACCGCTGAAGGCGCCAAGGCCGGCGAAGGCGAGCGCCACCGCGGCCAGGCGGACAACCACCCCCCGGCGCAGTCGTCGGAGCATGAGCAGCGCAGGCACGATGAACTCCCTTGTTAGTCGATACGGGGACAGCAGGTCACTGGATGGTCCAGGCCTGGTTGGACTGGTTCAGCGGCATCCACTGACTGATGGCGGCTCCGTCAGCCGTCGATCCGCCGCCGACCTCCAGGACCTGCCTGCTCTCGAAGTTGCGGATGACGTACCCACCGCTGGTCGGCTCGAAGTACCACAGCTGGTTGTTGCCGCCGCCGTAGGTGTACTGCTGCAGGGCGGTCCCCTTCCGGTGACTGGAGGCGTTGATGTCGAGGACCTTGCCGCTGTTCCGGTTCACGATCCTGTAGAGCTGACCGCTGACCGGAACGATGTCCCACTGCTGGTTGGCACCACTGTTGCTCGGCCACTGGACGACGTGCGCGCCGTCGGCGGTGGAGTTCTGGTACACGTCCATCAGCTGCCCGCTGTTGACGTTCTTGATCGTGTAGTACGTCGACGCGTTGATGTTCGGTGTACCGGTCGAGTCCTCCAGCGCCTCGCCGGCCTGCTGCACGCTGAAGTCCGCGATGAAGAAGTACGCGCCGTCGGTCTTGGCGACCCGCACATAGCGGAACTTCTGGCGGACGTCGATGTTGCCCGTGAGTGTCGAGGCGAGCGGCAGCGTGTCCGTCTGGCGTTGCAGGACGGTGTACGTGGCGAACGACGGGTCGTTGGAGGCCCGGATCTCGAAGTGGCCACGGGTAGCGGGCCGATCCAGGTCCTGACGGGTCGTCAGTGAAAACGAGCTGGTAGGCCTGCCCCAGGTCGACCTGGTTTTGTCACTGCCCTGCAGCTGGAAGTCCGAGCCGATGTCGGGGTAGCGGGCCCGGGTGGCGCGGACCCCGTTGACGTACATCTGCCGGAAGTCGAGGGTGCCCACGGGCGCCTTGTACTCGCCGCCCGCCGCCGCGGTCCAGCCGATGATCGCCCTGCCGCTGGTGATCACGGGCGTCTCACCGTTGTACGCCTGGTAGACGACTGTGTGGCCGTTCGTGCCCGAGTCACTGGTGCCGAAGGTGATGGGGGTGGTGAGGGGGTAGATGCCTCCGCGCAGGTTCACGACGATGTCGTCGGACATGTTCGCGTTGACGGCTCGGACCGCGGCCTTGGCGGCCTGAATGGTCTTGAACGCTGCGGCGGTACTGGTTCCCGAGTTCCTTTCACTGCCGTTGACAGGGTCGACGTAGAAGTTCGTCGTGGCCGCGTAGGCGGGTTGAGCGGGCGGTACGGCCGCGAAGACGACGGTGGCCGCCGCGAGGGCCTTGGCCGTCCCTGCGCCGATGCGTAGGGGTCTCATCTGTGCTGTCCCCTCCTCCAAACCCGCTACTTATGAGTTGTATTCGGTGGCGATCGACCGCCGACCGCAGCCCCGGCCGAGGCCGCTCCCTCCCAAAATAAGTAGTACTCATTCCGGGGACTCGAGCGCACGACCGCTCATCCTTGGGTCAGGACGACCGCCTGGCCGCCCGCAGGGGCCATCGCGACGCTCAGCGTGGTCGACGAGGTCACGGTCCGTGTGCTCACGACGACCGGGGTCTGATACGGGCTGCTGCCCGGTGTTCCGTCGGCGTAGATCGTGGCGGTGTAGGTGCCGCTGCCGAGGAAGGACAGCGGGACCGGGAGGGTCCGGGCGGTCTCGTTGGTCATCGCCCCCAGGTACCAGGTGGTGCCGCTGCGCCGGGCGACCGCGATGTACTCGCCGATCGCACCGGCGAGGGTCCTGCTCTGGTCCCAGACGGTGGGTATGGCGTCGAACCAGGGCAGCCCTGGCCAGTTGGAGGGGGTGGAGTACTTCGAGGGGGCGTCGTACCAGTACAGGAACTCCAGGGGCTGGTAGTACACGGCGGCCATCGCCATCTGGTGGGCGTTGGTCGTCCGGTCGCGGGACTGGCCGTAGCAGATGGTGTAGTCCATGGGCCCGCCGATGTTGCGGGTGAAGGGCAGGGTGACGTTGTGGGTGGCGGTCGGGAAGTGCTCGTTGCCCCGCACACCCTCCAGACTGATCCAGTTGGGGTAGGTCCGTTCGAAGCCGAACGGCCGTACGTCGTCGTGCGTGTCGATCAGCAGTTTGTACCTGGCCGCTGTCCTGACCCAGGCGGTGATCCGGTTCGTCATCGCCTGTGTGCCGTCGTTGATGAAGCCCAGCTTGACGCCCGCGACGCCCCATCTCTGGTAGAGGGCGAACAGGCTGTCCGGGCTGCTCAGGGCCATGGGGTTGACGTAGAGGAGGACGCCGATTCCTTTGCCGGTGGCGTGGGAGATGACCTTGGGCAGGTCGATGGCGGAGATCGGCTGCGTGGCGTCGGCCGAGGTGTGCTCCGGGCCGTACCACCCCGAGTCGTACTCGATGTACTGCAGGCCGCGGGCGGCGGCGAAGTCGACGCCCGCCAGCCCGTCCGCGGTGGTCAGGTTGCACCGGAAGACCTTGCCCGGTCTGATCCACGACGTGTCGGCGAGGGCGCCGGCCGGGGCCAGGTTGAGCACCAGCTCCGCGTTGTCGACCAGTTCGGCGTGGGTGGAGCCGATCACCACCGCGCGCCAGGGCGTGACGAACGGTGTACTGACGGTGGAGGTCGTCTGGGCCGTTCCAGAGCCGCGCGCGGTGTGCTGCATCAGGTACGCGGCGAGGGTGTTGGGCTGTCCGGAGACCGAACTGAGCATCAGCCGCGGGTGGTTGACGCGGTCCGACTCGCAGACGCAGGCGATGAGCCCGCCGCTGTAGGTCGCGGCGAGGGGGAGGTCGGTCAGGGGGCCGCTGTCCGTGGAGGAGGTTCCGGTGGGCGGGATGGAGCCGGGCGCGACCGGGTGGTAGTCGTCCTCGTCCCGCGCGCTGTAGACGAGGGTGCCGTCCGGGAAGGCGAACGTCGTCAGTTCGCCGGCGATGGTGGCGGTGCCCGAGTCCAGCAGGACATAACGGAACGCGACTCCGGTCGCGTAGGCCCGGATCTGGACACCGAAGTTGATGGAGGTGCGCTTGTCCCGGAGGTTCCAGCGCATCTCCTGGTAGGCGTCCAAGACGGTCGCGTTGCGGCCGTACACCGGGTTCCATGTGCGGTCGACGTGCCAGTGCTGGTAGTTCGTCAGAACGGCGTCGGTGCCGAGGGTGGTTCCGTCGCTCAGCCGCAGGCCCATGGCCGAACCGGCCACGACTGTCGCGCCCTTGCGCCGGGCCGACCACTGGAGCGAGCCGCCCGTCAGCGACATGGTGATGCTGGTGGTGCCGTCGGGCGATGTCGCGGTGACGGAGGGGTCCGAGGCCTCGGACGGATATGTGCTGCCGATGCCCAGCGCGGCCGTTGCGGCGGCGACGGCCGCGCCCTTGAGCACCCTGCGGCGGGAGGGTTCCTGAGGCCCTGACACCTTCACAGTCGTTCCACCTCGCTTGGATATGGTTTCCAACAAACTCAACCAGCAAGTAACAGATTCCGACTGCCCCGAAGTTTCTACGCCTATCCCGAACCAGAGGTCAACCCCTCGTATCCTCCCCTCACATGTCCGAAATCCTGGACAGTCCGGGCGACTTGCGGCCCTGGCGAGCCCGGCTGCGTGTCCCGCGAGCCGGTCAAGCTTAAACAAATTCGAACGCCATCCTTGACGCCGCAAACATGCCACGACTCTCATGGGTCTCCGCCGACACCAAGGGACCGTCAACCTCGACAGAGAGGGACGCACATGTTCAAGGGAGTTGCCCGGACGCCCGCCGGCCGATGGCGGCGCAGAGCCGCCGCGTTACTGACCCTGCTGGGAGGCCTTGCGGCGCTCCTGCTTCCGGCGACCGAGGCGCACGCCGCCTCGGCGTCGTTCACCATGGGCGCCGCGCGCACCGACCAGAACGGGAACGCGCTGCAACTGCACGGCCTCGGCATCATCAAGGTGGGCAGCACCTGGTACGGCTTCGGGGAGGACAAGACCGGCGAGACGTCGTCGGACACGTCGTTCCAGGACATCCCCTGCTACACCTCGACGGATCTGGCCAACTGGACCTACCGGGGCGTCGCCCTGGCCAAGCAGAGCAGCGGCGACCTGGGGCCGAGCCGCGTCGTGGAGCGACCCAAGGTCATCTACAACGCCTCGACCAGCACCTACGTGATGTACATGCACATCGACAGCACCAACTACTCCGAGGCCAAGGTCGGTGTGGCGACCAGCAGCACCCCCTGCGGCCCCTACACCTACCGGGGAAGCTTCCGGCCGCTGGGCAACCTCAGCCGTGACCTCGGCCTGTTCCAGGACACCGACGGCACCGCCTATCTGCTGAGCGAGGACCGCAACAACGGCCTGCGCATCGACAAGCTGTCCGCCGACTACCTGTCCGTGGACAGCGCTGTGGCGGTGCTCGGCAGCAGCGGCAGCAGCGGCAGCGTCGAGGCGCCCGCCATGGTCAAGGCCAACGGCACCTACTACGTCTTCGGCTCGCACCTGACGGGCTGGGGCCTCAACGACAACATCTACGCCACCGCCACGTCACTGGGCGGCCCCTGGTCGTCGTTCCGTGACTTGGCCGCACCCGGCACCCACACCTACGGCAGCCAGACGGCGAACGTCATCACCGTCCAGGGCTCCTCCGGCACCACCTACATCTACGCCGGCGACCGCTGGAACACCTCCGACCTCGGCGCGTCGAAACTGATCTGGCTGCCCCTGACCATCAGGGGAACGACGGTGAACCTCGGCCAGTACCCCACCTGGTCGCTCGACACCGCAGCGGGAACCTGGACGGCCGACAGCGGGATCCCCGCTGAGGGCGTCCACACCCTGAAGGATGTCAACAGCTCCATGCTGATGGATGTGTCGAGCGGCTCCACGGCGAACGGCGCCAAGATCATCCAGTGGCCGTCCACCGGCGGTACCAACCAGCAGTGGACGCTCACGCGGGTGGGGGACAACATCTACACGCTCAAGAGCGTGAAGAGCGGCCTTTGCCTGGACGTGCCGAACCAGTCGACCGCCACCGGCCTGCAACTGCAGCAGTGGACCTGCAACGGCGGGACCAACCAAGAATGGTTCCTCGACCTCGTCGGCAGCTACACCGGCAACACTTACATGCTCGCCGGCGTGGGCAGCGACTTGGACATCGGTGTCGCGAGCGCCTCGACCATCAGCGGGGCGGCCGTGGACCAGGAATCGGGCACCGGCGCGACGAGCCAGCAGTGGAGTCTTTCCTGACACGCGCGCCAGGACCGCTGACTCGGATCAACGACCACGTCGGCCACGTGTTCCTCACCCCGCAACGCTTCCAGCCGGCCGAGGAGTTCGTCATCCGGCACACGGCGGCCAGGTCGTCACCGTCGAGCAGCACCTGTGCTACTTCGCCGCCGCCCACCGCCTGCCCAGGTGGACCGAGGCCGCGAACTCGTCAGCCTCCGCGGCCACGAGCGCTACGCACAGCCGTGGACGGCCGTGCTGTCCCCGGCGGTGGCGGGGCGGGTGGTCGCCGAGGTGCTCATCGGGCATCCCGTGGCCCGGTTGTAGGCTGACGTCACGGCAGAGTCCTCCGGCCTGGCAGGCCACCGCGCCCACCTCGCCGGAGCCGCGCACCGACCTGCCCGTCCTGCTCCTGGCACGCCAGCCAGGCTTCCGGGGCCCGCTGTTCCGCGTCTTCGCCCCCAGCGAGATCACCCTGTGCGTGCTCCGCTCCCCACACCCGGCCCACCTCGCCGTGGACGGGGCGCGCCGACACACCGCTTGAAGCCATCCACGAGCCGAGGGGTGCGGCGGCAACAGACGCGATCGCCGGGCAGATGCTCGACCTTCAGCCGGATCAACCTGCTGCGGATCAGGGGGAGTTCGCCGCAGTGGACGAGCCAGGGGCCGCGGTCCTGCAGGCAGGATGCATTCGGTTGCCGGGTCTCCGGCTAGGAGGCGTTCGCCGGACCTGATCGGCGATTGGACGACTGGGCGTACCAGAAGGCAAGACGTTCCTGATCAGCCAGGACGGCGAGTACGACGCCCTGTTGAGACGTGGGCGGGCCGGCCCGGAGCATCTGCTCTGGGCCGGCCCGCCCACGCGAATCAGCTTGCGGCGGGGACCGGATCGCGAGTTGGTTCGGGCATTGCCTCGGGTGCGGGCGTCTGCTTGGGATCGGGCTCGGCCGGCACCGTGGAGGGAGTGGGGGTGGGGGTGTAGGGGATCTCGCCGCGCAGGACGGCCTTGGCGCGGTCCTCGTCGAGCTCGCCCTCCCAGCGGGCGACGGCCAGGGTCGCGACGCCGTTGCCGACCAGGCTGGTCAGGGCGCGGGCTTCGGACATGAACCGGTCGACGCCGAAGATCAGGGCGAGGGCGGCGACCGGGACGTGTGGGACGGCGCTGAGCGTGGCGGCCAGGGCGATGAAGCCGGAGCCGGTGACGCCTGCGGCGCCCTTGGAGGTGAGCAGCATGACGGCGAGCATGGCCAGCTGCTGGGTGAGGCTGAGGTGGATGCCGAGGGCCTGGGCGAGGAAGACCGAGCCCATGGTCAGGTAGATGGCGGTGCCGTCGAGGTTGAAGGAGTACCCGGCGGGCAGCGTGATGCCGACGACCGGTTTCGAGGCGCCCGCGTGCTGAAGCTTGGCCATCATGCGGGGCAGAACGGGCTCGGTGGAGGAGGTGCCCAGGACGATCAGCAGCTCTTCCTTGATGTAGCGCAGGAAGGGCAGCAGTCTCAGTCCGTTCAGGCGCATCACGGTCCCGAGGACGACCAGGACGAAGAAGAGGGCCGTCAGCCAGAACGAGCCGACCAGCAGGGCCAGGTGGCGCAGGGTGCCCAGGCCGTAGTGGCCGATGGTGAAAGCCATCGAGCCGAACGCGCCGATGGGGGCCAGCCGCATGATCCAGCGGATGAGCGTGAACAGGACTGTGGAGAACTTCTCGACGCCCCGGGCGATGCTCAGGCCGGCCTCTCCGCCGGCGTGCAGTCCGAATCCGAACAGCACCGACACCAGCAGCACCGGCAGGATCTCGTTGCCGGTCAGGGCGCTGACCAGGGTGGCCGGGATGATGGCGAGGAGGAAGGCGGCGAAGCCCTCGTGGGCCGTGGTCGCCTCCGGCGGCAGGCCCTTGGCGGACAGGGTCGAGAGGTCGATGTGCAGACCGCTGCCCGGCTTGACCACGTTGACGACGACCAGGCCGATCACCATGGCCACGGTGGTCAGCACCTCGAAGTAGACCAGAGCCTTCAGGCTCACGCGGCCGACCGCGCGGGCGTTGCCCATGGAGGCGATGCCGTGGACGACCGTGCAGAAGATGATCGGCGCGATGAACATCTTCACCAGCGCGATGAAGCCGTCGCCGAGCGGCTTGAGGTCAGCGCCGACGGACGGCCACAGCCCACCCACGGCGGCGCCGAGGAGGACGGCGATCAGGCACTGGATGTAGAGGTGGGACAGCATCCGGCGGATGCGGCCCGGTGGTGCGGTGACGGTACCCGGGGCGGCGTCGTTGCGGCTCATGCGGGGCGTCCTTCCAGGACGGGAACGAGGAGTTCGGCTCGGGCGATACGCCGGGCGGCGCGGTGCAGCAGCACCGTGGGGGACGCGCCGTCCGGTGCGGGGACGGCTTGGGTGGTGACCACGCCGGCGGGGGTGCCCAGGCGCAGCGTGCCGTCGGCGGTCTGCCGGGCGACGCGGTGGGCGAGGGTGCCAGGGGTGGCGGCGGCCGCGGCCAGGGCCACGGCCGAGGTCAGGCCGATCGCCGGGTGCGGGGCGTGCATGGAGACCATGCGCACGGCCAGGTCGTACTCGTCCTGGTTGACGAGTATGCCCTGTGTGCTGCGATAGGGGGCGGGCCGGGCGACGATGCCCACCTTCGGCACCGCGTGGCTGACCGGATCGCCCTCGCGGGCCAGGCCCATGGCCAGCGCTGCCTGGCGGCGCAGCAGCGTCAGCGCGGGCACTGCGGCGGCGAACGCGGTGAGGGATTCCGTGCCGTCGAGGCCGAACGCCTTGGCCTCGAACAGCGCGGCCGGAGCGCCTGCGTCCACCAGGGATGCCTCGACAAGGCCGTCCGGGCCGGTCAGCTCGTCCAGTGCCCGGCCGGTCGGCAGAGCGCGGCCGGTCGTCGAGCCCGCCGGGTCCTGAAACCCGAGCAGGACCGGCACGCCCGGCGCCGAGGTACCCGGCACCACGGCCGTGCCCTCCTCCGGGGCCACGCCCGCGGGGGTGGGGATCGTGCCGGTGAGGCGGGCCCCGGTGTTGACGTTGAGCATGCGGACTGTGGTGGTGTCCGACGTGATCGGCACGAGCTCGTGGTGGACGGCGTACAGGGCCACGGCGGTGGCACAGTTGCCGCAGTTGCTTGCCCACTCCACGCGCTCGTCGCCGATCCCGACCTGTGCGAAGGCGTACTCGACATCCACGCCGGCCTGGGTCGACGCCTGTACGACGGCGGCCTTGGAGGTGGTGGAGGAGGCGCCGCCCACACCGTCGATCTGGCGGGGGTCGGCGGCGTTGAAGGCGGCGAGCAGGAGGGCATCGACATCCACGCCCGTGGCGGCCACGTCGCGGTGGTCGAAGATCCAGCACTTGCTGGTTCCTCCGCGGATCATCTCGCCCTGCAGACGCAGCACAACTGACTCCTCACAGACGTGGAAGGGGAAGCCACCGACGGTCTCGCCGTGCGTGGTGTCCTCCACGGTGGGTTACAGCAGCGTGAAGTACAATCTCGGAAATCTGCATGGCTATTAAGCTCAAGTGAACGCTGGAGAGGGTGGCATGCTCGACGTCCGGCGCATCCTGCTGTTCACGGAGGTCGCCCGGCGCGGCTCGGTGACCGCGACAGCCCGCGCCCTCAACTACACCCCGTCAGCGGTATCGCAGCAGATCAGCCGCCTGGAAGCAGAGGCAGGCCAGCCCCTGCTCGAACGCCACGCCCGGGGCGTCACCCTCACCGACGCCGGACGAGCGCTGGCCGAACGAGGGCAACGGATCGAACGCGAACTCCAGGCCGCGGAAAACGAACTCGCCGACTTCGCCGGCCTGCGGGCGGGCACCCTGCGCATCGGCACCTTCCCCACCGTCGGCGCCTCGCTCCTCCCGCAGGCCGTGATCGCCTTCCGCAACGCCCACCCCGACATACGGCTGACCGTCCGCAGCGCCCGCATCGCCGGGCTCTGGACGATGCTGGAGAACCGGGAGATCGAGATGTCGCTGATGTGGGACTACGACTGGAGCCGAATCGACCGGGAGGACATCGTCGTCACCCCACTCCTCGACGACCCGCCGGCCCTTCTCGTCAGCGACCACCATCCGCTCGCCGACCGCGACGCCGCCTCACTCGCCGACTTCGCACACGACCCCTGGATCACCCGCGCCGATCATCACCCGGTGGCCGAAGCCCTCGTCCGCGGCTGTCGCGCCGTCGGCTTCGAGCCCCACATCGCCTACGAGGCCCACGACTACCAGGAAGCCCAGGCCATGGTCGCCGCCGGCATCGGCGTCGCCCTCGCCCCCACACTGGCCCTGGAGGGCATCCGACCCGGCGTCGCCGTCCTGCCCCTCCAGCCGCCGGCCCCCGTCCGCCGCATTCTGCTGGTGCGCATGGCCGACCACTCGCTCACCCCCGCCGCTCTGACGTTCGCCGGACTCCTCCGTGACACCGCCGCGGCCCGAACCCTCTGACACCGAACCCCGCCCACCGGTGATGGAACCGTCGTGCTCACCGCCGAACCAAGCCCCGCACCTCGGCGCTGGACCTGAGCAACGGGCGGCGGCAAGCAACCTGGCGGGAGCGCGCCCGGTCAGCGGATTCGGGGCAGCGCCTTGTCCGAGTGCGCGGCGCGCAGGTTCCCTCATTGTGTGGGACATGTCCGAGACGGCCGGAATCAGTCTCGAGGCGGATGCGACGTCGTTCGACGCGACGGATCTTGAACAGCTACTCCAGTCCTTCGAGAGGCGGCTGGTCGGAGCCGCGATCGCCGGTCATGCCATACGGAGCGGCTCCTTCGCCGGCGCGTAGAGACGCGGCGGGGTGCGGATGGTCGACGTCGAGATCCGGCTCGGCCCGGTGGAGCCGGGTCCCTGCCCGCGACGGTAGGCGGCACAGACTCGCACGCGGCCGGCACGAGCAACCCGAAGCCCACCCACCCGCACCCGGTGACCGGCGATCACGAGATGAAACACCTCGGCGACCGGACGCGTACGGAGGTGTCCGACCCGGCTCAGCGGTCGAAGGTCAGGCGCGGTACCGCGTTGCGGGCCAGTGCATGGGCCTGGTCGGGCCACCGGGCGCCGACGGGCGGGTCGACGATGCCGTATTCGGGGCGATCGTGCCGCCGGTGTTGCGGGTGCGGCTGCCGTCGGACTCACCGGGGTCTTGATCCGCAGGGAGGCGTCGACGAGCGGCACGCCGGTGTCGGCGGTGGGGCGCGGGCCGAGACCGCGGCCGGGTGCGTTGCACCAGGTCTCAGGAGCCCCGCTGTACTTGCCCGGCGGTGGGGTCCAGGCGCCCCGGCCGTTGCGGCTGGTGTCGATCACGAAGTGGTGCAGTTCGTCGGCCGGCGGGGTGCCTGCGCTCTGGTCGAACCAGGCGTCGGTCCACCGCCAGGTGGTGGGGTCTGTGGGGGAGACGTCGCCGGGAGGGCCGTCGTTGGGGGCGGCGGACGAGTAGTACCGGCTGGCGCACCAGTCGGTGTGGCCGCGCGCCTGCTCGGGGCCTTCGGTGGCGTACCAGATGCATTCGGCGATCCAGGTGCCGTATCGGGCGTTGTGGTCGGTGGGGTGGTTGTTGGAGACGTTCAGGGCGGAGCCGTCGCCGTGCTGGACCCCGGCGTCCAGCAGCCGCTGGGCCACGTCGCCGACGGCGCGCCACTTGACGTTGCCGGCGTCCAGGTAGACCGCGGTGGGGGTCTGGCCTTCAGGGTCTCCACGGCGTACGCGAGGTCGGCGATGCGGGCGGCCGTGAGTTCGCCGGTCGGATCGGTGGTGGACCCGCAGTCCCTGGGAAGGTTGGCCAGGCCGTCGGGTTCGACGACGACCGCCGCTCTGTCGTCGCCGATGCCGGCGGCGAAGGGCGTCGATCCACTGGCGGTAGGCGGCGGAGGACGCGGCTCCGCCGCTGGATTACTGCGAGCAGTCCCGGCCGGGTATGCGTCGTAGGCGACCAGCACGGGGGTCCGGTCGACGGCCTGGGGCATCTGTGTCATGCCCACGTCGATCTCGAACCGCTTCCCCGATCGGCCCGATACCGGCTCGACCGGCACGCACCGACCTGGGAGATCGTGGTGGTGCGGCTTCCTGGCGAGGCACCCCCGGTGTTCGCCGCGCTGCCGCGCCACATCGCCTGACGGCAACGGGAACGCCTGTCGGCCTCCCGGTCGTCCCGGCGTCGCCGCGCCGAACGTCGTGCCGGACCGTGTGCCTTCTCCTGACCGCATGCGCACTTCGGCTCGGGACTCAGCAGTTCCTCCCCGATGACCAGGGCACCCCGAGAAGAACGCTGTGAGACCACTTCCCGTGCACGCACGGTCATCCCGGCCACGCGGTGAACTCCTACCGTTCGAGAACCACTCAATCACCTGATAACCGGAGGAACCTTGCAGTTCGGCATCTTCAGCGTCGGCGACGTCACACCGGACCCCACCACGGGACGCACCCCGACCGAGGCGGAGCGGATCAAGGCCATGGTCGCCATCGCGCTCAAGGCCGAGGAGGTCGGCCTGGACGTCTTCGCCACCGGCGAGCACCACAACCCGCCGTTCGTGCCGTCCTCGCCGACCACGATGCTCGGCTACATCGCGGCGAAGACGGACAAGCTGGTCCTCTCCACGTCCACCACCCTGATCACCACCAACGACCCGGTGAAGATCGCGGAGGACTTCGCGATGCTCCAGCACCTGGCCGACGGGCGCGTGGACCTGATGATGGGCCGCGGCAACACCGGGCCGGTCTACCCCTGGTTCGGCCAGGACATCCGCCAGGGCATCAACCTCGCCATCGAGAACTACAGCCTGCTGCGCCGACTCTGGCGCGAGGACGTCGTGGACTGGGAGGGCAAGTTCCGCACGCCACTCCAGGGCTTCACCTCCACCCCGCGCCCGCTGGACGGCGTACCGCCCTTCGTCTGGCACGGCTCCATCCGCTCCCCGGAGATCGCCGAACTGGCCGCGTACTACGGAGACGGCTTCTTCCACAACAACATCTTCTGGCCGGCCGACCACACCAAGCGGATGGTCGAGCTGTACCGGACCCGGTACGCGCACTACGGGCACGGCACCCCCGAGCAGGCGATCGTCGGCCTCGGTGGCCAGGTGTTCATGCGGAAGAACTCCCAGGACGCGGTGCGCGAGTTCCGCCCGTACTTCGATGTCGCGCCGGTGTACGGACACGGACCGTCCCTGGAGGACTTCACCGACCAGACGCCGCTGACCGTCGGCTCGCCGCAGCAGGTGATCGAGAAGACGCTCGCCTTCCGCGAGTACGCCGGCGACTACCAGCGCCAGCTCTTCCTCATGGACCACGCCGGGCTGCCGCTGAAGACCGTCCTGGAGCAGATCGACATGCTCGGCGAGGAGGTCGTACCAGTACTGCGCAAGGAGTTTGCGAACGCCCGGCCCGCGGACGTGCCGGAAGCGCCGACCCATCAGTCCCTGCTCGCAGCGGCTGCGGAAGCCACTCCGGAAACCGCTTCGGAAGGGATGACCGCCGCATGAAGGTCGTCGCCGTATCCGGGGGTCTGAGCACCCCCTCTTCCACCCGCCTGCTGGCGGACCGTCTCACCGACACGGTCCGCGACGCGCTCGCCGATCAAGGCCACAAGGCGGACGTGGAGGTCATCGAGTTGCGTGCCTTGGCTGTCGCCATCGCCAACAACCTCGTCACCGGATTCCCCCCACCTCAGCTGGCCGGCGCGATCGAAGCGGTGACGAGCGCCGACGGCCTGGTCGCCGTGACGCCGGTGTTCAGCGCCTCGTACAGCGGGCTGTTCAAATCCTTCTTCGATCTGATCGATCCGGGCGCCCTCACGGGCAAGCCGGTCCTGATCGGAGCGACGGGTGGTACTGCCCGCCACTCTCTCGTCCTGGAACACGCGCTGCGCCCACTCTTCACCTACCTGCGGACCGTGGTCCTCCCGGCCGGCGTGTACGCCGCGTCGGAGGACTGGGGTTCAGGCAGCGCCGCGCACACCGAAGGCCTGCCCGCACGCATACGCCGTGCGGGCCGGGAGATGGCCTCGATCCTGGCCACCAGAGCAGCCCATCCCCTGCCCGAGGACGACCTCACCGTGTCCAAGAAGCAGCTCTCCGATCTGCGCTTCGACTGAGCGCGCCATGGGATTCGCCGTCTGGTCCGGCCAGTCCTTCCACGGTCCGTGCGTACCGAACTGCCGTTGCAGTGCACGGCCAGCATGAGGCAGGGTCAGACGGCCTCACCGTCCGCCAGGACCATGCGGGCCCCGCAGACGCCGTGTTCGCAGCCGAGGTGTGTGCCCGTGAGCCCGCAGTCCTCGCGCAGTACGTCGGCCAGAACACGCCGCGGTTCGACATCGAGTGGGTAGGTCTCACCGTTGACCGTGAGCGTGATCTTCACGTGGAGACTCCTTGCGCGGCCTGTCGAAGCGTTCGGCCGACCAGCACCGCGAGGGCATGCCGTCGGTACTCCAGGGCGGTGTACGGCTCGGCCGGGGCTGCGGCGTCCTGTTCTGCGGCGATACGGCCCGCGCGCACGAACAGGCGTTCGTCGGGCAGCCGGTGACCGGTGGGGGCGAGCCGAACTCGGCGCCGGTCAGCGCCTGCTCGGCGGCGCGTGCCCGCACCGGCCGGTCGGCACGGTTGACCAGCCCGGTCCGCGCCTCCTCGATCACCGCGTCGCGCATGGTCAGCGCCGCGGCCACGGCCACCTGCGCAAAGCACAAGTGGGTGCGCGCCGGTGCTCGATGAAACCGACGCCGGTGTCCTCGCCGAGCAGTGGGAACCGCATCGACGTGATCAGCTCGCCGGGGCGGCGCGCCGTCTGGAGAGGGCCGCGGAACCAGTCGCGAGCCGCTACCCACCAGCACTGGCCACTCCCGGCCCGCCACTGCCTCCTCCGTCGACAACCTGGCCGGCAGCGTGTGCGGGACGGAAGAAGGTCCTGCAGGTCCGCGGCCGCATGCGCGCAGCACGACAGCTCCGCCAGATCCGCCGCGGACCAGGCCCCCCACGACCCCCGCGACCCGGCGGGCACCGGCGCAGTCCACCGCACGCAGTTCTCCCTGGGCCACCGGACTCCTCACGAACGCCGCGTCCAGACACCCCGGCACCGACAAGTCGGCGACGTACCGGCCCCGTCCGGTGAGCAGCCGTTCGTGCTCACGTCTCGGTCACCGCTCCATGAAGACCGCCACAGGCCGACCCTACGCTCAGGGCAGAGCGGGTGCTGCCGCTCGTCGCGCCGACCGTGCACGGCTTCCCCGACGCCCTCACCAGGAGGAACACGGCCGGCCGTCGCGTCCCCGTATGACGATTACCTGTATCTGATCCCGGTGGGACGGGTGCCATCGTGAGCCTCAGGTGGTGCGACCGCCCGTGAAACCGGCCCACCCGCCGCCTCCTCCGCCGCTCCCCGTCCACGATCCGCATCGCCCGCCGGTGCGGCGGAGTCGGCGCCGATGACACTGCCCACGAGTGTCCTGGCGAGTCACGTCACAGTCGGCGAGGCTCGGCCGCGTCGCAGGCCGCAAGCGGAGCACCTCGGCCGACCCAGGGCGCTGGACGCCCGTGCGGCAGCGTCCGCCCGGCTACCAGGCCACCGAGGCCAGAGCGCGTCAGACCACACCGTCACGACCTGTCTCGTCGGCCCGATGTCCGGCACCAGGCGGAGCCGTCCCACTGGGCAGACCTTCGCTGGTGACGAAGTAGAAGACAGGGAGGAGGACGAACACGGCGATCGCCAGCAGCGGTGCGATGAGCACCCCCATCAGCCCGGCCGCGATGTAGGCGAGGGCACCGGCCCAGGAACGAAGCCGACCGTGCCGCACGTACGTGTCCTCCACATCAGGGTCCAGCAGCTCGGGCCGGCGGGAGATCTGTTGGTAGAAGGCCACCCAGCTCAGGCACATCGCTGCGGCGATGCCGGCGTACAGAGCGACGGCCACCCGCGCGTCCGTGCCCATGGGATCTGCCTGCAGCGCGTCCGCCACCACCGCGGTCGGAAAGGACAACAACCCCGTGGTGAGCAGCAGAAACAGGTTGGCGGCATGCAGCCCGCGATCCATGGTCCTGATCCGGACGAAGGCCTGGTGATGATTGAGCCAGATCACCGCGACATAGCCGAAGGACGCCAGGTAGCCGAGATAGGCAGGCCACTGAGCCAGCAAAGCCCGGCCAAGGCCGCCCGGTTTGTGCGGAGGGTCGGCGAGATTGAGGACGAGAAGCGTGACGGCGATGGCGAACACACCGTCACTGAATGCCTCGGCCCGTGTGGTCTCAGAGCGTGAGAACTTGCGGGGATGGGTGCGGGACAAGCCGTCTCCTGACGTACAGACTCATGTCGTTCAACAAGTATCCGTGCGCTGTCTCCTTCACTGCGCCAACGAGCGGGGCCTTGTGCACTTCTGGACACGAAGGAGCGGGTGGCAAGGCTGTAGGCTCATACAGTTCGGTTCCCGGCCCGCCCCCGAGCTGGTCTCCTGAGTGCGCGGACAGGGAGCAACATCGGTGTGCCGACGAGGAAGAAGACGGTCCGCGCTCCGAGCGGTGAGGTGCTTACCATCGGGCAGCCGCGCGGCTGCGTCTGCCGTCCGAGACAGACGGTTACGGTGGGGCCTGATGCATTGATCCACTGCCATGCCTGGCCGCAAGGAAGGACGTTCTGCGATGCTCGATGGGCCGATCCTGGTACTGGGGGCTACCGGCGGTCAGGGCGGTGCCGTGGCCGACGCGTTGCTGGGCCGCGAAGCCCGGCTCCGGGCACTGGTACGTGACCCCCTGCGAGGCGCCGCACGGGAATTGGCCCGCCAAGGCGTCGAGGTGGTGGCCGGTTCCCTGAACGATCGCGCGTCGCTCGCCGCGGCGATGAGCGGAGTGGCGGGCGTCTTCGCGATGACCACTCCCTTCGAGGCCGGTGTGGAGGCGGAAGTGGCTCAGGGGCGGGCAATTCTGGCTGCCGCCGGGGAAATGGGCGTGCCCCATCTCGTGTTCAGCTCGGTAGCCGGCGCCGACCAAAAGAGCGGCGTACCCCATTTCGACAGCAAGGCTCGGATCGAGGCTGAGCTGGTCTCCGGGGACGTGCCCTACACGATCCTCGGGCCGACGTATTTCTTCGACAACGCCCTGGGTGGCGCGGAACGCATCCTCAACGGCGTTCTCGATCTGCCGCTCCCACCCGACCGGCCGTTGCAGCAACTGGCCCGCCCCGACCTCGGTGCGTTCGCTGCGGAAGTCCTGCTCAATCCCGCCCCCTATGTCGGGCGGCGTATCGAGCTGGCCGGCGATGCGCCCACCCCCGCCCAGATGGCGGCCACGCTAGGCGCGGTGCTGGGACGGGAGGTCCGTCACGAGTACGTACCGCTGGCAGAGATCAGCAATCCGGATATGCATGCGATGTGGACGTTCCTGAATGGACCCGGCTACCGCGTGGACATTCCCGCACTGCACGGTGCTCACCCGGAAATTCCATGGACCGGATTCGCAGACTGGGCGCGCCGCACGTTCGCTTAGTGGTCAGCCCCGAAAGTCCGTGCTCCGCATGGATCTCCCGGGCGGTGGCGATGAGGGCGACCCGGTTGCGGACGGCGGCCTTCGGGCCCTGGTTGGCGGGCGCCGCTATGGTGTTACACCGCTTCGCCTGGCCCCCTCCGCCGCGACGCCGAGGGCCGTGCCGGGTGCGGGAGCCGGGCCGCATCGCGATGAGTCCGGCCACAGCTGGTGCCACTGGTAGGCCGACTTCGCACTCACCCGCAGCCGCCGTGCGACCTCTGTCGGCTTGATCTTCTGCTCGAACAGCTCGGCCGCCTGCATCCGTACCGTCTCCCGGCGCTGACGTCCCGCAGGAGTCGGCCCGCCCCCATCCGCATACCTCATACACCACGGGATACAGACAACACTCCAGGCCCATCAGGCACTTCGAGGAAGATCACTCCAACGAGCCGAAGTCAGTAACGTCGTGCTGCGGTCGACGCCCGCGGCCAGGAAGGCCCGGTCGACGGCGTAGCGGATGGCCCAGCCGGGTGTGAAGTCCACCGAGAGCAACTGGGCGATGTCGGCGAGCCGGACCTCGCCGTTCGGCGTCGCCCCGGCGAGCACCCGCCGGGGCGACGTCAGCAGCACCATGTCGCCGCGGGACAGCAGCCGGGTCGCGAGCCCGCGCTGCTGCCGGCGGTCCAGCGCGACCCAGGGCCAGGTTCCACCGTGCCGTCGCGCACTGCCTGCCAGATCCCGACGACGGCCGCCTGCCGCAGGTGTCACGACCACGCCCGGATGCTGCGCACGCAGCGCGGCCAGGGCGCGGTGGAGCCCCAGCCCACGCCCTCTGCATCCTGCCGACCGTCACCCGCCCGCGCGACTGCCCCCGTACGGCATCGACGGCCTCCCGTGCCGGCTCGGCGGCCCGGGCGTCGCGCGTGGGCGGTCAGGAACGCCTCGCCGACCGAGATGAGGGCGACGCGGTGTGTGGTGCGGTCGAACAACGGGGTGCTCAGCTCGCGTTCGAGAGCGCGGACCGTGCCGGACACGGCGGACCGGACCACGTGCAGCCGCCGTGCAGCCGCCGTGAACGGCCCGCGCTGGCCACCGCGACGACGACCTCCTCCTGCCGCAGATGCATCGTCCGCTCCCGGTCAAGCAGCGCGTCGCCCGGCTCCGTCCGGCACGAAGGCGACGGTCTTCGATCTCGCTGCACCGAATGCTGGCGGCGGCGCGCCGTGCCGCTCCCGGCGGCTCATGCCGCTCCGGGTACCTGCTCACCCAGGGCGAGCAGCGGCCGGAGGCGTTCCTCAGGCACGCACCAGCGGTGTGTCGACCAGATGCTCGGCCAAGAACCACGCCTGCCGTTCGCCCGTCCGGATCACCTGGGAGACCAGCAGGTCGATCGTGCCGTCGTCACCGCACTCGGCGGTCCGGGCGCTGGCGTCGTGGGCGTCGATGAGGATGGTCTCGTGGGCCTCCAGCAGCCGGGACAGCATGGCCGGCACCTCCTCCACCCCGTCCGGGGGCCGCGGGATCGACGTGATCTCGGCGACGTGCCGCGGATCTCCCACCGCCACGCCACCGAGGGACTGGACGCGTTCGGCGATGGTGTCGATGATCTCCAGCTGTTCACCCGCGTGCTTGTCCAGGACCAGGTGCAGCTGGTAGAAGGTGGCGCCGCGCATCAGCCAGTGGTGCTTCTTGTAGAGGCCGTAGAGGATCTGCGTGTCCGCGAGGACCTTGTTCAGGCGCTGGCAGGAATACATCCGCGCCTCGTAGGACAGGGCGACCGGGAACTGCTTGACGGTCCCGAACTCCTGGATCACCTCGCCCTTCTGGTGCAGCCAGGGCTGGCTGCTGCGGGCGGATGGGGGGTTGGTGGTCATGGTCCGCCTCCTGCGGTGCCGTGTTGTTCGTACTCCGGTGACGCTAGGTGCCTGGTCGAGGCACGGCTTGACCCGCAGTGCATGTGGTGGTGCCTGCCCGCGCACTGGGTCCGGTGCTCCTGCTGGCCGTTCACTCTCGGACAAGCATCCGCGCGCCGGCGGACTCGGGCGGTTCTCCGGCAGCTCTGGGGCGTGTATCGACGGTGCCTGGTAAAGATGGCGGAGAGTTCATTTTGTGATCCAGAATGATTGGATGGTCACGCTTGAGACTCCCCGTTTGATCCTGCGTCGCTGGCGCGAGGAAGACGTTGCGCCCATGGCGGCCATCAATGCCGACCCCGAGGTCATGCGGTGGATCCGTGACGGCAGCGTCCGTGACGAACACCAGACTCGCCTCGGGATCCAGGCATGGGAGAGCGAGTGGGAGTCACAGGGCTTCGGCCTGTTCGCCGTGGAGATCCGGTCCACTGGCGAGCTGGCCGGGTTCACCGGCCTGTCGGTGCCCGACTTCTTGCCGGAGATACTGCCGGTGGTGGAGGTCGGCTGGCGGCTGGGACGTTCCCACTGGGGGCAGGGCTTGGCCACCGAGGCCGCTGCGGCCGCTGTACGGTTCGGGTTCGAGGAGCGAGGGCTGGAGCGGATCGTCAGCATCACTCAAGTGGGCAACGACGCCTCCGAACGGATCATGACCAAACTGGGGATGCATCCGGTCCGTGAAACCGTCAATCCCACCGGCGGTCGGCCAGTACGGGTGTTCGAGTTGTCGTCGGACCAGTACCTCACAACCACTCGTTGATGGGGTACCTGGTGGCCACGGCTCGATGTCTCTTGAGACTCTCGGGCGATTGATGCCGCACTCGACCGCGTGCCGGGCCTTGTAGTCCTCTGGGGCGGACTTCGGTGGCCGGCCACCGCTGGACCCGCGCTTCCTGCGGTTGCGGACCTGGTCGGCCTTGTCCGGAATGGTGCAGCGGATTCCCCGGCGGCGCAGGTAGGCGCGGTTCTTCCGGCAGGCGTACGCCTAGTCACCCCGCACACGGTCGGGGCAGAGACGCGGCCGATCCGGCCCCAAGCGGGGCACACGGACCTTCTCCAGCACCCGATCGAACTGCGGCGAGTCCCCCCGCTGCCCTGCCGTCACCGTGATCGACATGGGCTTCTGACCCTGCTCGACGGCCAAGTGCAGCTTGGCCGGGAACCCGCCGCGCGAACGCCCCAGCCCGTGATCATCGGGCTCGTCGAAGACACCACCCGGTGGTTCCTTCGGCCCCACGGCCCGTACTCGACGGGCACGTCCCGCCGTGGCACCCCGGTGCGGACCCGGAACCGTATACCGTCGATCAGCTGCCGCCGGGACCGGACCGGCGGCTGCCCCACATTCCTCCTCTTCGGCAACAACCGCTCCAGCACCGCCCATTGCTCATCCGTGAGATCGCCCTGCCCATGAACCGGGATCATCCGCGTACGCCGATCACGTCACGCGTCACACCGGGACCTCACCGACTGCCGCCGGCGCCGCGGTCACCGCTCCGGCGGCCGTTTTACTGATCACGGTGTGGATGGTGCACCTGCGGCCACACCAACGGAGCGTGGCCGAACGCATTCTGTTTCCCCTCGCTGGGGCCGGTGTCCTGGCGGCCGCCTGGTCTCCGGCACCCGCGCTTGTCGCCGGTGTGGTTCTGGCGAGCCCGGTCGCGGTGGTCACGGTGCCGCGCCGGTGACCGGGGCCGACGGCGGGGCACCGCCCTGAGCCATGACGAAAGGGCCGCGCGGACGGACGCCGTAACGGGCGTCCGTCCGCGCGGCCCTGCGTCGCACCCCTCGGTGTGAGCGCGGACCGCGCTGTCAGCCGGCGTGCAGCGCGCCGCGCAGGGTGGCGGTGGCCAGCGTGATGGCGGCCTCGGCGGCGTGGGTCTCGCGGAGGGCGTTGAGCATCACGAAGTCGTGGATGATGCCCTGGAAGCGGACGGCGGTGACCGGGACGCCGGCCTCGCGCAGCTTGTTGGCGTAGGCCTCGCCCTCGTCGCGGAGCACGTCGGCCTCGCCGGTGATCACCAAGGCGGGGGGCAGGCCGGTGAGCTGCTCGGTGGTGGCGCGCAGCGGGGAGGCGGTGATCTGGGCCCGTTCGGCCTCGTCGGTCGTGTACTGGTCCCAGAACCACTGCATGCCGTCGCGGCGCAGGAAGTAGCCGGTGGCGAACTGGTGGTAGGAGCCGGTGTCGAAGTTCGCGTCGGTCACCGGGTAGAACAGCACCTGCTGGACGAGCGGGAGGTCGCCGCGTTCCTTGGCCATCAGGGTCAGCGCGGCGGTCATGTTGCCGCCGACGGAGTCGCCGGCCACGGCCAGCCGGGAGCCGTCCAGGCCCTTGGAATCGCCCTGCTCGACGACCCACTTCGCGACCGTGTAGTTCTGCTCGATGGCTACCGGGTAGCGGACCTCGGGGGACAGGTCGTACTCGGGGAACACCACGGCGGCGTTCGCGCCCACGGCGAGTTCGCGTACCAGGCGGTCGTGGGTGTGGGCGTTGCCGAACACCCAGCCCGCACCGTGGATGTAGAGGACCACCGGCAGGATCCCTTCGGCGCCGGCGGGCTTGACGATGCGGGCCCGGACACTGCCCGTCGGACCGCCGGAGACTGTGATCCACTCCTCGTCGATCTGCGGCTTGGCGATCTCACCGGACTGCACCTCGTCGACCGCCTTGCGGCCCTCCGCCGGGGGCAGGTCGAAGAGGTAGGGCGGGTTGGCGGTGGCCTCGGCGAACGCGGCTGCGGCCGGCTCCAGGACCGGCTGCACCGGCTCTACGGCGTCGGACATGTGTAACTCCCCAGTTCGTGTGGCGCGCCGGGCTCGCGGGCGCAGTGAGGCGACTCTCGCATCAGACCGGGGGATCTGACGAGTCGTCGATCGCCACGCTAGGCCGCTCAGGTGACGGCGAATGTCCATGAGCGCACCGGCGTTGTCCTCAGAGTGCACGGACAAGCAGTGCACTGTCGGAACGCATGCAGTGCACTGCCGGGACAAAGAGACGCTTTGGCGCGAAATAGCCTGGCGGCGCAGCAGTCGAGGTGCCGGGTACGGGCCTGTGCGGTGCACGGTAGCCCGCCCCGGAATGCGGACCCGCTGCTGTCGACGCACATGGAAGTCGATGCAGACGCATTCGACGTCGTTCATCCCGCAGGAGGTTGTCGAAAGGTGTCCACGATGCCGGTCGGTGGGCTGGTTCCCCGCGCCACCGACAACGCCGCGGACCTGGTCGTCCGCAACGCGAAGATCCACACCGGTGACCCGGTCCGCCCGCAGGCCGAGGCGATCGCCATCCGCGACGGTGTCATCACGGTCGTCGGCGACGACAACGACGTCGCACCCCATGTCGGCCCGGACACGAAGGTGGTCGACGCCCTCGGGCGCCGGATGGTCCCCGGCCTCAACGACGCGCATCTGCACGTCATCCGGGGTGGTCTCAACTACGTACTGGAACTGCGCTGGGACGGCGTCCCCACCCTGCGCCAGGGCCTGGCGATGCTGCGCGAGCAGGCCGCCCGCACCCCCAAGGGCCAGTGGGTACGGGTGGTGGGCGGATGGTCGGCCGAGCAGTTCGCCGAACGGCGGCTGCCGACCGTCGCCGAGCTGAACGCCGCCGCGCCGGACACCCCGGTGTTCGTCCTGCACCTGTACCAGGCGGCGGTGCTCAACCGGGCGGCGCTCAAGGCCGCCGGATTCACCCGGGACACCCCCGACCCCAAGGGGGGCCAGATCGTACGAGGCCGGGACGGTGAGCCGACGGGCATGCTGCTGGCCGCCCCCAGCGCCCTCATCCTCTACTCGACCCTGGCCAAGGCCCCGGTCCTGGAGGGCGAGGACAGGAAGACCTCCACCCGTCACTTCCTGCGCGAACTGAACAGGTTCGGTCTCACCTCGGCGATCGACGCGGCCGGAGGGTTCCAGAACTTCCCCGACAACTACAGCACGGTCGTCGAACTGGCGAAGGCCGGTCAACTGTCGCTGCGCATCGCCTATCACCTCTTCCCGCAGACCGCCGGTCAGGAAATCGACGATCTCACCCGCTGGATCGAGATGGCCCGCCCCGAGGACGGGGACGAATGGCTGCGCCTCAACGGTGCGGGCGAGAATCTGACGTGGGCGGCGGCGGACTTCGAGAACTTCGCCGAACCACGCCCCGAACTGGGCGACTACGAGGCGGAATTCGAGAAGGCCGTACGCCTGCTCATGGAAAACGGCTGGGGTTTCCGGCTGCACGCCACCTATGACGAGACCATCCGCCGGGATCTGGCGGTCTTCGAGAAGCTCGCCGCGGAAGGGCTCTTCCCGGCCGGCAACCGGTGGCTGTTCGACCACGCGGAGACCGTCTCCGCGGACAGCCTCGACCGCATCGCCGCTCTCGGCGGCGCCATGTCCGTCCAGAACCGGCTGTCCTTCCAGGGCGAGGCGTTCGTACGCCGCTACGGTCCCGGTGCCGCCGCGGACGCGCCTCCGATCCGGGCCATGCTGGAGCGCGGGCTGACCGTCGGCGCCGGCACCGACGCGACCCGGGTCTCCACCTACAACCCGTGGGTCGCCCTGCACTGGCTCGTCACCGGCCGCACGGTTGGCGACCTGGTCGTCCGCCCGCCGCACAACCGGGTCGACCGGCGTACCGCGCTGGCGATGTTCACCGAGGCGGGTGCCGCGCTGACCGGGGAGACGAGCGTCAAGGGCGTCCTGCGTCCGGGCTTCCTCGGTGACCTGGCCGTCCTGTCCGAGGACTACTTCACCGTGCCCGAGCCGGACATCGCGCACATCGAGTCCCTGCTGACGGTCGTCGGCGGCCGGATCGTCTACGCCACCGCCGAGTACGCGGGCCTGGACGAGGAACTGCCGCCGGTCAGCCCCGAGTGGAGCCCGGTGGCGCACTTCGGCGGCTACCAGGCCACACCCGGTACGGGCCTGTCGGGCGCCCGTCAGGCCGAACTGCTCGGCCAGGCCGTCGCCGAGTCGGAGCAGCACCGCCAATGGCGTGCCCGACGCGGCCTCACCCCCGGGCCCGCGAGCACGTTCTTCGACCCCTGCTTCTCCCTCTGATCCGCAGTTCTCCCTCCGATCTCCCGGGAGGGGCCCGGTCACGAGCCGCCCCTCCCGGGACGCCACCCCAACTCGCGCCGCGCGCCGCGCGGTTGCGCTCGACAGCGGACGCCGTCCGCGATCACCAGACACATGGAAAGGCCACTGTCATGGTCAACGTCTCCGAGGTCACCGCGGCCCCCAGCCCCGACCTGCTCACCCCGGACAACTGCGCGGTGCTGTTCATCGACCACCAGCCGCAGATGTTCTTCGGCACCGGCAGCGGCGACCGCACCGCGATCATCAACTCGACCGTGGGCCTGGCGAAGGCCGCCAAGGCGTTCGACGTGCCGGTCGTGCTGAGCACCGTGGCCGCCGAGTCCTTCTCCGGCCCGATCATGCCGCAGCTGCCCGAGGTCTTCCCCGACCAGAAGATCATCGACCGCACCACGATGAACGCCTGGGAGGACGTCGACTTCGTCGAGGCGGTCAAGGCCACGGGCCGTAAGAAGCTGGTCATCGCCGGCCTGTGGACCGAGGTCTGTGTCGTTCTGCCCGTGCTCTCCGCCCTCGCCCAGGGCTACGAGGTCTACGTGGTCACCGACGCGTCCGGCGGCGTCAGCCCGCAGGCCCACGAGCACGCCATCCAGCGCATGGTCCAGGGCGGCGCGGCGCCGGTGACCTGGGTGCAGGTGCTGCTGGAGCTCCAGCGCGACTGGGCCCGCGGCGAGACCTACATGTCGGTCATGGACGTGGTGAAGGAGCACGCGGGCGCCTACGGCCTCGGCGTGGTCTACGCGCAGGCCGTCATCGGGGCCCACGCCGCCGGCTGATCCCCGCACCTTCGCAGAGCAGTCAGGGACAGAGCGTCAGGAACAGGCAGGAGAAGATGAACGCTGGACTGCTGGTCCTCCGGCTGGTGACGGGACTCCTCATCGCCGGACACGGGGTTCAGAAGGTGAGCTTCCGGCTGGGAGGCCACGGCTTGGCGGGCGGGACCGAGGAGTTCCGCCACGACGGGTTCCGCGGCGGTCGGCTGACCGCGATCGTCGCGGGTGCCAGTCAGATCGGTGCCGGCCTGTTCCTGACCGCCGGACTGCTCACGCCCCTGGCCGCGATGGCGGCCATGGGTGTGATGACGGTCGCGGGCACCGTCAAACGGCCCAAGGGCCTGTGGGTGCAGAACGACGGCTACGAATACCCGATGGTCCTTGTCGTCGTCTCCGCGGCGCTGGCTCTCACCGGGCCCGGCCGCTGGTCGCTCGACCAGGCGCTGGGTATCACGCCCTGGCCGCTGTGGGTCGTCCTCCCCGCGATCGTGGCCGGCCCGGTGAGCGGACTGCTCACCCGCGTCGTACTGCACCGTCCGCCCACCGCAACGGAAAGGAAGCGGTATGCGCAGGCTGCTGAATGACGCGGTACGCACACTCGTACCGACCGGAGAGGACCGCCACGGCCCGCTGCCTCCCCTGATGCTGACGCTCACGGTGGTCACCGGTCTGGTCGACGCGGTGAGCTATCTGGCGCTCGGGCACGTCTTCGTCGCCAACATGACCGGCAACGTGGTGTTCCTGGGGTTCGCGCTGGTCGGCGCCGCGAACCTCTCCGCGCTCGCCTCCATCGTCGCGCTGGCGGCATTCCTCCTCGGCGCGCTCACCGGAGGCAGGCTCGGCACCCGCTTCGCGACGCACCGCGGAAACCTGCTGAAAACGGCCACCGCCGTGCAGACGGTCCTGGTCGCCGTCACCGTGGCCGCCGCCGTGGTCACCGACGGACGGGTCACCACCGGGGTCCAGTACACCCTGATCGTGTTCCTCGGGCTCGGCATGGGGCTGCAGAACGCGGTCGCCCGACGCCTCGGCGTCCCGGACCTCACCACGACCGTACTGACCCTGACCCTGACGGGACTGGCCGCGGACTCCACCCCCGCCGGCGGTGCGGCGCCACGGCCGGGCCGCCGGATCCTGTCCGTGCTGGCGATGCTCCTCGGCGCCTTCGTCGGAGCGCAACTGGTGCTGCACGGCCACCTCGTGCTCACCCTCAGCCTGGCCCTGCTGCTCCTCGCCCTCGTCTCCGTGACCACCCACCATCTCTCGTCCGCCGACCCGGACTGGACCCGGTCACCTTCCTGAGGCCGGGACCGCTCGCCCCACGAGGGCGCCAGATGCGTCTGAGCCCCCCTGGACCAGGGGGCTCAGACGCATCTGGCGTGTCCGCGCTCAAGCACGCGGAATAGTACGCAGGTTGGCCCGGGCCAGGTGGACCATGCTGCCGACGCCCCCGCTCAACACCGTCCGGCTCGCCGACAGCGCGAATCCGCTGATCTGCTCGGTGGAGATCTTCGGGGGAACGGCCGGCGCGGCGGGATCGGTGACGACGTCGACCAGCGCGGGCCCCTCGTGGGTGAAGCCTCGGGCAGGGCGTCGCGCACCTCGCCGGGCTTCTCCACCCGGATACCGCGCGCCCCGGCCGCCGTGGCGATGGCGGCATAGTCGGTGTGCGGGTAGGTCGTGGCGTGCGGCGGCAGGCCGTCGACCATCATCTCCAGGTCGACCATGCCCAGGGAGGAGTTGCTGAAGACGACCACCTTCACCGGCAGGTCGTACTGGACGAGCGTGAGGAAGTCGCCCATCAGCATGGAGAACCGCCGTCGCCGCAGAGGGAGACGACCTGCCGGCCGCTTGCGGGATCAGCGTCGCGTCATCACCGTACGACTTGTGGATGGCCCCGTCGGCCTGGATGTTCAGCCGCCAACCGCGAAGGTGTGTCCAGAACTCGGCGACGTCCGGCATGGCGGCCCGGGTAAACGAAGCGGTCAGCATCATGAACGGCCGGTCCAGGTCGGTGGCGATGGTCGGCTGCATCGGACCGTCGATGCTGAGCCCAGCGCCAACGCGCTGGTCGGCGAGCATGGTGAGCGCGGTGGCGGTGCCACCCTTCGACCAGCCGAACGCGCCGATGCACCTCGGGTCGAGAGCGCCGAGCAGTCCCTGGGGCAGTGGCCTGCCGTCGACGTCGGGGTTGTGCCCGGCGGCAAGGCCCTCGACGACGTCGAGCACGAACCGGAGGTCCGTGGCGAAGTCCCGGGGCCCCAGGAACGGCGGGACCTCTGCCGGAACGGTGAGCCGGCCGTCGGGGAACTCGCTGAACGCGTCGTACGTGTGGTCGACGGTGACCACGGCGTAGCCGTGGCTGGCGAGTTCCTGGACCATGATGGTGTGGTCGCTGCGATGGCTGCCCGCGCCGTGCGAGTACACGACGACGGGCAGGCGGTGGCGCGTTTGGTGCACGGGTGCGTCCACGTGTGCGGCGGTGAGTGGGCCGAGGGCGGGATCGAGGGGGAAGCCGACGTCCGCCAGAAGCGCCCGCAGCGCACCCTGGGTCATCCAGGGAGCACGCGGCAGGTCCTTGGTCTTGCAAGCGGGGTACCAGACGCTGGCCATCAACTCGCGGTGATGCCCCGGGCCGGCCACAGGATCCGGACGCGAGGTGTCGACGAGGTGGAGAGGCACCGTGCCCACCGGGTGCGGCCCGGTGGGCCTGGGCAGCGTGAGCTGCGACGGACCGGGGGCGGTCGGAGCCGCCCACGTCTGGCGCGCTGCGCTGATCGGCACGGCGGCCCCGACCCCCGTCACCAGCGCGGCTGCGAGCAAGCGACGGCGCGTCAGGTCCGTCTTGATGACCGGTGTGTTGGTCACGTGTCCTCCCCAGGTTTGTTGGATGGTGTTCGGTTCGCTGGACGTCGGCGGGAGTCGCTCACGGCCCCCATGGTTTGCAGGAGTCCAGATCAGGACTCCTGGGCTGAGCTGCCTTGCTCGATCTGGTGGATGAGTCGCTTGAGCTGGGTGACCTCGTCCTGCAGGGCGCGGTCACCGGCCGGAGTGAGGGAGAGCCAGGTACGTGCGCGTTTGCCTTCGTAGCCCTTTTCGATGTCGACCAGTCCGGCCTTCTCCAGGACGGCCAGGTGCTGGCTGAGATTTCCGGCGGTCAGGCCGAGGGCTGTGCGCAGGAAGCCGAACTCGACTCGGCGCGCTTGGTGGGCCACGGTGAGGATGCCGAGGCGGACGCGCTGGTGGACGATGTCGTCCAGGCCGGTGACGGGGTGTTGCTCGGGCTGATCGGTCATGAGGCGTCGCGCTGACGGGACAGCTCGGCCAGAGCGAAACCGAGCGCGCCGAGTAGGAGCAGCACGCCGGGTACGCCGTAGCGGGGCACGGCGGACCAGGGCGAGGTGAAGGGGATACCCGCCCAGCCGGTGGTGAGCGGCACCAGCTCGATTGCCAGATACACCGCGGTGAGCAGCAGCAGGATGCGGCTGCGTTCCACCCAGGACAGCACCATCAGCGGCAGCCCGACAGCTGTGGCGTTCCCGGTGAGTCGCTCGAGGAACCTCGTCACCCCGGAGGTGGGGTCGAGGTGCAGTCCCCAGAAGTCGAGCTGTTCGCCGGGCTGTGGCATCCCGTGGCGGAAGCTCCAGAGCTCGGTGGCGGTCACCAGACCGACCAGCGCGATCCCGGTGAGGATGTACGGCCGGACCGGGGTGCCGACTCCGCGGTTGTGGGAGCGGCGAATGTAGAAGAACGCCGTCGCGGCGTAGGCGAGGGCGAGTCCGATGGGCCAGTACACCGGCGAGCCCTGCGTGACCAGGGTGCAGCCGCTGCCTGCCGCAGGGTCGGTCGCCGGGCAGGGCACGGTCTCAACTCTGAAGGTGAAGCGGCCGACCAGGATCCCGCCCAGCGTGAGCACGCCCAGCAGCAGAAGGGGAAACCACGCGCCACGCTGCGCGGAGCGAACCCGACGGGTCAAGTCATCAAGGCCGGCGAGGACTTCGCGGGGAGTGCCCGGCGAGGGCACTGATGCGTCTGTCATGCCATGAGCTTTGCATTACAAACTAGTTCTGGCAAGAAACCCGCGTGTCCTCCAAGGTCAGGTCCTGAGAAACCGACGGGCCGAGGTCGACATCCACGTCCCTGACCTGTAGGAACCGCGCGCCTTCGGCCGCGTTCCGAAGCAGCTCACCACCGACTGACCCGAACGGCAGGTCAGTGCTGACAGGCATGTGAGTCACGTTCGGGACGCTTCCCCTTTGCTCCGGTTCTTGATCATTCGGCGGAGGCTGGTCCGTGCCGCGCCGAGCTCGTCCTCCAGATCGGTGATGTGGCTCTCGAGGCGGGACTTCGCGACAGTCACTTCGTGCAGGTTCGCTTCGAGGCGAGTGTTGGCCTCGGTGAGCTCCTGGACGCGGGTGGCAAGGTCCCGGGCGCCGAGTTGGTCGAGTTGATGGCCTAGGTGGCGGCGGACGCTTTGCTGCAGCTGGTCGCGATTGGCGCGGAGCCGGCGGATCTCCTCGCGAGCGAGTGCAAGGTCGGTGCGAAGGCCCGCGGGGCTGGCCTGAGCCGTCGTGGCCGGCTGCGGTCGCGTGGACTGCTGCTGTTTGATGGCGGACTCGATGTGTTCGCGCACTCCGTCGGCGCAGGTGAGCCACGTTGAGACGTTGGCGGCGCGAGCGACGGCGGCGAAGGTAACGCGGTCGCCGTGGCGCGCCATCTCTTGGACGGCATCCAGGACGCGAGCGCGCTTGGTGCGGCTGTCGCGACGGCGGGCCTCGCGCAGGACCTGGGCCGGTGTTCGGCTGGCCGAACCGCCGGCGGACGAAGCCGTGGGGTGAGGGTTCACGACGGCCTCCGGTTGACGACGGCCAGCGGCAATGTCGTGCGGCCGTGGGCTGGACGGGCTATCCGCAGGACCGCGCCGGCTTCCTCGATCTCGGACCGTTCGTCGTCGGGCAGGCTGGCCAGCTCGTTCTGCATGGTGGCGATGGCCTGCTGGAACGCGGCGATCTGCTCGGTGAGGTTGCGGATGACGAAGCCGTCGACATCCATCGCCTGGGCGGTCTCGCGGTCGGCGCGAAGGGAGTTGATGTGTTCCTCGATCGCGGGGAGGTAGGACGGGTCCGGGCGACAGAAGCCGCAGCCGGAACACTGGAAGCGGATCGGGCAGGCGGTTCCCCCGGCCTTGACGTTCGACGGCTCGATGCAGTTGCCGAACGGGACCGCGACGGAGCGGGCCTCGAAAGCAGTAGTCGCCGTCCGCTGCACCAAGGGATGTCTCTCAGTGCACCTCCGGCCAATCCGCGATCGCCGCCTGGGAAGTGGGCTTCAGCCGCAGGACCTGGGTGGCGGTGAAGGGCATCAGGTCGTCGTGCCGGTCCGAAAGGGCGATCACCAGGGCGCTGTCCGGCAGGGCGCGACGCACGCCCGTCAGCATCCGCACCGCCGTAGGTGCGTCGAGGCCGGTCGTCGGCTCGTCGAGCAGGAGGACCGCCGGTGTCCGCAGGATTGCTCTCGCGATCACCAGGCGGCGTCGCTGACCCTGTGAGAGCGCATGGCCCAGGGGGCCCGTCGGGGTGTCGAGAGGCAACCGCTCCAAGGCCGCGGCCGCCAGCGCGGCCCGCAGTGTGTCGTCGTCCGCGTCCGGGGCGGCCTGCCGGAGGTTCTCGGCGATGGTCGCGTCGGCGATCCAGTCCTCTGCCTCGACGAGGGTGAGGCGATCGGCGATCGCATGGGCGGGCAGGGACTCGACCGGGACGCCGTCGAGCAGCACCGACCGGGGAGCGGCGGGGGAGATGCGCCCCGCCAGAGTCTCCAACAGGGTGCTTTTGCCGCTGCCGTTGGGTCCGGTGACCATGACGACGCTGCCGGGCTCGATCACCGCGGACCACCGGGTGCGGTCGTCGCCGACGCCCAGGGGCAGGTGGCGGGCCACCAGGGGTGCTCCTGTCGCGCCCGCGAGCGGCGACTTCGACGGGGACATGGCCGACGGTTCGTCCGGGAGGACGCGGTGCGCCAGGTCCGTCAGCCGCAGGGCGGCGTCGGTGGCCAGGCCGTGGTCGCGGAGCACGTGAGGGAGCGCCTCCATCAGCTCGTACGCGGCCGCGACCAGGAGTACCTCGCCGATGGCGTCGGCAGCCGGCTGCGTGAAGACCGGACCGGACAGCGCCAGCACCAGGACCGTTGTCTGGCCGACCACGGCCAGCAGCCGCAGCAGCAGCCTGGACCGGCGCATCAGCGACTCGGCCTCGGTCTCGGCCCGCCGGGCTCGGCCGACTGCGTGCGCGACCTGCTCTCGGACCAGGTCGACCGCGTCCAGGCAGCGCAGTTCCGGCAGAGCGGAGCGCGCGCTGAGCAGCGCGGTGCGGGCCGTGGCCCAGGCTTCTGCGGCCGTCCGCTGATGGCCACGGATCCGCCGCTCTCCGGTCACTGCCGTGGCTGCGGAGAGCGCGAGCAGCAGCAGTTCGGCCGCACCCGACGGCCAGCTCGCCGCCATCAGCAGAGTGACGACGACAGCGGCGGTCAGGCCGATCCCGCCCAGCGGTGGGACGACCTGGCCGGCCATCCCGCCCACCGCGCTGACGTCGCTGGTGAGCCGGCCCATCAGGGCGCCGTCGCGGTGGGTGCGCAGTTCGCGTGCCGGCACGGTGGTCGCGGCGCGGACCAGCCGTGAACGCAGCGACACGGTCGCTCCGAGCAGAGCGCCATGGCTGACCAGGCGCTCCGAGTAGCGCAGACCGGTGCGGCCCAGGGCGAGAGCGCGTACCGTCCCCGAGGGATACATCCACGACCAGGTGGTGTTCGCCTGTGCGGTGACCACCGCGCAGGAGGTCAGGAACCAGCCGGAAACCCCCAGTAGACCGGCGGCACACAGTTCGGCGGTGCCGGCGAGCACCGCTGCGAACAGCAGGTCGCGGCGTGCCCGGTGGTCCGCCGCAGTCCACAGCAGCCTGAACGCGGTCACAGCGTCTCCCCGATCCGGGACAACCGTCCCTGGCTCAACCGCACGATGTCGTCGGCGATGTCGAGGAGTGCCGGGCTGTGTGTCGTCAGCAGTACGGTGCGGGTACGCGCGAGTGTCCGGATGGCGCCGATGATCCGGGCCTCGCCGTCCGGGTCCAGATGGGCGGTGGGTTCGTCCAGGCACAGCAGCGGTGTGTCGTGGAGGAGCGCCCGGACGATGACCAGTTGCTGCGTCTGCCCGGAGGACAGCCCCCAGCCGCGCTCGCCGACCGGGGTCGCCAGTCCCTGGGGGAGTGCTGCCAGCAGGTCCTCGAAGCCCAGTGCCGTGAACGCCGCGGTCAGCTGCTCGTCGTCGGCGCCGCGCCGGGCCAGCAGCAGGTTGTCGCGCAATGAGCCCGGGAGGAGGTAGGAGGGCTGTCCGGCCCATGCCGTCATGGTCGGTGAGGCGGGCAGGGTCGCGGAACCGATGGTGTGCAGGCACCGCCCGCGGTCCGGTTCGCGCAGACCTGCCGCCACGGAGAGCAGCGTGGTCTTTCCGGCGCCGCTGGGCCCGCTGACGGCCACGATGGAACCCGGTCGCATGGTGACGGTGACGTCGGTCAGGGCCGCGTCGTCGCGACCCGGGTACCGGACTGTCACCTTCTCCAGGAGCACACCGGCCGGGCTCGGCGGGCGCACGGCGTGCACGCGGGCCGGCGGGCCGGCGGCCGGTGTGACGGCGGTCCGGTCGATGATCTCCGCGATCAGCTCGGCCGCCGCGGAGGCCTCGGCACGGGCGTGGTAGCCGCGGGCGAGTTCCCGGGCGGGCGCGAAGTACGCCGGGGTCAGGACCAGGACGAACAGCGCGGTGCGCAGGCTCATGGTGGACGGGACCACCGGCAGGTCGAGGTAGCCGAGCAGGGCGAGCCCGCAGTACGTGGCGACGACGGCCATGGCCACGGTGATGAGGAGCTCGATCCAGGCGGTCGAGAGGAAGGCCACCCGCAGTACGGCGTTGGTGCGCCTGGCCAGTTCCCTGTCGGCTGCCTCGGTCGCGCGTACCGCTTCCTTACCGGCTCCGAGGCCGACGAGCGTGGGCAGTCCGCGCAGTTGGTCCAGCAGATGCGTGCTCAGCCTCCGGGTGGCGGTGAGCTGGGCGTGCACGGCGGCGCGGGTCCCCATGCCGATCACCTTCAGGTTGAACGGCAGCAGCGGGGTCGCCAGCACCAGCATCAGTGCGACGGCCCAACTGCCCACCAGGACGGCGGCCAGGATGATGCCGCTGCCCAGCAGCATCGCCCGCCGCGCTGGGACGTACGTCGTCAGCCACGGGCTCAGCCGGCCCACCTCGCTGTCCAGCGCCTCACCGAGAGCGGCGTCGGACACCTCCTCGGCGGGCGTGCCCGTGGAGGGGAGTGCGGCCAGGAGAAGGCGGGCTCGGAGGTGGTCCTGGACGGCAGCCGCCCCGTCCTCGGCGACCCGGTCGGCCGCCGCGAGCAGAACCGCGCGCAGCAGCAGCCCGACGGTGACCAGGGCCGCACCGGAGAGCACCGGAGCCAGGGCCACACCCCCGCGCGGGGCCCGCAGTGCGGCCTGCGCCGTCCAGCCCAGCCCCGCCGCCCACAGCACATGACCCGCGGCCGCCAGTCCGCGCAGGGTGCCGGCGCGCCGGAACGCGGGTTCGCCGACCGCCGCCCATCGGGTGAGCAGTCCCGCCGCCCGCTGCTGCCCTTCGTCGTCCCGGCCGAGGCGGTCGAGATGGTCGGGGATGTCGGTCACGGTCACTGGTCGGCTGCCTGGAGGTCGAACTCGCCGACGGCCGCCGACCGGCGGTCGGACCGGATCCACACGGCCAGCGCGGTCATGGCGAACACAGCGACACCCACCGGGCCGATCCACACCCGCACGCCACCGAAGACGTCCTGCGAGACGGCGGCCACCGCGACGGCCAGAAGGGTCAGGAGTACGCGCCGGGCGACAACGACCGCCCATGGACCGTCGCCCGCGGCCGAGACCACCGCTGCGGGCTGCCCCGTGGCAGCCGCGGTGTCGGACGGCTGGTCGGCTGTGGCGGTGGTGGCCGGTGGCCGGGCGAACTTCCCTCGGAAGACCCACCACGCGTAGATGTTGTAGGTCAGGACGACCGGCATGCACCCGCCCACCCCGATGAGCAGGAACAGCTGCGACCCGTGCGGGCTGGCGGCCGCGTGCACGGTCAGGTCGGGCGGGACGACGACGGGTGCGGTGACGGCGACGAGCGCGAGCAGGCCCGCGGCCTCCGTACCGGCCACGGCGGCGAACGGACGCCAGTCGGGCCGGCGGCCGAAGCCGTGCCAGGCGATCGCCGCGCAGACCACGGCCACCGCCACCGCGAGGCCGAACAGGGTAGCGCGGAGCGGCTGGTCGAGGCGCAGTGGCTGCGGGTCGGCGAGCCGGAGCCCGAATCCCAGGACCAGGCCGGCCACTGCGACCGCCAGGAGCAGCGGTCGCCCCAGCCGGCCCGCCCACTCGTGGGCGGTTCCCGTGGTCTTGTCCTGCAGCCATGCGGCACCCGCCAGCAGATACACGGCCACCAGTCCCAGGGCGCACAGCATGCTGTAGGGCGTCAGCCAGTGCCAGGTTCCACCGGTGAACACCCCGCCGTGGTGGGGCAGTCCGGACAGGACGGCCCCGGCCACGAGCCCCTGGCACACAGTCGCCACCAGCGAAGAGATTCCGAAGACGAGGCCCCAGCCGTGCCGGTAGCCGGGGGCGGCGCTCTGCAGCTCGATGGCCGTGCCGCGCAGCACGATGGCGAGCAGCATGAGGATGAGCGGCAGGTAGACGCCGGGCAGCACGGTGGCGTAGACACTGGGCAGGCCCGCCCACAGCACCACACCCGCCAGGATGATCCAGCTCTCGTTGGCGTCCCAGGCGGTCGCGATCAGCTCGTTGTACTCCTTGCGCCGCCGGTCGCTGCGGTCGAACAGGCTCAGGATGCCGATGCCCAGGTCGTAGCCGTCGAGCAGGACGTAGGCGCCGAGCGCGAGCAGGACCAAGGCGTATGACGCGTACTCAAGCATGGCTGATCTCCGTGGAGTGGACAGTGGCGCCGGCGTCGGTCACCAGGTGCTCGGGGCCGGTCCGCACCGTGCGGACGATGTAGCGGATCCACAGCCCGAGCAGCAGCGCGTAGACGGTGACGAAGCCGGTGAGGCCGGCGATCGCCGCGCCGGGGGAGAGGTGGGACACGGCGTCGCTGGTGCGGATCAGGCCGTAGACGACCCAGGGCTGCCGGCCGGTCTCGGCGGTGATCCAGCCACCGCTGATGGCCACGACACCGGCGGGCGCCATCCAGACCATCAGCCGATGGAACCGCCGGGCGGTGTACAGCCTGCCGCGCAGCCGCAAGACCAATCCGGCGAAGGCCATGCCGAACATCGCCAGGGCGGTGAAGTACATCGCCCGGAAGCCGTAGAAGGCGGACCACATGTCGGGGCGCTCGTTCTTGGGTGTCTGCAGCAGTCCGGGGACGTGTGCCTTTCCGGACAGGTCCTTGCCGATGACGGCGCCCAGGTGCGGGATCTCGACGTGGAACTTGTTCTCGCCCTTGTCCGTGTCGGGCACCACGAGCAGGTTGTAGCCGTTGTTGTCGGTCTTCCAGTTGCCTTCGAAAGCCTGCAGTTTGGCGGGCTGGTGGACACCCATGAATGCGGCGGTGGCGTCGCCCACGTACAGCTGTACGGGCATCAGGATCGCCAGTACTCCCAGGGCGATGGACAGGGTGCGGCGTGCGAAGGGCAGTGCTCGCTGCTTGACGAGGTACCAGGCGGCGATCCCGCCGATGAACCAACTGGCGCTGATCAGCACCGCCAGCAGGATGTGCGGGTACCGGTAGGCGAACGCCGGGTTGAACAGCACGTGCCACCAGTTGCTCGCCCGGAACTGGCCGTCGACCTCGGTGAAGCCGGCCGGGTCCTGCATCCAGCTGTTGGCGGACAGGATCCAGGTCGTGGACAGCAAGGTGCCGACGACGAGCATCCAGCAGGCCAGCGCCATGGTCCGGGGGCGTACCCGGCCGTCGCCGTACAGCATGATGCCGATGAACCCGGCCTCCAGGAAGAAGGCCGTGATGACCTCCATGCCGATCGTGACACCGAGGATCGGACCGACCGCGTGGGCGTAGCTTCCCCAGTTGAGGCCGAACTCGAAGGTCATGACGGTTCCTGCGACCACGCCGAGGCCGAATCCGACCGCGAATATCTTCTTCCAGAAACGGAATATCTGGAGGTACAGCGGATTCCCGGTCCTGAGGTGGACCGTGTACATCACGGCCAGGAAGACGGAGAGTCCTACGGTCAGTGCGGGAAAGCTCATGTGAAAGACAGCGGTGATGGCGAACTGCCATCGTGAGATCTCCACCACTGCGGGCGATGCCATGGTGTTTCCCCTTGGTCGAGCGAGTCCTGGGGGCACCGTAGGGCCGGTTGGCGGGCGTCCTTTGTCTCTCGGCGCATGGCACGTGTTCCCGCAGCGCAACGCGCTCACAAGCCACAGGCGGTGCACTCTCGGTCAACCGGATGGCACCGATCGCTCCTATGGTTGCCATCGTTTATGCCCGCACGGCTCCGGCAGGGATCAGCATGAGCGCTGCACGGTCACCGAAAGACCGCCCACAACACGATTCGGCCTGGGCCCCGTTCGCGGCGCGTGTCTTCCGCGCGCTGTGGGTCGCGCAACTCGTCTCCAACATCGGCAGCTGGATGCAGACCGTGGGCGCGCAGTGGCTGCTGGTCGGGCACGACGCCGCACTGGTGACACTCGTCCAGACCGCCTCCAGCCTCCCCGTCGTACTGCTGGCCCTGCCCTCGGGCGTCCTGGCCGACCGGTACGACCGTCGCCGGGTGCTGCTGGCCGCGCAGTTCGCCATGCTCGGCGTCTCCACCGGACTGACGGTGCTCGCGTTCATGGACGAACTCACTCCGGGGCTGCTGCTCGGCCTCACCTTCCTGCTGGGATGCGGCACCGCTCTGATGGGCCCCGCCTGGCAGGCGATCCAGCCCGAGCTCGTGGAACGCAGCCAGTTGGGACAGGCGGCCGCGCTCGGCGCCGTGAACATGAACCTGGCCCGCGCCCTCGGCCCCGCCCTCGGCGGAGCGGTGGTCGCGGCAGCGGGCGCGGGCTGGGTCTTCGCCTTCAACGCCGCGTCCTACCTCGGCATCGCCGCCGTTCTCACGCTCTGGAGGCGACCGCAGCGCCAGGCGCCCGCAGCTCAGGGCGAGAAGCTCCTGACGGCCCTGCACGCCGGCCGCCGCTACGTGTGGTACGCGCCCGGCGTCCGTCGAGTCCTGTTGCGTACGGTGCTGTTCATACCCGGCGGCGGTGCGCTGTGGTCGGTGCTTCCCCTGGTCGCGAGCCGCTCCCTGGGCCTGGGTTCGGGAGGGTACGGGCTGCTGCTCGGCGCGGTCGGCGTCGGTGCCGTCGGTGGGGCCTTCCTGCTGCCCGCCGTCCGCCGGGCTCTCGGCGCCAACGGCACTCTCGCCGCGGGCGCCGTCGTCTTCGCCGGAGTGCTGGCCGTACTGGCGACGACCCGGAGCCCCTGGCTCGCGGTGGTCGTGCTGCTGCCCGCCGGGCTGGCCTGGATCGGTGTGCTGTCCACCCTCAACGCCGCCCTCCAGACGAGGCTGCCCGGCTGGGTCAGGGCCCGCGCACTCGCCGTGTACCTGCTGGTCTTCCAGGGTGGGCAGGCCCTGGCGGCACCTGTGTGGGGTGCACTGGCCGACGGACTCGGGCTGACCGTCTCCCTCCTGGCCGGCAGCGGGCTGCTCCTGGCCGGTGCGGTGAGCGTGCGCCGCTGGCCGCTGCATGACACGAAGGCCATCGACCCGAGCCCGTCCGACCACTGGCCCGTTCCGCCCCTGGTGTTCGAGCCCGGCCCGGCCGACGGCCCCGTGCTGGTCTCCGTGGTCTACCGGGTCGCCCCCGGGAACCGGGCCGCCTTCACCCACTGCATGGATCATGTGGCTCGTTCACGTCGGCGTACGGGAGCCGTCACCTGGGGGCTCTACCAGGACGGCAACGCCCCGGAGCGGTTCATCGAGAACTATCTGGTCGCCTCGTGGTCGGAGCATGTCGCCCAGCACCACAGCCGGCTCACGGCCACCGACCGCCGTTACGAGGAGCGGGCCCGCCGCCTGCTGGTGAAGGGCACGGCACCGGAGGTGACCCACGCATTCGATGCTGCCGCGGGCCCGGTGGTGCCGGGGACGGAGGATACGGCCGACGCGATGAACACGTCGGGGTGACGCCCGCTGGACGACCGGGCCTGGACGGGCACGGCCGCGCCGGACGACGCCAGGTCAACTGATGCCGTCGGGTGGAGGGAACGGCCCCCAGCGCCGGTGGGGCGAGGTGAGGGCGGAACGCCGGTGTCGCGCGCACCCGTGTTTCTGCGGTCAAGGCGAACGGGTTGATGCCCGGCACCGTGGTGATCTCGGAGGCGGGGCGGGATGCGGACCACGTCCGCTCGTCCTTGGCATCGTCGTCTCCGCCGTCCTCGGCCCAGGCCGGTTCAGTCCCGCCTGCCGGTGAGCTCGGCGAGGGCAAGGTCGATGCCGGGTCAGCGCCGCGCCGGTTGCAGACCGTTCCCGGTTCCGGTGGGCGGCGCGGGCTCTGCGTGAGCCGCTCCGCGTGAATCGTTCCGCCGAGAAGACGTCACTCAGCCGTGCGCTGTTCACCGGACAGGCCGTGAATCTGCCAGTCGCGAGGCGCTATGCCATAAGCGGCACGGAAAACACGGCTGAAATGGCTGGGGCTCACGAACCCCCAGCGGCGGGCGACGGCCGCCACCCCGAGTCCCAGCGCCGGGGACCGCAGAAGATCCCGACGGCACCGCTCCAGTCGCTCCGTGCGGATCCACTCCCCGACGGTGGTTCCCTCCAGCTGGAACAACTTGTGCAGGTAGCGCACCGAAATGAAGTGAGCGGCGGCGATCGTGGTGGGTGACAGGTCCGGGTCGGAGAGGTTCTGCACGATGTGGTCCTTCACTCGCACCATCATGGCCGCGGCGGTCTCAGGAGCCTGGGGCCTGAAGCGGCCGCGCCGCTCGTTGATGAACAGTGCCAGCAGGTCGAGCCCGGTGGCGAGGAACTGACGGCCGACGAATTCGTCGAAGCCCGCTGCTTCGCGCGCCATGCGCGCGAAATAGGTCGCCACCAGCGCGGCACTTCCCTCACGACCCGAGAACGCTCTCGCAGTCGACGCCTGCAGGTCCTCGTCCCGCACGCGAAGCTCCTTCCGGGGGAACTGAAAGGAGGTGAAGCAGAACTCGCCCTCCAGCTTCTTTCTGAACACGCGAGACGAATCAGAAATGGAGAAATCTCCCGGTTCAACCAGGCACTCTCTCCCGTCCTGCTCCTTGACGGCGCTGCCCCTGCGCTGAAGCGTGAGGATGAGGTATTCCTTTCCGTCCCGGGCTATCAGGCGCTTGCTGCGCGTCACCTCTTGGGATCCGGCCTGGACGTCCGACACCTGTGTGGCACCCAATTGGTGGGTGACGATTCTTCCTGGCGACGGATCTTCCTCCAGGATATCGACATCGAGCGGTACGAACGTCTGGGACACCGCTTCATGCCAGCGCTCTATCCGGTCGGCTGCTGACAGTGCCGCGGTGGAAAGGACGACGGACATCTGGCCCCCTTGACATCGTGATCGGCAGGCGGTTCGGATCCGGCCACCGGACAGCCCGATCACCGAAGACCCGGTGTGCCTTCCAGAACACCGTGTCAGCCGGCCGGGGCCGGCACATCGCGTGAATCCGCTAGATCACGGGTGCCGGACTGAGACGCCCCTCACTTGATGGGTCCGCTGGTGGCACCAGCGGCGACGTAGCGCTGAGCGATGACGAGCAGGACGGCGGCGGGGACGGACGCCATGACCGTGGTGGCCATGATGGCGTTCCACTGGTTGGTATGGGCACCGATGTACTGGTAGATGCCCAGGGTGATCGGCCGAACGGTCTGCGTGGTGGTGAGCGTGAGGGCGAAGAGGAAGTCGCTCCAGGTGAAGAGGAAGGTGAAGACGGCGGCGGTGATCAACGCGTTCCTGCTCACCGGCAGCACCACGGAGCGGAAGACGCGCAGCCTGCCGGCGCCGTCCAGGTGCGCGGCCTCGACGATCTCCCTGGGAATGTTCCGCATGAACGCACGCAGAATGATGATCGCGAAGGGGACCCCCGCGGTGGAGTCGGCGAGGATCAGACCGACGTAGGAGTTCAGGAGCCCCAGGTCGTTGTAGGCGCTGTAGAGCGCGTTGGCCACGACGATGCCCGGCACCATCTGCGTGATCAGGATGCCGAAGAGCACGAGGTTGGTTCCGCGGATGCGGAACTGGGCCAGCGCGTAGGCCGCCGGCGCCGCGAGCCCGAGGCTGAGAGCGACGCTGCCGAGGGCTACGACGAGGCTGGTGGCGAGGTTGCGTCCCTGATCGCGCAGTGCGGTGGCGTAACCGCTGAAGTCCGGGTGGAGGGGGAGCCAGTCCGCCCGCAGCGTGTTTCCCGTCGGCTGGAGGGAGGCGTTCACCATCCAGTAGACGGGAAACAGCATCAGCGCGAGCAGGACGACCCCGACGATGGTGGAGGGCCAGCCACGGCCCGGTGCGCGCTTCAAGTGATCGCCTCTCCGACGTTCCGGGCGCGACGGTTGGCGCGCAGGTAGACGAGGGCGAAGGCGAGCGAGATGACGATGAGTACGTTGCTCATCGCGGCACCGCGGCCGAACTCGAACTGCTGGAAGGACAGTTCGTAGGACTGGGTGGCGAGGGTCTCCGTGGCGTCGGCGGGTCCGCCGCCCGTCACCACGAGGATGATGTCCAGCACCTTGATCGTGTAGACCACGCCCAGCACCAGCACGACGCTCACCACGGGCCGCAGCAGTGGCCAAGTGACATGGCGGAACGACGTCACCGGGCCGGCGCCGTCCAGTTTCGCCGCCTCGTACAGGTGCGTGGGGATGTCCTGGAGACCGCCGTAGAGGATCGCGGTGTTGAAGGGGATCCCGATCCAGATGTTGATCAGGATCACCGACACCAGTGCCTGTGAGGTGCCGGTGAGCCAGGGGATGCCGGACGACGAGAGGTGGAGGGCGCGCAGCACCGCGTTGACGACTCCCGTGTCGGGGTCGAGCATCCATCTCCACGTCGCTCCGGAGACGACCAGCGGCAGCAGCCACGGCAGCAACAGGAGCGAGCGCAGAACGCCGCCGAGCGGGAAGCGGCGCTGGAAGAACAGGGCGAAGCCCAGACCGAGGACGAACTGCCCGCATATCGAGCCGGCAGTGAACAGGAGCGTCGTCAGCAGGGACTTGGCGAACAGGTCCGAGGCCAGGATCTTCGCATAGTTCTGCAGTCCCACGAACGGCGCGGCGCCCGTGTAGAACGTCGTGGTCGTGTACTGCTGGAAGCTCATCACGACGTTCTTGACGATCGGGTAGCCGAAGAACAGCAGCAGGTACCCCGCGGCCGGCACGAGGAACATCCACTGGGCCAGCCGCTCCCACAGGCGCGGGTCAGTTGCTGGTCGCGATCCGCTGCGCATGCCTGAGGGCTTCCTCCGGTGTCTGCTCGCCCGTCAGCGCGGACTGGATCGCGGTGTATATGCCGGTCGCCGCCTTGGGCCACCTGACGCCGAGTTCGCCGGTACGGGCCCGTGCCGCTTCCACGCTGTTGACGAAGGCGGCCATCGACGGAACCTGCCCGGCGTACTGTGCGGCCACCGCCGGGCGGGAGGGCACGGTGAAGTGCTGTTCGGCCAGGGCGAGCATGTTCGAGGAGCTGTTCAGGCAGGCGAGCACCTGGGCGGCCTTCTCCTGCCGGGCCCTGGAAGCGCTCTGCGGGACCGTCCACACCTCACCGCCGAGCGGTGCGACAGGAGTCTGCCCCGTCCGGGGGACGGGGATGGGGGCCACTCCCCAGTGCAGGTTCTTGTCCTTGTCCAGGGCGGGGATCCGCCAGGGGCCGTTGATCATCATGGCCGTCCTGCCGGCGACGAACTGATCGTGGACGTCGGCCTGGGTCCAGTTCAGCACCGACTTCGACATGGATCCGCTCTTCACCAGGTCGACCCACAGCTGAAGTGCCTGCGCCGCCTGCGGGGTGTCCAGATGCTTCTCGTCCCCGCCGTTGGACCACAGGAAGGGCAGGAACTGCCAGGTGCCCTCGAAGGTGGCGTTCGCGTCGACCGCCATGCCGTAGCGTCCGGGACGGGTCAGCCTGGCCGCCGCCGTCTTCAGTTCGTCCCAGGTCCTCGGCACGGCGACACCGGCCTTGGCGAGCATGTCCTTGTTGTAGAAGAGGGCGATCGTGCTGACGTAGGGGGCCAGTCCGTACACCTTCCCGTTGTAGGTGCCCGCCGACAGGATGCCCTTGGCGTAGCCGCCGGAGTCGACGCCGTACTGGTCCAGCGGGGTCAGCGCGCCGGTCTGCGCGATCTGCTGGAGGTCGGGGTTGTCCAGCATCAGCAGGTCGGGGAGGGTCCGGGACGACGCCTGCTGAAGGACCTTGGGGATGAGCGACGCCCCCGGAACACTTGTCTGCTCGACCCGCACACCGGCGCTCTTGCCGCAGGAGGTGAGTATCTCGCCCCATTGGGAGCGTTCGGGTTCGTCGGTGTAGTAGTCGAGCACGGTGATGGAGGTGACCTTGCCTGGGGCGGACCCGGTACTGGTTCCGCCGCCGCACCCGGTTGCGGCGAGTGCCAGGGCGATGGTTCCGGTCAAGAGCGCGGCGATCCGACGCGCAGGCGGTCTGGCCGGTGAGATCATGCTGGTGCCTTTACCGAGTGACGTGACGTCTGTGGGCGGGGTCGGTGTCGCGAGGGTGGGCGAACGGCAGGGGTGCCGTCGAGGTCGTCCATACCGGCACCTTCCGTTCGAACGCATGTTATAGGGTTTCACCTGCTCAGAAGGCCTGTCGAAGCACGTCGCCGCCGCGACCACGGCCCCGCTCGGCGGCTTCCCGGATCATCGCCACGACGGCGGCGGGCTGCGACAGCACCACGGCGTGCGAGCCGTCCAGCATGTATTCGGTGGCCGCCATGCGCTGTGCCATGAAGCGCTGAGCGGTGGGGTTGAGCATCCGGTCGGCGGTCGCGATGGCGTACCAGGACGGCTTGGAGGCCCATGCCGGCGGGCCCGATCTGGAGGTCAGCGCCCGGTGGGCGATCGGGCGCTGGGCCACCGACATCGCATCCTTCACGCGGGACGGCAGGTCGGCGCCGTACACCTGCGGGAACCGTTCCCTACGGATGTAGAGCTCGCTGTCCGGGCCGCCGGGCACCTGGGTGGGCAGGGCGGCGGTGATGGTCGCGTCGGCCACCGGCGCGGGGGCGAAGCGGTGTGTGATGTCCAGGACGCTCTCGCCGGCGTCGAGGCCGAACCCAGCGACGTAGCACAGCCCCACGACGCTGTCGGCGTCGGTGGCGGCGTGCGTGATGACCGCGCCGCCGTAGCCGTGGCCGACCAGCACGACGGGGACCTCGATGTCCCGCACCACGCTCCTGATGTAGGCGGCGTCCTGTGCCAGGCCGCGCAGCGGGTTCGCCGGTGCGCGCACGGTCAGTCCGGCGGTGTGAAGGATGCTGATGACCCCCGCCCAGGACGAGGCATCGGTGAACGCCCCGTGCACCAGCACGATGGTGGGCGGTGGGGGAGCAGGTGGCATGGCGGTGCCCTCCGATCGAGTCCGGCTTCCCAGCCAAGTGGGTTCACGGGCGGCGGGCATCGCGCGAACGTACCAATCACCCACAGGCCGCTCAGCCGTTCGGCAGGGTCATGAGCAGGTTGGCGAGCTGAACCCGGGAGTTGACCGACAACTTGCGGAAGACCGAGGTCAGATGCGTGTTGATCGTGTGCGGGGAGACGACGAGGACGTCGGCGGCCGACCGGTTGGTGTGGCCCTCGGCGATCAGGCGTGCGACCTTCTTCTCCGAGGCCGTGAGAGCCCCCCATCCCTGGACGGGGCGCTGCGCGGTCGCAGCCCTGCGGCTGCCGGCTCCCGCACCGTCCAGATCCCGCTGCAGGCCCGCCGCCGCGGCATGGGCGCCTGACTCGGCGAACGTGCCATGGGCCTGAGTCAGGGCGGCCACCGCCTGAGGTCTGCGCCCCGCCGCCAGGAGCGCCCGTCCGAGATCGGCGCAGGCGGCGGCCCGGACCAACGGGCGAGGGGTTGCCTTGAGGAGTTCCACGGAATGTTCGAGCATGGCGAGATCGTTTTTCACGAGCCCGAGGACCTGTGCCGCTATGCCCGTGGCGGTCGGCACGGCAGGATTGCGCGCGGCGTGGGCCTCGGCCTGCGCCGCCAGGTCCTCGGCGAGTTCGCGCTCGGCGCCGCGCAGCGCCATGCGTATCGCGCAGTCGACCCAGTCGCGCAACAGCCGCCAACGCATGAAGAGACCTTCCTGCTGCACTTGTTGGATCTTGTCGACGGCAAGCCCGATGTCCCCGTCGGCCTCTGCGTGGACCGCCTCCAGGAAGCGCACCGCGGCCGTGTTGCCCGGGTTCGGTTTGACCACCAATCTCTCCCGCGCCGCGACCAGGTGCTCCCGCGCCGCTTCCCGGTCGCCGCGCAGCAGGGCGATCCGGGAGCGGATCACGCGACCGTTCACCTGCTGGACGGGAGTCTGTACGTCGTCTTCCAGGCGCTCCATGGTCGCGAAGTCGGCGTCGGCGTCATCGAGCCGGCCGAGCCCCAGGTCGTACTGGCCCTGCGCCCACAGCATCATCGCCTGACGCATCGACCCGGTGTTGTCCGCTGCCTGCAGGAGCAGTCGTCCACCGGACGCGAAGTCGTCCACGTGCAAGTGCGCGACGATCTCTTCGGGAAGGAAAGCGGAATCGATGGCGCTGAGCGCGGCAAAGCGCTCCAGCGCGACCCCGTTGTCACCCGCGTTCTGAGCGATCTCGCCGAGCCCGGACAGGGCCAGGACGTGCGCCTCCCGGTCACCGGTCGCGGTGGCGGCCCGCAGCGCGGTCTCACCGGCCTCACGCGCCGCGGCAAGATCACGCCCCCGGGACAGAGCCAGCGCCCGCAGCGCGGCCAACCTCGCCGCGATCTCCGGGGACGCGCCCCCGATTCCGAGGGCGGATTCGGTCCGGCGACGCAGTTCCTCGGCGAGATCCAGGTTCCACAGTGTCCCGCCGAGGGCGGCCTGCAACCGGCTGAACACCTCCAGCGACGGTCGGCAGGCCAGCAGCCGGTCGCCGATGGACAGCGCCTCTCGGTTCCTGCCTGCCCGGGTCAGGAAGAGGATCGCCTGCTCACCCGCCTCGAACCTCAGCGGCCCTGCGGGCGGCGCCAGTTCCAGGGCGCGCGTCATGAGGTCGGCCGCGAGGCCGGGCGTGACCGGCAGCACGTCCTCCGCGGCTCGCCGCAGCAGCGCCACGCACTCCTCGTCTCCGGGCAGGGCGCCCCTGAGGATGTGCGGCACCGCGTCGGTCGGCCGGCGGCCCGCGGAGACGAGGTGGCCGGCGGCCTCTCGGTGCAGAGCCTTCCGGGCTGACGGAGGGATGTCGACGTAGACAGCCTGGCGCAGCAGATCGTGCCGGAAGACCAGATCGTCGCCGTCGTCGTCCAGAAGTCCGGCGCAGATCGCCTCCTCCAGCGCAGGGATCAGCGTGGCGGGCGGCTGGCCGTACAGCGCGGCTGCGTCATGGAAGCCGAACCTGCGCCCCAGCACCGATCCCATCTGAAGGAGGCGCAGGGTGCTGGGCTGCAGGGATCTGAGTCTGCCGCGCACACCCACCACGAGCGTGGAGGGCACCAGATCACCCGAGGCCTCGGCGGTACCCAGTCCCGTGAGCATCTCGACCGCGAGAAACGGGTTCCCTCCAGCCCCGTCCAGCAGGTCCCGTACCCGCTCGTCGACGGCTGCCCCCAGCGCGTCGTCGGCCAGCTGGCTGATGGCCGCGCCGGACAGCGGCCCCAGGGACACAGTGACCGTCGGGAGTGTGCCGGCCGCGGCTGTGACGATCTCTTCCGCCGGCCCTGTGGGATCCGGTCGCCCGGCCAGCATCCAAAGGACCGGCGAGGTGCGCAGGCGTGCCGGAAGCTGCTTCAGGGCGAACCGGCTCAGCGGGTCGGCCCACTGCACGTCGTCCAGGGCGATCAGCACGGGCACCCTGCTGGCTCTGGCTTCGATCGCCTCCGCGAGGCGCTCCACCAGCCAGATCCGCTGATCCTGATTCCGTGCGAGATCGGCGAAGGCGTCGCCGGACAGCAGTGGCTGGTCGCCGTTCAGGACGCTGGCCGCCAGCGACGACAGCGGCACGATGTGATGCAACTCGTCGGCCTTGCCGAGGCCGACCGAGAATCCTGCCGCCCTGGCCCGCGAGACGGCCTCGGTGAGCAGCGTGGTCTTGCCGATGCCGGGTTCCCCTTGGAGGAGGGCCAAGGCACCGCTTCCGGTGCGGGCCACCGAGTCGGTCAGCGTCTGAAGCTCTTCGAGCTCGCCCTCTCGGCCGCGCAGACCGCTACGGGACAGTGAGCCGTTCGACCCCGACACTTATGCCCCTTCCTGTCCGCACTGGCCCGCCGAAGCCGGGCTCGGCCCACGCCGACCGATGGCCCCGCCCATCGGCTTCGCCTGCCGGTGCGGGAAGGTCTCGCCGCGGGGCGGGTCGGCGAGCGCGTCGGACAGCAGATCAACGGTGAGGTCAAGTCCTCCGTCGGTGGGGAGACGGATAAGGCCGCCGCGTGAGGAGTCCCCTGGGCCGCGACTCCCCTCGAGCCCACCGTGCGTCGCCTCATCGCTGCAGGTCAAGCCCCCCGTTTCCGACCGATTCGCCACTGAGGGCCCCCAGTCGCGCTTCTCGCGACAACGGGGAGCGCCCGGTGCCATGCGATCGTTCTCCGCTGGAGTCGGGCGAGGTCCGTCCACCACGGCTGACGGGTCGGACGACGCAGCGGCGCCGTGAGTGTCGCGCCACCGGCTCGGAGGCATGCCGTACGCAGCGTGGAAGAGTCGGCTGAAGTGGGCCGGACTGCTGAAGCCCCAACGGCGGGCCACGCCGGAGATCGTCCTTTCACCGCTGTCGCCCCGGGCGAGATCCCTGGCACACTCCTCCAGCCGACGGCGCTGGATCAGGCGGCTGACCGTGGTTCCCTCCCCCTCGAAGAGCTTGTGGAGGGACCGGACGGACATGCTGTGCGCAGCCGCGATGGTCTCCGGCCCGAGCTCCGGATCCCCGAGGCGCCGGTCCACGTAGGCGCGGACTTCCCGCGCCTGGCCGTATCGGGACTGGGCCGTGTCCGCCACGTCCCCGGCGGCCCGCTCGGTGATGAGTGTGGCCACCAGGTCGGTGAAGTTGCGGGCCAGTCGGTCGGCCACGTGCTCGGGGCAGTCCACGGCTGTGCCGGCCAGGGTCACGAGAAGCGGTCCGACCAGGGCAGCCACCGGACCATCTGCGTCGATCACGGTGGCCGTGACCCGTTCCAACTCGTCGTCCCGTACGCCGATGGCGCGGCGGGGGACGAGGCAGGCCTTGATGTCCACGCCGCGCGGGAAGTCGACCACATGCGGGCGTTCCGTTTCCCAAAGGGCGAGCGATCCGGCGGCGAGCTCGGCTGTCCTGCCGTCCTGCTGCAGCACAGCACCGGTGGCCCCCACGACGGCGACCACCACGAAGCCCTCGGTCTGCCCGGCGTCACGGGCGATCCGTCGTCGGCTGCGAGTGAAGCACTGCGGATCCGCGTCTGTCGTGACGAAGAGCAAGGGCCCCAGCGGCTGGGTCGTCATCCGGCCTTCCGTGGGTGGCGCCCCGTACGGAGCAACAGTCACCGGCACAGTGGCTCTGGAGACAGCCCGGCTCCAGCGGCGAACACTGTTCCCGCCGTCCGGGAATCCGGTCGTGTCGATCACCGGTGTCATGGGCCCCCTCAGCCGATCGCGTGCCGGAACCCGACTCTGTCACCGCACGGGAGTCGACTCGGCACAGTATCCAGCTTGGAACAAGGCATGACTTACGTCGTCGGCATGATGACTGCGAAGTGACTGTGACGAGGCGATGCGCACACGGGCATTTGACGCTCAGCGCACCGAGGTGTTCTCTGCGTGCACATAGACTGCAGCTGTCCAGGTCAGAACAGTGGCACGGGGGAACATCGGATGGCTGGCACCATACTGTTCGGTCGGGACGAGGAACTGCGGACTGTCGACGAATTGGTTGACGGACTGCCAGAGCGTGGCAGCGCGCTGCTGATTCAGGGAGCCCCCGGGATCGGCAAGTCCTGCCTCCTGGACCACGCCGCCACCCGGGCCCGGAACTCAGGCTTCACCGTCCTGAGGGCATCGGGAGTACAGGCCGAGACCCATCTTCCGTTCGCGGGGCTGCACCAGCTGACCCACACCATGACGGACCGCGTCTCGCGCCTTCCCCCCACCCAGGCGGATGCTCTGCTGGGCGCCTTCGGCATGGCGGAGCCGTCCCCCGGTGCCTCCGTGCCCCAGTTCTTCATGATCGCCCTGGCCGCACTCAGCCTGCTCGGCGACGCGGCCGCCGGAGCCCCGGTGCTGTTGGTCGTGGACGACGCCCAGTGGCTCGACACACCGACCCTGGACGTCCTCGGATTCATCGCACGCCGCTTGGGCGCCGAGCCCCTCGGCCTGCTCCTTGCCCACCGCGAAGGCCGCACGGCGTCGCTGGGCGCCCCCGACCTCCGCGAACTGCACCTGAAGCCTCTCGAGTCGACCGCCGTCGACGCTCTGCTGGAAGCTCGTAATCCAGGTCTCGACCCAGGCGTACGCCGCCGTGTGGTGGAGATGTCCGCCGGCAACCCCTTGGCGCTCATCGAGCTCCCGGTCACTCTCGGCGCGGACGCAGTGCCCTCCGAGTCCTTGGCATCGCCGACGCTCCCGCTGACCGCCAAACTCGAGCGCGCCTTCGCCTCGCGGCTGGCCGATCTTCCCTCCGGCACACGACATGCGCTGCTCGTCACCGCCGCCGCCGACGACGACGGGGCGCTGACCGAGGTGCTCGCCGCCGCATCGATGCTCACCGGCACTCAGTTGTCCGTACAGTCCCTGGAGCCGGCCATAGCCGCGGGTCTGGTGTGCGCCGACGAGTTCCGCATCGGCTTCACCCACCCGTTGGTGCGCTCCGCCGTCCTGGGCGCGGCAACGCTCGCGGACCGTCTTGCCGCCCACGGCGCCCTCGCCGATGTCTTTCACGCACAGCCCGACCGGCAGGCATGGCACCGGGCTGCGGCCATCGGCCGTCCCGACGAAGCGGTGGCGCGGCAACTGGACCAGGTGGCTCTCAGAGCGAGAGGGCGTGGCGCAGCCGCAGTGGCCATGACGGCGTTGGAACGCGCCACCACACTGAGCGAAGTCCCGTCCGCAAGAGTGGCGCGCCTCCTGGGCGCCGCGGAACTGGGCCTCGAACTCGGCCGCACGGACCGCGTGTCCAGCCTGTTGCAGCAGGCCGAACAACTGGAACTCGGCGTGCTGGAGCGGGCACGGCTGCTCCTGCTGCGCGAGGGGCTCGAAGTGGATGTCGCGACGAGCACACCCCGGCTCCATCTGCTGATCACCACAGCGGAGCGGGCCTGCGAGGCCGGCGACCCCGAACTGGCCCTGCGTCTGTTGCGCACGGCCGCGCGACGGTGCTGGTGGTCGGACCCGGGGCGGAATCTGCGGGAACGCGTGGTGGCTGCGGCCGAGCGGCTACCGGTTGCAGAACTCCACCCGGACCTGGTGTACACACTGGCCGCAGCCACCCCGCTGGAACGGGCGGCCACGGTGCTCGAACGCTTGGAGCGCCTCGAACGCCAGGGCGGCTACGACGCTCTGGCCGCCGCCACCCTGGGCACTGCGGCCACGATGGCGAACGCGTACGACCACGCCACCGGCTTTCTCCGGCACGCCATGGACGGCCTGCGTGGTCAGGGCCGTCTGGGGCTGCTGGCTCAGACTCTGGTGTCCCTCGCCTTCAGCACCGTGCACGCCGTCGACTGGGAGACCGGACTCCCGGCTGCTGCCGAGGCGATGCGTCTGGCCGAGGAGAACGCCCAGCCGCGCTGGCTGACCGGTGCGCGGATCGCGAAGGCGCAGTTCGCCGCATTGCACGGAGATCTCGACACGGCGCTCGACGTCATAGGCGAGGCGGAACGGCAAGGGCTCTCCGTGGCCAACTCCTCCAATCTCGCGTTCATCCAGATCACACGTGGCCTCATCGGCCTCGCCGCCGGCAACCACGCAGAGGCGTTCCACTGCGTCTGGCGGGTGTTCGACCCGGCCGATCCGGCTTACCACCCGTTCCTGCAGACCATCGCCATCGCGGAGTTGGCCGAAGCCGCAACGGGCGATGACCAAAGAGCCATGGCGAGGGCCGCGTTGCACCAGCTCGACGCGTCCGCCGGATCGAGCGAGGCCCAACTGGTCCGGATCAACCTGGGATTCGCCCATGCGGTGCTCGCCGACGACGAGGATGCGGAAGAACGCTTCCGATCGGCACTCGATCTGGACATGTCCCATACGCCCTTTGCCCGCGCCCGGCTGATGCTCGCTCACGGAGCCTGGCTCCGACGGCGCCGCCGCGTGATGGAAGCCCGCACTCCGCTCCGGATCGCCCGGGAGTCCTTCGCGGCCCTCGGTGTGGAGCCGTGGTGCGAACGGGCACGCCAGGAACTCCGCTCAGCCGGCGAGGGCAGCAAGCGTCAAGGCCGAACCGACTGGGACCTGCTCACACCACAGGAGCTGCAGATCGCCCAGCTCGCAGCGGACGGCCTCTCCAACAAGGAGATAGGCCAGCAACTGTTTCTGTCACCGCGAACGATCGGCGCGCACCTGTACCGCATCTTCCCGAAGCTCGGGATCACCGCTCGCGGCCAGCTGAGGGACAAGCTGACCGCGAGCTGAACTGGCCCTGTACGAACCCGGGGTTACAGGCTTGCCGTGCTCGGCTCTCCTGCCGCCGCCCTGCGAGGTTCGGTGGTCCAGTAGAGGAGGGCGATGAGGGGGAGGGCGGCACCGAGTGCGGTGAGGCCGGTCCAGCCTCCGGCGTGGTAGACGACGGATCCCAGCTGCGATCCGCCCGCGCCGCCCACGAAGAACATGGCGATGAAGGCGCTGTTGAGGCGGGCGCGGGCGGCGGGGTCGAGCTGGTAGACGGTGTGCTGGCCGAGGATCAGGGTCGTCTGTACGGCCATGTCGACGACGATCGCTGCCAGGGCGATCAGCACGACGCTGTGTCCGCCGAACCCGGCGAGCGCGAAGGCCAGGGCGGCGACCACGAAGGCGATGCCGGTCATGGGGCGGACGAGCCCACGGTCGGCCCAGTGCCCGGCGAACGGGGCGATGGCCGCTCCGGCCGCACCGACGAGGGCGAACACGCCGACCCCGACGGGGGAGTAGTGGAAGCGGGGGCCGGTCAGGACGAAGGAGACGGTGGTCCAGAAGGCACTGAACGCGCCGAACATCGCCGCCTGGTAGAGACCGCGGCGCAGGAGTGCGGGGTGCGTGCGCACCAGCCGGAGGGTGGAGCGCAGTACGTGGTGGTACGGGATGGCCGTGGTCGGCGCGTGCTGCGGCAGGGCCGCGCGCAGGGCCACGGCCAGCACGGCCATCAGGGCGGCGGAGCCGAGGAAGACGACGCGCCAGCCGGCGACGTCCGAGACCAGGCTGCTCAGCGTGCGGGAGAGCAGGATGCCGGTGAGCAGGCCGCTCATCACCCGGCCGACGATGCGGCCGCGGGCGTGGTCAGGAGCGAGGCCGGCGGCGAACGGCACGAGGATCTGGGCGACGACCGAGGTGGCGCCGCTGACCAGCGAGGCGATCAGCAGCATGGGGAAGCTGGTGGCGACTCCCGCCGCCACGAGGGCGAGGGTGGTGACCGCCAGCAGGACGGTGACGAGATTGCGCTTTTCCAGCCGGTCGCCGAGCGGGACCAGGAAGAGCATGCCGATCACGTACCCGACCTGAGTGAGCGTGATCAGTGCCCCGGCGGTGGCCGTGCTGGTGTGGAAGACACCGCTCAGCGAGGACAGGAGGGGCTGGGCGTAGTAGAGGTTGGCGACCGTCATGCCGGAGGCGACGGCCAGGAGCGCGACCAGCCACCCTGGCACGCCGTGCGGGGCCGTTGCCGTTGCGGGCCGACGCGAGGTCCTGAGGTCGGATGATGCGGACATGTGCACCTTCTTGGCGGGGCGAGCCGGGAGACCGGCGCGGGCGGTAGTGCCGTGGAATGGCCGGCAGCTTCCTCGATGCCGTCACGCAGGCGTAAGCGCCGGTCCGCCCTGAATGCTTCCTCGTCTGTGGCGATGGTTCGGGATGTCAGTCATCTCCATCAGAGATGAGCGAGCGCAGAGCCCGTACCGCTGGTGCCTCGGGTCAGCGCGCCAGCTCGGTCTCCAGCCAGCGCAGGACTTCGTGGGTCACGGGGTCGGCCATGTCGGCGAACTCGTCGTGCTTCCTGAGGAACTTCGCCACGTAAGGGCAGACCGGCACGATGCGTTTCCCGGCGGCACGTACGTCGGCCAGGGCCTGCTGGACGAGGATCGACGCCAGGCCTTGCCCGGCGAAGGCGTCGTCGATCTCGGTGTGGTAGAAGACGCGCTGGTCATCGTGGTCTCGGTATGCGGTGAGGCCTGCGGTCCTGCCGTCGACCAGGATTTCGTACCGGTGCCTGGCATCCACGCGCTGGACGGTCGGAGCCGCGGCGGGCTGTGTCATCGTGAGCCTTTCAGGGGCGCGTCGGGTTCTTGCGGGGCGCGATGGTGGCATGGGGAAGGGCGGGGGCGGGGAGGCGGTGGCCGTCGTAACCTTCGACGCTGCCGAAGCGGTCGGACGCGTTCTCCCAGGCTTCCCTGGCTTCGACGATGTCCTCGTGGCTACGGCCGATGAAGTTCCACCACATGACGACCTGCTCCTCGAACGGTGTCCCGCCCAGCAGCACCGCCCGAGCGGGGGTGTCCGACTCGTTCGTCAGCGTCAGGGTGTCGTTTCCCGTGTCGAGGTAGCCGAGTTCCGCCGGGCGCAGGCGTGTTCCCCCCATGCGCACATTCCCTTGGTCGACGAGCAGGCCGTGCTCGAAGGCGGCATCCACCGGGAGTGCGGTCGTCGAGCACGGGTCGAGGACGAGTTCGGCGCCGAGCAGGGGCGTGAACGTCCGCACCGGAGAGGTGTCACCGGCGAGTGATCCCAGGAACACCCTGACATCTGCCCCGCCCACCCGCACCGGGTTGGGCGCGTAGTGCCGGAAGTCCCGGCGCGCGTTCCGGTGTTGTTCCGGCAGCGCCACCCACAGCTGGACGCCGTGCAGGATCGTGGTGGCGGCGGTGGAGACCTCCGAGTGGCTGATGCCGTACCCGCCCGTCATGAGGTTCAGCTCGCCGGGCCGTACGAACGCGTGGCTGCCCAGGCTGTCGCGGTGCTCGATCTCCCCGCTGAACAGCCAGCTCACGGTCTGCAGACCGGTGTGAGGATGGGGCGCGACGTCCATGCCGCCCGTGACGGCGACGTCGTCGGGGCCGTAGTGATCGACGAAACACCAAGCACCGATCAGCGTCCGCGCTCGCTGCGGCAGCGTGCGCCGCACCGTCATGGCTCGTGGCCCGCCCAACGGGACGTCCCGCGGGGTCAGCACGTCGACCTGCGGCGCGGCCTCACCGTGGTCGGAGGCACCGCAGCGCAGCGCGATGGGATCCGTTTCGACGTTGCTCATCGAAGGCTTCGCATCCGAATGTGATTTCGTATTCAACTCAGTGGGCGGTGGCCCGCACGGCCTCCTCGATCAACTCGATGACGCGCTCCGGGTGGGCGAGCATCACCAGGTGCGAGGAATCGACCTCGACAGTGGTCATGCCGGCACGCTGGTAGCCGTAACGCTCCACCTCCGGGTTGATGGTGTGGTCGGCCGTGGCGACCAGACCCCAGGAGGGCTTGGTCTTCCACGCCGCCTTCGGCGCCTTCTCGGCGAAGGCCTGTGCGGCCAGGGGACGCTGGGAGACGGCGAGGACGGCCGCGAGGTCGGGATCGACATCGGCGGCGAAGATGGACGGGAACTTGTCGATCTCGACCGACACATCGGTGCCGGGAGTGGTGGAGCCCTCGATCGGGAACGGCGTGTAGACGAGCGCGGTGGCGAGGTCGGAATCCGGGAAGCCGCCCTGCAGCTCGCCCAGGCTCTCGCCCTCCTCCAGGGCATAGCCGGCCAGGTAGACCAGCGCTGTGACGTTGTCCTCCGCACCGGCGACGGTGATGACGGCGCCGCCGTAGGAGTGCCCGACCAGGACGACCGGTCCGGGTATCCCACGGACGATCGAGGCGATGTAGGCGGAGTCGCCGAGCAGACTGCGGTTGGGCACCGCCGGGGCCACGACGTCGAGGCCGCGGGCGATCAGTTCGGGGATGACACGGGCGAAGCTGGACGCGTCGGCGAAGGCGCCGTGGACCAGCACGACGGTCGGGCTGCCGGAACGGGACAAGGCACAACTCCCTGGGGATGTCGGTCATGGTGATCGGCTGATGCGGGCCGCGGGCTCGAACAGCACACTAGGGGCCCCCGGCGAGGACGCCTTGTCTGCCGGTGCACGGTCTGTGGTCCATCCGCGCCTGTGAGGGTTGCGGGCGAGGGACACCTTCGAAAGGCCTGCGCGGCGGTTCTCCGGCACTCGTCCTCCACCAGCTCTTCCTGGCACTCCCAGGCAAGCAGCGATGCGCTGAAGGACAACAGGCGGCGAGACGTCCGCCCTAGCCTGACGACATTCCGTGCCGCGTATGCCGCGAACACGCCAGTCACTCCAGAAGAAGGAACGACACCTTGCCGTACATCACCGTGGGCCAGGAGAACTCCACCACCATCGACCTCTACTACGAGGACCACGGCACCGGGCAGCCGGTCGTCCTCATCCACGGCTTCCCACTCGACGGCCACTCCTGGGAGCGGCAGAGCGCCGTGCTGCTCGACGCCGGCTACCGCGTGATCACCTACGACCGCCGCGGCTTCGGACAGTCCAGCCAGCCGACCACCGGCTACGACTACGACACCTTCGCAGCCGACCTGAACACCGTGCTGGAGACCCTCGACCTGCGCGACGCCGTCCTGGTCGGCTTCTCCATGGGCACCGGAGAAGTCGCCCGGTACGTGTCCACCTACGGTTCCGCCCGGGTCGCCAAGGTCGCCTTCCTGGCCTCCCTGGAGCCCTGCCTGCTCAAGACCGACGACAACCCCGACGGGGTCGCCCCGAAGGAGTTCTTCGACGGCGTCGTCGCGGCCGTCAAGGCGGACCGCTACGCGTACTACACCGACTTCTACAAGGACTTCTACAACCTGGACGAGAACCTCGGCACCAGGATCAGCGAGGAGGCCGTACGCAACAGCTGGAACGTCGCCGCGGGCGGCGGCTTCTTCGCGGCGGCCGCCGCGCCGTCGACCTGGTACACCGACTTCCGCGCCGACATCCCGGCCATCGACGTGCCGACCCTGATCCTGCACGGTACGGGCGACCGGATCCTGCCCGTCGAGGGGACCGCGCGCCCGTTCCACAAGGCGCTCCCGTCCGCCGACTACGTCGAGATCGAGGGCGCCCCGCACGGCCTGCTGTGGACCCACGCGCAGGAAGTCAACACGGCACTCCTGGCCTTCCTGAGCAAGTGACCTCCCGCCGCAGGCCCGCCCCGGCGGGCTTGCGGTCAACACTTTGAAGGTCACCACGGGCACTGCCCCCCGACCCGCCCACCCGGCACGTATGCACCCGGATAGAGAATCAGGGCCGTAGCTTTCCTTGCGCCACCCGCCCCTGTCGTCAGTGGTCAACTCGCCCTTCGGACACAGAGTTGCCCCACGGCGCCCTGTTTCAGGGCAGGGGACATCGGCACCCACTTCCGGCTCCCGGCCGGGCGGGTGTTCGTCGTTTTGGCGCCTGCGGTCTGGCCTCTCCCTTCGCCATCGTTTCGGTGGGCTTGCTTTGGTCAGCTGATGGTGATCCTTTCTGCCTGGGGTGTCTGCGGTCAGGGGCCTGGTCGCCGGGTCGTAGGCGAGCAAGGACTCCTGACTGCGGAGATGGGCGATTGCCTGGGCAGGTGGGGGCGGCTGTATTGCGTCCCTGGTCACGGCAGCCGGCCGGGGTGATCCATGTGACCGGTCAGGCGCAGGTGCAGGGCGGGCAGATGCGGCAGGACATGCTCTAGGGCAGACGCCTTGTGCCTACGGTTGTTGGGGAGAAGAAAGCACCGTGCGCAGGTGCCTGCGGGAGCTGACTCCGAGCTTGGTGAACACGTTGCCGAGGTGCCATTCCACGGTGCGTGGGCTGATGAAGAGCTGAGCGGCGATCTCGGCGTTGGTGTTGCCGTCCCTCGCCAGCCCGGTGATCTGGCTCTCTTGGCTGGTGAGTTCGTCGAGGGCGCCGGCTGTTCGCTTGCGTACGGTCTCCCCGGTTGCCAGAAGCTCCCTGCGGGCCCTTTCGGCGAAGCCGTCGGCCCTTATGCGGCTGAACACCTCGTAGGCGGGCCCTAGTTGCCTACGGCTTTTCTGGCGGCGGTTACGGCGGCGCAGCCACTCTCCGTACAGCAGACGGGCACGGGCCAGGTGGACGGTGATCCGGCAGTGCCCGAGGTGTTCGATCGCCTCCTGGTAGAGCGCATCTGCGGCCTCGTCGTCGCTCAGCAGCGCGCGGGAGCATGCCCCGACGCCCAGGGCCCATGCGGTTCCGCCGGCGCGGGTGTGTTCGGTCAGCATGCCCAGTGGCGCCGCGGCGGTCTCGGGCTGCCCGCTGCGTGCGGCCGCCTCGATCAGTTCGGCCAGGGCCCAGCCGAAGAAGCCCAGGTCCTCGTACCGGCATGCGCGCATCGCGGCCGCCAGCGCGGCATCGTAGCGGCCGAGGCCGTTGTACAGCAGCGCGGTTGCGTACTCGGCGAGGGCGAGGGAGCGTCCCTCTCCCCGGGCGCGCACTTCTTCGACAGTGGTGCCGATGAGGTCCAGCGCTTCGGATTCCCGGCCCCGCCAGGCGGCGAGTACGAGCGATGCGTACATCATGGGTACCCCGCCCACTGCCTCCGAGATCGCCGTGGCCTCGTCGATCAGAGCCGCTGCGGTGTCGAGTTCGCCGGCATGCACCTGGAAGCACGCCTGGTAGCTCAGCGCCATCGGCAGGACGGCAAGTGCCCCCGCTTCGCGGGCGAGGGTGACCGCGCTGGTCGACAGCTCGAACCAGGCGTCGTCGTCCCACAGTTCCGTGGCAAGTGGCTCCGGTGTCAGCCGGCACGCCAGCCACAGCCGGCGTATGTCCGCATCCGCCGCGGCGGGTCTGTGCTCCTGTCGGACGGCATGCTGTGCGCGCCGCAGCGCGTGGACGCCGGCGGGGCAGCCGTCGATGATCCGGCTGACGATACTGTCCAGGAGGACGTCGACAGGCCGCGGCGGTGTCGGCGGCGGCGGTCCGGCACGGGCTGCCTCGGCCACCTCCCGCTGTCCGGGGCCTTCGCTCAGACGGCCGGCGTAGATCGCCGCGCCGGCCGCTTCCAGCAGCGTGTCACGGGCGAGGGCGGCGTCGAGAGGCGCCAGCCGGTGTGCGGCGTCGAGCAGGAGCCGGGGCGCCTGGCTGCCGCGTACCTGGGAGAACACCAACCGGGCTCGCAATCGTTCGAGTTGCGCGCGCTGCAGGTCGTCGAGGGGGCCGGTCTCCGCGGCCGCGAGCAGGTTGCGGGCCTGGTCGGCTCCGCCGGCGTCGATGTGGGCTTGAGCGGCGGCCAGTGCGCGGGTGACACGGCGTGCGGGATCGGGGGTGAGTTCCGCTGCGGTTTGCAGGAACGAGGCTTGTGCGGCCGCTCCTCCTCGTGCTTCGGCCCGGCCTGCCGAGCGCTCCAGGTCGAGGGCGACGCTCTCGTCGGGGCCGCTTGCCGCGTGTGCGCGATGCCATGCCCTGCGATCGGGATCCAGGCCGGGATCGGTGGCTTCGGCGAGTGCTCGGTGCGCCGCCCGGTGGTCCGGCGCGGATGTCCTGTGGTAGATGGCCGAGCGCACCAGGGGGTGGGAGAACCGCACTCTGGTGCCGAGCTCGACGAGCCTGGCGGAGAACTCGACCTCCTTCTTCGGGGCCAAGGGCGTGAACCTGCCGGTTGCCGTGAGTGTCTTCCCCGATGAGATGTATCAGGCCCCGAAGAGCTGGGCGGAGCAGGCCTACTCCAACCTCGTCCACTACAACCGGGTTCCCAGGGGCGGCCACTTCGCCGCCTGGGAACAGCCCGAGCTCCTCGTCGAGGAGGTCCGCGCGGGCCTGCGGTCACTCCGCTGACCGGAGCGTCTGCCCCCTGACCGGCGCGCCTGATCCGCCGGACAGGCGCTGACTCGACGACGGCGGCCGAGTGACTCGACGGCGAGCGCTCGGCCACCCCGGGCATTCGGCCCCGTCAGGCGCCGGGTCGGCTGTCGTCCAAGTCCGCTTCGGCGCCCATTCACCACGAACTTCGGAATTGATCCGGCGGCGTGCTGCCGCGCATCCGCCGTGAGACTCACGGCCCCTTGTGCGCCGTCCATCGTCCCGGCCCCGCGACCGGAGCAACCCTGGCATCGGGGTGACCCGTCATGGCAGTCACGCGCTGGTCGTCGTGTGCGGCGAACTGGACGTGGCCACCGCGCCCCGGCTCCAAGCGGTCCTTCGCGACTGCGCCGACCGGGTCACGCACATCACTATGGACGTGGGGTGTGGGCACTTCATCGACGGTGCGGGGCTGGGTCCTGGGTGGCCGACTCGGACACCTGCGCACGCCGCCAGGGCCGACGGTTCACCATCGTCTCGGCCACCCGGCCGGTACGCCGGGCAGTAGAGGTTCTCGATGAGTCATACGTGGAGAGGAACATCCCATTAGCTTTTGGCCATGCCTGGTGACTGGCAGATGGATCGGATCGGGACTGAGCGGCCCCGTTGGTGAGTGTGGGGCCCGGGCCGGTGGCTTGATCCGTCCGCGAGTCTTGATCGCTGCCGAGCCTGCCGATTGGTTGGTCGGCATGACTGAACTTGGACCCGTCGCCTGGCCGCCTGCCCCGATCAAGACCGAGCGGCTCGTACTCCGCGAGTCCGAGGCCCGGGACCGCGCTGCGGTCATCGAGCTGAACGGCAACCGCGCGACCTGTCATGTTCAGTCTTTGCCGCTCCGGATGCAGGTCGGTATTCGAGGCAAGGATTGTGTGCGCGTCCGTATGCGGCAGTTCTCAGTGATTGGGATGTGTGCTTCGGCGCTGGGGGCCGTGCTCCAACCAACGCAACGAGAGAAATACACCGCGCTATGTATCACCAAGCGGAAGTGTTTTCGGCGTGTATTTTCGAGAATCTCCGCTGGGGTCAGCGACCCGCGCTGCGCCGCCCGCACAGGGGCGAGCACCCCCGCCCACGGCGCCCCTGTGGCCCGCCGGCGGGCGCAGATGCCGCATGAGTCGGCGGGGCCCCGACGGCGCGGGATCGGGCGGGAGCCAGTCAGGGCTGAACTCTGGGCTGGCCTGTGCTGAACCACGTCCTCTTCTCCGGCCTGCGCGGAAAAAGAGGTGTCGGGTAAGGGTGGAGGGCTTTGTCCACGGGGGTGAGCTGGGGGAACGCCAGAAGCGAGGAGACGGGTGCGGCAACTCTCGGTGCAACGGTGCAGCCGACTGTCCAGGCAACGGTCAGGCCCACCAGGGAAGCAGCTGCCCGCGAAGTGCCGGTGGGCTCTGGTCGGCGGCGCGGCACGCCGGCCGGAGCCGAGGCCCCGTACGCCGCGCCTCGCGATGCCGGCATCGACGCGCGGCCGGGTCCCGCGGGTCGGGTCGGCTCGGTGAACCGCCCGGCCGCCACCTACACCCGCATCGGCGTGGACAGCTCTGCCATGCCCGCTTCCGGATCGGCAGGCCCCGGTGGACTTCGCAGCGGGATTCTGCCGTACGCCTCGCTCGCTCCTCGACCCGCCACCCGACCGAAGTTCGCAGGCCTCAGTGGGCACCTCGACCGCGGACCGCCCGCACGGGAAAAGGAATCGAGCCAACGACTTGGCCGGCATCAGCGGCCGCATGGCGTTCCGAGCGCTCACGACCGCGCCGGGTGGAACACCCAACATCGGAGGGGCAGGCTGTAGTCATGCGGTCGCTCATCCGCCCATCCAGTCCATCAGCGGCGGGCGGTCATAGCCTGGTCCTCTTCAGACTCGCGCAGTGTGTGCCATTCGTGATCATCTTGCTCGCGCTGGGGATTGAACTCTCCCCTGCACACGCGGTGATCACCGGTCCTCTCCTCGCCGCCATGCCGGCATTGGCCTCGCTGACGATGGGCCCCAAAGGCCCCCTTTCAGCAGCGGCCGGAGCCTTCGCCGTCACCGTCATCACGGCCACCCTCCACCAGAGCTGGGGAGGCCAGGTCTACAGCAACCTCATCTCCCTCCTCGTGGTGTCGGCAGCCAGTGTCACCATGAGTAATGCAGTGCGCACGCGCAGGCAGAGTGAGCTCAACCAGGTTCGCCGAGTCGCCGAGGCAGCACAACGGGTTCTGTTGCGGCCTGTACCGCCCCGGCTCGGTCCCGTCCAGATGGCCAGCAAGTACCTCGCGGCAGAGACGGGCGCGCAGATCGGCGGCGATCTGTACGAGGCAGTGCACACTCGGTACGGCGTCCGGATGATCGTGGGAGACGTCCGCGGCAAGGGGCTGCCCGCCGTGCGCCTGGCCGCAGCCGTGCTGGGTGCGTTCCGGGAGGCCGCGCACTACGACGAGGATCTGGCGGAGGTGGTGAATCACTGCGCGGCAGCGCTGGAACGCGAGCGGGCGGCGCTCAGCGCGGTTGATCAGGCCGAGGAAGACAACCTGACCGAGGATTTCGTCACCGCGCTCGTGGCTCAGGTATCAGACGCCTTCGTGGTCGAGGTGGTCAATCGCGGCCATCCGCCCCCGCTGGTGCTCCGCCGGGGCAAGGTGGAGGCCCTCACCCCCGCCTGCCCACTGCCGCCCCTGGGCCTGGAAGAATTCATGACCGTTCCGCCTGCCAAAGCGGAGAGCTACCCATTCGCACCCGGTGACCGTCTCCTGCTGCACACCGACGGCGTGGTCGAAGCCCGCAGCCCCGACGGCGATTTCTTTCCCCTACGCAAGACCACAGAATCGGTGCACCCCTGTACCCCGTCCGAGTTCCTGGAACGGCTGCACCGAGAACTGATCCGCCACACCCACGGTTACCTGGCGGACGATGCTGCGATGCTCCTCGCCGAGCGGCTCAACGAAGCAGGCGAAAGCAGTCAGCATGGCCCTCCCGCCGTCTGAACTACTCAGCCGCAACACAAGCGGCAGGGTTATCGGTTCCGGTGATGACGTACAGCTTCCACTTCAAGAACTTCGATGCCGGCTGAGCTGGCCCAGCGGTGAGGCTGGACGCTTCCCGGGCCGGAAGCGGACCGGTCGGACGGCGGATCTCGACACCTATCAGGGGGTGCCGTGGTGGCACCCCCACCACGAGGCGAGATAACTGCGTGTAACGACGCACTACTCGCCGAGTCGGACGTTCCCAGCTGCGGGTGGTCGGCGTCGATGTGCACCCAGTTCGTGCCGGTGCTGGAGAAGATCCGCGTTCCACGCCTCGGCCCGGGCAGGCCTCGCTAGAAGCCCGACAGCGTTGCAGTGGACAGGGCATACAGCAATGGCCCCTGCCGCGAGTATCTGCGGTGTCGGGGCATCCGGCACACGATTCCGGAGAAGGCCGACAGCCAGGCTGCTCGCCTGCGCAAGGGCTCACAAGACGGACGGCCACCGGGTTTCGACGAGGAGCGCTACAAGAAGCGCAATACCGTCGAACGCGCCACCAACAGCCCCAAGATCTCCCGTGCCGTTGCGACGCGGTATGACAAGCGCGGCTACGTCTTCCTCGGCACGGTGACCGCAGCGTCGCTGGCAATCTGGCTGAGGTCATGACCGCTCGACAGCCTGAAGCTACTGGTCGGCGCGGCCGTGGAGCCACGCGCGGGACCAGGAGCGAAGCGCTTGACCCTCACGTGGCGTCATGCCGCATGGTCGGTGGCATGGAGGAACACCTGACCGTGGGACGCGTGGCCGAGCTGGCTGGCGTGAGCGTCCGCACGCTGCATCACTACGACGAGATCGGCCTCGTGCGACCGTCCGCGCGGACCGCGGTCGGATACCGGGCCTACTCGGCGGGCGACGTGGAGCGGCTGCGGGAGGTGCTCGGCTACAGGCGGCTGGGCTTCGGATTGCGCGAGATCGCAGATCTGGTGGACGACCCAGCCACCGACGCGGTCGCGCACCTGCGCAGGCTGCGCGGCCTGCTGGAGGAACAGCGCGAACGCGCTGCCGCCATGGTGATGGCCATCGACAAGGAACTGGAGGCACGGGCAATGGGGATCAAGACGACGCCGGAGGATCAACTGAAAGTGTTCGGCGCACAATTGTACGAATCCATCGGATCCGACTACCCGGCGACGCGGCGCACCGAGCCGCGGATCGCCGCGAGGATCTGGGATGCGCTCGGGGACGCCCGGACAGTACTGAACATCGGGGCCGGCACCGGGTCCTACGAGCCCCCGGACCGCGAGGTCACGGCAGTGGAACCGTCAGCGGTGATGCGGGCGCAGCGTCCCGCGGGTGCGGCGCCGTGCGTGGCCGCCAGTGCGGAGCGCCTGCCGTTCGCTGACCAGTCCTTCGACGCCGCGATGGCAGTCAGCACCGTTCATCACTGGCCGGACCCCGTTGCTGGGCTGCGCGAGATGCGGCGGGTGGCTCGCCGCGTGGTGGTGTTCACGTACGACGCCAGTTCGACCGGCTGGCTTCAGCGGTTCTGGCTCACCCGCGACTACCTGCCTGAATTCGCTGACCTTCTCGTCGACTGGCCTTCATTGGCTGACCTGACCCGCGCGATCGGGGGCCGCGCGGAGCCGGTGCTCATCCCGTGGGACTGCGCTGACGGCTTCTTCGAGGCCTACTGGCGCCGGCCAGAGGCGTACCTGGACGAACGTGTGCGCCGCGCGGTATCGGTGTGGACCAGAGTCGGCCCGCAGGCCGAGCAGCGGGCGGTGGACAGCCTCCGCGACGACCTTTCCTCGGGCCGGTGGGCCGAACGCAACCGGGACCTCGTCGCCCTCGACGCGGCAGAGCTGGGCCTGCGCCTGCTCGTGGCCTGAACCATCGTGCGCGATAACGCCGTACAACTCCTAGTAGTGCTTCGTTACGTCGAGTGATCTCGCCTGGTGGTGGGCATCTTCGAGGTGTGAGGCTGGGGGAAGTGGAGCGGCTCCGGGGTGAGTTATCGGAGTTCGTTGCCGACGTGTTTGCTTCGGTGCCGCGACGGGATCAGCGGCGGTGGGGCGAGTGTTATCTGCGGGGTCTGATGCTGGACGGTCGGCGGAAGTCGACCAGGCCGATGGCCGAGCGGTTGCCGGACGGGAACATGCAGGCCCTGCAGCAGTTCGTGAACCAGTCGCCGCGGGATCCCGAGCCGGTGCGGCGGCGGATCGCCCAGCGGCTATGTGAGGCGATCAGTCCTGAGGTGTGGGTGGTCGACGATGTGTCGTTTCCCAAGTGCGGCACCGCCTCGGTCGGGGTGGCCCGCCGGTACTGCGGGGCGTTGGGCAAGCGGGCGAACTGCCAGGTCGCGGTCAGCGTTCATGCCGCTACGGACACGGCATCGTGTCCGCTGGACTGGCAGTTGTATTTGCCCCGGGAGTGGACGGACGAGCCGGACCGCTGCCGCAAAGCCGGAGTCCCGCAGGGCACGGGCCATCAAGAGAAGTGGATTTGAGTGGTGACGAATGCAGCCCGACGAGGTCAACGCCGTGTTCCACTGGCCGAGTCGCACCAGTCGGTGTAGCGTCGTGATCAGCAGTCGTGGTTCCGAAGTCCCGTTCGCCCGTGATCGCGGTCACGGGCGTTTTTGCTGTTCAAGGCCTCTCCGGACCAGGGCGATCACCTCCGGATCCCGCGCGGTGCGGGGCCCGATACGAGTCCCTCGAGGGAGACAGGCACATGGCTACAGGCACGGTGAAGTGGTTCAACGCGGAGAAGGGCTTCGGCTTCATCGAGCAGGACGGCGGTGGCCCCGACGTCTTCGCCCACTACTCGAACATCGACGCCCAGGGCTTCCGGGAGCTGCAGGAAGGCCAGAAGGTGACCTTCGACATCACGCAGGGCCAGAAGGGCCCCCAGGCGGAGCACATCCGTCCCGCCTGACGGCGCCACGAAGAAGCCCCGGCCCGTGCGTCCACCGGCTGGGGCTCGCCCGTCTCGCGGAACCGCCGGGTGCGCCTGCTCGACGGTCCGTCCTCGGCCTTCCCCGAGGTGACGTCCCTTCCGTGAGGCGCGTGCGTTCGGCCGTGGGGCCGCCCGGGAAGGCGGGCGGCCCCACGGTGGCGGCTCGGCCTACTTGGCCGGGCACTGCTTCCACGCAGGTTCCAGGCCTGCACCGTGCAGCGCCGGTTACGGCAACCGGCTGCTGCACGGCTGGCTGACTCAGCAGCCCGTGGCGTTGTAGTTCCAGAACGCGGTCCTGGTCTGCGATCCGGCGATCCCGTCAACGGCACCGGCGTTGTAGCCGACGGCGTTCAGAAAGCGCTGCAGTGCCTTGATCGTGTTGGTGCCGACGATCCCGTCCACGGTGCCGGCGTTGTAGCCCCAGGCGTTGAGCATCCTCTGCGCCGCCTCCCAGCTGTTGGTGCCCAGTTGCCCGTCGACGGTGCCGGCGTTGAAGCCCCAGGCGTTCAGGCAGCTCTGCCAGTTTTCTGCCCGGGCCGTGTTCAGGCCGAGGTTGTTCACCGCGAGCGGGGAGATGTGCCGGCTGCCGACCGCGGGCCTGGCGGCCGCCTGCGGGGCCGCCACGCTCGGACTTGCGCCCGCGAGACTCCCAGCCGCAATCCCGGCGAGGGCAGTTGCGGTGAGGAGCGCCTTAGTCAGAGAAGATCGCATTGCTTCCTCTTTCCGATCGGATTCCGCGCAGCCTTGACGCGGCCGGCGTCACCGGCCGTCCGCGCTGACCCAAGGCTTTCCAGGATCGTGTGGCCAGGCTTGTACGAATGCGACCTACCGGCCCTCGGTGCCTGATTCGGCCAAATTCCCCTCGTCTGTGCCTTACAGCGCCTGTATCGCCTACGGTCTTTGCCGTGTTCACGTCGACCTATGGGGGTTCGACCCATGTACAGACACGAACTTCTCGAACGGCGCGCTGCCCCTGACTTACGCGATCAGGTCCTGGGCTATCGCGGCTTTCGTTTCCATGCGATCGGAGCACGGCGCAGACTCCTGATCCCCGACGGCGTGGTGAAGGTGATGCTGGGCTTCGGCGACCCGCTGCGCGTTCTCGACTCCTGCGACCCGAGACGCACGTGGAGCGGGTCCTCGTTGGCCGGTGGCATCCGGACGAGGGGCGCGATCGGCGAGCACACCGGCCTCATCCATGGGGTGACCGTCCTGCTCAGCCCCCTCGCCGCCTACCGGCTGTTCGGAGTGCCCATGTCCGAATGGGCTGAGCTGTCCGTTCCTCCCGAGGACCTCTGTCGCCGGCCCTGGGCAGACCTGCCCGCCCGGCTGGCGCAGGTACCGGACTGGCACAGCCGCTTCGCCGTGTTGGACCGCGTGCTGCGCGCTGCACTCGACGCAGGCCCTGCTGTCAGCCCCGAGGTGGTCTGGGCCTGGCGCCAGATACAGGGGACCAGTGGACGGGTACGGGTCGAGGAACTCGCGGCACAGATCGGCTGGAGCCGTCGCCACCTCGAACGGCGCTTCCGCTGTTACACAGGGCTGACGCCGAAGGGGGCGGCGCAGGTGATGCGGCTGCAGGCGGCTCTACACCTGAAAGAGGCCGGTGCCAGCTGGGCCGACGCCGCGACGCAAGCCGGGTACCACGATCAGCCTCACTTCGACCGCGTGTTCAAGGCGATGACGGGCCGCACGCCGACTGCCTTTCGCTCGGAGCGCATGGCCGCCTCCCCGCACGACGCCCAGGACTTCGTCCGGGGACAGGTGACGAGCGCCATTCTCGCGAACCCGACCTGATCTCTTCCCGGCTCGGAACCGCGGTGCTCACCCAGACCTGGAGCTCCTACGATGGCGCTGCCCGGGTGGCCGCCCTACGGTCGAGATCCACCCGCCGGGTCGTCACTTCGTGAGCCGCTCAAGGGGAGGCCAGGGCGATGAACATGGCGGGGCACCCGGGGCAAACGGGGCACGCCGGATCAGTCTGAGCCGCAGTCGTCGACAGTGACCAGGGCGAGAACCCCGGCCACGTCGATGTCGGCGGCGTCACCCTCGGCGAACAGCGCGGCATCCAAGCGGTCGAGGCGGACGGACGTCCCGCCGAGGACGACCGACCCTTGAAGGACCACTGCGAGCACGCACGTTCCGGCTTCCGGCCGCACCGCGACGCGGTCGCGCGCGATCTGGACCCGTGCCGTCGCATCGGCGCGCCGCACCATGACGTTGAAGTCGACGATCGGCCCGCCGAGCAGCTCGCATTGTGTCTCGCAGTCACCGGAGAAGGTGAACGGCTCGTACGGGGCGGTCATCACGCGCCGGTCGCCGTCGACCGTCAGGGCCATGCCGAGACCTTCGACGACGGTGATGATCCTGTCCACGCCCTCGAAGATGGAAAACGGACCGCTTTGCGCGACATCGGCAATGCTGACGCGCCAGACGAAATCGCTCGTCCCCGCTCCCTCGGGGTGAACGGCCACCTCGGAGGTGACACCTCCGCCGTTCTTCCACGGCGTGGGGGCCCTCTCCTCAGCCCGCAGAACCTGCACTGCCATGTGCTTTCCTTCCCCGATGGGATGGCCACCCAGAGCCGTTCCGCCCGGCTCGGCTGCGGACAAGACGAAGAGGACCCGGTGGGGCGAACTGCGAACCCGGAGCGTGGGGCCTTCGGCACCGCACTGTACGCGACGGCCTTCAACGCCTCGCGGGAGCCGGAACGCAGGCAGGCCAGTCGGCGCAAGCGACTTGTCCGCCTCGTCGGGGAGGAACCGGGCGAGGCGGGTGCCAGCGCAGGTCGTGCACCCCGGGCTCCAGTGAGAGACGGGAGAGGACCTGCTCCAGCGCGGCAGCCGCGTCGCCGCTGACCGTGACGGCGGCGCGGACGCTGGTGGTGTCCTCGCGCTCGCGGCGAGCCCGCAGACCGGTCGCGGTCAGCCCGGAGTCGGTCAGGGCCTGGGCGAGCAGGGCCCGGGTGTGGGTCTGGGACCTGCGCTCGCAGCGCAGGTGCACGCCGGCCGGTACCTGGGTGTCCGGGTCGCTGCCGGCGGCCGGGGGCCGGTCCGGCAGGCGTCCGGCCGGGCGCAGCAGCATGTGGATGCCGAGCACGGTCAGGGTGCCGAGCACGGCCAGGGTGAGCCGTCCGGGGGCGGCCAGTACGCCGACCGCCGCCGAACACCACAGGGTGGCAGCCGTGTTCAGTCAGCGCACGCCGGCGCCGTCGTGCAGGATCACCCCTCCGCCCAGATTTCCTGATCGCGTCCGCGCTGATGTCCGGGTACAGGACGGAGGCGGGCAGGATCACCAACAGCATGACCAGCACCCCCACCGCCGCCGCAGTGAAGGCGTTGGCCTTCGGGCCGTTGACCCACGGTCCCAGAACCTGTTTGTCCTTGCACAGCAGCAAAAGGAACACGCTCGCGGACGGCAGCAGCACGCCGATGAGGGTCTGCACGCCCTCGGTCAGCAGGTCCAGCGGCGAGCCCGGGATCATCACGATCGTGGCCGCGGCGGCAACGAGCCCGGCGTAGACGGCGTAGAAACCCTTCGCGCCGCCGACACCCCGGTGCAGGGAGTGCTTCATGCCCAGCACGTCACCGATCGCGTACGCGGTCGACAGCGGCACGGCGAACGCGCCGATGATCGAGGCGTCCAGCAGCGCGATCGCGAACAGCACCCCGGCCAGCTTGCCTGCCTTGGCCTCGAGGCCGTGCGCCATCCCGGCGGTGTCGGGGACCTGGCCGAAGCCGTGCGTCCCCGAGAACGCGGCGGCCGTGAGCCCGTCATCGCGGCAGCGCCGATGACCACGACGACGATGCCGATGATCAGCGGCGTCACCGTGGACAGGTGCCCGGAGCCGCGCGGCAGGTTCGGGGTGATGAAGTCGGCGGCCATCTGCGAGGCGGGCGGGTGACCATGAAGTAGATCGGCACCCACAGCAGCGACGCCGCGCACAGCGTCGTCACCACCCGCTCGAAGCGGCGGAAGGATCCGGTGACTGCCGACGTGATGATGATCATGGGGCCAGCACCACCACCACCACCGCCCTGGGCCGGCCCAGGTAGCCGGCGGACAGCGTGATCCCGATGAACTCGGTCACCAGAGTGGGCGCGTTGAGCAGGAACAGGTCGATCACGCTGAACGCGCCCCAGAACTTCCCGAACCGCTCCAGGCTCAGCCGGGTGGCCGACACCGGTGACCGCGCCGAGGCGCAGCACCACGTCTTGGTTGATGTACAGCACGGGCACCAGCAGGAGCAGGGTCCATCGAAGGTGGGTGCGGTAGTTCTGGCCGGCTTGGCCGACAGACCCCGGCGCTCGTCGTGGTCGTCCAAGCGGATGGTGCCCAGCGCGCCCTGGATGTCGCCGATGTGCGCGTCGTCGAGTACCGCCACGCGTGGCGCGACGACCGTGGTCACGGTGGTGTCGGTCATGGTGGCCTCCACGGCCCCCGGGTTCGGGGGAGGCCGGGGGCACGCAGCAGCCGTCACCCCCGCACGCCGAACGCGCAGACAGCATCACCACCGGGCGCAGGAGTGCCCGTGGACATGGCGCGGCTGGGGTGCCGCGCAGGGAGGTGGTGGTTACCGCGTGCCGCAGCGAGGATGCGTACTTGCCTTTGCCGGTCAGGGTCGGTCGTGCGCGATCTGCAGTGCCACTTGGACGACACGTGCCTCGTCGGGGAACGTGAGACCACGGCGGCATGAGCGACGTCGACATCCGGTGCGCGCACGGCGCTGTGCGCCACGCCGCCCGGCAGCTGGCCGAGGACGCCCCGAAGCTGACCGTGGGCTCCGCGGACGCCTATCGTGCCGGGCTCGCCACCCGCGCCGCCGACCTGCGCAGGGCCGCACTCGCCGCCTGGATCACCGGCGTACCCGAGGACATCATCGCCGCGGACGGGCGCCTGCCCGTGGCCGTCGTACATGGGTGGATGGCGGCCAGCTTCTCGCCAGGACACTCCGGCGACAGATGACCGTGGCGGACAACGCCGGTGACGGCCTGCCGTCGGCCGCCCTCGGTCAAAGACCGGTCATGGATTAGGGAAGCGGGTGAGGGCGGGCGTAGGCTTTAGGCGGTTTGAACAGACACCTCGTTCGGTGAGGCGTCTTCACGGACACAGGCCACTGATCCCACCCGTCGAGAGACGCTCCGGATCAGGACAGGTCTCCCCGGCCCAAGGGGTGACCCCAAGTGGCTTCCCCGTACGGGGATCACGCCGTGGAGTGCCAAAGCTCTGACGAGTTGGGGTGTGCCGGAACCGAGCGTGCTCCGGCTGCCCCTTGCCGCAAGACCGCGACACCTCGTGCGCGGCCGTGACCGGGAGGAGGCGACATGGACAGTAGTCCGGGCCATAGTCGGCCCCTCTTCGTGTTGTCCGCGCCGTCCTTCCGCGGCCCGCGGTAGCTCGTTCCTTCCTGACCCGTCCGGCTCGTTCCCGGTGGTCCGGCCTGCGCACCGGCTTGTCCAGGCGTGCCGACGTATGCCCTGGCAATACCTGGTCACCGGCCGGTACGGGGAGGAAGAGCACCGCCGAGGGCCGCCCGTTGCCCCGTCGTGGCGGGGCAAGGAGGTGTTCACCTTGGCTGCTCACACTCTGCTCATGTCCACCAAGGCTCGGTTCCGCAACCGCCGGGTCCACCTCGAACGCCGTGCCACCGCCACCAAAACCGTCCGCGCCTCCCTCGTCTCGCTGGCCGGCCTGATCGGTGGACCGGTCACCAACCAGGCGGACGAGGAGGTCGGCCGCGTCGTCGACGTGGTCGCCCGGCTGTACGGCACGGAGCCGTACCCGCCGGTCACCGGGCTGATCCTGCGCATCGGCCGCCGACAGACCTTCGTGGCCTCGGACGCGATCGGCAAGGTGCAGGCAGGCCACGTACAGCTGCGCACCGCCCGCGTCGACCTGCGCGACTTCTCCCGCCGCCCCGGCGAGGTGCTGCTGGCCAAGGACATCCTTGACCACCAGCTCGTGGACGTGGACGGCGTCCAGGTCACCCGGGCCGCCGACCTGTACCTCGCGCCCCTGGTCGGCCAGGTCGTGCTGGTCGGCGTGGACGTCTCCCTGCCGACCCTGCTGCGTCGGCTCGGCCCGCGGCGCCGGCAGGCCCGGCCGACCCCGGAGCGGGTGCTGGACTGGCAGGCCGTGGCACCGTTCGCCGAACAGGCCACCGAGGGCCCGCCGGAGGTCCGGCTGCGCGCCTCCCGGGCCGCCCTGCAGCGGCTGCGCCCGGCTGACCTCGCCGACATCCTCGAGGACCTCGGCCGCGACGAACGCCAGCAGCTGCTGGGCTGGCTGGAGCCGGAGCAGGCCGCCGACGCGCTGGAGGAGATGGAACCGCACGAGTTGGAGAACCTGCTGCGCGAGGCCCAGCCGGAACACGCCGCCCGCCTGCTGGACGAGATGGAGCCGGACGAGGCTACCGACGCCCTGCGCGACCTCACCCGCGAGGAGCGCGAGGCCCTGCTGTCCCGCATGCCGAGCGGGGAGGCCGCGGAGCTGCGAAGGCTGCTGACCCACCGCGAGGGCACCGCCGGCGGTGCCATGACCACCCTGCTGATCATCGCCCGCCCGGACGAGACCGTCGCCAAGGTGCGGGCGCAGCTGGCGGAACAGGCCGAGCACCGCACCGAGATCGACGCGATCGCCGTCGTGGACGACAACGGCCGGCTGCTGTGCGACCTGCCCCTGTTCGACCTGGCCGTCGCCGAGGACACCACCCTGATGGCCGACCTGGTGACCTGGCGATCCCAGTTCGGCCCTCCGGTGACCGTCCGCCCCGACACTCCCCTCGGCGAGGCCGCTGACCAGCTGGTCGCCTCCCGCGCCTCCTCACTTCTGGTGGTGGACGACACCGACCGCCCGCTCGGCCGGATCCTTGCCGATGACCTGCTCGACCATCTGCTGCCCGAGCGCGGGCGTCTGCACTTCCGGAGGTTTCTGCAGTGACCGGCGACCTGGACACCACTTCGGCCGCGTCCCCCGCCGCCCCCGCCACGCGGCGGCGGGGCCTGGGCCGTCTCGCGATGGTCGCTGCCATCGCCGGTCCCGGCCTGGTCGCCGCGAATGCCGGCAACGACGCCGCAGGCATCGCCACCTACGCCTCTGCGGGCTCCCAATTCGCCTACGGCACGCTGTTCTTCATGGTGCTGGTCACCGTCGCCCTGGTCATGGTCCAGGAGATGGCCGTACGCCTCGGCGCCCACACCGGCAAGGGCCTGGGGGCGCTGATCCGCGAACAGTTCAGCCTCCGGCTGACCGCCCTCGCCGTCTTCTGCCTGTTGCTGGCCAACACCGGCCTGGTCGTCAGCGAGTTCGCCGGCATCGGCGCCGCCTTCGAGCTCCTCGGCGTACCCAAGTGGGCGGTCATCCCGCCCGCCGCGATCCTGCTCTGGTCGCTGGTACTGTTCGGCTCCTACCGGTGGGCCGAACGCATCTTCCTCATCATGTCGCTGGCGTTCTTCGCCTACCCCATCGCGATGATCCTCGGCCACCCCCACTGGGGCGAGGTCGGCAAGCACCTCGTCGTCCCGCACATCGAGCCCAACAAGAGCTTCATCCTGCTCGCCGTCGCCCTGATCGGCACGACCGTCAGCCCGTACATGCAGTTCTACGCCGCGGCAGGCGTCGTCGACCGGGGCGCCAAGCCCGAGGACTACCGGCTCATCAAGCTGGACGCCGTGATCGGTGCGGTGTTCGCCTGCCTCATCAGCCTGACGATCATCATCGCCACCGCTGCCGCGATCGGCGGCACCGGCCCGCTGGACTCAGCCGCCCAGGCCGCCGAGGCCCTCAAACCGGTCGCCGGTCAGAACGCCGAACTCCTCTTCGCCGTGGGCCTGATCGGTGCCTCCGCGCTCGCCGGTGCCGTCGTCCCGCTCTCCGCCAGCTACGCCGTCGGCGAGGCCGCCGGAGTGGAACGCTCCGTGTCCCGTAGCTTCCGCGACGCACCGCTCTTCCTGGGCCTGTTCACCGTCCAGATCGTGCTCGGCGCGGTGGTCGCCATGACCCCGGTGAACGTCATCCAGCTGCTCATCGGCACCCAGGTCCTCCAGGGCCTGATCAGCCCCGTCGTGCTGGTCTACCTCCTGGTCCTCACCAACCGCCGCTCCGTGCTCGGCGCGGCGGCCAACGGCCCCCGCTACCGGATCGGCGCCACCGCCGTGGTCGTCGGCGTCGCGGGCATGTCCACCATCCTGCTCGTCCAGACCGTCCTCGGCTGGTTCGGCCTCGGCTGACCCCGGTCCCCGCCTGAGAAGAAGGCCCGCCGTGAAGAAGTACGGCCCCTGCCCGGCACGTACTGCCCTGGTCCGCCTGGATCGCCACTCGTCGCGGGCGAGGCACTGACCCAGCGACGAACTCATCGACCGCTACGAGGAGCTGATCGACCGCTTTCCGATCTGGTCGATCGAGGACGGCCTCGGCGAGGACGACTGGGACGGCTGGGCACGCCTGACCGAACGGCGGGGCGAGCGAGCCGCACGCGCGCGCCGCGATCGAGAACAGCGACTGCGTGCATTGCATTGGTACCGGCCGATCGACGTGACCCACGGGGTGGCTTCACCGCCTCGCTGCCCGCTGACACGATCCGCGCCCGCAGCCACTCAGTGGACATCGGTGGCCCCGACGACGATCACGCGCATGCCGGGAGCTTCCATGGGTCTCGCCTGCCCTTCATGAGCTGAGGCGGAAAGGTTGTTGAGTCCCCTGCCACGACCGTAAGACGACATCGGCGGCGCCGCACTGGCTACGCACCGCCCGCAGACCGTGCGTCCGCGTCTGGGCATCGGTGCCATGGCGTCGCCGCGTTTCGCGCTCGCCGGCCTGCTGTTGGCATACGGCCGTCGGCGTGTCGGACCGGAGGCGGAGCCGCCCGGGGCCCGCTGGGGGCCTGGCTGGTGACCGACGAGCATGCCGAGCTGCGCTCGGCCTTGCGGCGTCTGGCGGCCCAGCGCGGACTGGTGCCAGGCATGGTGGACGCGGACCTCGGTGACCTGCGTATCCATCCACACGCTCCCGGTCGCACACGCCTCCCACCCGACCTGTGGGATACGGGATGGAGGAAGATGAGGTGACGGCGGTGTGGGCACCGGGGTTCCGGACGTCTCCGGTATGGGCGACGAACGCCGGTCTGATTTTCGCGGAAGCATCTGACTGGAACCGGTCCATCCGCTTCCGTGGCGGCGTCTGTCCTGGCCGGCGCTGGACCACCATCTGCGCAGGTGACGGCGTCGGTGCGGAGGCTCCGCGCCGAGGCAGCGCACGAAGCCGTGACTCGCTGAGCGTGTTGGGAAGTCCGGGGGAGGGCGGGGGCGGTGAGATCCGCCTGCGGACTTGAGGACGGCCATCCTGGCGCACCGACGGCGGACATGCGGCGCCACCAACCCGATCACCGCATAGGACGCACGCTCAGGGCCGCGCAGTGGAGTCAGACCTGGACGATGAGGCGTCGACCCTGGCGGACGGGCGACCGGGGCGCCTGAACGCCTGTGGTGTGCCGGAAGGGCGCATCTCGCCGGGGACGCCGATTTCGACGACGGCTCGCTGAATCGAGCGGGTCATTTCGCCGAGTCTGCGATGCCGGCCTGGACGCGCTGGTCGGCGCGATCGTCATGACGCGTGACGAGGGATCGGCGAAGCTCTGTCCTGCGGAGAAGAGCCGGTTGATCGTGTCGGACATGACCCGGTTCAGGAGGGGGGCGATCAGTGCATCGGTGGGCCCGCACCAGGAGGAGTCCGTCGCGCCGTGCCACAGACGGGCCGGGTCTCCGCCGACGAAATTGCTCGGAGGAATAGTCAAGACCTGTGGATCGGCATGTCATGCGACCTGCTGGGTGCGTCCTGGTTCCAGGCTGGTTTCTTAAGACCTCGTCTCATTTGGTGAGTCTGCGGTAGCAGATGAGGCTGCAGGCGATGGCGGTGAAGGCCATGAAGTGTTCGGCTTTGCGCTCGTAGCGG